>NZ_JAGIOS010000001.1:0-635000 GCF_017876815.1 Sinorhizobium meliloti | reverse complement strand
ACTTGGAGTTCATGGGCGAAGGTCGGGCTGCAGGACAGAAACAACACTTGGGCCGGTACGCAATCTTTGGACGGCGCAGGAAGTTATGTTCAATTTGCACTGAACAGAGGCTCGGTTGTCGGATCATATGAGTCGGGTGTGAATTTCATTGGACTCGGTTCCGTAAGTGATCACCCGCTTATATTTAAGGCAAACAATGTCGAGCGCGCCCGGTTCGAGCCGACTAACGGCGATTTTCTTGTAGGGCTTACAGCAACGATTGACCCTGCAACCGGGAGTACAACCGGCGTTGCAATGCGTCCCGCGACCGGACGCATGTGGCGGCGCGCATCGGGGTATAACCCGTTTTATCAGTCCAGACTTGCTACTGACGGCGCCGTTCAGGAGTTCTACCGCGAGAATTCGTCAGTAGGCGGCATCTCAGTTACCGCGACTGGGACCAGCTATTCCACCACATCGGATTACCGTCTTAAGTCGGATATTCAGCCGATCGTGACCTTCTCGCTGACTCCGGAACAGTTTGACATTCTGGACAATGCCGAACTGAAGATCATGGCCCTCCGCCCTGTATTCCACAGGTGGAATGATGCTCCGGAAAAGGGCATCGTGACAGGCTTTATTGCTCATGAGGCGCAGCAGGTCGTTCCTCATGCCGTGACCGGCAAGAAAGACGAGATCGTCGACGTCGGTCGCGAAATCATCCCCGCGCACGAGGTCGAGCGGGAGATAACCGACGAGGACGGAAACAGCAAAACGGTCACCATCACCGTCCCGGAAGTCGTCAACGAGGGCGTGCGTCGCGACGCATTGGCGGCGGGCGCCGTGTTTGAGAAGACGGGCGAAGTGCCTGTTTTTCAAACAATGGACTACGGTCTTATCACTGCGGATATCGTCGCGGCGCTCCAGTGCGTCATTCACAAGAACATGTTGCAGGGCGAAGAGATCGAGACGCTTAAGGCAGCCAACGGAGATATGGCCTTGCGCCTCTCAGCGATCGAGCAACACCTAGCGCTGGCTTGACACCAATCTGCCCTGATGGGCAGATCACCTCTCCCACCACAAAGGAAAATCAGATGGATAAAGCGGTGCCCCCGGCGCGGCGATATTCGATTGCATCAACCGCGTTCAACACGTAAATGGAAGCGTCTGTGAATTCGAACGCTCAGACGCGGGGCCTCTTCTTTCGTCGAGAGAGAAGGGGCCCTTTCGCGTCTAAGAACAGACCGTATTCTGGCTCTGCACCGCTCGCTCAAGGCTGATCGTCGGCCTCGGTCAATTTCGGTACGGGCTCGATTGGCCTCGCCGCTAGAGCTTTGAGGTCCTCGGCGAGCCCAGCAAGCTGCGCCGCAAAGTCAAGAAGATTCGAAGCGGCGCACTGTGCCGCGATTTCTGAGAGGTCAGCAACCAGCTCGATTGGGCCGGCGCTTTCCGCTTCGCTGTCGTTTATGTCCAAGCCCAAGTCCAAGCCCCCATTTCCAATGATGTGGGATCAATGGCGAGGTCCGTCAAGGGTTGCGGCCGGTGACGAGCCTCCCGGCCGCCTGCGAGGGGGGCAAAGCGACCAACGTCAGTTTAAACGCGACCATCGCCGGCCACCATACACCAGTGTGTGGCTTAGCCCGCCGAGCATTCCCCAACGACAATCAGGAGAAACGAATGAGCGCCATCACCGCTCAGCACGTTCGCGCTGCCGTGAAGGGCAGGGTGAACGAGAGCAACCTTGCGTCCGTGCTTGTGACGCTGGACAGATACGGGGAGCGTTTCGGCATGGATCGGCCGCACCGTCTCGCCCAATATTTCGCCCAGCTCATGCATGAAAGCGGAGACTTCCGCTACGATCGCGAGATCTGGGGCCCGACGCCGGCGCAACAGCGCTACGACACCCGCACCGATCTTGGCAACACGCCGGAGAAGGATGGCGACGGCCATCTCTACCGCGGCCGCACCGGCATGCAGCTCACCGGCAAGGACAACTACCGCCAGTTCCGCAACTGGTGCCGCGCGGCCGGCCTCGACTGCCCGGACTTCGTCAAGGATCCGGATGCGGTCAACACCGATCCTTGGGAAGGCCTGGTGCCTCTGTTCTACTGGGACACGCGCGACCTCAACCGTTGGGCCGACGAGGGCGACGCCGAGACCATCACGAAGAAGATCAACGGCGGCAAGAACGGCCTCTCCGACCGCTTCGATCGCCTGGCGCGGATCTCGCTCGTTCTTCTCGGCTACCGAGCCGACAATGTCCTTCAGTTCCAGGCGGACCAGCGCCTGCAGGTCGACGGCGACGTAGGCCCGAAAACCCGTGCGGCGATGCATACGGCGCTTGTGGCGCTCACTCCGGGCGAAGCAGCGCGGCCGGAGGTTAAGGTCGCGCCGGTGACCGAGGAGAAGCCGGTACCGGTCCCGATCACGCCGCCCAGCCTCGATGCGCCCTGGTGGAAGTCGAAAGAGGTGCTTGGGCCCGGCACGATCGGCGGCTTGGTTTCGTTGGTCACTGCGATCGGCGGCATACCTTGGCAGAACCTCCTCCTGATCCTTGTGGCGTTCGGAGGTATCGCCGGCTTCCTCTACTGGCGCAAGAACGCTGATCGGAAGGCCGTGGCGAAGCAGGTCGAGGGGATGGCGTGATGTTCTCCACTCCTCGCCTCATCGTGGCTGCGGCCGCTCTCGCTGTCGTCGTCGCGGCCGTTGCCGGCAGGGCGGCGACGATGTTCGTCAATCCATCGAAAGGCAGAACAATGAAGCTGGCCGCACTGCGGGCGATGTCCGCTCTCGCTTTGACCTTTGCCCTCCAGGGATGTGGAACTTCGGCGCCAGCAAGTGCCGACGGACTGCGGCGGGTGGTGGGCACTGATCTGATCGGCGCGCGCGGCGCGACGCCGGCGGACCAGCGGAAGATAGATCGGACTGTCGTTGGCATCTGTGCCGCGGCGGAATGCGCCCGCCACGGCGAAGCGCAGTAGTAATCGCATCACACTACGAGGGCAGGGGATTGTCTGAAACACAGGAAACCGAAAAGATGGTCGCAACTCCGAAATGGAGGTTTGAATATAACCTCAACACCCTGGTGATCCTGTTCGGCTTTGCCGGCGGCCTCGTTGCGTGGGGCGCGACCTGGGAGAGGGTGAACGCCAACCAGGATTCGCAGGCTAATTCGATCGATCGGCTCGACAAGCGCCTGACAGCGGCCGAAGTCTCCCTCCGGCAGATCGACAATCACGAGCTCCGAATATCGGCCGTGGAGAAGCAGGCGGCCGAAGCGGCGACGTCGATGAAGGCCGTCGAGAATACGCTCAACAGCCTCTCGATCGATACACGTGTAATGCGCGAGATCCTGCAGAGGATCGAGGCTGGTCAGCGCGACGGCGCGCAGTTGCGGCGCTGATTTGCATAGTCATGCACTTGCGCGATGCGCGTCGGTCTGCTTTCCTTGTTCGCATGGACACAAAACTTGCAGACTTGAAACTCAGGCCTTCGCTTCTCCGCGAGCTAAACCAGACCGGGTATGAGGTGGTCGGAGATATGCAAAATCAGCCGACTCCAGAATTGCTGCGCATACCCGGGATGGGCGGACAAGACTGGCGGAAGATTGCCAAGGCGTTGGGGCGAGATCCATTCCCTGGCTTGAAGAAGCGTTGACTATCCCGGTAAGTCAGGCGCTTTCCCTTGGTTCGAGTCCCGCCGAGAGTACAATATGCGCAAGCGACGTTCGAAGCGGTTCCCTTGAATGGAACAGGGCAATTGCGCCCCAGCTGGGATGAAGAATACGTCGCGCTCGGAGCTGTAGCAGTCCCCCGCTGCAGCTCATTTGTGTCAGCCATGATCCGGCTCTCGGCAGGTCAACACCCAACCGCGAGAGCGTTCCCGCCGTTCGGCAGATCGACGAACTCGGGCCAGCCTTTCGCTGCCAAGTAGCCCGAAAGGGTTACTGGACAAACCAAACTGAGATTTGGAAACATAAGTCTGCTAGCGTCTATAAGGCATCCTTCAAGGCATCCTTCGAACGAGCCAAGCAGCAGGCGACCGAAGCCGCCGACACCGCTGCAACTGTTGTTTCAAGCGGAGCCCTCCTGGGCTTCGTTTCCCTGGTCATCGGCGGTCGCCGCCTGGTTCGGTGGTGCGTCCGGGACGGCGCAAACTGTGGTGCCGACGAACACCACGCGCCGGGTCGGCTAGGTCATCCCATCCAGGGCGATTTTCAGCGCCCTGATGATATCGGCCGCGTCCAGCAAGACGTCTCTAGTCTCCGCCGGAGATAGGTCCCGGGCGCGTGCCGAGGCCAACTGGAGATCGATCACAACGTCGCGGGCACGGTGGCCGCTAGCGATGGCAGTCTGTCTACGCATATCACGGATCGTGTCAACTGAACGATCCAGTAGGCGGCTGATCTGGTAGTACGTAAGCCTTTCGACCTCGTTCGCAGCCCTGATCAGCTCGGCAATGAATGCGGTCGTGAGGCTCATCGGCCCTTACGCCCAGCCGACGTGCTTGCCCTTTGCAAGCTTCAGGAACAGGCCGAACCAAAAGCGGTACTCGCCGGGGCTGTTTCCATCGTATGCACCAAGCGCGCAGTATGCGACCGATGCCATTGGGTCCTTACCTTGCTCGGCGATGGCTGCCTCGATGGCGTCGTGTTCGGTTAGATTTTGCCAGTCGGTCATTTTTCGTTCCTCAGATTGTTGCAGCTCGTGTCGAGTCAGACCCGCGAGCCTAAGTGACGGGCCTCGCTCATCATGATCGGTGGGAGGCCTTGCAGCTCGCGGAGCTTGTTGGCTGATGCGATAGAAAGCTGGCTCCACAATTCCGCGAGCGTATCGGCCGCCTCTAGCAGTTCGTCACTGACATCCGCGTCTTCCATGTCGGAGAGTATGCGGTCAAAAGTTTGGGCACCCTTCTCAATGTCCCTGTACAGCCGACTTGCGATCTCCAAGGGGAGCTCGGGCTTGACCACGAGCGTTGCCACCTCTGTCGCTTTGCTTTTCGCGATATCCCCTTGCTCGGCCAAGGTTGCAACCCAATCAATCGCCATGGTTTCTAGCCTTCCTTTCCGACAGTTGTATGCTGGCCAAGCTTGGCCACTGTTGCCGCTGTTGCCCAGCTACTGCGATGAGGTATTTCAACGCGCGCTCTTACAGTTCGACCCAGGTGAAAAGGCTGGGCGGCAGACGACCTCATACGCGATCTCCTTGCCTAAGAGGGGCCGCCGCCAGCCGTCAACGATCCCGATAATAGGCCCTCGCCAGATTGGATTCGAAGTTGTCAGAGTTGAATGGCACACCGTGGCCGAAGTCATAGGTCTCGAGCGTTTGCCTCGCTTCCTCGGTCAGGCCGGACCAGCTGACTGCCGGCTGCTTCCCGCCACGGTACCCGGTGTCAGCGAGTGTCAAGTGGTCCCCGGGGCTGTTGCGTTGATAGGCGACCAGCGGATGTGTTCCATCCATGTGCGGATGTGTCGACAGGACGTAACGACCATTGCTCGAGTAGCTGACCGCGTTAACCTGCGCTTCGCTATCGCAACTCGTCAGCCATACGACGACATCCTCCCAATTATACCGAGACCCATTGGCGTGGGGCCAATCCGGAATCTGCTCCTTGGGAAAGAACCACGAGTACATGACGGCACACTCGCCTTGATATTCCGCCGCTCTGACATAGATCTGTCCAAGGTTGTGTGAGCAACCGTCGTACGAAAACATTCCCGATGGCTTCAGACCGCCGCTGACGTTGCCGGCGGCATCCACGGCCGGAAAAGGCACACAGCCGCCATGGACTTCCAGATAGGGCTGGAAGGTCTCGAGGAAGCCGGAGGTGCTGTCGGGAAATCCTTCCACCTTATCGTGATCAATGACCTCAGCCGCGCTCGCCGGCATCGATAGTCCGCAAACAAAAACGAACATCAACGCGGTTAGCAGCATTCGCCCATTGAGTGAAGAGACGGGTATCATCTTGTTTTCCTTTGCTGTTTTGAACCATTTCGGTCCGCAACATGAATGTCTCAACAGCATGCACGCCCCGGGGGCTAAAGCCTGCAAAAGTCGTGCTTGGTCGCAGGGGTGAGAGATGAAGGAAGGACATTGCTCGCTGTTGAGCTACTTAGATGGAGATATGACCACACGGTTCAAGGAACAATCTGTGTCGTGGAGCCGATTGACGGACAATGTCGTATTGCAAATACAAGAAAGTCTGCGTCACCGACCCTGGCCCAGGCGACAAGGACGCTATAACGTCGTCGGGTCAAGCTCCTCCATCACTTCCCATGTAGGTGAAGGGGTCTGCATGGCTGGTCGTAATTAAGAGCCTCCTGGCCGGCGTCAGCCTGGGTGTTCCTGGCTCGTCTGCTTCTGCTCGATCTAGCTGCGGACTTCTTGACGCCCTTCCGGCACTTCCTTGAAGCAGTTTATGTTCGTGCTTAGCGTGCCGCTGGGAGCAGTTCTTGTTCAAACGCCTATGGGGACGACGCGACGTCCGCGGCAGCATTTTGCGCGCTCGATGCCTGGGCCGACGGGCGCGATTCGTGTTCTTTCGATCATAGATGGAGAAACCAGACCCGGGAAAGCTCCCCCCGATGCAGCAAGCTACATCGGGGGGAGCAGGAAAGAGCGGAATTTTTATTCCGGCGTTTCAAAGATTTCGAGCCTTTGGCCATCGACAGCGGCCACAGTGTAGGTTCGCGTCGACCACGCGGCGCCGCCACAAGTTGATCCAAAAATGGAATATGTAAATCTGCTACCAGGATGTAACCCCCCGAGGTCCATAGGGACACCGTTAGCGGGAGTGAACTGCCGCGTTCCCGTCGGCAAGTAAAAGCGAAAACAACGCGTCTCGTTCGTTCGGTTATAAGCTTTTACCATCGAGCAATGTGTACCATTATCATTGCATGGCTGATTTTGCGCAAAGGCAGGTGAGGAGATAGAGGCGGCGCCGAGCGCGACTAAACCTGCAGCGCCCGCACCAAGCTGGGACTGTGAAGCGGCTATCGCTGCCAACAGCCCGAACCCCGCCGCGAGCTGGGAAAACTTCTTCATATTAGACACTCCCTTTCCTCATACTATGACGTAGAGAAGAGTCCCTTTGCCAGGGATGTTCGGCAGAAGCCGGTGTTAAAAGGCGTGGCGAGCGCCATTTTCTGCGCCCAACACCGGACTCTGCAGGATCATTGGTCCTCCAGAGTTGGACGTTGGTGAGCATTCGGATCAGTTAGAGATGCGCCGGTAGAAGGGTTGGTCGCTCGGCGTATCGAAGGAGCCGAAGACCGGTGACTCAAGCCGTCGCGTGCGAAATCCAGGAGCCGAGTGAGCCTCCGACGTAGATGTCGGCGACTTCACCACCCTTGAACATGGCAAGCATTGGGAAGCCGTGTACGCCATACTGCGTCGCGAAATCGCGGTTTTCCCCGATGTTGAGCTTGACGACCTTGACCTTGCCAGCAAGCTCGGTGGCGACTTGTTCGAGGATGGGTTCAATCAGCTCGAACGGCGGGCACCATTCTTCCCAGAAGTGGACGATGACCGGTTCGGCCGACTTCAGAACTTCTTCCGGGAAATTGGAAATATCGCCTTTCACAATAGCCGTGGGGTGCTCATTGGGAATGGTGGTGTTCATCTTCGTTGTTTGAACCGTCTTGGAAATCCAGGAGCGGAGTTTCGTCTCAATATTAGGTGGTTTGGCTCCGAGGAAAATGTCGGCGACTTCACCACCCTTGAACATGGCAAGCGTTGGGAAGCCCAATACGCCATACTGCGTCGCGAGCTCGGGGTTTTCAGTGTCGTTGACCTTGACGATCTTGACCTTGCCAGCAAGCGCGGTGGCGATTTCTTCGAGGAAAGGTGCAATTATCGCGCAGTGCCCGCACCCTTCGAACGAGAAGATGGCGATGACCGGTTCGGCCGGCTTCATAACTTCTTCCGCGAAATTGGAAGTATCGACTTTCACAATAGCCGTGGGGTGCTCATTGCGAACGGTGTCCATCGTGGTTCCTTTGTGTTCGAACCATTTTCGAAATCCAGGAGGGGAGTGAGCCGCCTCCGACGTAGACGGCTTCCCACCCTTGAACATGGAAAGCGCTGGGATCGATGCGTTCTCCATACTGCGCCGCCAGCTCGGGGTTTTCGTCGGTGTTGAGCTTGACTTGACCCCGCCGGCAAGCTCGGTGGCCGCTTTGTCTCAGGATGGGTGCAATAAGTCAACGTTCACATCGACATTCGTATTTCCACCACTGCCACCGCTGCGTCGAACAGGTCGCCCCGCTGCCGCAGGCACCTTCGGGCGGCGAGGGTACGGCCTGCAGGCGGCCACGGAACGCAAGCCCCGTCTGGCGGCGCACAGCAATAGTCGTCAAAGTTAGCCGTCTAGCGACGACTCACTAGTAACTGGCGAGCGTTTTTGGTGACGCGTGGTCATTTACCCCGAGCGCTCCCCTGACGTGTGCGGACGACCCGACCTTTTTCGAGTTCTCGTGAGCCGTCATGCGCCAATCGTGCGCCAACGAATTCCCGCTAACGTCCGGACAACGCCGGGATATGCTGGTAATATTGGTAAATGCATGACGCATGAAATTGAGCGGCAAAAATTCATCTAAACTATTGCAAATATTGGTGATCCCGGCGCGATTCGAACGCGCGACCCCCAGATTAGGAATGTTGTCGTCAAAGCCAAAAGACCATATCCTGTGGGTTGTATTCAGCAAACATTCGAAGCCCGGGATCGTCATGGCGAAACGCTCGCAATGCATCGAGCACAAAAGTGGGGATGGGCCGCGCGCCTTCAACGTCGAATAGAACGTTCGGCAAGGCGCATCCGTCGCCGAAATCCACGGCGGTCAACCGATCCGCACGCCACTTGACAGTCCCGCCCGCCGCCGTGGGGCGGGCTTTCGCCCTCCCCCTCTGTCCGGACTCTGTCCGGGGAGGCTTCGCCCGAAAGGGCTTTCCCTTCGGGAAACACACACTCAGGACAACAGACCATGACCGACCTCGCAAACTTCATGCGCTGGCGTCCGTGCTAATCGAAACCACGTTCGTCCACAGGTGCAATCTTGCTTCTGTCAAATAACATCACCTCGTACGAGCTTCCATATTCCGTCTTCACTCCATCCAAGCCGTATCTCTGCGCCAAGGGAGCCCATGCGCCTAGTTCGTCAGGGAACACTTGAGCACCCTCCTCGTCCATGACCGCTAATTTGAGGGGCTCTTGCGCCTCGATAACAAAGTACTTTCCAGAACTAGCTGCATAGCCGCCTGCCGCGTTTACATCGTTTTCTGAGCTCATCCAAATTGCTTCGCCCGTGTGCCCGCTTTGCCCCGAACCGCCCCACACCCCATCCCTATTAGCGTGGTTGAACTTTGTTCCCGCTGGAAGTTCTTCCATCTCCTTCCTCTCCCAACCGACTGAGGCTGCAAGTTCTTCCATCTCCTTGCTCTCCCAACCAGCTGAGGCTGCTAGATGGATGTGGTGAACGGTTTGCCCCTTGTCCGCAGCCGAAACCTGACTACTCGGTACGAGGACGATCGCAGCAAGGATCATCCCCTTCCAGAAAGACGGGGGATGCACTCGATGAATCGGGATGGCCGCGGTGGCGGTCTCTTTCGGTGAGGATCTCATGTAAGGATTTCCTTGTGCTCGTTTGTGAATTGTCCGCCATCGCATCCGTCTCGCGATCGTCTAGTCGAACGGAACTTGTATAGCGGCCACAACTGACAATAGCCTGAAAGCATTGCGCGAAGGTCAGCGACTTGCTGTATGTTAGAACGTGCTTTCCTTGATTCGAAAGGTGGGATCCGCGCCAGCTATTCATAGATGCCTAGCGCAATTTGCTGCCTTGGGCAATGTTCGCCCAGCGCGGAGGAGAAGATGCTGCGATGGCTTGAAAAGGTTTCGACATCCGCTAACACCTTGCGCTGGCCGCACGCGTGGGTGATGACGCAGGGAGCCCGTCCATGGGCGTTGTGAAATAGAAAATATTGGGGGATACGGCATTACCTCCCTTCGAATCTGCCCTGCGCTTTCTGGTAGTCTCGCGGACTGATTCACCCGAGGAGCCGTACATGACCGAATTGCTCTACGTGATTACCGCCGACATCCTGAACCGCGAATAAGACGGCATCGATCCGCAGGACGGTTCGCCTTTGCAAAAGGTGTTCACAAGCCGCGAGACGTGGACGTATCCGGCCTCGACTCCTATTGGCGACATCATGACCGAGGTAAATAGGTTCGGGGGCTACGTCATCGGCGTGGCTATCAATGAAGACCGCGTATCTGCTGATAAGGCCCGTGAAGAGCGATTAGCTGAATTGAACCAAAGAGGTACGTCGAGGAAGACTAGTTGAATGCAGGAAGTGAAGCCATGAAACTCATTGGGCCGGACGTTTATTCGCTGAAATACACACCGGATGCCTACACCGTCCTTTGTGCAAAAGGACGGCCCAACTTCTCCGGCATAGCTTCCTCCAAGGCACCCAAGCTCTACATCGCCAGCATCGACGGGGCGCCGGTATATGTCGGCGCCACAAAACGTCCAATGGGCGAGCGAATGCGGGTCGGATGGAAAGCTGCCGGCGACACCGGTTACTACGGCTACCAATGGCGCCACAATGGCAGCGAGGCGAAGCTACATGTCTGGGCTCACGATGACGCGGTAGATCGTTCTCATCTCAATATGGAAACGGTAGAGGCAGAGGTGGTATTCCTCATCCGGCAGGCAGGGCAATGGCCCCTATTCCAGACCGAAATTCATTTCCATCCGTCGAATGAGTGCCACCGTCAGGTAGCGGCGGAAATATTCGCCACCTATTCGGCGTGGGCTGATGGTGTGAGTGAGTGAGACATAGACGGAAATAAATGTAGCAAAACGACACGCAACCCACGTGTCTCACATGCCGGCAAGCTATTGATATTTGGATCTCTCTTTGCTCCGGCATTGAGCGCCACCAGCGGCACAGCCTTTTTTTGGCTGGACACTCTCGCGGAAAAACATAATGAAATTGCTGGACGAACAAGTATCCAGAAATTCAGCAAGCATTTGAATTTATTAAATTCAGGTGGCCCGGCATGAAGCACCACTGCTGGAGTTATGCGATCGGGGAAGTCTAACCACAAAGCGCATCAAACGGGTTCGACCCGCAAATCCACTGACCGATGTTTTCGGCTGTCTCCTGGCCACTCTCCGTGAGTGCGTAAAGGAAAGTCCAAAAACCTTCCACCTGCCTCTCTAGCAATTCGGATCCGGGCTGTAGGCCGTGCTCGACTAGGATTGAAATCGCTTTGTCAACAGGCGCTTGAAGTGCGGTAACCAACTCCTCCATAGGTTCGGGTGAAGGATCTAAAGTACCCCTCAGTTTTTCCGCCCCGAGGACTGCGGCTTCTTTAAGCCGCCTGTATTCAGGTAACTGCTCCATCGACGCGGTCAGCGCCTCCCCAAGGCTACTCTTCGTCAACAGCAAGTTCAGCCTCAATGCGTCCACCGCAACGAGGACTTCTGAGAACTTTGCCGCCTCGTTCAAGGCTTCCGCGACTTGGCGTTTAGTAGGGCGAAAGGAACCCTGCTGTGCCTGAGCGGTAGGCACGGATGTCGCTGCCAAGACCACACTCGACAGAATGAGAACCTCGCGTCGCCTCATGATTACTTCCCCTTGATTGTGTCGAGAACGGCTTTCGCAACTATTTCTGACTTCCACCCAAGGGCCAACAGAAACAGAACTAGGCCGAGGAAAAATGCGCCGAATTGCACAAGCCCGTCGAACGCAGCAGTGTCCGGTATGGTGATTGCCTTCGCAGATACCGCGCCTTTGAGTGCGGTCACCACGGATCCCTTGAGCTTGTAGGCCATACCAAGAGACACCGCAGAAGAGAGTGCAGAGATGTAAAGCATCCACATCAAACTGCGCGGACGTACAATCTGTTGGTTCGCGTGCAAATGTACGACGACTAGGATGCAGATGCCAAAGAAGGCGAGCGAAAGGGTCCAGAGATCATTTGACTGGCTGGTGACGATATCTGCCCACTTAAAGAGAACTTCCTTTAGTGTTCCAACATCTAGCGCAACTGTCGTGTTTTGCTGATCTTCCACGGTTCCCCCACCGACTATAGCAAAACCCGAATAGTTGTCGGGATTCATACTTGGACGGCAATCGATACTTCGCCACGTTTACAGGTAACAGTCAATGCCGGGAGGCGTAATGCTCTTGTGCCAAGCGGTCCCGTGCTAACTTTCGCTGTCTCGCCCAGCCCTTCTCGTCCGTCCGGAAGTGGTGTGTGCAGCATAGCGTATTGACGAGCTCGCCATTCGGCCTCGAAAGGCGAGTTGAAGACGAGCACCACCCGTCTTGGATCGCGCCCATCCCTGGGCCAGTATGCGCGTCTAGAATGAGAACAAATCGGAACGGACTGCACGGATTGTGCACGTGAAACCCGTGCATTTCGCTCTTTGTTCTGCGCAGTTGCGTGCTTTCGAGCAGCCTAGGTCTCTGAGTTCAGGCGGCTAAATCACTGTGTTCCTTGGAGAAAACTGGTGCTGCTAGAGAGATTTGAACTCTCGGCCTCTCCCTTACCAAGGGAGTGCTCTACCCCTGAGCTATAGCAGCATCCGGCGGCGCTTCGTGGCAAGCCGCATCAGGCGAGGGGCCTATTGCCATAGCTTGAGGGAGAGCGCAAGCCGCATTTCGAAGTTTTTGGGCGGGCCGCGCCGGGAAGATGGCGGGCTTACACGGTCCAGGGCGCTCAAGCTCTTCCATTGCAGCCTTTTGCGCCACGGACCGGCCCGGAAGCCGCTTCGCGGTTTTCCCCGATTTCGCTCTCACCTGGCCGGCTTGCCGCTTCCGAAGGCCCTGGTTTTGCGGTAATGGATGGCCATGCAGAGCGACGACCACAATAAGCATGCGCCGGGGCGGGCCAAGGGCGCAGGGCATTCGAGCGAGGCCGAGGCGAGGCGGCTGCGTCTGGCGAAGAACCTGCGCGACAATCTCCAGCGGCGCAAGCAGCAGATGCGCGCGCGCCGGGCGGGCGCTGCGGACGAGACATCCGGATTGCCTGCCGCAAAATCGGACGAATCGGAAGATTAGGTTCTGCAACCGGCGGCAGGCGGGGCCTTCCGGGTCCTCGCTTTCCCTGCACCCCCGCATTTCAAGGCACTTCTAATTTCACCGCATCTCCACTAAAGAGACGCCCTTCAACAATGCCGGATCGGCATCGATTTTCCAGAAAGGCGGGCAGCGCCCGTGCGAGAGGTCTCATGGATCGCATCAGGATTGTAGGCGGAAATGAACTCCACGGGGTGATCCCCATCTCCGGCGCGAAGAACGCCGCCTTGCCGCTGATGATCGCGTCGCTCCTGACCGACGACACGCTGACGCTCGAAAACGTCCCGCATCTGGCCGATGTCGAGCAATTGATCCGCATCCTCGGCAATCATGGTGCCGACATTTCCGTCAATGGCCGGCGCGAGCGCCAAGGCGAGAGCTATGCCCGCACGGTCCATTTCACCAGCCGCAACATCGTTTCGACGACGGCGCCTTATGAACTCGTCTCGAAGATGCGCGCGAGCTTCTGGGTCATCGGGCCGCTGCTCGCCCGCGAAGGCAAGGCGCGGGTGTCTCTGCCGGGCGGCTGCGCCATCGGAACGCGTCCGGTCGACCTCTTCATAGAGGGACTGGCAGCACTCGGCGCCAACATCGAGATCGAGGGCGGCTACGTCAACGCCACGGCGCCGGCAGGCGGGCTCATCGGTGCGCGCTACGTGTTCCCGAAAGTTTCCGTCGGCGCGACGCATGTGCTGATGATGGCGGCAACGCTTGCCAACGGCACGACCGTGCTCGGCAATGCCGCGCGCGAGCCCGAAGTCGTCGACCTCGCCAAATGCCTGAACGCCATGGGCGCGAAGATCAGCGGCCAGGGCACGAGCACTGTTACCATCGAGGGCGTGCGCTCGCTCTCGGGCGCCCGCCACCGCGTGCTGCCCGACCGCATCGAGACTGGAACCTATGCGATGGCCGTCGCGATGGCAGGCGGAGACGTCATTCTCGAAGATACCGAGGCGAGCCTCCTGGACACGGCGCTGGAGGCGATCCGCCGCGCCGGCGCGCAGATCAGCGAGACGAACAGCGGCATCCGCATCGTTCGCAACGGCGCCGGCATCAAGCCGGTCGACATCGTCACTGATCCGTTCCCCGGCTTCCCCACCGACCTCCAGGCGCAGTTCATGGGGCTGATGACCCGGTCGAGCGGGGTTTCTCACATTACCGAGACGATCTTCGAAAACCGCTTCATGCATGTGCAGGAACTGGCGCGGCTCGGCGCCAAGATCTCGCTTTCCGGCCAGACGGCCAAGGTCGAGGGCGTGTCGCGGCTGAAGGGCGCACCGGTGATGGCGACGGATCTCAGGGCCTCCGTTTCGCTCGTCATCGCCGGCCTGGCGGCGGAGGGCGAGACAATGGTCTCGCGCGTCTACCATCTCGACCGCGGCTTCGAACGCCTTGAAGAGAAGCTCACGCGCTGCGGCGCCCATGTCGAGCGCGTCAGCGACTGACCCGGCCTGGCGCGTCCAATCAGGTGCGCGGAGCCGCTGTAGCCCTTTCGGTCACTTCCCGCGCCCGAGCCGTTGCGGTTTCGGGCGCAACGTCCTATGTCCTTGACGATCGCCCGCTAAAATGCGGGGCATGAAAACGGACGGGATGAATCGCATGGATGCTTTGAAACTGCTGGCACTCGACGAGGAAGACCTTGGTGTCGTCTCCGCCCATGTGCAGGACGCAGTCTTCAAGGTGGCGGGCACCGCCTACGATGCCCGGCGCCGGCAGTTCACCCTGGTGGTCAACCGCTTCGTCTGGGAGAAGGCGGAGGGCAAGCGCCGCAGCTTCGAGCGGCGCCGTGCCGTCCTTCTGTTCAAATGTGTCAGTGCCGTGCGGTCGCTCGGCTTCGATCGCACCGACATGGAAGCGGTGCTCGATCTTCTCGCCCTGCGTTTCGACGTCAAGGGGGAGGGGCCGGACGGCACGATCGAGCTCGTGCTCGCGGGCGAGGCATCGATCGCGCTCGATGTGGAGTGCATCGAGGTGCAGTTTGCCGATACCGGCGGCGCCTGGGAGACGGCATTCAAGCCGCGCCACCCCGAGGGCGCCTGAGCACTCGGATTGAGACCTCCCGCTTGAGCGTCCCCGCCGGCCACCACCAAAAGGATCATCGCATTGGCAATCAGGCTGAACTATCTCGATACGAGCTTTGAGCGCGATTTCGCCGCGTTCCTGACGACCAAACGGGAAGGTTCCGAAGACGTCAACGCCGTCGTGCGCGCCATCATCGACGATGTCCGCGCCCGCGGAGATGCGGCGCTCGCCGACTATTCCGCGCGTTTCGACGGGGTCGACTTTACTGTAACCGGCATGGCGGTGACGTCGGCGGAAATAGACGCGGCGATCCACGCGGTCGCTCCGGAAGTACTCGGCGCATTGAAGGTCGCGGCGACCCGCATCGAGGCGCATCACCGGCGGCAATTGCCGAAGGACGACATTTACGAAGACCAGATGGGCGTCGGCCTGGGCTCGCGCTGGACGCCGATCGACGCAGTCGGTCTCTATGTGCCGGGCGGCACGGCGAGCTATCCGAGCTCGGTTCTGATGAACGCCCTGCCGGCCAAGGTCGCAGGCGTGCCGCGCATCGTCATGGTTGTGCCGGCCAGCGGCGGGGCTATCAATCCGGCGGTGCTCGCGGCTGCCCGCCTTGCCGGCGTCGAGGAGATCTACCGCATCGGCGGCGCGCAGGCCGTGGCGGCGCTCGCTTACGGCACCGAGACGATCGAGTCGGTGGCGAAGATCGTCGGCCCTGGAAATGCCTATGTCGCGGCCGCCAAGCGGCAGGTTTTCGGCACCGTCGGCATCGACATGATCGCCGGGCCGTCGGAAGTGCTGGTGATCGCGGACCGCGACAACGATCCGGATTGGATCGCCGCGGACCTGCTCGCCCAGGCCGAGCACGACGCCGGCGCGCAGGCAATCCTGATCACCGACGATGCCGCCTTCGGCGACGCGGTCGAAAAGGCGGTGGAGCGCCAGCTGACGACGCTGCCGCGCGCCGAGACGGCGGCAGCGAGCTGGCGCGATTTCGGCGCCGTGATCCTGGTTCCGGATTTCGACAAGGCCGTGCCGCTCGCCAACCGCATCGCCCCGGAACATCTCGAGCTGGCGACCGCCGATCCGGACGCGATGGTCCCCGCGATCCGCAATGCCGGCGCGATCTTCATCGGCGGGCACACACCCGAAGTCATCGGCGATTATGTGGGCGGTTCCAACCACGTGCTGCCGACGGCGCGTTCGGCGCGGTTCTCCTCGGGCCTCGGCGTGCTCGACTACGTGAAGCGAACCTCGATCCTGCGGCTCGGTCCGGATCAGTTGCGCATTCTCGGGCCTGCCGCGATCGCGCTGGCGAGATCGGAAGGCCTCGAGGCCCATGCCCGGTCGGTCGCCATCCGTCTCAATCTCGGGGAAGAGGGATGAAGGCCGATCGCAACCTGCGGCTCTGCGATGTCGTGCTGGACGAGACGATCGGCCGCTCGACGCCGGACGTGGAGCACGAGCGCGCGGTTGCGATCTTCGACCTGCTCGAAGAAAACCTGTTCGAGCCCGTCGGGCATCCCGGGGGCCCCTATCGGCTCAATCTGTCGCTGGTCGACGCGAAGCTGGTCTTCCGGATTTCGACCGACGGCGGTACCGAGGTCGCCACCCACATCCTCTCGCTCACGCCTTTTCGCCGTATCGTGAAGGACTACTTCATGATCTGCGAAAGCTATTACCAGGCGATCCGGTCGGCGACGCCGAGCCAGATCGAGGCGATCGACATGGGGCGGCGCGGCATCCACAACGAGGGTTCGCAGACCCTGATGGACCGGCTGTCGGGCAAGATCAGGCTGGATTTCGATACGGCACGCCGGCTCTTCACGCTTGTCTGCGTGCTCTACTGGCGCGGCTGACGGGGAGGCGGAGATGATCGCGACCGCGATGCCGCAATCGAAAGCGCCCCGCTCGGTTCTTTTCATGTGCGGCATGAACGCCATCCGTTCGCCGATGGCCGAGGCGCTCGCCCGCGTGGCGCTTCCGAAAGGGACCTATGTCGCCTCCGCCGGCGTCCGGCAGGGCGAGCGGGATCCCTTCGTGGACGTGGTTCTCGAAGAGGTCGGGCTGACGATCGGCCGGCATCAGCCGCGCACGCTCGAAGAGCTTGAGGACG
Source organism: Sinorhizobium meliloti (assembly GCF_017876815.1). NCBI lineage: Bacteria > Pseudomonadati > Pseudomonadota > Alphaproteobacteria > Hyphomicrobiales > Rhizobiaceae > Ensifer > Ensifer meliloti. Next base: position 617,792 of record NZ_JAGIOS010000001.1, on the reverse strand, counting down.
ATTACTTCGACCTCATCGTGACGCTGGCGCCCGAAGCCCACCACATGGCGCTTGAATTGACCCGATCCATGGCAGTGGATGTGGTATATTGGCCGACACCCGACCCGACCGTTGCGACCGGCACACGGGAGCAGATCGTGGCCGCCTACCGGGCGGTGCGCGATCATCTGGCGACGCTGATCGCAAGCCGTCTCGCCGTGGAAAGCCAGCAGAAAGGCAGTCCTCCGGCGGCATGATCCCGATCCTTGCGCCGCGATCCGGTGCGCCAAGATCGGCTACCCGAAAAAGCCTGATCAAAGCGGTTCACAAAGCCGCGGCGATTGTGTAGTTTCCGGCAACTTTTCGAGGATGCCTGTTGCATCCGCTATTGAACACGAGAAAGAACAGTCCTGCATGGCGAAAGAAGAAGTCCTAGAGTTTCCGGGCGTGGTCACGGAATTGCTTCCCAACGCGACCTTTCGCGTGAAGCTTGAAAACGAGCACGAGATCATCGCCCACACGGCGGGCCGCATGCGCAAGAACCGTATCCGCGTTCTGGCCGGCGACAAGGTGCTCGTCGAGATGACGCCCTATGATCTGACGAAGGGCCGTATCACCTACCGCTTCAAGTAGGCCCCGGCCAAATGCACGTCGCCCAAAAGTGCTGAGCAGTTTTGGGCAGCGACATGCATGACCTTGGCACAAACTTCCGGGAATAACGGCTCGCATCGATGGCAGTGACCAAGAAACTGATACTGGCGTCCGGATCGCCGCGTCGCGTCGAGCTCCTGGCGCAGGCGGGAATCGAGCCCGCGCGCCTCATGCCGATGGACCTGGACGAAACGCCGAAGCGCTCGGAGCACCCTCGCTCGCTTGCGCGGCGGCTCTCGGCTGAAAAGGCGAAGGCGGCGCTTGCTGCGATTACCGGCGACCCGGCCTGGGACGGCAGCTACATTCTCGCAGCCGATACCGTCGTTTGCGTCGGCCGCCGTATCCTGCCGAAGCCGGAGCTGGTGAGCGAGGCGTCGAGCGCATTGCATCTTCTGTCGGGCCGCAGTCACCGCGTCTATACGGGCATCTGCCTCGTCACGCCCGACCGCACGCTTCGCCAGAAGGTGATCGACACCAAGGTTCGCTTCAAGCGCCTTTCCACGCTCGATATCGAGAGCTATCTCGCTTCCGGCCAGTGGCGCGGCAAGGCCGGGGGCTATGGTATCCAGGGAATTGCCGGAGGGTTCGTCGTGAAGCTGGTCGGCTCCTACACCAATGTGGTAGGCTTGCCGCTCTATGAGACCGTCAATCTCCTCGTCGGCGAAGGGTACGACGTGCACGATCGTTGGCTGGAAGGCTGAGAAGATGCGCGGCGGAGGCAAGAAAAACGGATCGAACGTAGAACCCCTGCGCGCAACGCGGCCCTGTGCGGAGTGCGGACGCCCGTCCGTGCGCGAGCATTATCCCTTCTGCTCCGAGCGATGCCGTAACGTCGATCTCAATCGCTGGCTGTCCGGTTCCTATGCGATCCCGGTCGCCGACGACGAGTCGAAGGCCGACGACGGCGACGAACGGTAATTCTTCTCTCCACCGAAACGTTCGTTATTGTCGAGCGGCCCCGGGGAATTCGCGGGCGCCGGCGATCTCTCTGAATTTCTTCGACTTTCACCACTTTTCCGCGGGCAGCTAAATTCCTTCGAAAAAGAGTCATTTGGTGCTGGACACGGCCGAACAAGATGTTATAACCCCGCTCGCTTCCGGGGCGAACGACACGCCCCAGCGGTTTCCCAAAGGAAACTGCCGCCGTCAAGGCAGATGCCCGGATAGCTCAGTTGGTAGAGCAGCGGATTGAAAATCCGCGTGTCGGTGGTTCAAATCCGCCTCCGGGCACCATTAAACTCTCAAAATACGCTGGATGTTTGATACCAGACTTTGATGGGGCTCCTTGTCTTCCGAATCAAAGGATGCGCTATAGGCCAGGTTCTTCATGGGAGCGCCACGGCGACAGAGGCAGCTTCCACTCGATGACTGCCTCTATGCGCTGCAGCCGACAATTCCACATCTGACACGATCGTCGCTGCACCGTTGCCTGCAGCGCCAGCTACCATGTTTCTACGCTACATGCGGGTTGATATCCATCATAAATGTAGTTACATTAAATCATGCGAATTGTGTGGGGCGAACCCAAACGGCGAGCCAACCTTGAGAAGCATGGTTTCGATTTTGCCGATGTAAGCGACCTCGATTGGGCGAGTGCCATCATAGAGGACAGCAAGCCAGATACTTCTGGCAGAAAGCGCCTGAAGGCTATCGGTTATTTTCGTGACGGGACGGCAGCGGTCATTTTCGCGACACTCGGAACGGAAGCTATATCGATCATCAGCTTTCGTCCTGCAAGCGACAGAGAAAGAAGGAGGCTTCCATGACTACCAGGACCCGAAAATCGAAAACGTTCGAGCCAGGTCACGGCTATACAAAAGAGGAATGGGATGCAGTCGATTTTCCCGAGTTGACCGATGAAGAGCTTACCAACATGCGTCCCGCAAGAGATGTGCTGCCGCCTGAGTTTTTCAAAGCTATGGAGGAGCATCGCAGATCGCGTGGGCGCCCCTCGCTGGAGCATCCGAAAAAGCAAGTCACCCTCCGGTTGGACGAAGACGTGATCGCTAAGTTTCGAGCTGGTGGCAAAGGCTGGCAGAGCCGGATGAATGAGGCGCTGCGAAAAGCTGCAGGTATATAGCCGGCTTGCAAGTGGCGCATCCGCGATCGGTACTATACAAACCAATAGCTTAGCGGGTGCATCGGTCAATTGAAAATCCGCGTATCGGTGGTTCAAATCCGCTTATGGGCACCATTTTCTTTTTTGGGGGGAGCAGTTGTGATGGCACGGCATTTTAGCGCGGCGTCAGGTCGTCGCGGACAGCCTCATTCGCGTGGCGCAGTCAGTGTGCATCCCGCTTAGCTATTTCCCGGACACTGTCGCGCAACGACCCGCCGAATATTTTCTCTCTCGCGGCTGTCACCAGAAATGCGGAACGTGTCAAACCGGCGGAACTTGCGGCCTCGTCGATAGCCGCCAAGAGTCCGGCTTCCATCGAAATATTGGCCTTTACCGGGCGGCTATCCTCGACAATGGCGGGAACGACAACGAAGGCCGCTCCATCCGCGAGTTGTTCGGCGACCTCGGGGTCCTGACGCAGTTCGTCAATGCTTCGCGGCTCCGGGACCTCGCCGTCGTCGATCCAATCGGCGATCGCGGCCGCAGCATTGCGCAATGCCTCATCTACAGTCTTGCCCATCGCAGTCGCGCCCGGTGCATCAGGAAAGGCGACACCGTAAGCCCCATCATGTCCGTCCAGTAGAGCAAAAAACCTAGCCATTTCCGTCTCCGTCCGTTGGCCGGTCATTTCCAACCCGCCGCCTTAGCTATCGAGCGCGCCACGCCTTGCGTAACCACACGGTGGCGAGGCACCTGAATTTTCCTGTGGCCGGCTTTGACGAAATTATCATGTTCGCCGCCGCCGATATTGTGCCAGCCCTCACTTTCAAGGTGGGAAACTATCTTACGGCGATCATCTTCAAATTTCGGCATCAGCCCTCCACTATGCGCAAATATATGCGTAAAATAGCGCGTAGCAAGAACATGCACACAATAAATGCGCAAAAGCGGTCGTTTGTGCGAGTTGGCCGTCCGCAGCCGTCACACCAACCCCGCGCGGGCAGTTCGAGACCACGGCACTCATCGGCGCCCCTAATCCAAGCTGCTTATTTCACCGCCGAAACATGTATCTTTAGCAGTATCCCATTGAATCCTCTGTCGTTGGCGCCTCATCGGGGCTGGCGGGATCGCGAATTTTCGACCACAAATACGAAACATGCCGAGGCACGCGGCAGCGCGAGGGGAGTTGGAATGAAGTTCCGCGTCTCCGACGGGGCACGATTTTTTCTGCTTGGACAGCGCAAGACGATTTTCGTCGAAGCGTCGCAGCAGATTCTTGAGGTGGACGATCTTACGGCGTATCTCACCTGCCTTCTCGCCGAATCCATGTCGCAGCGCCGGCTGGAGGCCGATCTCGTGGCGCGTGGCGCCGGCCGGGCCGAAGCGCGCAGATCGGTGCGGGACTACCTCCTTTACATGTCCGGCGAGGGTCTGCTGGAGATTGCTTTCGACGCCGAGGAGGGGGAGCCGCTGCACACGCATGTGCTGGATCTGCAGGGAGCCGCCGTCTCGATAGCCTATCACGATAGAGGTCTCCTCGATCTGATCCTGCCCGTATTCGATCATCAGGCGTCGGAGGGCCTGAAGCCGTCGGCCTCCTACGCGGTGGCCAAGTTCGGCAACCGCGTGTGCGTCAGCCGCAGCCGTTCCCCCGGCATGATCGTCGCGGTCAACGAAGCGGTGCCGGCGGTGAAAGCGCTGCTGACGGAGGATGTGCTGGCAAGCCTCGGCACGAAGGTCGCGCTTCATGCCGCCCTCCTGGTGAAGAACGGGAAGGGGCTTCTGATTTGCGGCGCGCCGGGCGCGGGCAAGTCGACCCTCGCTCTCGCGCTTCTCGAAGCAGGCTTTGCCTGCGGCGGCGACGATATCGCGCTGATGAGGCCGGACGGCCTGCTGCGGGGCGTTCCCTTCGCCCCTGCTCTGAAGCGCGGCTCATGGGGTCTCCTCGAAGGCATGCGCGGCACGATCGAAGCGGCGCCGGTTCATCGCCGCCTCGACAACCAATATGTCCGCTACCTTGCGTCGGTCCCCTTTGCGTCTGACGATGCGGTACCGCTCGGCACAATCGTGCTTCTGCGCCGCCGCAAAGGTCGGACCGCACTTGCCGCGGTCGAACCGGCGCGGGTTCTGTCGGAACTCTTTCTCGGCGCCTTTACGCCGACACGGCGCCTCGATCTGTCGCAGTTCGACGCCCTGCTGGGCGCCATCCGCGGCGCCAGTGCCGTCGAGCTTTCCTATATGCGACTGGACGAGGCCGTCGTGATGCTGAGCAGGCACCATGACGGGTCGTAGCTACCGAAACCTTCTTGCGCTCACATCCTGCCTCAACGGCAACCCTCCGGCTGACGTGGACTGGGAGCAGGTCATCGCGCTTGCGAATGAAAGCCTGACGGTTTCCTCGCTCGCTCTAGCGGCGAGGAAATATGCGGGGGACGTGCCCGAGGATGTCCGCCGATACCTCTCTCTGATTTACGACAGGAACACGGAGCGCAACAGGAGACTGCTGGCGCAACTGACCGAGGCGGTACACTGCCTCAACCGCATCGGCGTGGAGCCGGTCCTCATGAAGGGTGCGGCAATCCTGGTCGGACAGAAGCCGGACGAGATCGGAGCGCGGATGCTGACCGACCTCGATATTCTCGTCCGCCCCGCCGACATGGCCTCATCGATTGGAGCACTGCAGGATATCGGTTACGAGATCCGCCTTGCCGCCGGCAGCGGTTCATGGCCGGGAAACCCCAAATTCCATCTGCCCGCAGTCCTGGAGCGGCCGACGGATGCAGGGAGCATCGATCTTCAATGCCGGCCGAAGGGGCCGGCCTCCTTCAGCGACATCGAATGGCTGTATGGGCACAGCCGCAGGATCGCCCTCGATGGAGGAGACGTCCGCGTTCCCACGCCCTTTGCCCAGATCGTCTTCCTGATCCTGCATGATCAGTTCCAGGATGGCGACTACTGGCGCGGCCTGATCGATCTACGGCACCTTCTCGATCTGTCGAAGCTCGCAGCCTCGAACAGCGTCGACTGGGAGTATTTGATGTCGCTTTTCGCCAGGGGCTACGAAAGACATGCGGTCGAGACGCAAATTCTGACGGCCGACACGCTGTTCGGGGAAGGCGGAGCGTCCGGTTTGTCCGCCGGGAAGCTGCCGCGGCTTCAATTGCAACGCAGACAGGTCCAGCTTGGAAGGGATTATCTCTTCGTCCCCTTCACCGTTTTCACGCTCTTGACCGAGATCGCCCACTACCCGTCCTGGGACCGGTACGGCGGTGAGCCATACCCGTCGCGCCGCCAGGAGGCCAAGCGGAAAATGCGCGAGCTACGACGCATCTTTCGATCGAGACCGTCAGGAAAGATCTAGGGCAGATATTGATAATTGAAGGTGCCGATTTCCTGTAACGTTCTTTAATGTAAGCGGAAATAAATATTTGTAGTTATCTGTGATTAATTACAATTGATTATATAGTATTCTTATATTTCGGGACGCACCCAAATGTAACACTATTATATCGAAAAATATTACTGTAAATTCGGCGAAACAGTCAACGCACAGGGGAGGCGTCCATGAGTTCCGAAATGCCAAACGGGCTGCCGTCGCGCAGCGACGAAGACCGGCGCGAGTTTCTGAAGAACTGTGGGCGCTTCGCGGTGGTGACGCCACCCGCCGTCACCATGCTGCTTTCCACGAGCCTCACCTCGAACGCGATCGCCAAGTCGGGCGGCGGCGGCGGAGGCAGTTCGAAGGGCAACAATGGTTACGGCAACGGGCCGGACGGAACAAATCCCGGTAGCGCGCACGGCGGCGGCGTGTCGCAGGGCGGCCCGGGAGGCGGGCAGTCGCAGGGCGGTTCGAAGACAGGCGGGGTCCTGCGTTAATCGCGCGCCAATGCGGGTCGCGGGGCGAAGCAAGCCGGATCACGCCCATGGAAGTGATTTGTTAACCAATTTCTTACAAAATTCTTGACGTCGATGATGACGGGCCGGCTGGCCCGTCGGTCCGGCGCAGGTGCGGCATTCGTCTTCCTGAGGAGTTGGTAGGATGTACGAAATGACGGAACACATGATGAAGGTGCTGATGAGCATCATCGCCGTACTGTCGCTCGGGTCCTTCCTGTTCCTGATGGCGGTCCTCTAGGCGAGATTGTGCGGCTCCCTCAGGGGTAAAGATAGAGCTGGTCCCAGTTCTCCCGCGGCACGCGTTCGCCGATCTTGTATTCGAAAGACAGCACTTCGAGGTGCTCGGAATCCGTCTTGCACCTGAATGCCAGCTTGTACCAGTCCCCCTTGCTTCGGAATACCGCGCCCGTCGCCTTCATCTTGTCGCCTTTCATGACGGGATCGGCAAAGGTATAGGCGATGACCTTGTCCGGTTTGAACCGGTTCTTGTCTGCGCCGATCCGCTCCATCGCTTCCGTGTCGCAACGCTGCTCCAGCCGCGTCTGGGGATCGAGCTTCTCGAATTGCCGGACGAGGGACCGGTCCATCGCTTGCGTCGGGCATGCCGCCATAATGGCGATGGTGAAGGCGCATGCGAGTGCTCTCATTCTCCGTACCGCTCCAGATCTACAGCGCGATGGCATTCCGACTCATCGGCCTGCTTCGCGGGGTGGGAATGCCAGCATTCAGTTAAACTATGTGGCCATTCCAAGGCCGCTCTTCCGGGACCACTGCGTGCTGCGGCACGTAGACGCTACACCGCCGAGACATCGATCCATTTTGCACCGGTCAGCTCGGCCATCCGCTCCGGGCTGATATGGACGGCGGCGTTGGTCGCACCGGCGGCGGGAACGACGATGTCGAACGACTTGAGCGACTCGTCGCAATAGACGCTGTGGGGCTTGGCGAGGCCGAAGGGACAGACCCCGCCCACCGGATGGCCCGTTTCCGCCTCGACCTCGTCGAAGCCGAGCATGCGCGCCTTGGTTCCGAACCGCGCCTTGTATTTCTTGTTGTCGAGGCGCGCATCGCCGCGCGTGACGATGAGGATGATTTCGTCGCCGACCCGGAGCGCGAGGGTCTTGGCTATCTGCGCCGGTTCGACGCCATGACCCTCTGCCGCGAGCGCCACGGTTGCGGTGCTTTGCTCCAGCTCGATGACGTCGATGTCCGGCGCGTGCCGGGAAAAGAACTGTTTGACGGAAGCAAGACTCATTTCTGGCAATCTGTACTTTGGATGAAATCAGCGTGCAGGCCGCGCATGGCTAAAAACCGCCGTTCAGGCGCGGCACATTTCAGTCGTCATTCGAGGCATCGAGATCTTCGGGACGCATCCCTTCCTGCTGCGACGGCAGGTAGCCGTGGCTTGCGAACCAGGTTTCGAGAATCGTGGAAATCGCCTGTTCGCGCGTCAGGGTACCGGGGTGGTCCGCGATGTACGACTTGAGCGCGTCTTCGATCTTTTCCGCGTAGAGTTCGGTCATTTTCGCCTCCGCTCATTGGCTTGCGATGGCCGGTCCACGCCTGGCGCGGACCGTATGATGGTAAACGCGGATCAGGCCTGTTTGACGACGCGAATCAGCACCAGAAGGATCACGGCGCCGATCGTCGAGTGAATAATGGCAGAAAAGATGCCGGTGCCGATGCTGATCCCGATGGCCGGGAAGAGAAGGCCGGCGATGAAAGGCGCCGACGATGCCGATCACGATATTCCCGAGCAGACCGAAGCCGCCTCCGCTGACGATCAAACCGGCAAGCCAGCCTGCAACCGCGCCGACGATCAGGAATACCAGAATGCTTTCAATGCCCATGAATCACCCTCTCGTTGTATCTGAAGAAGAGGATAAACCATGTTTCGGAATGAGATAGAAGGCAATTTGGCCGCGCGCTGAATTTTTGACCGCGGAATGCCTTCTGCGCCGCTGCCGCGACTTTCTACCGTTCTGGTTCGGAGAAAGTCGCTGCCGGTGCCGCTCAGACGGTGCCGTTCAGACGATGCCGCCGCCACCGCCGGCGATTGCAGGACGCTCGGCCGCCACCCTGGCGCGGTAGCCGCTTGCCCGGTAGGCGGCAACCGGCGCGATTGCGCCGTCATTTTCCAGGCGGGCCATGGCGAGGATGGGCTCGACGTCGGTCCGGAAGGCAGTCTTCAGTGTTTCTGATGCCATCAGCGCATCGTTCTCCTCCTGATAGCCTGCAAGTGCCTTGCGATCGACGATAAGCGCCTGAGCATAGGCACGGCCGACCTCCATGGCGCTGGTCATCAGGCTTTCGATCGGGTCCGTCACGTTGTGGCTCTGGTCGAGCATATGGGCCGGATCGAACCCGTTCGCGGCGCGTGTCTCCGCATCGACGAGCTCGTTGAAGACAAGGAACAGGCGGTAGGGGTCGATCGATCCGGTATCGAGATCGTCGTCGCCGTATTTCGAATCGTTGAAATGGAAGCCCCCGAGCTTCTTGAACTGGATCAGCCGGGCGACGATCATCTCGATGTTGACGTTCGGCGCGTGGTGCCCGAGATCGACGAGGCAGAAGGCCTTGGGCCCGAGCTCCTGCGCGATCAGGTAGTTCGTGCCCCAATCCTGCACGACCGTCGAGTAGAAGGCCGGTTCGAACATCTTGTGCTCGGTGAAGACGCGCCAATCATCCGGAAGCGCCGCGTAAACTGCCTTCATCGAGTCGAGATAGCGTTCGAAGGCCCGGGTGAAATTGCTCTGGCCGGGGAAGTTGGAGCCGTCGCCGACCCAGACCGTCAATGCCTTGGAACCGAGCGCCTTGCCGATCTCGACGCATTCGAGATTATGCTCGATCGCCTGGCGCCGGGTCGCGGAATCGGTGTGGGAGAGGGAGCCGAACTTGTAGGAATGCGCCTGACCGGGCGCGTCCGAAAAGGTGTTCGAGTTCATCGCGTCGAAGCTCAAGCCGAGCGCCGAGCCCTTCTCCTTCAGGGCCCCAAGATCGGAGACCTTGTCCCAGGGGATATGGAGCGACACGGCCGGCGTCGCCCGCGTCAGTTGCTGGATGACGGCGCAGTCTTCAAGCTTGTCGAATATGTTGCGCGGCTCGCCGGGGCCGGGGAAACGGGCGAAGCGCGTGCCGCCAGTGCCGACGCCCCATGACGGGACCGCAACGCCGTAGGCCGCGACCTTGGCCTTCACCGCATCGATATCGATGCCGCGGCGGGCGAGGCGATCGCCGAGGCTTTCATAGTCACGTGTCAGAGCGTCCCGGCGGCTTGCATTCTCGGCATCGACGGCGGATTTGCTGATCATCAGGGTCATCGGAGCCTCCCTATCAGCGGGTGAAGGACTGGGCATTGCCCGCGTCGACATTGACGATATTGCCGGTGGACTTCGCCGACATGTCGGAAGCGAGGAAGTAGATCGCCTCGGCGATATCTTCCGGGAAGACGCTGAGCTTCAGCATCGAGCGTTCGCGGTAATGGGCCTCCAGCTCGTCGACGTCCATCTTGTAGGCAGCTGCGCGCTGTTCCTTCCATTCGCCGGTCCAGATCTTGGAGCCGCGCAGAACCGCGTCGGGATTGACCACGTTGACGCGGATCTGCGCCGACGCTCCTTCGAGCGCCAGGCAGCGGGCGAGGTGGATTTCGGCCGCCTTGGCCGTGCAATAGGCCGACGCCCCGGGAGAGGCCGCAAGCCCGTTCTTCGAGGCGACGAAAACGACATTGCCGCCGGCCTTCTGGCTGCGGAAGATGCGGAAAGCCTCGCGCGAGACCAGGAAATAGCCGGTCGCGAGAATGTCCATGTTCTTGTTCCAGAGCGCCAGCGTCGTGTCCTCCACGGCCGCCGATGTGGCGAGGCCGGCATTGGAAACGAGAATATCGAGGCCGCCGAAGGCAAGCAGCGCGTCGCCGAAGCCCGATTCGACGGCTGCCTCGCTCGTGACGTTCATGTTGACGGAACGGACGAAGTCCTTGCCGTAGCGCGTGGAAAGCTCGGTCTGAGCAGCTTCGAGCGCCGTCTCGTCGATATCGGCAAGCACCACGCAGGCGCCCTCCTGCATCAGCCGGTTGGCCGTCGCCTTGCCGATGCCGCCGGCGCCGCCGGTGACGAGCGCGATGCGCCCGGCAAGGCTCTTCGGCTTCGGCATACGCTGCAGCTTGGCTTCTTCGAGCAGCCAGTATTCGATATCGAAAGCTTCCTGCTCCGGCAGCCCGACATAGGTCGACACGCCGGACGCGCCGCGCATCACGTTGATCGCATTGACGTAGAACTCTGCCGAGATGCGCGCCGTCGCCTTGTCCTTGGCGAAGGTGATCATGCCGACGCCGGGCACCAGATAGACCACCGCGTTCGGATCACGCATGGCCGGGCTGTCGGCGCGCTTGCAGCGCTCGTAATAAGCGGCATAGTCGGCGCGATAGGTGGCGATCGCCTCGGGCAGGCCCGCAAGGGTATTGCCGACATCCGGCTGCGCCGGGTCGAAATCGACGACCAGCGGCCGGATCTTGGTGCGCAGAAAGTGGTCGGGGCAGCTCGTGCCGAGCGCCGCCAGCGGCTCGAGGCTGGTCGAAGTCACGAAATCGAGCACCGCCTGACTGTCGTCGAAATGACCGACCTTGCTTTCCCCCGCGCTGATGAGACCGCGGATCACCGGCATCAGCTTCTTGGCGATGGCGGCGCGATCGGCGGCGGCGAGCACCGGTTTGGACCGGCCGCCGAAGGCGGGACCCGTGTTCTCGGTCTCGAACCAGGCGATGGCGCGGTTGATGATCTCGATCGTCGTCTCGTAAGCCTCCTTCGCCGTGTCGCCCCAGGTGAAGAGGCCGTGGCTTTCGAGCACGACCCCGCGCGCATCCGGGTTCTCCTGGCAGAATTTTTCAAGCCAGAGGCCGAGTTCGTAGCCAGGCCGCTTCCATGGCAGCCAGCCGATCTCGTCGCCGAAGATCTTGCTCGTCAGTTCCCTGCTGTTCTTCGAGGCGGCGATGGCGATGATCGCATCCGGATGCATGTGGTCGACATGCGGCTTCGGAACATAGGCGTGCAGCGGCGTATCGATCGAGGCGGCGCGCGGATTGAGGTTGAAAGTGCAATGCGGCAGGTAGCCGACCATCTCGTCTTCGAATTCGACGCCGCGATAGATGCCCTTCAGCGCGCGGAGCTTGTCCATGTAGAGGGTGGAGAAGCCGTCCATCTTGATCGTGCCGACGTCGCCGCCGGAGCCCTTGACCCAGAGGACTTCGACCATTTCGCCGGTCAGCGGATCCTTTTCCATGACCTTGGCGGAGGTATTGCCGCCGCCGTAATTGGTGATCCGCTTGTCCGATCCGAGGAGGTTAGAGCGGTAGAGGAGCTTTTCCGGCTCGGTCATTCCTGCCGCCTTGCCGTCGTCCCAAAGATTGGCAAGGCGCGCGCCCTGGTGCTTGTCGAGCATGTCGAACTCCTCCCGCTGGTCTGGCTGCCGCCACATGGGCCGCAGCGATATGATTGGCATCAGATCACACGGCGATTACGCGGATGTCAATCAAAAACGATCAAAAACTTTCATGATGCGCCGCACAATGAAAAAACATGATTGATTGTGATTGACAATGCTCGGAAGGGATGGAAGCATGCGGAGCATCGGAGGAGCGCATGCACGAGAAAGAAAGACACAGGATCATCCTGTCGGCGGTGCAGGAAAAGCCGGTCGCAACCGTGCCCGAATTGGTCGATCTCACCGGCAGCTCGGAGGCGACGATCCGCCGCGACATCGCGGCGCTGCATGTGCAGAAGCGGCTGCGCCGCGTCAGGGGCGGTGCCGAAGCGATCAACCCTCCGCAGTTCGTAGGCCTTGCCGGCCGTCCCTTCCGGGTGAACGAAGGTCTGCATGCGCGGGAGAAGCAGGCGATCGCCCGGGAAGCGGTGGCGCTCTGTCAGGACGGCGAGCCGATCATCATCAATGGCGGCACCACGACCTTTCAGATGGTGCATTTCCTGGCCAATCGCCGGATGCAGGTCTTCACCAATTCCTTCCCGATCGCCGAACACCTGCTCAAGCATTCGAAGAACACCGTGATGCTGTCGGGCGGGACGATCTATCGCGAGCAGAACATCATATTGAGCCCCTTCGAGAACGACGTGACGCGCAACTTCTATGCGCGGCGCATGTTCATGGGGGCGCAGGGGCTGGGGCCTCTCGGGCTGATGGAGGCCGATCCGCTGCTGATCCAGGCCGAGCAGAAGCTGATCGACCAGGCCGACGACCTCGTCGTGCTCGTCGACTCCTCGAAATTTCACAGGCGCTCGAGCCTCATTCTGTGCGGCCTCAAGCGCATCGCCACCGTCATTACCGATTCAGGTATCGAGGACAGACATGCCTCGATGCTTGAAAATGCCGGCGTCAGCCTGATCGTCGCCGCTCAGAGCGCCAAGGCCGACGCCGAAAAGGCTTCGACATCCGCATGAAGCATGGGGAGAGGAGCTGATGTCCCGAGCTTCCGGGTGAAGATCGGGAAATGATTGTTCGGGCAGGAAGACGCAGCCACTCCGGATGCGGGCCCATGGGAGGAGAAAAAAACGATGAAAGTCCTGAAATCATTGATGGTGACGGCCGCCGTCGCCGTGGCGCTGATGGCCAATGCCGCTCATGCGGAAAACAAGAAGATCGCGCTTGTCGTCAAGGCACTGGGCATCGGCTTCTTCGAAGCCGCCAACAAGGGCGCTCAGGAAGCGGCCAAGGAACTCGGCGACGTCGAGATCATCTATACCGGCCCGACCTCGACGACGGCCGAAGGCCAGATCGAAGTGATCAACTCGCTGATCGCGCAGAAAGTCGATGCGATCGCGGTTTCGGCCAACGACACGGACGCGCTCGTCCCGGCACTGAAGAAGGCGATGGACCGCGGCATCAAGGTCATCTCCTGGGATTCGGGTGTGGCCAAGGAAGGCCGCTTGATGCATCTCAACCCGTCCTCGAGCCCGCTGATCGGCAACATGATCATCAAGCTCGCCGCCGACAATCTGCCCGAAGGCGGCGATGTCGCAGTGCTCTCGGCCTCCGCAACGGCGACCAATCAGAATACGTGGATCGCCGAAATGAAGAAGGTCCAGGGCAACTACAAAGGCATCAATGTGGTCGCCACCGTCTATGGCGACGACCTGGCCGACAAGTCCTATCGCGAGACGCAAGGGCTCATCCAGTCCCATCCGAACCTGAAGGCCATCATCGCGCCGACCTCCGTCGGCATCGTCGCCGCGGCGCAGGCCGTGACCGACGCCGGCAAGATCGGCCAGATCAACGTCACCGGTCTCGGCCTTCCCTCCGAAATGGCCGGACACGTGAAGTCCGGCGCCTCGAAGTCCTTCGCCATCTGGAACCCGATCGACCTCGGCTATTCGGCAACGATGATCGCCTATGACCTCATCAACGGTGCCGAAGCCAAGCCCGGCGCGGAACTCAAGATGGGCCGCATGGGCACGGTCAAGCTCGACGAGAACAACGAAGGCGCCATGGCCGACCCGTTCGTCTATGATGCCTCGAACGTCGAGGAATTCGCGAAGATCTTCTGATCGTGCTGGGGTGTTTGCCCCTCATCCGGCCTGCCGGCCGCCCTCTCCCCGCCTGCGGGGAGAGGGCTAGTCCTCAGGTTAAACCCGAGGAGAGGGGCAGCCTCATGTGATCGAGGGCTTGGCCGCCACCCAATTGAAACGACTGAACTGGTGGATCCACTCTTGTTGCAGGACACAACCACATCGCGGATGAAGCCCGCCATTGCGCTTGAAGGCATATCGAAGTCCTTTCCGGGCGTGCGCGCTCTTTCCGATGTCTCGCTCGCTCTCTATCCCGGCTCGGTGACGGCGCTCGTCGGCGAGAACGGCGCCGGCAAGTCGACGCTCGTCAAGATACTGACCGGCATCTATCAGCCTGATGCGGGCACCATCCGGCTCGGCGACACGGAGACCACCTTTCCGACCGCCCTTGCGGCGTCCCGCGCCGGGGTCACGGCGATTCATCAGGAGACGGTGCTCTTCGACGAGCTCTCCGTCGCGGAAAATATCTTTCTCGGCCACGCACCGCGCAACCGCTTCGGCCTCATCGACTGGAAGCAGCTCAACGCCGACGCTCAGGCCCTGTTGCGCCGCGCGGGCGCCGATTTCGACCCGACGATCCGCCTGCGCGATCTCGGCATCGCCAAGAAGCATCTGGTCGCGATCGCACGGGCGCTCTCGGTCGATGCGCGCGTCGTCATCATGGACGAGCCGACGGCCGCGCTGTCGCACAAGGAAATTCACGAGCTCTACGATCTGATCGAAAGGCTCAAGGCCGACGGCAAGGCCGTCCTGTTCATCAGCCACAAATTCGATGAGATCTTCCGCATCGCAGACCGCTATACCGTCTTTCGCGACGGGGCGATGATCGGCGAAGGGCTGATCGCCGACGTCAGCCAGGACGATCTCGTCCGCATGATGGTCGGCCGCGCCGTCGGCTCCGTCTATCCGAAGAAGGAGGTGACCATCGGTCAGCCGGTGCTTACCGTTTCCGGTTATCGCCACCCGACCGAATTCGAGGACATCAACTTCGAACTCAGGCGCGGCGAGATCCTGGGTTTCTATGGCCTGGTCGGCGCCGGGCGTTCGGAATTCATGCAGTCGCTGATCGGCATCACCCGGCCGTCCGCCGGTGCCGTGAAGCTCGATGGCGAGGTGCTGGTCATCCGCAGCCCGGCGGAGGCGATCCGCGCCGGCATCGTCTATGTGCCGGAAGAGCGCGGACGGCAGGGGGCGATCATCGGCATGCCGATCTTCCAGAATGTGACGCTGCCCTCGCTTTCACACACCTCGCGCTCGGGCTTCCTGCGGCTTGCCGAGGAATTCGCGCTGGCGCGCGAATACACCTCCCGCCTCGATCTGCGGGCCGCCGCGCTCGATCAGGACGTCGGCACGCTTTCCGGCGGCAACCAGCAGAAGGTGGTCATCGCCAAGTGGCTCGCGACCCGGCCGAAGGTCATCATCCTCGACGAGCCGACCAAGGGCATCGACATCGGCTCCAAGGCCGCCGTTCATGCCTTCATGAGCGAGCTTGCGGCGCAAGGCTTGAGCGTCATCATGGTGTCCTCGGAAATTCCCGAGATCATGGGGATGTCTGACCGCGTCATCGTCATGCGCGAGGGGCGCGTCGCCGGAAGATACGAGCGGTCTGAACTGACCGCTGAGAAGCTGGTGCGGGCCGCCGCAGGCATCGAAACGCAAGCCGATGGGAGGGCCGCATGATGGCCAGGCTCCTCAAGAACCGAGAAATCCTGCTCGTCGTCGCGATTGCCGTGCTGCTTGCCCTGATCGCCTTGCGCTTTCCGGCTTTCGTGGCTCCGTCCAATCTCGCGCGCGTCTATAGCGACACCTCTATCCTCGTCATCCTGGCGCTCGGGCAGATGGCCGTCATTCTCACCCGCTGCATCGATTTGTCGATGGCGGCGAACCTCGCGCTCTGCGGCATGGTCGCGGCCATGTTGAACAACGCCTTTCCCGGCTTGCCGATACCGCTCATCATTGTCGCCGTCATGGCGCTGGGCGGCTTCCTCGGGGCGATCAACGGCACGTTGGTCTGGAAGCTCAATATTCCCCCGATCGTCGTCACGCTCGGGACGCTGACGATCTATCGCGGCCTCATCTTCGTGCTGACGAACGGCAAGTGGATCAATGCCCATGAGATGAGCGATGCCTTCAAGGCGCTGCCGCGGCTGGATGTGGCCGGCATGCCGGTGCTTTCCTGGCTCTCGCTCGTCATGGTCGCGCTGATGTTCCTGGTCATGGGGCGCACGCCGCTCGGGCGCGCCTTCTATGCCGTCGGCGGCAATCCGCACGCAGCCGTCTACACCGGCATCGATGTCGGACGTACGCGCTTCTTCGCCTATTGTCTCTCGGGCGCGCTTGCGGGTCTGTCGGGCTACCTCTGGGTATCGCGCTATGCGGTCGCCTATGTGGACATCGCGGCCGGCTTCGAGCTCGACATCATCGCGGCCTGCGTCATCGGCGGCATTTCGATTGCCGGCGGCATCGGCTCGGTGGCGGGCGCGGTCCTCGGAGCGCTCTTCCTCGGCGTGATCAAGAACGCTCTGCCGGTCATCAATATCTCGCCCTTCGCGCAACTGGCGATATCCGGAACGGTCATCATCATCGCGGTCGCCGTCAACGCCCGCGCCGAGCGGCGCAAGGGCAGGGTCATTCTCAAGAAAGCGGAGGCGGTCTGATGGCGGACGCGCAAATTTCTCCCCGCAACATTCCCGATCGCCTGCAAGGAGGCGGCGCTCGCCTTCTGAAGAGCTGGGAAGCGCTGCTCTTCGTGGTCGCCATCGTGATCTTCCTCGGCAATTCGCTGGCGTCGCCCTATTTCCTCGATCCGTGGAACCTCTCCGACGCCACGTTCAACTTCACCGAGAAGGCGATGATCGCCTTCGCCATGGCGCTGGTGATCATCTCCGGCGAGATCGACCTCTCGGTCGCTTCCATCATCGCCCTTGCCTCGACCGCCATGGGCTATGCCGTGCAACTCGGTTTCGACACGCCGGCGCTCGTCGCGATCGGCCTTGGCGTCGGTCTCCTCTGCGGTCTCGTCAACGGGCTCCTGATCACGGGCCTCGGCCTGCCGTCGATCGTGGTGACGATCGGCACCATGAGCCTGTTTCGCGGCCTATCCTTCATCGTGCTCGGCGACCAGGCCTTTACCGGCTATCCCGAGAGCTTCGCCTGGTTCGGCCAGGGCTATGTCTGGTGGGTTTTCTCCTTCGAGTTCACGCTCTTCGTCGTGCTCGCCGTAATTTACGGAGTCCTGCTGCACAGGACGAATTTCGGCCGTGCCGTCTATGCCATCGGCAACAACCAGACGGCTGCACTCTTTTCCGGCGTTCGGGTCGGGCGGGTCAAGTTCACGCTCTTCCTGCTGACCGGCCTCATGGCCGGGCTCGCCTCCGTCTGCCTCACCTCGCGGCTCGGCTCCACACGGCCCTCGATCGCGCTCGGCTGGGAGCTCGAGGTCGTGACCATGGTGGTGCTCGGCGGCGTCAATATCCTCGGCGGCTCCGGCACGATACCCGGCGTCGTTCTGGCGGCGCTGATCATGGGCATGGTCACCTTCGGCTTCGGCCTCCTGAACGTGCCCGGCATCGTCATGTCGATCTTCATCGGCCTGCTCCTGATTTCGGTGATCGCGCTGCCGATCCTCTGGCAGCGCGCCCGCCGCCGTCCCGTTCATTGAGATGCAAGTCATGGAAAAATATGCCTTCCGCATGCGGCTCCATCCCGGCAAGGCCGCCGAATACCAGGCGCGTCACGACGCGATCTGGCCGGAGCTGGTCACGCTCCTGAAGGACGCCGGTGTCTCCGATTATTCGATCCACCTCGATGAGGAGAACTGCCTGCTTTTCGGCGTGCTCTGGCGGTCGGACGATCACAGGATGGGCGACCTGCCGTCGCATCCGGTGATGCGGAAATGGTGGGCCCATATGGCCGATATCATGGAGACCCGCGCCGACAACGAGCCGGTCGCCGTGCCGCTCAAAACCGTCTTCCACCTCAAATGATGATGAAAACCGTCGCCGTCATCGATATCGGCAAGACAAACGCCAAGGTCGCACTGGTCGATCTCGAGCGCTTCGAGGAAATCGCCGTGCGCAAGTCCGGCAATGGCGTGAGCGACGACGGGCCCTACCCGCATTTCGACACCGAGCGCCTTTGGCGTTTCGTTCTTGACAGTCTAGCGGCGCTTCACCGCGAGCACCCGGTGGATGCGATTTCGGTGACCACGCACGGCGCGACCGCCGTGCTGCTCGACGAAGCGGGCGAACTCGCCTTGCCGGTTCTGGACTATGAATTCACCGGGCCGGATGCGCTCGCGGAGGAATATGAGAAGGCGCGCCCTCCCTTCACGGAGACCGGTTCGGCGCGCCTGCCGATGGGGCTCAATGTCGGCGCTCAGCTCTTCTGGCAGCAGCGCATGTTTCCGGAGCATTTCGCCCGCGTCGCGACGATCCTCACCTATGCGCAATATTGGTCCTACCGCTTGACGGGGGTCAGGACGAACGAGTTGACCTCGCTCGGCTGCCACACCGATCTCTGGAACCCGAAGGCAGCAACCTTCTCGTCGATGGTCGACGAGCAGGGCTGGCGCCATCTCTTTGCGCCGGTGCGAAGGGCGGGCGACGTGCTTGGTCCCTTGCTTCGGCAGGTTGCGGATGAGACCGGTCTGCCACCGGAAACGCCGGTCCACTGCGGCATTCACGATTCCAACGCTTCGTTGCTGCCGCATCTCATTACGCGCCAGGCGCCATTCTCCGTAGCCTCGACCGGGACCTGGGTCGTGATGCTCGCGGTCGGCGCCGAGCCCGTGAAACTCGACGAGCGGCGCGACACGCTCATCAACGTCAACGCACTCGGCGATCCGGTGCCTTCGGCCCGCTTCATGGGCGGGCGCGCCTATTCCCTGCTGATCGGCGACGATCCGCCGACGGCCTCGCCGGAGGCGGAAGCGAGTGTCCTGGAGCAAGGGCATATGCTGCTGCCGTCGCTGCCGGGTGGTTCAGGGCCGTTTCCGGCTGCGAGCCCCCATTGGACGGCGGACGAAGACAAGCTCGCTCCCGCCGAACGGCTCGCGGTCGTCTCCTTCCATCTTGCACTGATGACGGCGACCTGCCTCGATCTGATCGGCGCAAGGGGCGAGATCCTGGTCGAGGGGCCGTTTGCCTTGAACGACGCCTATCTGAGGATGCTTGCGGCCGCCACCGGCCGGCCGGTGCTCGCCAACAGGCTGAACAGCACGGGAACGAGCCTCGGCGCCGCCTGCCTCGTCGCGGGCGCCCGCGTCAGGACGGGGGCCGAGCCGATACCGGCCGCAAAGCCGGACGCCTATGCGGCTTATGCCGAGGCATGGCGCCGGCGCACTGCCGCGCATGTCCGGAGTGATCCGTAAAGGAATCTCAGAAGACGGAAGTTCTGCTCGTTGCGCGGCCGTGCTCAAGATTGACGACGATCGATATCGCCGCCATTGCGAGCGTTGCGGTGATGATGGCGCCTATTCCAAGAACAATCATTGTTCACGTCCCGTGGCGCACCGTCATGATGCCGCCCTGTGCCTGAAGATGCTACTCAACGCATATTTCGCGCCATTACACCTGCATGTTTTGAATCGCAGCCGACACAAGAAACATGCAGCACTTCAAATGCTCTAGCGACCTCTGCCCGTCCGAAGAGAGACGCATGGCGCTGTATGCTTCGATACTGAACGTCAAACAGATCCGCAATTCTAAACTCTCATCATTGAAAACCTGTGGCTGCGTTCAAAGAAAACGTTGCATCGATAGTGGACGGCAAAGCTCCGGTTGAATTTTAGCGATTCCGGTTAAGAGGCAGGAGGCATTAACTTTCAAGCAAGGAATTAACCATAAACATGGTCCAACACGTCGGAATAGGAAGTCTCGACTTCTCCTCAAGGCATGATGCCGCACCGCCGTACCGGTTTCGGTCCGGTATCCACTTTCACTGAAATCACTGTGGGACGGACGATGGCGGGCGCCTCCGGGCGCGCTGCTCTCATCGGGTGGGCGTGACCGGCCGCCGGCGGCGACCCTTCCCCAGCGGATTTCGAATGCGGGACGCATCAGCAGCCGGGGACCAGCGTGAAACAGGAAGCGTCAGAACAGGCGAGAAAGGGCCAGGCGGGCAGCCTGCTGGAACGCCTGCGCTTTGCCGGTCTCGACGAGGATGCCTGCGCGCTGCTGCGCGATCACCGCCAGGCTCTTTCGCCACGCATCGAACTGGCGTTGCGAGCCCTCTCGCACCGCCTGCAGGCGAGCCCCGATGCGGCGCGCCACTTCGACAGCGACCGCCAGATCGACCGCCTGCACGATCTTCAGTCGTCCCACTGGAACGTGCTCACGGACGCCCGTTTCGACGGGCTCTATGCCGAGCGCGTGAAGGTGCTCGCCGATACTGAAAGTCGCATGGGTCTCGACCCGCGCTGGCAGATCGCCAGCCATGCGGTCGTGCTCGAGCACCTTATCCTCGGTGCGATCGAGGATGCCTGGCCGAAATCGATCCTCTCCCTCGGCAAGGCACGCAGGAGGGAACTCCGCGACCTCGTCGCCGCTCTCGTGCGCACTGCCTTCGTCGATACGGAGATTGCAGTCTCGCTGCGTTTCAACGCGCTGCGCCAGCAACACCAGCGGCAGCTTTCGGAGCAGCGCCGGGACGACGAAAGCGAGTTGAAGACACTCTTTGCGGATTTTCTCCGGGCTCTGGGGGAGGGCGACCTGACCGCGCGTCTTCCGGAAGATGCGCCGGATACCTACCAGCCGATCGTGGCGGGCCTCAACACGGCATTGGGCCAGATCAGGGATGCGCTGCTTGCGGCCGACAAACGCGCCACGGCAGCCGAGGCCATCGTCTCGGACCTGCGCGGCAGTGCCGCCGAATTCTCGGGCAATGCCGGCGCAGAAGCGAAAGCCATCGACCAGCATCTCGCGAGCCTCGGCACCGTAACCGAGCGGATCCGCACCGGAGCGATCCGGATCGGCGAGACCGAGGCCCAGGCAAGCCGAACCCGCATCGCGGTGGAGCGCAGCGGCGAGATCGCCGGGCAGGCGATCTCGGCCATGGCGGACATCGAGGCTTCTGCCGAGAAAATCGGTCAGATCATCGGCGTGATCGACGAGATCGCCTTCCAGACCAATCTCCTGGCCCTCAATGCGGGCATCGAAGCCGCACGGGCCGGCGAAAGCGGCCGCGGTTTCGCGGTCGTCGCACAGGAGGTGCGTGCGCTCGCGCAACGCTCCGGCGAAGCGGCGCGCGAGATCAAGCAACTCGTGACCGGAACCAAGGGCCAGGTCGTGGCCGGCGTCGAGATCGTCGGCCGGACCCAGCACGCGATCAGCAGCATCGCCGAACAGGTAGTCTCCATAAACGAGGCCGTCACCGGCATTGCCCGCGAGGCGGAATGTCAGGTGAACGATCTCGCCTCCGCAACCTCGGAGATCGGCGGGGTCGCGCAGGCGATGAACCGAAGCGCCGCACTCGCGGGCGCGGCCCTCGCGTCGACCGACGATCTTCACGGCGTCATCGTGGAACTGGGCGAGACCGTCCGTCGCTTTCATCTCGACCGTCAGGCGAGATCGGCCGCGAGCTTCGCCCCGCGGATGAGGATAGAGGCGCCGGAAGACGAGACCACGAGCCCGTTCGGCGAAGTCACGTCCGAACGTCATCTGGCCGGATGGCGGCGCTAGGTAGAGCATTTCAAGCGAGGGAAAAATGGCCAGCAGAAACTCCGCACGAAACACGCTGATGCTCGCTCCGGTTTTGGACCTGAACGAGGCAACGGTGCTGCATGAAAGGCTCCTGGCACTGAAAGGCGGCGCCGTGGCGATCGACGCGTCCGCGGTCGAGCGCGTTGGGGCGCTTTGTGTCCAGGTGCTCATGGCCGCCGCGAGAAGCTGGGAAGCGGATCGCCTGTCTTTCACCTTTGCCGAGGTGTCCGACGCTTTCATCAAGACGACACAGCTCATCGGGGCGGACATCGGTCCCCTGATGGCAAAGGAGATTTGAGCAATGAAGAAGAGAGTTCTGACTGTCGACGACTCCCGGACGATCCGGAACATGCTTCTCGTCACCCTCAACAATGCCGGATTCGAAACGATCCAGGCGGAGGATGGCGTCGAGGGCCTCGAGAAGCTCGATACGGCCAACCCCGACGTGATCGTAACGGACATCAACATGCCGCGCCTCGACGGCTTCGGCTTCATCGAGGGTGTGCGCAAGAACGATCGCTACCGTGCGGTGCCGATCCTCGTGCTGACCACCGAGAGCGATGCGGAGAAGAAGAACCGTGCGCGGCAGGCGGGCGCCACCGGCTGGATCGTCAAACCGTTCGACCCGACCAAGCTGATCGATGCCATCGAGCGCGTAACGGCCTGAAATCCGGGGACAGCCATCCAATGGATATGAACGAAATCAAAGAGATTTTCTTCCAGGAATGCGAGGAGCAACTCGCGGAACTGGAATCGGGTCTCCTCAAGCTCAATGACGGCGATCGCGATCCGGAAACGGTGAATGCCGTTTTCCGTGCGGTCCATTCCATCAAGGGCGGCGCCGGCGCCTTCGGGCTCGACGATCTCGTCTCCTTCGCGCATGTGTTCGAGACGACGCTCGACTGCGTTCGATCCAACAGGCTGGAACCCAATCAGGACGTCCTGAAAGTCATGCTGAGATCGGCGGACGTGCTTGCCGATCTCACCAACGCCGCCCGTGACGGCGGCGGCGTAGACGAGGCGCGCAGCCGGCAACTGATCAAGGAACTCGAAGCGCTCGCCAACGGCGAACTGCCGCAAGCCGCCGCCGAGTCCGCGCCGAAAACGACGCCGGCCGGCGTTGCCCCGGCTGCTCCGGTCGTCAACGAGGAAGGCTTCCAGCCCGTTGCCTTCTCCTTCGACGATTTCGAGACAGGCGACGAGCCGACGATCGAACCATCCACCTATGAGATCGTCTTCAAGCCCAAGTCGGAACTTTACGCCAAGGGCAATGACGCCACGCTGCTCCTGCGTGATCTCTCGCGCCTCGGCGAGATGAGCATCCATTGCGACATGGACACTTTGCCGCCGCTGGACCGGATGAATCCGGAGGAGGCGTATTTCTCCTGGAAGATTTCGCTCAAAACCGACAAGGGCGAAGAGGCGATCCGCTCCGTGTTCGAATTCGCCGAGTGGGATTGCGAGCTCGACGTCGCGCTCGCCGGCGGTACGGTCGGGATGGACGAAGACCTGCCGATGCAGCCCGTCCCCTTCGACCTTTCGATCCTCGAGGACGAAGCCCAGGCGCCTGCCGGGAAAGAGGACCGGGCCGCCGCCAGCGAGGGCGACCCCCGGAATGCGGCCGTCGCGGCGGCGCAGACGGCGAGCAACGTCCTGCAAATGGCGCAGTCCACGGCGCGCGTCTCCCCGGAGAATGCCCGCAATTCCCAATCGGCATCGGCGGCACAGGCTGCCGCCCAGCAGGCCGCTTCCGCCGCGACCCCGACCATTCGCGTCGATCTCGATCGTGTCGACCGCCTGATCAACCTCGTCGGCGAACTCGTCATCAACCAGGCGATGCTGTCGCAGAGCGTGATCGAAAACGACACCAACGGCACGTCGTCGATCAATATGGGCCTGGAGGAACTGCAGCAGCTTACGCGCGAAATCCAGGACAGTGTCATGGCGATCCGCGCTCAGCCGGTCAAGCCGGTTTTCCAGCGCATGTCCCGCATCGTCCGCGAAATCGCCGACATGACCGGCAAGTCCGTCCGTCTCATCACCGAGGGTGAAAATACGGAAGTCGACAAGACGGTCATCGACAAGCTCGCCGAGCCGCTCACGCACATGATCCGCAACGCGGTCGATCACGGCCTCGAGACGCCTGAAAAGCGGGTTGCCGCGGGCAAGAACCCGGAAGGAACCGTGCGGCTCACGGCCAAGCACCGCTCCGGCCGCATCGTCATCGAGCTTGCCGACGACGGCGCCGGCATCAATCGCGAGAAGGTGCGCCAGAAGGCGATCGACAACGATCTCATTGCGGCGGACGCAAACCTTTCGGACGAGGAAGTCGACAACCTGATCTTCCACGCTGGTTTCTCCACGGCCGACAAGATCTCCGACATTTCCGGCCGTGGTGTCGGCATGGATGTCGTCAAGCGCTCCATCCAGGCACTCGGCGGCCGCATCAACATCTCTTCGAAGCCGGGCCAGGGCTCGATCTTCACCATGAGCCTGCCGCTGACGCTCGCCGTCCTCGACGGCATGGTGGTGACCGTCGCCAACCAGACGCTCGTCGTGCCGCTGACGGCAATCGTCGAGACGCTGCAGCCGGAGGCCTCTGCGATCCACAGCTTCGGTTCCAGCCAGCGGCTGATCTCGATCCGCGACTCCTTCTGCCCGCTCGTAGACGTGGGCCGCATCCTGAACTTCCGCGGGGCACAGGCCAACCCGGTCGAAGGCGTGGCGCTTCTCGTCGAATCCGAAGGCGGCGGCCAGCGCGCGTTGATGGTCGATGCCATCCAGGGCCAGCGGCAGGTGGTGATCAAGAGCCTCGAAGCCAACTACACGCATGTGCCCGGCATTGCCGCGGCCACAATTCTCGGCGACGGGCGCGTGGCACTCATCCTCGATGTCGACGCCATCGTCGCTGCGTCGCGCGGGCAATCCCTGAAACCTGAAATGTCTCTTGCTGCAGCCGGATAATTCCCATGACCAATGCCGCAAAACATCTGACCAATGGCGGACGGGAGCTGATCGCCTTCCGCGTCGGCGACCAGGAATTCTGCGTCAACATCATGTCGGTGCGAGAAATTCGCGGATGGACGCCGGCGACCCCGATGCCGCATGCGCCCGCCTACGTGCTCGGCGTCATCAATCTGCGCGGCGCCGTGCTGCCGATCGTCGATTTCTCCGCCCGGCTAGGCATGAAGGCGGCCGAGCCGACGGTTCGGCACGTGATCATCGTCGCGCAGGTCAAGAGCAGGGTGGTCGGCCTGCTGGTCGACGCCGTTTCCGACATTCTCACCGTCTCCGATCGCGATATTCAGCCGACGCCGGACATCGCGTCCGATTTCGAGCGGAGTTTCGCACGCGGCGTGTTGGCGATAGAGGGGCGCATGATCTGCCTCGTAGAGCTCGACTCGGTCTTCCCGAGCGAGGAAAGGGAGGCGGCATGAGGGTCCAGGCCAACATCGATCAGAGGCCGTATCCGGACGAATGTCTCGCGAGCGGAGAATATCCGCTGACCCGCCGCGATCTCACCGAGATCGCCGCGATGATCTACGCGGATGCCGGCATCTATCTCAACGAATCCAAGGCATCGCTCGTCTATTCGCGGCTTTCGAAGCATATCCGCAATCTCGGACTGAAGGGGTTCCGCGACTACTGCCAGCTCGTCGCTTCGCCTGCCGGTGCGGCGGCGCGCCGCGACATGCTTTCGCATCTCACGACGAATTTCACCCGCTTTTTCCGCGAGAACCATCATTTCGAGCACCTGAAAACAGACGTTCTGCCTGGTCTTATCGCCCGCGCGAAGAACGGCGGTCGCGTCCGCATCTGGTCTGCGGCGTGTTCGGATGGCCAGGAGCCCTATTCGATCGCGCTGACGGTGTTGTCGTTGCTGCCCAATGCTGCGGACTACGACTTCCGCATCCTAGCGACCGATATCGACCCGAAGATCCTGGCGCTGGCGCGGGCCGGCGCCTACGATGCGACGGCGCTCGAGACGGTGAACCCTGCCATGCGCAAGCAATGGTTCAGCGAGGTCGAAGCCGGCGGCCGCCGCAAGTGGCAGGTCGACGATCGCGTTAAGCGGCTGATCACCTTCAACGAACTCAACCTCATGGCGCAGTGGCCGATCAAGGGGCCGTTCGACGTGATCTTCTGCCGCAATGTCGTGATCTATTTCGACGAGCCGACGCAGATGAAGATCTGGTCGCGCTTCGCCGGCGTGCTGGACAATGGCGGGCACCTCTATATCGGCCACTCGGAACGTGTGTCGGGGGATGCCAAGGCGCTCTTCGACAATATCGGCATCACGACCTATCGCCATACCGGCAAGTTCCACGGGGGCCGGGCATGAGCGCTCCCGCACGTGTTCTCGTCGTCGACGACTCGGCCACCATGCGCGGCCTCATCTCCGCCGTGCTCAATGCCGACCCTGATATCTCCGTCGTCGGACAGGCTGCCGACGCGCTCGAGGCGCGTCAGGCGATCAAGCAGCTCGACCCCGATGTCGTGACCCTCGACATCGAGATGCCGAACATGAACGGCCTCGAATTCCTCGACAAGATCATGCGGCTGAGGCCCATGCCGGTGATCATGGTCTCGACGCTGACCCATAGGGGCGCCGAAGCGACGATCGCCGCGCTCGAGATCGGCGCCTTCGACTGCGTCGGCAAGCCCCAGCCGGGGGATCCGCATCCGTTCCGCGATCTCGCCGACAAGGTCAAGGCGGCCGCGCGTTCGCAGCGCAAGTCCATGATCACCAGCAACAGGGCGGCCGCGCCGGCGGCGACAGCCGTTTCCGACTACCGGGCAGGGCGCAAGATCGTCGCGATCGGAGCCTCGACCGGCGGGGTCGAGGCGCTGATCACGGTCTTGCAGAAGTTCCCGGCGAATTGCCCGCCGACGGTGATCACGCAGCACATGCCGCACACCTTCACCAAGAGCTTCGCCGAACGGCTGAACCGGCTTTGCGCCCCGACGGTCCAGGAGGCGACGGATGGCGCGCGGCTCGAGGTCGGCAGGGTCTATCTGGCGCCCGGCGGCGAACGCCATCTTGAGGTCCATAATGCCGCAGCACCCTGCTGCCGACTGGTGGATCATCCGCCGGTCAACGGACATCGTCCCTCGGTCGACGTGCTGTTCGATTCCGTCGCCGAACTGGCGGGCCGGAACGCCATCGGGGTGATTCTCACCGGAATGGGCCGCGATGGCGCCGCCGGTCTCCTGAAATTGCGGCATGCCGGAGCACGCACCTTCGGTCAGAACGAAAAGACCTGTGTCGTCTACGGCATGCCGCGCGTCGCCTATGAATTGGGCGCGGTCGAAACGCAGCTCCCCCTCGGATCGATCGGGGAGGAGATTTTGAAGACGGCGGCAGCCCGAAAAGAAGGAATCGAATAATGTCTCTCGCCGAAAAGATAAAAGTTCTGATCGTCGACGATCAGGTCACGAGCCGTCTGCTCCTGGGCGACGCACTGCAGCAGCTCGGCTTCAAGCAGATCACCGCGGCCGGTGACGGGGAGCAGGGCATGAAGATCATGGCTCAGAATCCCCATCATCTGGTGATCTCCGATTTCAACATGCCGAAAATGGATGGGTTGGGCCTGCTCCAGGCGGTGCGTGCAAACCCCGCCACCAAGAAGGCGGCCTTCATCATTCTGACGGCGCAGGGCGACCGCGCGCTGGTGCAGAAGGCGGCTGCGCTCGGCGCCAACAACGTGCTGGCAAAGCCGTTCACGATCGAAAAGATGAAAGCCGCGATCGAGGCCGTTTTCGGGGCGCTGAAATGAACACCGAGGCTGCCGGGAGGCGCGTCCATGTCATTCAGGGCGAGTTCAAGGTCGTCAACGATCCGGATATCGTTCTTTCGACCATTCTCGGTTCCTGCGTGGCCGCCTGCATGCGCGATCCGGCGGCCGGCGTCGGCGGCATGAATCACTTCCTGCTGCCGGGATCGGCGACCTCGCCGAGTTCCGGCGCGGACGCCACGCGCTACGGCGTGCATCTGATGGAGCTTCTCATCAACGGCCTCCTGAAGCAGGGGGCGCGCCGCGACCGGCTGGAGGCGAAAATCTTCGGCGGAGCCAGGACGATTGCGCGTTTCTCGAATGTCGGCGAGCAGAATGCCGCCTTCGCGCGCCAGTTCCTGATGGACGAGGGTATCCGCATCGTCGGCGAAAGCACCGGCGGCGACCACGGGCGTAAGCTCGAATACTGGCCGTCGTCAGGGCGCGCGCGGCAATACGCGCTGACCGGCGTTGAGGCACAGCGGGCGCTTCAGATGGACCAGCGGCCCGCCGTGCCGAAGCCGGCCGAAAGCTCCATCGAATTCTTCTGATCATACCGGCCGAGGCCATGTGAGGAAACAATGCGGAAAGACCACAACCAGCCTCACGCGGAAGAATCGCTGCCGGACGTGCTGATGCGCGTCGTCACGGAGCTCCACGACGTCGCCTATCTGATCGAACGCATAGAGCCCCAACTCATGAGCGATGACGGCGCCGGCGCGGACAGGATCATGGTGCTGCAGGGCATCGACCTCGCGGTGCAGAAGACGCGCGGGCTCGCGGAGTTCATCGATACCATCACCGCCTCCATTCCCGACACCTGCCTAGTCGACGTCACCACCGCAGTCAGCCTCGTCAAGCTTGCCGACATGAAGAAAGCGCTCGGCAACGGCATTCTCCGGCATGGGCATTCGCAGCCGCTGACCAAGGCGGCTGGCGACTTCGAGGCCTTCTGAGGCGCGCGGTCGCACCTCACCGTAACCCTCCCCGCAGGCGGGGAGAGCGGACATGTGGAGCATGCGTCTTGTCCCTTCGCCCCGCTTGCGGGGAGAAGGTGCCGGCAGGCGGATGAGGGGCGGCCGCGCGGCCGGAGCGGTGCGCTGCGCGACAGTTCGCCGATGCCTGCCCTTCGCCAAGTTCGCGCAAGTTTCGTGGCCTAGCTTCGCTTCCGGGGCTGGTAGATTCGCGGCTAATGCAGAACGGCTGAGCGCAGGCCGTTTTTCCAGCAAACCCGAATGTTGGATCTGCGCAGGGTACCGACCGGATAATCGGAGCGGGTGCCTTGCGATACTGGGTGCGGAAACAGAATGAATCTGTTCGATCAATTCTCGACGTTCACGAAAAATCTGAGCAATCTCGGACAAGGAAAGCTCATTGCGCTTGCCGTGGCTGGCGTCGTGGCGATCGGCTTCGTCCTCGGTGCCGGTATCTATGTCAACCGGCGGTCCTTCGAGACGCTCTATGTCGGTCTCGAACGCAGCGACGTCACCCAGATCAGCATTGCGCTTGCGGAGGCCAATGTCGACTTCGAAGTCGGCACCGACGGCGGCAGCATCCAGGTGCCCGTCGGCATGACCGGCAAGGCCCGTCTGCTGCTTGCCGAGCGCGGCCTGCCGAGCAGCGCCAATGCCGGTTACGAGCTCTTCGACAATGTCGGTTCGCTCGGACTGACGTCCTTCATGCAGGAAGTGACCCGCGTTCGGGCGCTCGAGGGCGAAATCGCCCGCACGATCCAGCAGATTTCCGGCATCGCCGCCGCACGCGTCCACATCGTCATGCCGGAGCGCGGCAGCTTCCGCAAAGCAGAGCAGACGCCGACGGCCTCGGTCATGATACGGGCAAGCGCCACGGTCGGCCGTAGCGCTGCGTCCTCCATCCGGCATCTGGTCGCGTCTTCCGTGCCGGGCCTCGATGTCGACGACGTCACCGTCCTCGATTCGACCGGCCAGCTGCTCGCATCCGGCGACGACCCGTCGAACAGCGCGCTCAATCAGTCACTCGGCGTCGTCCAGAACGTCCAGTCCGATCTCGAAAAGAAGATCGACAATGCTCTCGCGCCATTCCTCGGGATGGACAATTTCCGCACCAGCGTCACCGCCAGGCTCAACACCGATGCGCAGCAGATTCAGGAGACGGTCTTCGATCCGGAATCGCGCGTCGAGCGCTCGACGCGCGTGATCAAGGAAGAGCAGAAGTCCAGCCAGCAGCAGCCGGACAATGCCGCCACGGTACAGCAGAACGTCCCCCAGGCGGCGCCGCGCGGCGGAGCCGGTCAGCAGTCGAGCGACGAGGCGGAGAAGAAGGAAGAGCAGACGAATTACGAGATCAACAGCAAGACGATCGCCACCGTCAAGAACAGCTATTCGATCGAGCGGCTGTCGATCGCGGTCGTCGTCAATCGCGGGCGCCTCGCGGCCATGGCCGGCGAACCGGCAGATCAGGCGAAAATCGATGCCTATCTCCAGGAGATGCAGAAGATCGTTTCCTCCGCCGCCGGGATAGATCCGGGCCGCGGCGACGTCGTTACGCTGAACGCCATGGATTTCGTGGAGACACAGCTCCTCGACCAGGCGGTGCCGGGCCCGGGGATCATGGAGATGCTGACGCGCAACCTCGGCGGCATCATCAACGCGCTCGCCTTCGTCGCGGTCGCCTTCCTGGTGGTATGGTTCGGGATGCGGCCGCTTGCCCGCCAGCTGGGCTTCGGCGGACAGGCGGGCAAGCTCGAAGGCGAAGCCGCCGGGCTCGAACTGCCGGACTTCTCGCCGGCCGGCGCCGGCGCAGGGGGCGCCCTCATGGAGGGCTTCGGCTCCGACTTCGGCTTCGACGGCGGCGACGACCTGCTCAATCTCGGCGACGAGGCCGGCTTCAACCGCCGCGTCAAGGAAGGGCCGGAGCGGCGCCTCGCCCGGATGGTAGAGATCAGCGAAGAGCGGGCAGCGAAGATACTGCGAAAATGGGCAGTCGACCGAGCGGCGTGAAAGATGCCGGCGGAAACCTGAATTGGAACGAAGTCCCGCCCAACAGGCGGGACTTGCCCGTTGCGGGCGCGCCTCGATCCGGCCCGCGCCGGCGCAGCGGGCCTTCCGGGAGTATTGGCGAGTCTAGCTCCGGCTGGCGATGACGCGGAGGAGTCTGGCTAAAGAATCCGCCCCGCGTCCGGAATCACGTCCGATGGCCGTCGGCAAATTTAAACCAAATTTTAATTATTTTAGATTCACGCGGCGCTCTCCGTGCTGCGGCTTGCGCAGCCCGTTACTCCGCGTTGTTTGCAGGTTCCGGAGTTGCATTAAAATATATCTTCGAAAGAGCTGAATATAATTTGGTGAACAGACTTTCCGCATTCCCGGCGTTGCTATCAATGACCCCGGCAGGATTTGATGCATTTCGGCAACATTCCCCGGCTTAAAGTAAGTCTTGGATGAAGAGTTGAGGCGTCCCGCGAGCAACTGATCTGCAACGAAAAGGCGAACTCCCGTCCGATGTCACGGATTTTCAACTGCACGGCCACGCACAGCGATCGCCGGATGCCGTTAATAATCAATGCCTTGATTAGAGAATCGGTCGGAGAAGAAGCGCGCCCGGCCGCCCGCCAGCTCACGCATACGTGAATGCGCAGGGCAAGGTTGCCAAGTAACCGCGCAACTGGACGCCCTGTCTTTTTGGGGGCGGCGATGTACAGTTTAGCAATTGATTCGCGTCCTGATACTCGCTTGGTGGCAAGAATACCGGCGAAGCCGGCTGTCGGGGACGGCAGGGCAAGCGTGACATTTCAGGGCGTCGAATCCGGCACGGGGGCTGAAAGTCATGGAAATGTCGCGGTCGGACGCAGTCTGGTCTTCGGAGACCGCTGCGCCGCGGGTGTGTGGACGCAAAATATCAAGGGAGCAACTGATCCGAAGGCTTGGGGAAGTGGCCTCGGGCGCGGGTCTCGGCAACGGATTGGCAGCGCTGACGGAGTATGTCGGCGCAACCCATTACCTTCTCGCCCGGCACGATGTCTCGCAGGACGGCGGACTTGATTTTGTCGTCTGTTCCGACTGGCCGTTCGACATCGTTCGGCGCCTTTCGGGCATCATCGCCGGGCTCCATGCGAAGATCACCGAACTGGAAAAGTGCCTCGCCCAACTGCAGCCGGCCTTCCATACGATGCCCGACGATATCGGCTTGCCGCGGGGGGTCAGCCGGAGCTATTGCGCCGTGACCTTCAGCGTGGGGCGCACGCGGTTCTCCTTGATGCTGCTCTTCCCCGAGGACGTGATCCTCTCCCAGGAGTCGCTGCGCGACATCGCGGTGCTTGCCGGCTATGTCGCCAGTCACAAGATCAAAGCCGATGTGCGTCACGATAGGGAATGCGAACTGACCGAGCGCGAGCTCGAATGTCTGTTCTGGATTGCCGAAGGCAAGACGAGCGATGAGATCGCCGTCATACTCGGGATCTCCCGCAACACGATCAACAATTACATCACCAGCGTAATGCGCAAGACGGCGACGCGAACGCGGTCGGAAGCGATCGCCCACGCCGTGCGCAACAATCTGGTTTAGGAGCGGTGACGATGGCTTATCTCGCGACCGAAGATCGCGACGACGCCGGCCGGTCGGGCCGTAACGCCCGCGCGGCGCGGGCAGCGACTCTGGTGACGCGCTTGCAGGCCATGCAACGGCAGATCAACGCGAAGAATTTCGCCGTTCTGCGAACGAATGGCAGGGGCCTTCCTGCAACGCGCAAGCTCACCTGCGTCCTCCACAACTGGGGAGCCTCTTGCGAGGAAAACGCGCGTGATCTGATAATGCTCTATGGCGACGAACTGCTCCAGCATCTCGATCTTTCCTTGCTGCCGGTCCTCTGGAACGGTCAGGGCGAGCATCAGACCGCCGAAGTCTCGGATTTCGGCCCGTTCACACGGCGGCTGAGGGAGCGCAAGCTTCCCTATTCGGGCATCGCCTTTCCGATACGGCTTGGCGCGCAGGGCAATGGCTATGTGATGTTCGCCGGAAGCTACATCGATGCTTCGGGCGAACAGATCGTGGAGCTTCACGGCCGCAGCGCGCAGATCATGGCAGACCTCCTGGCCGCCGACGAGAAGCGTCTGTTCAAGGCGGAGGCCTTGAGCGATCGCGAAATCGCCTGCCTGCAAATGGCCGGCGACGGACATATCAGCGAGGAGATCGCCGAGAAGATGGGTCTCTCGGTGCACACGGTGAATGCCTATCTGGGGGCAGCGACGACGAAGCTCGACTCCGTCAATCGGATCCAGGCGATCGCCAAGGCGATCCGCCTCGGCTATATCAGCTAGCCAGCTTCTCAACTCGCCAGCGGCAGAGGATAGGTTTTGACGAACTTCGCTTCTGCCAGGCTCTTGGCGAGAAAGGCCGTGTTCTCGTCCGGATTGCCGGAGGGCTGCTGAAAGTTGATGTGGCTGATCTCGATGCCGGCCGTATCGCCCGCGAGCACGAGGCGCGCATAGACCGTGACGCCGCGGGGCTTCAGTTCGAGGTCGAGGATGACCTCCGGGCGAGTGTCCCAGTCGAGATTATAGTTGCCGCCGAGGCCGAAGTTCACGGTGCCGGGCAGGAAGTAGAGCTCTGCCGCCGATTCCACCAAATCGGCGATGCTCGCATAGGACTCGAAGCGCAGGAGCGCGATGAAATCCGCAGCATCGATGAGGCGCAATTCGGTCGCAACCGGACGGATCGCCTCCGCAACTATCTGTTCTCGTTCTTCGGAGAATTGGCACTTTTTCAAGATCATGTCACCCGTCTTTGTTGCGGCTGAGCTGCATAAACCCGGTGAATCAGTTCGGCGACTGCCTTGTAAAACACCGGTGGAATGACACTATCCACCGAGACTTGTGCAAACATGGAGCGTGCAAGCGGCGGATCCTCGAAGACGGGGATGCCGTTCTTCTCCGCAATTTCGCGAATCTTCAGGGCCACCAGGTCCTTTCCCATAGCCACGACGACCGGCGCGTCACTCTCCTCGCGCACATAACGCAGCGCTACGGCATAGTGGGTCGGGTTGGCGATGATCAGGGTTGCGCGCGGAACCGAGGAGATCATCCGCTTGCGGGCGCGGTCGCGCTGCATCGATCTGAGCCGCGATTTGACGATCGGGTCTCCCTGCGATTGCTTCAGCTCGTCCTTGACCTCCTGCCTCGTCATCCTGAGCTCTGTGTACCAGTGATGGCGCGTCCAGAAGAGGTCGACGATGGCGAGCGTCGCGGTGGCGAAGAGAACGACGATGATGATCTGCTGGAGGTCGGAGATCATCGTCGTGAAGATCGTCACCGGATCGGAGAACATCATGTCGAGCGTGGCGAAATAATCGTTCCAGAGCACGAGGACGACGACGATCGAAACGACAATTATCTTGAACAGCGACTTGCCGAATTCCACCAGCCCCTGAACGCCGTAGATCCGCTTGAAACCGGCCGCGGGCGATACCCGGTTCCATTTCGGCTGGATGCGGTCGAGGACCGGCCGCGGCAGGTTCTGGAAGATCGACGATCCGACGCCGAAGAGGATGAGCAGGATGAAAACCGGCAGAACCAGCGCGGCGCATTTCAGAACGACATGCGAAATCAGGGCGACGGCGTCCGTTGCCGTATCGAGCCTCCAGGCTTCCGGCTGCTCGAAAATGTCCTTCAGCGCCTCGGCCATGTTTGCCGCGCCGTCCGAAAGGAAAAAGACGACGAAAATGTAGATTGCCAGCGTCGAGGCGAAAGCGGTCACCTCACGCGAGAAAGGGACGTTGCCTTTTTCGGTCGCGTCGGAAATCTTCTTTTCCGACGGCGCTTCTGTTTTACTGTCCTTGTCCTGCTCTTCCGCCATGAACCAGCAAGCTCCTCAGCAGGCGACAATCTGAACGACGCTTCCGGTTACCGCTCGACCCGAATTCGCGAGGGAATCGTGGCAGCAGACGCAAGCGCACGCTGTTGTGGTGAACCCGGACAGGTCCCTGCGCAAGGGTGGGTGTGCGGCAGCCCGCGCGGGTCAACAGAAATCGGAAACCAAACGCGATATACCGGCAGGCTGGAGGCGTCAGGCGGCCTCCGGTTCCTTTTCCTTGAGCTCGAGCTGCCCGCTTGCGGAGAGGCGAATCGCCTCCTGCGTGATCGAGCGCCTCGCGATCGCGATATCGCGGGGATTGATGCCGGCGTCGCCGGCGGCGAGGTCCGATTCGATCATGCGCCGCTGGCGGGCGCCGATGGAGGCGAGGATAGACTCGCGCAACTCCGCCGCAGAACCTCTGAGCGCCATGGTGATGACGTCGGCGGAGACGTCGTTGAAGAGCTGCACGCGGCTCCTCTGCGGCATGAAAAGGATGTCGTCGAAGAGGAAGATCTTCGGCCGAACCTTCTTGGCCGAATCGGTGCTGATCGTTTCGAGCGAGGCGAGCAGCGTGTCCACCTGCGGCTTCTCGAGCTCGTTCATGACTTCGGCGATCTTCGCCGGGCCGGGCGAGTTGCGCTCGGTCTCCATCTCTTCGATGATTTCGATCACCCGCGCCTCGATGATCGCCGCCGCCTTCGGATTGACGTTCTTGATGTTGACGGCACGGTTGAGAATCTCCGGCCGCTGTTTGTCGGAAAGCTGCAGCAGCACCTTGGCGCCGAAGCTCGACGGCATCATCGACAGAACATAGGCGATCGTCTGCGGATGTTCCCGGGCGAGCAATTGCGCGATGATCACCGGATCGCAATCCATCAGCCGATCCCAGATGCTCGCCTCGTAGGACTGGAAGGTGGCCCGGCGGCCGAGGAGCCCGTCCACCTCGTCCGGCGTCAGGCCTTCTTCGAGAATGCTCTCCATGGCCTTGGCATTGTCCATGAGGCCTGCACCTTCGGTGAAGAGATCCTCGAACTCGTTGACGAGGGCTTCGAGCTCGTGCGGCGGGACGGCTCTGAGCGACTGTGCCGCGGCGATGATGGCCTGCAGCTCGCTCTGGGTGAAGAATTTCAACAGCTTCCCGGCAATCGACTTGCCCATGGCGAGCAGCACCGCGGCCGCCTTTTCCGTCTGGCTCAACGGTTGTGCAAGCGCCTGAGCCTGTGCCTCGAAACTTCCGAAATCCGTCATGGATTCATCCCCGCCCGGTCATCGGGCTTCTAGTGAGTTGAAACGGGATGCGGGCGGAAAACCGCTTACACCTTTCCTCATCCCGCTCTATTTCTTACTGCCTTTGATCTCCAGGAGCTTGACGCCGAAGCGGGTCACATCGCCCTCGAGAACGGTGATTTCTCCGCGGCCGATCACCCGGCCATTGACCATGATCTCGACCGGTTCGCCGATCTTGCGGTCGAGCGCGATCGTTGCGCCCTCGGTAAGCGCCATGAGACCGGAAACCTGCATGCGGCTGGTTCCGAGCACGATCTGGACATCGATCGGGATATCCATGATCAGGTCCATATTGGCGGTCATTCCGCTGCCGGGCGCAGTTTCGCCGGCAATCGGTGCCGCGTCGAAATCTCCACCGGCGAAACCGGAGCCGGCGTCGAAGCCGCCGGCTGCCCCGGTTTCCGTGAGGCCGCCGCCGAAGCCGGCAGCGAAATCGCCGCCGAATCCAGCACCGTCGGCGGAACCGAAGTCGCTGCCGAAATCCATGGGCTGTTCGAGCGGCCCGGCGGCGGCGAAATCTGCCCCGAAGTCAGCCTCGCCGTCCTTCTTGAGAACGCCGCGCAGGTCGTCGATCGCCTGGTCGAGCTCGGCATCTGCCGCGAATACGGCCGGTTCTGCGATGGGTGCTGCTTTCTTGGGTGCCATGTGCCGAATATTCCAGTTGAAGCTTGCCTCAGGCATTCTGCCGGGCGAGGGCGGATTAACTCATGATGTGGCGAAGGATGTCCTGCTCGGAGCCGTGGGTATCCTTGACCCGGACCGTGTATCGCGATCCCGAACGGCCGAACTCGCAGACATAGAGGTCGCGCCCGTTGGCGCTCACCTCGACGCGGACATCCTGCCCGTCGTGGAAAGGGATGACGTCCCCGGCCTGCAGGCGGCTGAGCGTGTCGAGCGTCAGGCTTTCCAGCCGGATGCGTGCCTCGAGCGCGACGGCCGATCGGCGGACCTGCTCCTCCAGCTGTTCCGTCCATTCGGTCTTCGCATTCCGGTCCTCGCCCGCACCCTTCCGAGAGACGATCCGGGTCTTGAGGAGCGTGCTTTGCGGGACGATGACCGAGAAGGTGGAGAGCACCGGCCCGAGGCCTATGGTCATGTCGATCGAGGCTGCGAAGACATCTTCGAGCACCGGATCGGGCTTTGCCCGTTCCGCGCTGTTGTACGGGCGGCCGACGACGGGCTCGAACCCGCCGGGCGCGTTCACCGCGGTGCGCAGGACCTCGGCGATGCCGTGAAATACCGGCAAGGCGACATCGATCTCGATCTTCGACAGAGAGCGCGGCGCAGGCTCCTCTATGCTCGTGGGTTCGGCCCCGAGCAGAGCCTCGACGAGTGCGATCAGAACCGGGCTGTCGCAGCCGACCTGGAAGTCCGCGCACCAGTTGCGCAGTGAAAAATCGCCGAGCAGGACTCCGTCTCCGAGAGCCGCGATGAGATCGTTGCGGAGGCCTGTCCGGAAGCCCGCATAGGCGATCGTGACGTCGCATCCGGTCTCCGATTGCAGGACACCGGGCAGGAGTTCATCGAAGACCTGCGCCAGCTCGAGAGCGGTTCGGCCGATGACCTTGTCATCGCCGAGCGCGCCGGTCATGCGCGCGATCAGCCTCCTGTCGAATGCATGGACGTTCGATGCGGTGCTTGTGCTCATGTCAGGCCGCCTTGCTTTCGCTGCCGCCGCCGGGATTCATCATTTCCTGCTCGACCGCATCGATGGACGGCCGCTCATAGGCGGAGATGGTCTTGCGGCCGTATTCGAGTGCGACCTGCGGAACCGAGCCGTTCATGTAGGCAAGCAGCGTCTGCTTGACGATGACATAGAGACGGTTCTGCTTTTCCCGCACGGACTTGATGTTTGCGACGAGGGGCCCGACGATCGAATAGGAAAGAAACACGCCGAGCAGCGTTCCGACGAGCGCGGCGGCAATCTTGGCGCCCAGCACCTCCGGTGCCTCGCTGATCGCGCCCATTGCCTT
This sequence comes from Sinorhizobium meliloti, assembly GCF_017876815.1. Taxonomy (NCBI): domain Bacteria; kingdom Pseudomonadati; phylum Pseudomonadota; class Alphaproteobacteria; order Hyphomicrobiales; family Rhizobiaceae; genus Ensifer; species Ensifer meliloti. The sequence continues at coordinate 580,070 of NZ_JAGIOS010000001.1, read as the reverse complement.
GATGACGCCGAGAACCGCGGCGACGATGCCGATCGCAGGCAGAGCATCGCCCATGGTCGTCATCGCGTGGTAGCACTTCATCTTGTCGTGGGTGATCGTCTGGATTTCCTCGTCCATCAGCGCCTCGATCTCATACGAGCGGGCGTTGCCGATGATGATCAGGCGCACATAATCGCAGATGAAGGCGGTGAGCTCCTTGTTCTGCAGGACGGTGGGTGCGGACTGGAAGATCGAAGACTCTTCCGGATTGTCGATGTGGCTCTCGATCTCGTTGCGGGATTTTGTCCTCAGGTCGCGCATCAGGCTGTAGAGCACGCCGAGCGTGTCGAGGTATTCGCGTTCCTTCGGCACCTTGTGCCTGAAGGCCTCGCCGAGTGCCTTGCCGGTGTCTTTGACCACTTTCATCGAGTTGGCCATGATGAAGCCGCCGATGCCGGCCCCGCCGATGATCATCAGCTCGAAGGGCTGGTTGAGGACTTCCAGGTGGCCGCCCATCGCCATGTAGCCGCCGAGGATACAGCCGAAAGTCACAAGAAGCCCGATGATGATGTTCATGCCGATACCTGTCGCGATCGTGAATTTCCTCCGATGAAATAGGGTTCGATCCTTGCGTGAGGCTGGCCGCGGAAACCCCGCGTCCGGGACAGGTTCGCGCAAGCCAACGCCGTCAGGGTTGGCCAGGGTCGGACCGCAATCGCGTCCGGTCCCGACAGTTGGCGCGGGCGGAAGACCGCGCACACATTTCCTCATCCCGCTTCATTGCGACAGGCGAGCCGATCGTGACGACGACCTATACGAGCTACAGGCTGATCACTGCGGATCTGACGAAATCGCTGGAACGCGTTTCGGCGCAGCCGGACGTCGCCCGCGAGACGGAGTACTACCTGTCGAAGATCGGCAGCATCAAAACGCTCGACGATTTCTTCGCCGACAGCCGGCTCTACAACTACGCGATGAAGGCGCACGGCCTCGAGGACATGGCCTATGCCAAGGCCTTCATGCGCAAGGTGCTCGCCGAAGGCATCGACAGTGACGACGCCTTTGCCAACAAGCTGGCCGACGGGCGCTACAAGGCGCTGGTCGAGTCGTTGAATTTCGCCCGGCACGGCGAAGCCGCCACTGCCTTCGAGCGGGCGCAGAAGGGTGTGGCCGAAAAATATACGCGCCAGACGCTGGAGCAGAAGGCCGGCGAGGAAAACACCGGCGTGCGGCTGGCGCTCTATTTCCAGCGCATGGCGCCGACGATCGCCAATGGCTACGAAATCATCGCCGACGAGGCCCTCTCGCATGTGGTCCGAACCGTCCTGCAGCTGCCGGCCGAATTCGCGGCCGCCGACGTGGATCGCCAGGCTGAGGCCTACGAGGCGGCGATCGATTTCAAGGATTTCCAGGACCCTCAGAAAATAGCCGAGTTCCTGGACCGCTTCACCGCTCTTTGGGAAATCGACAATTCCTCCGACGGCTATGACCCACTTGCGGTTTTCGGCGCGTCGAGCGGCTACGGAATTTCTCCCGACCTGCTCCTGACCATCAACAATCTGAAACTCGGGGGACGCTGATTTGCAGACCGGTCTCTATGTCGCGCTTTCGTCTCAGATGGCGCTTGAAAAGCGCCTGAACACGCTTGCCGACAATATTGCCAACTCCAACACGGTCGGCTTCCGCGCGACGGAAGTGAAGTTCAACCAGGTGCTGGGCGATACCAAGCCGACAAAGGTCTCCTATGTTTCGGAGGGCGAGGAATTCCTGAGCACCAAAACCGGCGCGCTCGCGCGCACCGGCTCCGCACTCGATTTCGCCATCAAGGGTGACGCCTGGTTCTCGATCGACACGCCCGGCGGCCCGGCGCTGACGCGCGACGGCCGGTTCACCCTGACGGAGACCGGCGAGCTCGTAACCATCAAGGGATATCCGGTGCTCGACGCCGGCGGCGCGCCGATCCAGCTGAACGGCGGTGCCGGTGAAATTGCCGTCGGTGCCGATGGTGCCATTCACCAGAACGGCGTCCAGATCGCCCTGCTCGGGCTTTACGAGGCGGATTTCAGCAAAGGCTTCATGCGTTACGACAACAGTTCCGTTATGCCGGCCGCCCAGCCGGAACCGGTCGTTGACCGGTTCGATGTCGGCGTGATGCAGGGCTTCCTGGAGGAGTCGAACGTGAACGCCATACAGGAAATGTCGCAGCTGATCATGATCACCCGCGCCTTCGACAACGTCACCGCGCTTATGCGCGACAGTGAGGGATCGCTCGATAAGGCTATCGAGACGCTCGGCGGCAGCCGTTGACGGTTCTATCGACGGAATTTGGGGCGGGACGGGACGGAAGCCGGATGGCACGCGAAGCCGCTGAAAAAACTGCAACATCGACGTCGCTCGCGGCGCTCGCCGGGCTGGTCGAGCGATATGCAAATCCCGACTTTGCCATCGCACCGGGCGGTCATGTCCAGACGATTTCGCCGGGGCATTACACGGTCAGCGGCCTGTCGCGGCACGTCCGGCTCGGGGACTTCGTGGCGCACAAGAGCGCGACCGGCACCCATCTCGGCGAAGTCGTCCGCGTCGAGCCCGAGCGGGTGGTCGTCTGCCCGATCGAACCGGGTGACCCGATCGGCATCCATGACGTCGTCATCCGCAAGGGCGCCTTCCGCATAGCGCCGACCGACAACTGGTGTGGCCGCACCATCAATGCGCTGGCCGAGCCGATCGACGGCCTGGGCGCGCTGCTGCAGGGCGACATCCGCCGCTCGATCGCGAACACCGCGCCGCCATCCATGACGCGCAAGCGGGTGGAGCAGGGCTTCAGGACGGGCGTGCGGGCGATAGACATCTTCTCCCCGCTCTGCCTCGGGCAGCGCCTCGGCATCTTCGCGGGCTCCGGCGTCGGCAAATCGACGCTGCTTTCCATGCTGGCCCGCGCCGACGCCTTCGACAAGGTGGTGATCGCCCTGGTCGGCGAGCGCGGCCGCGAAGTGCGCGAATTCATCGAGGACACGCTGGGCGACAATCTTTCGAAATCGGTCGCCGTCGTCGCCACCAGCGACGAGAGCCCGATGCTGAGAAAAATGGCGCCGCTGACCGCGGTCACGATTGCCGAACATTATCGCGACAAGGGCGACAACGTGCTGCTCATCGTCGACAGCGTCACCCGTTTCGCCCATGCGATCCGTGAGGTGGCGACGGCAGCGGGGGAGCCGCCGATCGCCCGCGGCTATCCGGCCTCGGTCTTCACCGAATTGCCGCGGCTGCTCGAGCGCGCCGGGCCCGGCGCCGAGGGAGCGGGCACGATCACGGCGATCATTTCAATCCTGGTCGATGGCGACAATCACAACGACCCGGTCGCCGACTCGGCGCGCGGCATTCTCGACGGGCACATCGTCCTCGACCGAAGTCTTGCCGAAGAGGGGCGCTACCCGCCGGTCAATCCGCTCGCCTCCATCTCGCGCTTGGCCAGAAAAGCCTGGACGCCGGACCAGGAGAAGCTGGTTGCCCGGCTGAAGTCCTTGATCCACCGCTTCGAGGAAACCCGGGACCTCAGGCTTATCGGCGGCTACCGGCCGGGCGGCGACGCCGATCTCGACATGGCGATAAAGCAAGTGCCGGTCATCTACGACGTCTTGAAGCAGATGCCCGGCGAACGGCCCGCCTTCGACGCCTTCACGGACCTCGCCAACGCGCTGAAGGCAGCCGCGATGGGCAATCAGCCGGGCGCCGCCGGCCTGCGCGGAAGGGGATGAAATTGACGGACTTCGATGCAGACGAGATCGTACGCCAACGCCGCCGCGAAACCCGGATGCCGCTGATCGACAAGATACTCGGTGCGATCGGCCTGGCCATGGCTGCCTGTGCGACGTTCCTGCCGTGGTACGTCTATCTGCATCCGGAGAAATTCTCGATGCCTTCGCTCTGGCAGGGAACGACGCGCGATCTGCCGGAGCGCCCGGACCGGCGGATCCTGTCGGTGTCGCCGCTGGCAATGACGGACATGGACGAGGAGACCGCCGCCGCGGTCGATCGCCTGACGACGGCGACGGTGCCGGGGCTCGATCAGGATCCCGCCGAAGACACGGACATGGGGGCTCACGATCAGCCGTTCCCCGGAAAAGAGAGCTTCAAACTCATGCACGTCGCCAATGGCCGCGCGCTCATCGAGGATGCGAGCGGCATGTATATCGTCCGTATCGGTTCGGTATTGCCGGACAACAGCCGGCTTGCGACCTTCGAGGAGCGCGACGGCCGCTGGGTGATGATCACGTCCAAGGGCGAGATCTTCGAGGCGAAGTAGCGTAGGGGCCACAAGCGGGGTGCGGCGGGGCTATTTCCCGTCGCGCTTGCCCCTCATCCGCCTGCCGGCACCTTCTCCCCGCATGCGGGGAGAAGGAAACAAGAGGCACCCGCCTCAGCCCGTGCAATCTTCACCGCAAATGGGTCGCGTATGTGAGCCATGTCCCCTCTCCCCCCCTGCGGGGAGAGGGTTAGTCCTCGGGTTAAATCCGAGGAGAGGGGCAAGATCACGGTGCAGTCCTTCCGCATCCCCGACAAGTCCCACGCAAGATTACCGGCCTAGGTTCGCCATCATCAGCAGGAGCTCTTGATGGAACCGATTCAGCTTTTCGAACTCGCGTCGCGGCAGGCCCAGTGGCTGACCGTTCGCCAGAACGTGGTGGCGGGCAACATCGCCAATGCCAACACGCCGCACTACAGGGCGAAAGACGTTCAGCCCTTCGAAAGCGTGCTCCAGAACACCGGCATCCAGATGGCCGCGACCCATCGCGCCCATTTCACCGAAAGCCCGGAAGCCGCGCATGTGACCGAAGTCAGCGCTCTCGACGATGTCGCCGTGCAGCAGTCCGGCAATACGGTCGCGCTCGAAGAGGAATTGATGAAGACCGGCGCGATCAAGCGCGACTACGAGCTCAATGCCGGGCTGGTGAAGTCCTTTCATCGGATGATTCTCATGACGGTACGGAAGTAAGCGAACATGGATCCATTGACCTCGGCACTGAAAGTTTCGGCCTCCGGTCTGCAGGCGGAATCGACGCGTTTGCGCATCGTCTCGGAAAACATCGCCAATGCCCGCTCGACCGGCGACGCCCCCGGCGCCGATCCTTTCCGCCGCAAGACGATCAGCTTCGCCGCGGAGGTCGACCGGGCAAGCGGCGCGTCCCTCGTCGAGGTCGAACGCCTCGGCACCGACGATTCGGAGTTCAACATCGAGTTCGACCCGGGCAATCCGGCCGCCGACGAGAAGGGCATGGTGAAATTGCCGAACCTCAACATCCTCATCGAGATGGCGGACATGCGCGAGGCCAACCGTGCCTACGAGGCCAATCTGCAGACCATCAAGCAGTCTCGCGATCTCATCTCCCAGACAATCGACCTGTTGAGGGCTTCGCAATAATGATCGATGCAATTCAGTCCGTCGGCGCGTTTTCGACCATCAGGGAGACCGAAGGTGCCGGCCCGGCCTCTTCCGCCTCGCTCGTCATGCCGGGCGCCGGCACGGCCGCGCCTCAGGCGGGGAGCTTCGCCGAAGTCCTCGGCAACATGACCACGGACGCCATCCGCTCGATGAAGTCGGCGGAGGGCACCTCGCTGCAGGCGATCCGCGGAGAGGCGAACACCCGCGAAGTCGTAGATGCCGTCATGAGCGCCGAGCAGTCTCTCCAGACCGCAATCGCCATCCGCGACAAGGTGGTCACCGCCTATCTCGAAATCGCGCGCATGCAGATCTGAGGAAAAGAGACATGAAAGCCCTTTCCATCGCCGCCACGGGCATGAACGCCCAGCAATTGAATCTCGAAGTCATCGCGAACAACATCGCGAACATCAACACGACCGGCTACAAGCGGGCGCGCGCAGAATTTTCGGACCTGCTCTACCAGACCGAACGGGCGCAAGGCGTCCCGAACCGCTCCAACCAGGCGATCGTGCCTGAAGGCGCGATCATCGGCCTGGGCGTCCAGACCTCCGCCGTGCGAAACCTTCATATCCAGGGCAGCCTCGTCAACACCGGCAACGATTACGACCTCGCGCTTGTCGGCCGCGGATGGTTTCAGATCGAGACGCCGGATGGCGAGACGGTCTACACCCGCTCGGGGGCTTTCAACACCAATGCCACGGGCCAGCTCGTGACCATCGACGGCTATACCGTGGTTCCGGGCGTCACCGTGCCGCAGGACGCGACCGAGATCGTCTTCACCTCGTCGGGCCAGGTGATGGTGCGGATCGGCAACGATACGGAACTGCAGGAAATCGGCCAGTTGACGATCGCGAACTTCGTCAACGAGGCCGGTCTCGAACCGATGGGCGAGAACCTGTTCCGGCAGACGCCGGCTTCCGGTGATCCGATCGTCGGCACGCCGGCCGATCCGGGCTTTGCGCAGATCAAGCAGAATTACCTGGAATCCTCGAACGTCGACCCCGTCAAGGAGATTACCGACCTCATCTCGGCCCAGCGTGCCTATGAGATGAATTCGAAGATCATCCAGGCCGCGGACGAAATGGCCGCCACGGTGAGCAAGAACCTGAGGTAACAGGAAGAGGAGGCAAACATGATGTTTCGCCGATCCCCCGGAGGAAAAGCAAACATGAGCGGCCTCGCGCAGCCGGCGCGTGCCGTTCTGTTTGCGGCCATGGCGAGTTGCCTGCTTTCGCCGGCCGCAGCTCTTGCCGAGCCGCCGACGGCCGTCATTCCGAAGCAGACGATCTATCCCGGCGAAAAGCTCGATGCGAGCATGCTGGAGGTGGTCGACGTGACCAACCCGGACCTGCGCGACGGCTATGTGCACTCGATCGACGAGGTCGACGGCATGGTGACCAAGCGGACCCTTCTTCCCGGGCGTGTCATCCTGGCCTCGGCGCTGCGCGAGCAATATGCGGTCGAACGCGGCTCCACCGTTCGCCTCGTCTTCAACAATGGCGGTCTGACGATAACGGCCGCCGGCTCGCCGCTGCAGGACGCCGCGGTCGGCGATCTGATCCGCGTGCGCAACGTCGATACCGGCGTGATCGTCTCCGGGACGGTGATGGCGGACAGCACGATCCATGTGGTGGCGAAATGAAGATCAATGCATGCAAGTGGCTGCTGACGCTCGCGGTGGCCTTCGCCGCGACCTTGACGTCTGCCTATGCGGCCTCGCGGATCAAGGACGTCGCGTCCCTGCAGTCGGGCAGGGACAACCAGCTCATCGGTTACGGCCTGGTGGTCGGCCTGCAGGGCACCGGTGACAGCCTGCGCTCCTCTCCTTTCACGGATCAGTCGATCCGCGCCATGCTGCAGAACCTCGGCATTTCCACGCAGGGCGGGGACTCGCGCACGCGCAACGTCGCGGCGGTGCTCGTCACCGCCACGCTGCCGCCCTTCGCGAGCCCAGGCAGCCGGCTCGACGTGACCGTCGGTTCGTTGGGCGATGCGACGTCGCTGCGCGGCGGTACGCTGGTCATGACCTCGCTTTCAGGTGCCGACGGCCAGATCTATGCCGTGGCGCAGGGCTCGGTGGTCGTCAGCGGTTTCAACGCGCAAGGTGAAGCCGCCCAATTGAGCCAGGGCGTGACCACGGCGGGACGTGTCCCGAACGGCGCCATCATCGAGCGGGAACTGCCGTCGAAATTCAAGGACGGCTTCAACCTGGTGCTGCAGCTGCGCAATCCGGACTTTTCGACCGCCGTCGGCATGGCCGCGGCGATCAACAGATATGCCGCGGCGCAATTTGGCGGCCGCATCGCCGAAGCCTTGGACTCGCAGTCCGTCCTGGTCCAGAAGCCGAAGATGGCTGATCTCGCGCGCCTGATGGCGGACGTGGAAAACCTGGTGATCGAGACCGACGCGCCGGCCCGGGTGGTCATCAACGAGCGCACCGGCACGATCGTCATCGGCCAGGACGTCCGCGTCGCCGAAGTAGCCGTCAGCTACGGCACCCTGACGGTGCAGGTCAGCGAGACGCCGACGATCGTCCAGCCGGAACCCTTCTCGCGCGGTGAGACGGCCTACGAGCCCAACACCACGATCGAAGCGCAGGCCGACGGCGGCACCGTCGCCATCCTCAACGGCTCGAGCCTGCGTTCGCTCGTCGCGGGCCTGAACAGCATCGGCGTCAAGCCGGACGGGATCATCGCGATCCTCCAGAGCATCAAATCGGCGGGAGCCCTACAGGCGGAGCTTGTTCTGCAATGACCGAAAACTTCGATCGTCTTTTCGGAAAGGCGCGCCGCGTTCTCCTGGGCTCGGCCGCCGCCGCGCTCATGCTTTCGATGCCCGGTGCTTTCGCGCAGGACGTCACGGCGCCGCCGGCCGACAGCGCGACGGCGAGCGAAATCGAGAAGTTCTGCACCAATATCGCCGACGCCGCGCGCGACCAGCGCTACGTTCTGCAGCGCCAGGACCTGGAGAAGCTGAGAGCGAATGTCGACGAGCGGATCGCGACTCTGGAAACGCGTCGGGCGGAATACGAGGACTGGCTTAAGCGCCGCAACGATTTCCTCAAACAGGCGGAGCTCGGCCTTGTCGACATCTACAAGACGATGAAGCCGGATGCCGCCGCCGGCAAACTCGAGATGGTGCGTCCGGAGATCGCGGCCGCGATCGTCATGCGCCTGCCGCCGCGCCAGTCGTCGCTGATCCTGAGCGAAATGAGCGACGAAAGGGCAGCGGTGCTGACCAACATCATTTCGAGCGCGAGCGATCCCAATACCTCCAAGGAGCCATCATGAGAACGCGCATCACGGCCGTACTGGCCGCAGGGCTCCTGGCGGGTTGCCAGAATCAGGCCTTCAACGAGATCGGGCGGGCGCCGGCCATGAGCCCGATCGGCAGCGGTCTGCAATACACGCAGACGCCGCAGCTTGCCATGTATCCGAAGCAGCCGCGCCACGTCACGAACGGGTACTCGCTTTGGAACGACCAGCAGGCGGCCCTCTTCAAGGATGCCCGCGCGATCAATATCGGCGACATACTGACGGTCGACATCCGTATCGACGACAAGGCCTCCTTTGAAAACGAGACGGACCGCAGCCGCAAGAATTCGAGCGGCTTCAATCTCGGCGCCAGCGGACAATCCCAGACGAGCGACTTCGCCTGGTCGGGCGATCTCGAATACGGCTCAAACACCAAGACGGAAGGCGACGGCAAGACCGAGCGTTCGGAGAAGCTCAGGCTGCTGGTCGCCGCGGTCGTGACCGGCGTCCTCGAAAACGGCAACCTGCTCATCAGCGGCTCGCAGGAAGTGCGCGTCAACCACGAGCTGCGCATCCTCAATGTCGCAGGCATCGTCCGGCCGCGCGACGTGGATGCCGACAACGTCATTTCCTACGACCGCATCGCCGAGGCGCGCATCTCCTATGGCGGCCGCGGCCGCCTGACGGAGGTCCAGCAGCCGCCGTGGGGCCAGCAGCTCGTCGATCTCGTCTCGCCCCTCTGACCGGCCGGAAGCACGATGGAAGAAATCGAGAGCAAAGAAACGAAGGCCACCTCGCGGCTGATGACCATCGCGGCCGTGGCGGTGCTGACGCTCGTCGCCGGCGGTGGCGGCTGGCTTGCAGGCATGCTCCTCGCGCCGCCGCCGTCCGAGAAGACGGAAACCGCGGCCGAGCTTCCTGCCAACGCGACCGGCGAGGAGGACATACCGAAAATGTCAGCGGTGGCACACGGCATCGTGCAGCTCGATCCGATTACGACGAACCTTGCCTATCCGGCCGAAAACTGGGTTCGCCTCGAGGTCGCGCTCCAGTTCGATGGCGCTCCCGACGTTGCACTGGCGGAGACGATACACCAGGACATTGCAGCCTATCTGAAGACCGTGTCGCTGCAGCAGATTCAAGGACCGCGCGGCTTCCAATATCTCCGGGATGACATCCAGGAGCGGGTTGACCTGCGCTCCGAGGGCCGCGTAACGAATGTGATGTTCCGCACCTTCGTCATCCAATGATTCGCTGATGCTCCGGTTTGCCACCTTCATAATCGCCATGATGGCGATGTCGGGAATTGCCGGGGCTCAGAGCTTCCCCGCCGATATCCTGAACACGCCGGTCGACGGCTCCGTCGCCTCGTGGATCATCCGCACCTTCGGCCTCCTGACCGTTCTTTCGGTGGCCCCGGGCATCCTGATCATGGTGACGAGCTTCCCGCGCTTCGTCATCGCCTTCGCGATCCTGCGCTCAGGCATGGGACTGGCGACGACGCCCTCCAATATGATCATGGTGTCGCTCGCGCTCTTCATGACCTTCTACGTCATGGCCCCGACCTTCGACCGCGCCTGGCGCGACGGCATCGATCCGCTCCTGAAGAACGAGATCTCCGAGACGGATGCGATTCAGCGGATGTCGGAGCCTTTCCGCGAATTCATGCTGGCCAATACCCGCGACAAGGACCTGCAGCTCTTCATCGACATCGCTCGGGAGAAGGGCCAGACCGTCGTCGTCGACGAGAAGGTGGACCTGCGCGCCGTCGTGCCGGCCTTCATGATCTCGGAGATCCGCCGCGGCTTCGAGATCGGCTTCCTGATCATGCTGCCCTTCCTCGTGATCGACCTGATCGTCGCGACCATCACCATGGCGATGGGCATGATGATGCTTCCCCCGACGGCGATTTCGCTGCCCTTCAAGATCCTGTTCTTCGTGCTGATCGACGGCTGGAACCTGCTGGTCGGCAGCCTCGTGCGCTCCTTTATCTGAGGCCCCGCCGCCAGGCACGGCGGTCCGGCAAGAATCCGTTAAGCATAGGATTTCACAGGCGATTAACCACACCTTCGCCGGGACCGGGCACGCCCTTCTCCGGTTAAACACTTGGCAATGAATGGCTGCGAATTTCGTCCTCACACGACGGGTTTGGTATCCATCACGAGTTGAGCGGAGCCGAGTGGCATGATGCCGGACCGTCGGGACCGGTAGCGATTTTCAGTCCGGTATGTCCCCCCAATCAGTATTTCGTAGGGACAATGAATATGACGAGCATTCTCACCAACAACTCCGCAATGGCCGCGCTTTCGACGCTGCGCTCGATCTCTTCCAGCATGGAAGACACGCAGAGCCGCATCTCCTCCGGCCTTCGCGTCGGTTCGGCCTCCGACAACGCCGCCTACTGGTCGATTGCGACCACCATGCGCTCCGACAACCAGGCCCTTTCGGCCGTCCAGGACGCCCTCGGCCTCGGCGCCGCCAAGGTTGATACCGCCTATTCCGGTATGGAATCGGCGATCGAAGTCGTTAAGGAAATCAAGGCCAAGCTCGTAGCTGCCACCGAAGACGGCGTCGACAAGGCCAAGATCCAAGAAGAAATCACTCAGCTCAAGGACCAGCTGACGAGCATCGCCGACGCGGCTTCCTTCTCCGGTGAGAACTGGCTGCAGGCGGACCTCAGCGGCGGCGCCGTCACCAAGAGCGTCGTCGGCTCGTTCGTCCGTGACGCAAGCGGTTCCGTAGCCGTCAAGAAGGTCGATTACAGCCTCAATGCCAACTCGGTTCTCTTCGACACGGTCGGCGATACCGGCATTCTGGACAAGGTCTACAACGTCTCGCAGGCAAGCGTCACGCTGACGGTCAACACCAACGGCGTCGAATCGCAGCATACGGTTGCTGCCTATTCGCTGGAGTCCCTCACCGAAGCCGGTGCGGAGTTCCAGGGCAACTATGCTCTTCAGGGCGGTAACAGCTACGTCAAGGTCGAAAACGTCTGGGTTCGGGCTGAGACCGCTGCAACCGGCGCCACCGGTCAAGAAATCGCCGCCACCACGACGGCAGCTGGTACCATCACTGCAGACAGCTGGGTCGTCGATGTCGGCAACGCTCCTGCCGCCAACGTTTCGGCCGGCCAGTCGGTCGCGAACATCAACATCGTCGGAATGGGTGCAGCTGCGCTCGATGCCCTGATCAGCGGTGTCGACGCCGCTTTGACAGACATGACCAGCGCTGCCGCCTCGCTCGGCTCCATCTCCTCGCGCATCGACCTGCAGAGCGAATTCGTCAACAAGCTCTCGGACTCGATCGAGTCGGGCGTCGGCCGTCTCGTCGACGCGGACATGAACGAGGAGTCGACCCGCCTCAAGGCCCTGCAGACCCAGCAGCAGCTCGCCATCCAGGCCCTGTCGATCGCCAACTCGGACTCGCAGAACGTCCTGTCGCTCTTCCGCTAAGAAGATATGCAATAGCCGGATGCAGGCAAGCTTTTGCCTGCGTCCGCTTCCTTCGAACCGCGCCCGGAGATCGAGCGCGGTTTTTTGCATTGTCTCGTCGCGAAGTCGTGCTTCACCATTTCTTAAACATGCTATGGCACGCGCGCACGCGCATGGGTTGAAAAATTTACGCAAAATCTCTCTCGCGCTTAGTGCTTCATTAACCAACCTGAGATTATCTAGACCCATCGAAAGGACGGGCTAACTTCAGCAATAACAGCTGGTTAGCAAGCATGACGTTGACCGTCTTTCGCCGGTGGAACCGGAATGTCCCTTCTCATCAGCCATCAAGGGGCACTAAACCATGACGAGCATTCTCACTAACATTGCGGCAATGGCCGCTCTCCAGACCCTGCGCACCATCGGCTCCAACATGGAAGAGACGCAGGCGCATGTCTCCTCCGGTCTGCGCGTCGGCCAGGCCGCTGACAACGCCGCCTACTGGTCGATCGCGACCACCATGCGCTCCGATAACATGGCCCTTTCGGCCGTACAGGACGCCCTCGGCCTCGGCGCTGCCAAGGTTGATACCGCCTATTCCGGTATGGAATCGGCCATCGAAGTCGTGAAGGAAATCAAGAAAAAACTCGTTGCCGCTACCGAAGACGGCGTCGACAAGGCCAAGATCCAGGAAGAAATCGATCAGCTCAAGGATCAGCTGACGAGCATTTCCGAGGCCGCTTCGTTCTCGGGCGAAAACTGGCTGCAGGCGGACCTCAGCGGAGGCGCCGTCACCAAGAGCGTCGTCGGCTCGTTCGTCCGTGACGCAAGCGGCGCCGTGTCCGTGAAGAAGGTCGACTACAGCCTCAACACCAACTCGGTTCTGTTTGATACGGTGGGTAACACCGGCATCCTGGACAAGGTCTACAACGTCTCGCAGGCAAGTGTCACGCTGACGATCAACACGAACGGTGTCGCATCCCAGCACACGGTTGCTGCCTATTCGCTGGAATCCCTTACCCAGGCCGGCGCGGAATTCCAGGGCAACTACGCTCTTCAGGGCGGTAACAGCTACGTCAAGGTCGACAACGTCTGGGTTCGGGCTGAAACGGCCGCAACCGGTGCCACCGGTCAGGAGCTTGCCGCCACCACGACGGCAGCTGGTACCATCACCGCAGACAGCTGGGTCGTCGATGTCGGCAACGCCCCTGCCGCCAACGTTTCGGCCGGGCAGTCCGTTGCCGGAATCAACATCGTCGGAATGGGTGCAGCTGCGCTCGATGCCCTGATCAGCGGTGTCGACGCCGCGTTGACGGACATGACGAGCGCGGCCGCCGACCTCGGCTCGATCGCCATGCGTATCGACCTGCAGAGCGATTTCGTCAACAAGCTTTCGGACTCGATCGATTCGGGCGTCGGCCGTCTCGTCGACGCGGACATGAACGAAGAATCGACCCGCCTGAAGGCCCTGCAGACCCAGCAGCAGCTCGCCATCCAGTCGCTGTCGATCGCCAACTCGGCTTCGGAAAACGTCCTCACGCTCTTCCGCTAATCAGACTCGGAAAGGTGGTCGCGAATTGAGCGACTGCCACCCTGTTCGAACCTTCAAAGGGGCCGCGCTCATCAAGCGTGGCCCCTTCCTCGTTGTGCGCCCGGCATGGGCGCATTCCTGCGGGTGGAAGTCCCGCCACGAGCTGGTCACAGCGAGTGAAGTGAAGCGCAACTGCGTGAGGGTGACCGAGCGTGGGGAGGAAGCGTGGAGCGTAAACCGCGTGCCGATGAACAAGAACCGGATATGAGGCGGTGCCGACCAGGGCGAGCGGGCCATGAACCGCGAAGCTCTCGTGACCAAGGGGCGGCGGCGTAGATCCGGCGGTAGTGCGGTGAAGGAATGCGTTCTTACCCGGGGAGATCTCGCCTTGCGCCTGAAAGGGCGACGGTGTCGAGCCGGAGCGAGAAGTCAGCAGAGGTCGTAGTAGCCGTATCCGCGGCGAAGGACCGAACGAAGAGGAGTGCTTGAGGCATAGCGATGCAGGAAGCCAGGCATCAGATGCCCGCGAGAGCGGGGCGGTCCGGGAGGAGACAGGGTGAAGCCCTGTCTGAACCGGGCAGCGATGAAGCGACCTGCCCGCGCTGTGACGCGCAGAGCACAGGGCCGGGGCTGCTGGAAGCGGCCCTGGCGCGCGAGAACCTGCAAAGAGCCTGGAAACGGGTGAAGGCCAACAAGGGCGCGGCTGGTGCGGACGGTCTGTCCATCGAGGCGACCGCGGCTCATCTGCGCACGTCGTGGCCTGGCATCCGCGAACGGGTTCTGGCGAGAACGTACCGGCCGATGCCGGTGCGACGGGTGACGATCCCGAAACCGGATGGCGGCGAGCGCGAGCTCGGCATCCCGACGGTGACGGATCGCTTGATCCAGCAGGCGCTGCTGCAAGTGCTGCAGCCGCTCCTTGATCCCGCTTTCAGCGAGCACAGCCACGGCTTCCGTCCGGGCCGCAGTGCGCATGGGGCCGTGCTTGCGGCGCAATCCCTTGTGCAATCGGGCCGGCGAATTGTCGTGGACGTCGACCTGGAGAAGTTCTTCGACCGGGTCAACCACGACATCCTGATCGACCGCCTCAGCAAACGGATATCGGACAAGCGGGTTATCCGCCTGATCCGGGCCTATCTGAACAGCGGCATCATGGACCATGGCGTGGTCCAGGAGCGGGTGATGGGCACGCCGCAAGGCGGGCCGCTGTCGCCGCTTCTGGCCAATGTGCTGCTCGATGAGGTGGATAAGGAACTGGAACGCCGGGGCCATTGCTTCGTGCGCTATGCGGACGACTGCAACGTTTACGTTGGCAGCCGCAAGGCGGCGAACGGGTCATGGCGCTTCTGCGGCGGCTTTACTGACGGCTGCACCTGACGATCAACGAGGGTAAGAGCGCGGTTACCAGTGTGTTTGGCCGCAAGTTCCTCGGCTTCAGCTTCTGGCGGGGCCGGGATGGCGCGGTCAAGCGCAGGGTGGCCGACAAGCCGCTCAAGGCGTTCAAGCGCCGCGTCCGGCAACTGACCCGCCGTTCGGGCGGGCGCAGCATGGCGGAAATGGCCGAGCGCCTGCGCGTCTATGTTCTGGGTTGGAAAGCCTACTTCCGGCTGGCACAAACTCCAAGGCACTTCAAGGAGCTGGAGGAGTGGATGCGTCACCGGGTGCGAGCGACCCAGCTCAAGCACTGGAAGCGTGGCAAGACCACCTACAAGGCCCTGCTTGCCAAGGGCGCCAAGCCCGAAGTGGCACGGCAGGTCGCGGCCAACAGCCGCAGATGGTGGCGCAACAGCGGCATGTTGCTCAATTCGGTCCTAACCCTCAGGTGGATGGATGCCCTCCGTATCCCCCGCCTCGCCTGACCTCAACTCTTCGAACCGCCCGGTGCGGACCCGCATGCCGGGTGGTGTGGCAGGGGCGCGGTCATAACGACCGCCCCCTATGCCGATCCATCGGCGAATAGCCGTTTAACCTTTGTTAACCATAACTGCGCTAACTGGGCTCAACGCAACGAACGGTTAACCAAGACGAAGAAGGGGTTAACGGCATGATGCCTCGCGTTCGTTCCCCCGGGGCAGCCGGGATGTCCCTTTCCAACTAGCCATTCAAAGGGGCCCGTAATGACCAGCATTCTCACCAATGTTGCAGCGATGGCTGCACTCCAGACCCTGCGCGGTATCGACTCCAACATGGAGGAAACGCAGGCTCGCGTGTCCTCGGGCCTCCGCGTCGGCACGGCTTCGGATAACGCTGCCTACTGGTCGATCGCCACCACGATGCGATCGGACAACATGGCGCTTTCCGCCGTTCAGGATGCCCTGGGTCTCGGTGCGGCCAAGGTCGACACGGCCTATGCCGGGATGGAGAATGCCGTCGAGGTGGTGAAGGAAATTCGCGCCAAGCTCGTCGCTGCCACCGAAGACGGTGTCGATAAGGCCAAGATTCAGGAAGAGATCGAACAGCTCAAGCAACAGCTGACGAGCATAGCAACGGCCGCTTCCTTCAGTGGCGAGAACTGGCTCCAGGCGGATCTAACTGCGCCCGTCACGAAGAGCGTTGTCGGTTCTTTCGTCCGCGATTCCTCGGGCGTCGTGTCCGTAAAGACGATCGACTATGTTCTCGACGGCAACTCCGTCCTCTTCGATACCGTTGGCAACAACGGGATTCTGGACAAGGTTTATGATGTCTCCGAGTCCAGCGTCACGCTTTCGATCAACACCGGCGGCGTCGTATCCGAGCATACGGTGGCGGCCTACACCGTTGACGACCTCATCGCCGGCGGCGCGGTATTCCAGGGCAACTACGCCCTTGCCGGAGGTGTGAACTATGTAAAGGTTGAGGGCGTTTGGGTCGAAGCGGTTGCATCATCCGGTGCACCGGGTCAGGAAGTCGCTGCCGTGACGACCGCTGCAGCACCCATCACCGCCGATTCCTGGGCCGTAGACACAACCGCCGGCCCGGCTGCCAGCGTACCTGCACCTGCCTCGATCGAGAATATCGACATCACCAACGCCGCGCAGGCAGCAAACCTCGACGCGCTGATCAGGGGCGTCGACGAAGCGCTCGAGGATCTGATCAGCGCCACATCGGCGCTGGGCTCGATTTCCATGCGCATCGGCATGCAGGAAGAGTTCGTATCGAAGCTCACCGACTCGATCGACTCGGGCATCGGCCGCCTTGTCGACGCCGACATGAACGAAGAATCGACCAGGCTCAAGGCACTGCAGACACAGCAGCAGCTTGCCATCCAGTCGCTGTCGATCGCCAACACCAATTCGGAAAACATCCTCCAGCTCTTCCGTCAGTAAGCGGCGCCCCGGCTAGGGGGCGGCTTCGTCCCGCTCTGAAGGAGAACAACCCGCGGTCCTGGAAGGGGCTGCGGGTTTTCGTATAGAGCTTGCGCCAGGCTGGCCGCTTTAACGAATTCTTCACCTTGATTACCGACTCGTTGACGCCGTTAACTTCTTCTTAACCATTTCCGTTAATGGTTCGTTAAGAACGGCGGTCTGTCACCCAGGGCAAAAAGGTGTTAGCGCGCATGACGCCTCACCGTCGTAGCCGGCTTTCCGGAATGGTCCGATTTCCCCAACCAGGGCAGCATAGCGCCCCAGGGTGACCACCAATGACCAGCATCATGACCAACCCCGCCGCCATGGCAGCGTTGCAGACATTGCGCGCGATCAACCATAATCTCGAGACGACTCAGGGCCGCATCTCCTCCGGCTTTCGCGTGGAAACCGCGGCCGACAATGCCGCCTATTGGTCCATCGCAACCACGATGCGGTCGGACAATGCCGCGTTGTCGACGGTCCACGACGCCTTGGGCCTCGGCGCCGCCAAGGTCGATACGTTCTATTCGGCGATGGATACGGTCATCGACGTGATGACCGAGATCAAGGCCAAGCTCGTCGCGGCAAGCGAGCCGGGCGTCGACAAGGATAAGATCAATAAGGAAGTGGCCGAGCTCAAGAGCCAGTTGAACTCGGCCGCGCAGTCCGCCTCCTTCTCCGGCGAGAACTGGCTCTATAACGGTGCTGCTGCAGCACTGGGCACCAAATCGATCGTCGCCTCCTTCAACCGCAGCGCCGACGGCAGCGTTACCGTGTCGACGCTCAATTACGACACCGCCAAGTCCGTTCTGATCGATGTTACCGATCCAAGCCGCGGCATGCTCACCAAGGCCGTGGACGCGGACGCGCTTCAATCCACTCCGACCGGCACGGCCCGCAATTACTATCTCATCGATGCAGGCGCAGCTCCCGGGGGCGCGACCGAGATCGAGATCGACAACGCAACGACCGGTGCGCAGCTGGGCGACATGATCAGCGTCGTCGACGAGCTCATCAGTCAGCTGACCGACTCCGCCGCCACGCTCGGTGCGATCACCAGCCGCATCGAGATGCAGGAAAGCTTCGTCGCCAATCTGATGGATGTGATCGACAAAGGCGTCGGGCGTCTCGTCGATGCCGACATGAACGAGGAATCGACACGGCTGAAGGCACTGCAGACGCAGCAGCAGCTCGGCATCCAGTCGCTGTCGATCGCCAACACCACCTCCGAGAACATCCTCCGCCTGTTCCAGGAGTAAGGACAACGCTTTCCGCCGTGCCGCCGGTCATCGGCATCGGTCGGAGAAAGGTTGGACCGCGCTGTTGCCCTGGCGCGGTCCAACACCTTCGCACAAGTTTGACCGGATAGCCTTCCTTCGCAGTCATATTCGAAATTGCCGGCCGGAAACCATTCCGGCTGCCGCTTGCATCGCGCTTTCGCCTTCCGCGAAGCGCTGCAGAATCAAGAATGCTGGTCCGTCGCTATTCGGGCGAACGGGCCGAAGGAGACGGTCAAGACGTGTCGGGCTCTATGGATTTCCGGGCCGCAAGCGAGCCTTCGCAGATGCGGCTGGCAATATCGGCCTTCGCCGGGGTGAGCCGGGAGGCGTGCCGATGAGCGCGTCGCTGTCCCGCTATCTCAAGGACTTCAGCCCGCCGAAGATCGAGCTCACGCGGATGCCGCCGAGATATTTTCCGGACCTCGACACCGGCCTTTCGGAGAACCGTGCCGGTGCGAGGCCGGCCATGCCCGAGATCGATATCGACGCCGAGCGCCGCGAAGCCTTTGCGCAGGGACGTGCCGAGGCCAGCGCCGAACTCGCTCTCGAGCATCAGAAAGAGATCGCCGATCTCAAGGCGCGCCATGCAGAAGAGATCGACGCCCTGAAGCAGCGCCTCGAGGAACAGGCAGCCGCCAGGATCGCCGCCGGTTTCGGCGAAATGGCGGATCGGCTGGCGCTCGCGCTCGGCGACCAGGCGGCGCGCGTCCTTGCTCCGGTCATGGACGAGGCGCTCGCCAAGCGCGCGGTCGAGAACCTGGCCGGCATGGTCCGGCACGGCCTCGCTGCCGGCGAAGGGATCGCGATTACGGTGCGGGGGCCGCTTGCGCTTTTCGAAGCATTGAAAGCCCTCTTACCCGAAACGGCCGCGTTCCGTCACGTCGAAAGCGGTGACGTCGACCTGACCGTCGAAATGGGCGAGGCGATACTCGTGACGCGAATGGCTGCGTGGTCCGATACTGTTCGCAAGGTTCTGGCATGAACGACGAGAGCAATCACAACGGCAAGAACGAAATCATCATCGTCCGGCGTTCGGCAGACAGCCACGACGGCCATCACGGCGGCGGGTGGAAGATCGCCTATGCCGACTTCATGACGGCGATGATGGCCTTCTTCCTCGTCATGTGGCTGATCAACGCCGCGAACGAGGAGACCAAGGCGGCGATCGCCGCCTATTTCAATCCGGTGCAATTGACCGATCAGAAGCCGGCCGAGAAGGGCCTCAAGGATCCTGCCAAGGATGCGCAGGGCGAACAGACGCAGCAGCGCTCCAAGGTTGACGGCGAACAGACGAAGTCGGGCGGTTCGGCCAAGACCGGCGATCAGCTGACGGCGACCTCGGGCGAAGAGACCAAATATTCCGACGCCGACTTCTTCGAAAATCCCTACTCGGTCCTGTCCGAAATCGCGCGCGAAGTGGGTCACGAGGCGAATATCAGCGTCAAGGGCGACGGCGGCGCGGCCCAGTCCGGCCCTTCAACCGGCGCCGCCGGCGGCGAAGCGTATCGCGATCCCTTCGACCCGGACTTCTGGACCAAGCAGGTCGAGGTGAAGGACGCAGGCAACACGGCCGAAAGCGAGGTGGCGTCAGCGGCAAACAGCGCCCGCGAAGCGGCTTCCGCGCCGGAAGTGCCGGATAAGGCAGAGGGCGCAAAGGCCGCGGACGCACCCGAGAACCAAGCGCCGGCTGAAAATCCGCAGAAGGAAGCCGAAGCCCTGAAGGCCGAAATCGAAAAGGAACTCGGCGGCGAGGCCGGGCGGCTCCTTGAAGGCCTGGCGGTAACCCCGGCCGAGGGCGGCCTTCTGGTGACGATCAGCGAGCAGACGGATGCGCCGATGTTCGCGGTCGGATCCGCCGTGCCGCAAAAGGAGCTGGTGCTCGCGATGGAGAAGATCGGCAGGCTGCTCGCCGAGCGCCCGGGCGCCGTGGCGGTTCGCGGTCATACCGATGGACGGCCGTTCAAGGATGGCACCTACGACAATTGGCGCCTTTCGGCGGCACGCGCCCAGAGCGCCTATTACATGCTCGTGCGCGGCGGCCTGGAGGAAGAGCGCGTGAAGCAGATCAGCGGTTTTGCCGACCGCCGACTCCAGGTGCCGAACGATGCCTATGCGCCTGCGAACCGGCGCATCGAAATCCTGCTGCAGTCGGGCCAGGGCTGAGAAATGCTGAAGCGGCTCTGCACCCTTCTTGCGGCGTCGGCCCTTGCCGCTCCCCTCGCTCTCGGCCTTGCCCGCGCTAACGGGACGGAGGAGCTCACGCCTTACAAGATGATAAGGTCGCTGCAATATGTGCAGGATTCGGTGGTGCTCGGCGACCATTCGGCGATCGAGATGCAGCGCTTCATGCTCGGCGCGATCGACGAGCGGCTGAGAGCCGCCGATCCCTCGGCGTTTCGCGATCCGCGCAATGTCGATGCGGCTCTCGTCTATGTCATGAGCGGCGGCAATCCGGCGACGCTCGACCTTCTGGCCGACCGCGACATCGAGGGCAATTTCGACTCGCGGGTAACCGATGCGCTCAGGCAATATCTGAACGGCAAGGGCCCTTTGATCGTCGAGAATCTCACCAAGGCCGCCCCGGAATACAAGAATTCCCGCATCGGCCCGTATCTGTTCCTGATCCTCGGTAACGCCATGTCGCAGCAGGACCCGATCGAGGCGATGAAACATTACGATTGGGCGCGCCTGACGGCACCGGGCACCATAATCGAGGAGGCTGCCCTTCGCCGTTCGGTCTCGCTGGCGGCGGGGGCCGGCCTTCCGGAGAAGGGCTTTCGCTATGCGCTGAACTACGCGCGGCGCTACCTGACGTCACCCTATGCGAGCCAGTTTGCCGATGTCTTCGTCGAGCTGGCGGTCGCCCATTTCGACGAGGCGGCCGATGGGCGCGTCTCGGAGATACTCTCCTTCATGGACAGCGCGCGCCAGCGCGAGGTCTATCTCAGGGTGGCGCGCCGCGCCGCGATTGCCGGCAACCAGGCCCTGGCGCGGCTGGCGTCCAGGCGCGCCGAGGAACTGGCAGGGGATGACAGTTCCCGATCGCAAGTGCTTGCGAGCTTCTACGAGGGGCTGGCGGCCGTGCCGTCCGCGGATGTCTTTTCGGCCGCCGAAGCCCTCGAAGCGATCCCCGACGAAAAGCTGTCGCCGCGCGACCGCGCCCTGCGCGAGGCGGCCAAGGCCGTTGCCGATGCGGTGGTCCGGCCACCATTCGGAGAAAGCCCGGCGCAAGCACCCGCGCCTATAGCGGAAAGACCGGCCGGGGAGCAAAGCGAGTTGGCTGCGGAGGAAAGCGGAAGCGGCATGAGCCCATTCGGCCAGCCGGTCGAGGCGTCGCCCGGCAGGCCATCCGAGATGACGGCCGAAGCCGATGCCGCCGCTTCAGACGATCCGGCTCTCGACGGCTTTCTTGCCAGCGGTCGTTCGAAGATCGACGAGATCGATGCGCTGCTGAAGAGGGAAGGACAATGAGGCCTCTTGACGAGAATTTGCGCACATCCGCCGCCAGCAGGCCGGCACAGTCGCTGAGTGTTCGGGGTCAGCCGGAGGCGGAATCCGGAGCGTTTGGCGAGGCGATCGCCGACGCAGGCCGCCGCAGGACGCAGGGGCAAGGCGGCCGGACATCTGCTGATGACCCGCGACGGGACTCCGTCGCGAACGGCGGTAACGCCTCGGCGGTGCCGAAGGCCGACGGCTTTGGCGCGGACGTTCCGGCATCCATGGCGGATGCTGCATCACCCGACGCTCGACCCGCCTCCGAGCGCGCGATCACCACACGGGACCAGGCGGCGAAACGATTGCAGCACGGCCACCCTGCCGGCACGACGCCTCTGTCGCTCGGCCGCGATGGTGCCGGCGAGGAAACGGCCGAGCCGGTGGAACCGGCGGCAGCCCACTCGCGCGAAACAGTGCATGCCTTGCGCGACGCCATAGACGAAGCGTCGGGTATGACGGCGACGGAAGGTGACGAGAATGCCGAGCCTGTCGGCGGGACCGTCTCCGATCTCCTGTCGATGCTTACAGGCGCCGCACCGGCGGTGGCCGCGGCTTTGCAGCCGGAAGGCAGGGCAAAGCCCGCCTCGGCGGTTCGAGACGGCTCCGACGGTCCGGCAAAGGCTGTAGGCGGCATATCTCCGGACGTGGCGGACGGCGCGCATCCGCAGACCGGGGATGGGACCGGCGGCAGCGAGCCGGATCGGCTTTTCCGCTTCGCCCGTGCCGACGGCAAGGGGCAGGTCGTTTCCATGAGCATTTCCCGGGATGGCGAGCGGGCCGTCGTGGAGAACAGCCGATCGTCGGTCAAACCCGGAGTGGAGACCGTGACCGTCCTGGAGGCGCGCCGCTATCTCGGCCTTGCGGTCAACGAGAACGCCACGTCGGTGACGACCGCGATCGCCGGCGATAGCGGATGGGCCGAGGCATTGCAGTCGAGCGCCGCGACGACGAAGCCCGAAGCCTGGAGCCAGGCCGGCAAGACGCTCAATACGCTGAAGATCCAGATGCACCCGGTCGACCTCGGCATGGTGACGGCGACGCTGAGGCTGAAGGACGACGAGCTGCAGGTCGATCTGAAGGTCGAAACCGGTGAGGCCTTCCGCCAGTTGCGCGACGATCAGAGCGAAATGGTGAAGGCCCTGCGGGCGCAAGGATTTGCGGTCGACCAGGTGAACATCGTCTTCAACGGCGGCGGAGATTCCGCAAGTGGCGGCGGCGGACAGTCCCAGGCTCAGGCACAGCTCGGTTACGAGGGCCGCGAGCGGGCAGGTGATGATGGCCAGGGGCGTCAGCCGCGGGATGGCGGCCGGGCGGCGACGGAAAGGTGGGCGGGCAATGATGCTACGGACGATGTGCCTGACGGTGCTGAGCGTTCTCGCGCTGGCCACGTCTACATGTAGCGCCCTTGCGAGCGCAGGCGTCTGCGAACGCGAGATCGCATCCGCCGCCTCCAAATACGGCGTCCCGACCGGGATTCTCTATTCCGTCGGATTGACCGAGACGGGTCGAAAGGGATCCCTGCAGCCCTATGCGATGAACATCGAAGGCAAGGCCTATTTCGGGCAAAGCGTCCAGGATGTCCTCGCGCGTTTCGGCGCGGCGCGTGCCGAGGGCGCCAAGCTCATCGATCTCGGCTGCATGCAGATCAACTACCACTTTCACGGCGAACATTTCAGCTCTCCCGAGGAGATGCTCGACCCGCGCAGGAATGTCGAATATGCGGCCCGCTTCCTGTCCAATCTGCGCGCCCGGCACGAGAGTTGGACGATGGCGGTCGCTCGCTATCACGCCGGCCCCAACAACGATCCGGCGCAGAAGAAATACGTCTGCCGCGTCATCGCAAACCTGGTCGCAACCGGCTATGGCAAGTGGACGCCGAACGCGCAGCAGTTTTGCCGATGACCGACTTGCGGTTGCATTGCCGCAGCGGCTGTCTCATTGTGGCGACAATGCGGACAGATTGTGATCGCAAGCGATTTCAGCATCTCGCGTTAACTTTTCAACATCATGTTAGTGGTAAGGTTAACGATCACCCACTAGATATAGGCCAAATCGGCACGCAATTCTTAATCAACTATTAAAATCCCCCATTAACTTCCTCTAGTTGTTCCCGATTCCCGGGATTCGTACCTCTATATCAATGTGGCATCCATACTGATTCGGAGGCGGGCGAATGATCGTGGTGGTTGATGATAGAGCTCTTGTGAAGGACGGCTATGCGTCGCTGTTCGGCCGCGAGGGCATTCCCTCGACGGGCTTCGATCCGAGGGAGTTCGGCGAGTGGGTAAGCTCCGCCGCCGATTCCGATATCGACGCTGTCGAAGCCTTCCTGATCGGGCAGGGGGAGAGCACTTTGACCCTGCCGCGCGCGATCCGGGATCGCTCCCGTGCCCCGGTCATCGCCATGAGCGACACGCCGTCGCTGGAAAACACGCTTGCGCTCTTCGACTGCGGTGTCGACGACGTGGTCCGCAAGCCGGTGCATCCGAGGGAAATCCTCGCACGCGTCGCAGCGATCCGCCGGCGTTTGACGGCCATCGCCAACTTCACGGATATCGGTCCCATCCGCGTTTTTGCCGACGGGCGCGATCCCGAGATCAACGGCGAAGTCTTCGCGCTTCCCCGTCGCGAACGACGTATCCTCGAATATCTCGTCGCCAACCGCGGGCGCCGGGTGTCCAAGTCGCAGATATTCAACGCGATCTACGGCATCTTCGACGAGGACGTCGAAGAGAATGTCGTCGAAAGCCACATCAGCAAGCTGCGCAAGAAACTGCGCAAGAAGCTCGGCTTCGACCCGATCGATTCCAAGCGTTTCCTTGGCTACTGCATCGACTGGAATTGAGCGCCGAAGGGCAGGGCGAGGATAGCTCAAGACAGGTTCACGCAAGGCCCGGTCCCTAGTGTCGCCGCAACAAGGAAATGAGGATCCGATATGAGTCTCTACGGTACCATGAGAACGGGCGTGTCCGGCATGAACGCCCAGTCCAACCGGCTCAGCACAGTCGCCGAGAACATCGCGAACGCCAACACCACCGGCTACAAGCGCGCGTCGACGGAATTCTCATCGATGATCCTGCCGTCGGGCAACGGATCCTATAATTCCGGCGGCGTGCAGACGGAGGTGCGGTACAGCATCTCGCAGCAGGGAGCGACGACCTTCACCACCTCGGCCAGCGACCTGGCGATCGACGGCGGTGGCTTCTTCATCGTCGAAGGCGCCAACGGCCAGGAATATCTGACCCGCGCCGGCTCCTTCGTTCCGGACAGCGAAGGCAATCTGGTCAATGCCTCCGGCTTCACTCTGATGGGCTACGAATACGAGGCCGGCGTCGACCCGACGGTCGTCGTCAACGGTTTCGATGGCCTGACCAGGGTCAATCTCGCTTCGGATGGGCTTATCGCGACCGGTTCGACCAAGGGCTCCATGGGCGCGAACCTGCCCTCGGGTGCTGCCGTGGGCGATGTTTCCACCACTTCGCTCGTCGTCTATGACAGCCAGGGCAATACCCGCATTCTGGATTTCAACTACGAGAAAACTGGCGCGAATGCGTGGTCCGTCGAGGTGGTCGACCGGACGTCGTCAACGGTCCTCGGTACACAGACGCTGAATTTCAACGCGGACGGATCCCTTACCGCGACCCCTGCCACATTGACGACATCGGCGATGACGGCCCTTCCCGGCACTGGCGCGAACCTCTCGGCCCTCACTATCGATCTGACGAAGACGACGCAGCTCGGCTACGCCTTCAACGCCGACGGCGGCAATATCGACGGCAATGCGCCGAGCAAGGTTGCCGGTTACCAGATCGACTCCGACGGCATCGTCTATGTCAAATACGAGAACGGCAAGCTCGATCCGCGCTATCGCATCGCGCTCGCCAATGTCCAGAGCCCGGACAAGCTGAAGCCGGAATCCGGTAACGTCTATTCGCAGGGCGTCGACTCCGGCGTCATCATCACCGGCTTCGCCGGCTCGGGCGATTTCGGCGAAATCCTCTCCGGCGCGCTCGAAAGCTCGAATGTCGATATCGCCGAGGAACTGACGGCGATGATCGAGTCGCAGCGCAACTACACGGCAAACTCCAAGGTCTTCCAGACCGGTTCGGAACTGCTCGAAGTTCTCGTCAATCTGAAGCGGTAATTCCAACTTCGAAACTACGCACTTCCGGACGTAAGGCCCATTACGGGCTCTTCCCGGGAGTGCTCTGAGAAAACGGTCCCCGGCATGTCGCTGTCTTCTGCAATCGCCATTGCGCAATCCGCGTTCAGCACCACGGCGCAACAAACCGCCACGGTCTCGAAGAACATTGCCAATTCCGGCAATGCGGACTACTCGCGCCGCATGGCGATGCTCGGGACCACCCCGGGCGGCGCCCAGGTCGTATCGATCTATCGGGCGCAGAACGAGGCGCTCCTCAAGCAGAACCTGATCGGCATCTCGCAGTCCTCCGCGCAGAGCAGCCTCCTGTCCGGGCTTGAGATCATGAAATCGGCGCTCGGCGGCAACGACTACGAGTCGTCGCCCTCCACCTATCTCTCGGCCTTCCGCAACAGCCTGCAGACTTTCGCGTCGACGCCCGGCAATACGACGATCGCCGCCACGGTGGTGTCGGATGCATCGGATCTTGCCAACTCGATCAGCAAGACATCGGCCGCCGTTCAGGACCTTCGTCTCGACTCGGACAAGAAAATCGCCGAGGAGGTCGCCAATCTGAACCGCCTTCTCGCGCAGTTCGAGACGGCGAACAATGCCGTCAGACAGGCGACGGCTGCCGGAACGGACGCGACCGCTGCGCTCGACGATCGCGACAAGATCCTGAAGCAGGTATCGGAGCTTGTCGGTATCTCCACCGTCACGCGGGCAAACAACGATACCGTCATCTACACCTCGGGCGGCACCGTTCTGTTCGAGACGCTTCCGAGAGAGGTCACCTTTGCGCCGAAGAGCGCTTACGATGCTACCGTCACCGGCAACGGCATATTCATCGACGGCGTGCCGCTCGCTGCCGGCAGCGGCGCCGATACCAGTGCCCAGGGCAAGCTCGCGGGCCTGCTTCAGCTGCGCGACGACATCGCTCCGACGTTCCAGTCGCAGCTCGACGAGATGGCGCGCGGCCTCGTCACTCTGTTCAAGGAAGGCGGCCTGCCGGGACTCTTCACCTGGTCGGGCGGAACCGTACCGGCCGCCGGCGCCGTCCAGCCGGGGCTCGCCGCGAGCCTTTCGGTCAATCCCGCGGCGAAGGCCAATCCCTTCCTCCTGCGCGACGGCGGCTTCAACGGCGTCGTTTCGAACCCGGACGGCAATGCCGGTTATACGGTCCTGCTCGACGGTTTCGTCACTGCGATGGACGGCGACATGGCGTTCGACGGCGCGACCGGGCTCGACGCCACGAGCTCGATCATGGAATTCGCCGCGTCTTCCATCGGCTGGTTCGAGCAGATACGCAGCGGCGCCTCCACGGCCGATGACAACAAGGCGGCGCTGCTGGCCCGCACGCAGGAGGCGCTCGGCAGCGTGACCGGGGTGAGCATCGACGAGGAACTGTCGCTGCTTCTCGATCTGGAGCAGTCCTACAAGGCCTCGGCCAAGTTGATCAGTACCGTCGACGCCATGATGGCGTCGCTTCTCGAAGCCGTGAGGTAATCATGAAGACGTCCTTCGTTTCGAACCTGGCCGTTCAGAACGCCATGCGGCTGACCATCCAGCAGGGGCAGGCTGAACTTCTGAAGCTGCAGACGGAGGTGACGACCGGCCGCCACGCCGATGTCGGGCTGGCGCTCGGTTCCTCGGCGGCGCGGTCCGTGAGCCTGCAGCGCGAGCTCGCGCGGCTCGGTACGCTCGTCGATACCAATTCCGTCGTCACCCAGCGGCTTGCCGCCTCGCAATCCGCTCTCTCCGCGATGGCCGAGGCGGCGCAGCAGGTGCGCAACACCCTCGTCACCTTCAAGGGCAATGATGCCGCCGATCAGCTCGCGATCCAGAAGACCGAAATACAGAGCGCCATGTCGGCCTTCTCTTCGGCGGCGAACCTGTCCTTCAACGGCGAATTTCTCTTTGCCGGCATCAACACCGATGTGAGACCCCTCGAGGACTATAATGCTGCGGCGAAGTCGACCTTCGACACCGCGCTCGCGACCTTCATGTCGGCGAACGGCATTGCCTCCATGAGCGATTTCACGAAGGCGCAAATGGAAGACTTCATCACCAATACGCTCGAGCCGCTTTACGATACAGAGTGGGCCGCGGATTGGTCCAAGGCCTCGAGCCAGAACATGACGAGCCGCATCAGCACGACGGAAGTGGTGCAGAGCTCCACCAATGCGACGACGGAAGGCTTCCGGAAATTCGCTCTCGCCAGCGTGATCGCGCTGGAACTGATGGACGAAAATGTCAGCTCCGAGGTCCGTGCCTATATCGGCGAGGCCGCGCTCGGCTATGTCGAGCAGGCCAATACGCAGATCACGGCGGAGCGCAGCACTCTCGGTATTTCCGAAGCGCGCGTGAAAAAGGCGAATACCTCCCTTCAAGCCCAGATCAAGCTGATCAACACACATATTACCGATCTCGAAGGCGTCGACACCTACGAGGCTTCGACACGGATGAACACGCTGCTGACGCAGGTAGAGACCTCCTACACACTGACGGCGCGGATCCAGCGGTTGAGTTTGATAGACTTCCTCTAATGACTAGAGGATGCGGACAAGCATGAGGGATGTCTGAATGTATCAGTTTGCATACGCCGAGATCATGGAGGAAGGCGTAGCCGTTTCCAAGGATCGGGAGAAGCAGGTTCTCGATCGTTCCATCGCGCTCTTGCAGGCGGCGAAGGAAAAGGACGGATACACCCGGGAAGCGATCGAAGCGGTCTACTTCACCCGGCGTCTCTGGATCCGGTTCATCGAAGATCTGCGCGCGCCGGACAACCAGCTCAACGAAGAGCTGCGCGCGAACCTCATCTCGATCGGAATCTGGATTCTGAACGAGACGGAGAAGATCCGCAAACGCGAATCTTCCAACTTCCAGGGCATAATCGACATAACCACCATCATCAGGGATGGACTGAAATGAAGAGCACACTGCGTATTTCGCTGAAATCGGGCGAAAGAATCTTTGTAAACGGCGCAGTGCTGCGCGTCGACCGCAAGGTCGCGATCGAATTCCTGAACGACGTGACCTTCCTCCTGGAAAACCACGTCCTGCAGCCCGAAGATGCGACGACACCGCTGCGGCAGCTTTATTTCATCGCCCAGATGATCCTGATCAATCCGGAAGGCGCGGACCAGTCGACCGCGATGTTCCGCAAGTCGATCGTGATGCTGCTCAACTGCTTCAAGCACGACGAGGTGCTGGCCGAACTCAAGCGCATCGACGGGCTGGTCACGCAGGGCCGGGCCTTCGAGGCGCTGAAGGCGATCCGGGGGCTTTATCCGATCGAGGACCAGATACTCAACGCGCAGGAACTGACGCCTGCGACGGTGGAACAGATACGCAAGGAGATCGCGCCATGGCGGTAAGCGGCGTCAACAACACGTCCAACAGCTACACGCCCACGGTTTCCGCCACGGATTCGGCGGGTGACGCCAGCGCGGCGACGCTCAACTACGAGAGCTTCCTCAAACTGCTCGTGGCGCAGATGAAGAACCAGGATCCGACGCAGCCGATGGACGCGACGCAGCAGATCGCGCAGCTTGCGACCTTCTCGCAGGTGGAGCAGACGATCAAGACCAACAAGAACCTCGAGAGCCTGCTGCAGCGCACCGCGCTCAGCGAGGCGGACGCGGTGATCGGCAGGACCGTCACCAGCGCCGACGGCAAGACCACTGGCGTCGTCAAGGAGGTGAAACTATACTCCGATGGAATCATCGCGGTGCTCGATACGGGCAAGGAGCTCGTCATCGGTCCGGGCGTCATAATGAAGTGAGTTCCCATGAATGAGGCAGATGCCCTCGACATCGTACAGGCGGCGATCTGGACAGTGATCGTGGCCTCGGGCCCTGCCGTTCTCGCCGCAATGGTGGTCGGCGTCGGCATCGCTTTCATCCAGGCCCTGACCCAGGTCCAGGAGATGACGCTGACATTCGTGCCGAAGATTCTCGCGGTGATGATCACCGCCGCCGTTTCCGCGCCCTTCGTCGGCGCGCAGATTTCGATCTTCACCGATATCGTGTTCTCGCGGATACAAAGCGGGTTTTAGAGATCGGCGACAACGCCGCCTACCCCATACCACCTTCGCGCAAGCTTGGCCCTCTAGGACTCTGCCATACCCTTGGGCAGATCTTATGATCGCTGCCCGCCTCTCATGAAGAGACGGAAGAGACATGGCACAACAGGCGACGCTGACCATCCCGAAACTTGCACCCAAGAGCCGGGACGTCGGCTTTGCGCTCGGGATCGTGATGATCCTGTCGATCCTGTTCCTGCCCATTCCCCCCTTCCTGATCGATCTCGGGCTCGCCTTTTCCATTTCATTCTCGGTGCTGATCCTGATGGTCGCGCTCTGGATCCAGCGGCCGCTCGATTTCTCGTCCTTCCCGACGATTCTGCTGATCTCGACCATGATCCGTCTGGCGCTGAACATCGCCACCACGCGCGTCATCCTTTCCCATGGGCATGAGGGCCATGGCGCCGCAGGCGGGGTCATCTCCGGTTTCGCCAGCCTCGTCATGTCCGGGGATTTCGTGATCGGTCTCATCGTCTTCCTGATCCTGATCACGGTGAACTTCATCGTCATCACCAAGGGTGCCACGCGTATCGCCGAAGTCGGCGCCCGCTTCACCCTCGATGCGATCCCCGGCAAGCAGATGTCGATCGATGCCGACCTCTCGGCCGGCCTGATCGACGAGAAGGAAGCGCAGCGCCGCCGCCGCGAACTGGAGGAGGAGAGCTCCTTCTTCGGCGCCATGGACGGTGCGTCCAAATTCGTGCGCGGCGATGCGATCGCCGGCCTGATCATCACCGCCATCAACGTCTTCGGCGGCATCATCATCGGCTATCTGCGGCATGACATGGAGATCGGCGAGGCGGCCGATGTCTTCGTCAAGCTTTCCGTCGGCGACGGTCTCGTCTCCCAGATCCCGGCGCTGATCGTGTCGCTCGCCGCGGGCCTGCTCGTCTCGCGCGGCGGCACCGCCGGTTCCACCGACCAGGCGGTCGTCGGCCAGCTCAGCGGTTATCCCAGGGCGCTGATGGTTGCCTCCGGCCTGATCGTCCTGCTCTCCGTCACGCCCGGCCTGCCTTTCCTCCCCTTTGCGGCGCTTGGCGGCGGCATGGCCTTCCTCAGCTGGTTCATTCCGAAGCAGATCGAGGCCGAGAAGGCGGCAAAGCGGGACGAGGAGGCGGCGAAGGCGCAGCAGAGCAAGGAAAGCGACAAGGATTCGGTCAAATCGGTGCTGAAGACCGCGGAGATCGAGCTGCTGCTCGGCAAGCAGGTCTCCACCAGGCTGCTGGGCGCCCATCAGGAGCTTGCCTTCCGCGTCGGCAAGATGCGCCGGAAGTTCGCCCTGCAATACGGCCTCGTCGTTCCGGAGATCAAGGTCTCCGACGACATCACCATCCCCGACAAGGCCTATCATGTCCGCATCCACGGCACCACGATCGCCTCCAACACGGTCCGCGTGGGCGAAGTGCTGGTGGTTACCGGCGGCGGGCGGCGGCCGAGCGTGCCTGGCGACGACATCCGGGAACCGGCATTCGGCATGCCGGCGGTGTCGATCCTCGAGACGTTCACGGAAGACCTGAAGCGCGAAGGCTTCCACCCGATCGACAACGTATCGGTGGTGCTGACGCATTTGAGCGAAGTGATCCGCAACAATCTTCCGCAGCTTCTCTCCTACAAGGACGTGAAGGTGCTGATCGAACGGCTCGACCCGGAATACCGCAAGCTCGCGGACGAGATCTGTACCTCGCACATGTCCTATTCCGGCCTGCAGGCGGTGCTGAAACTGCTGCTCGCCGAACGCGTCTCGATCCGCAATCTTCATCTGATCCTCGAAGCCGTGGCGGAGCTCGCCCCGCATGTGCGCAAGACCGAGCAGATCGTCGAACATGTGCGGGTGCGGATGTCGCAGCAGCTCTGCGGCGATCTCGCCGACAATGGCGTGCTGCGCGTGCTGAGGCTTGGGAACAAATGGGACATGGTCTTCCACCAGGCGCTCAAGCGCGACGCCAAGGGTGAGATCGTCGAGTTCGATATCGATCCGCGCCATCTCGAGGAATTCAGCGAGCAGGCGACGAAGGTAATCCGTGAACATCTCGACCGCGGCATGCCCTTCGTACTGGTAAGTTCGCCCGAATCCCGGTCTTATGTGCGCATGATCATCGAACGCCTCTTCGCCACATTGCCCGTGCTCTCGCATGTCGAGCTCGCAAAGGGACTCGAGATCAAGATCATCGGCTCGATTTCATGATCACCGACCCCGAGGGCACGGTTCTGGCGCTGTTTGCGGCCTTCTGCCGGATCGGGGGCTGCGTCATGATCATGCCGGGATTCTCGACCGCGCGCGTCCCCATGCAGATACGGCTGTTCATCGCGGTGGCGCTCTCCATGGCCATCCTGCCGATCATGTGGACGGACATCTATCCGCAGGTGACGGGCAAGGGTCACGACTATCTCTACCTCGTCGCGACCGAGACCGCCATTGGCGCCGTGATCGGGCTCGTCGCGCGCTACTACGTGCTCGGGCTGCAGTTCGCCGGCACCGCGATCACCATGCTGATGGGGTTCGGCTCGCCGCCGGCGGCGGACGTGCTGGAGGATACGGCGGAAAACCAGCTCACCAGCATGATCGGTTTTGCCGGGCTGATGATTCTCTTCATGCTGGATTTCCACCACGTGATTTTCGAGGCGATCGCGCAGTCCTACCGGGTGATGCCGATCGGCGCCGGCTTCGACCCGCAGGGCACGCTGATCACGCTCACCAATTCGCTCGGTCAGACCTTCATGATCATGCTCCGGCTCGCCAGCCCCTTCGTGATCTACGGCCTGCTGTTCAACGTGGCGATCGGCATGGTCAACAAGCTGGCGCCGCAGATACCGGTCTACTTCATTTCCCAGCCCTACCTCATCATGGGGGGCCTGTTCCTTCTCTATCTCGGCATCGCCGCGATGCTGCGTCTCTTCGCCGACGGCTTCGCGCCCGTCATGCAGGGCGGCTAGCTCGATGAAGGCGCGGTCGGAAAAGCTGAAACGCCTGGTCGCCGTCCAGCGGCACCTGGAGCGGATGGCCGAAAGCGAAGTGGCCGAGACCGCCCGCCAACGGACCGAACTTGCCGGAACGATCGACGTCGTGGTCGACGCCATGGGGTCGGCCCATCCGATGCATCGCGTGTTTTCAGGTCACTATGCCTCCCAACTCGGGCGCCTCGTGCAGAAGGACCAGATGCTGCTCGGAATCCAGCAGGTGCATGAAGCCCGCATGATGAAGGAACGCGCCAAGGGCGACCGGCTCGAGGAACACATGAAGGACGCCAGGCTGTCGGAGGACCGCGAAGCCGCCGACAATTCGATCCTCGACCTGATCGACCAGCACGTCTCGGGCGGCGCGCCAGCTTCCGGTAAGGTTGACGGGCGATAGTGCCTCAACCGGGGAGCCAGCAAGGGTGGCTTTCCGCTTCACGAACATCGCCTTGCCCGGCAAACGAGGTGCCGGCTTCGGCTTTGAGAGGATCTGACATGGCTATTTCTCCGCCCAGCGATCTGGTGATGGACGTCGTCCGCGCGGCCGATCCGGCTGAGGTCCAGGAGGCCCAGGCGCGGCTCAAGGCCAATCGCGCCGCTTTTCAGGCGACCAGCCTCGCGGAAAACGGCGATGGCTTCGCGGCGCACGTTTCTTCGGTGCTCAATTCCGCCGAGGGATCGAGCGGACTCGGAGACATCAGCAATCGGGCCGAAGCGAAGAAGATCCCGGAGACCTATCGGAAATTCGAGGCGATGGTCCTGCAGAATTTCGTGAAATCCATGCTTCCGAGCGAAAGCGAGAACGTCTTCGGCAAGGGCACCTCCGGCGACATCTGGAAGAGCATGATGGCCGAGCAGATCGGCGACGTGCTCGCCAAGGGCGGCGGGATCGGCATCGCCGATCAGATGGTAGGCGACGATGCGACCGACCGGGTGAACGCCTCGCTCGACGGCGACAGCCGGAACCTCGCCGCCGGCATGGTCCAGGAATATGAGCGCAAGGCGCTCTCGTCCTTCCTGCCCAACGACGAAAAGAAGAAGCAGGCCTGATGCATGTCGCTCTGACCGCGAAGCGGCTTGGCGAAGTACATTCATACCAATCGAAACAAGCGGGCGAAAGAATGCCTGGGCATCGTTCCGCCCGCGCCCTGCGATAGTGCATATGGGAGTTGATTATGGAAGCTGTGGCATCCAACGACCTGCGGATCCAAAACGTTCTCGGCCGACTGGAGATGATCATCGACAACGAGAACAGCCGTATCGGTGCGGACCCCGAATTCGACCTCAAGACGTCGAATGCCCACAAGAGCCGGTGCCTCTACGAGTTGACCATGCTTCATCGCGACGCCGGGCCCGGTGAGATCTCGCCGGCCTTCGCGGCGCAGACGCGCCATCTCAGGAGCAAGCTGCAGGTCAACGCGCAGAAGGTGGCGGCGCACCTGGAAGCGGTCCGCTCCGTCGTCGATCTCCTCAAGACCGCCGCCCAGGATGCGGATGCGGACGGCATCTATACCGAAGCGCAATTCCGCTACAGCGATTTCTGATGTTGAAGCTCGTCCTCACCGGAGTCTGGGTCTGCGCCTTCACGCTCGGGTCGGTTTATTTTTCGATGCAGCATGCCTCGGCGCCGGTGGTTTCGGATGCGGAGGCGGACCGGCGCGCGTCGCAGGAATATGTCCCCGGTGAGATGATAACGATCCCGTCCATAAAGGACGGCGCGGTGCAGGGCTATTTCCTTGCGAAGCTCTCCTTCTCGGCATCGCGGGAAGGTATCGCCAAGCTGCACGCGCCTCTGCGCCAGCTCGTCACCGACGAGCTCTACGACATGCTCGTGGGCTCGAGGTTCATCGATGTCGCCGATACCGCTACGTTCGATCTGGCTGCCTTCAAGGTTGCGGTCAAGGATGGCCTCAACAGAAAGCTCGGAAGCGAGGTCATTTCCGAAGTTCTGGTCGAGCAGCTCGAGTATCTGACCAAAGAGGACGTGGAACGCGTCGCCAACAGCCAGAACCGCCCTTATCAGAAGCCTGTGCCGATCCTCGACAGGAACGGCCAGGGGGCCTCTGACCGGCTACCGGAGAGCGCGGCGCAGGCGACGAGCACGCACTGACGAAACAGTGCAGCGCGTCTTGCCGGCGACAGCGTCAGTCCCTGTCGCGATTGCCGTCCCGCGTATCGTCCGCGTCTATCCTGGCGGTCAGCCGGCCGATCGCGACGTGGAGAGGATGGAGGCTGGCCGCGGCAAGGCCGGTCTCCGTCCAGAGCCGGATTCCGACCGGCAGCGATGAGGCCAGCAGCCATAGAGACTTGCAGAGGGTTTTCAGTCGTCCGGAGAAGGTCGCGTCGCGCTGGTGCTCCATCAGCGTCGAAATCGCACCTTTCTCGAGGCTGCGGGCACGTGTCCACGAAGCCGTCGTGTGATGAGCCGGAACCGATTCCGCGACCCAGGCATCCGCAGCCCAGGCGAAGGAGAAGCCTTTCGCCCTGCACCGGTCGAAGAAATCCGCGTCGCCTATGCCGACGATATTGAGCACCGGATCCAGGAACGGCCGCGGCATGCCGTCGAGCACCCGTCGCGTGATCAGGACGTTGCCTGCGGAGTAAAGGACGGGTACGGACCCGCTCCCATGGTAGGGAGGTGCGAAGACGGGGTGGCGCTTCCACTTCTGTTCCTGAGGATGCCCCAAGACGGGAAGCTGCGGACCGCCGACGATGTCCGCGTCATGGGCTTCCTGCACCGCCATCAGACAATCGAGCCATTCGGGAGCGGCTATCTCGTCATCATAGATGACGGCGACGAGGCCGATTCTCGGAAAGAGTTCGAGAGCGGCTGTCAATCCGGCATTGCAGGCATGGGCATATCCGTGGCGGCGTGCGACGACGACGGAGGAATCGAAGGAATGGCCGCTGAAGAAGTCTTTGGCCGCCTGCGCGCCGGCCAGCCCGTCCGCGTCGTTTTCGACGACAATGGTCGCGAGGGGGACATCGGGCCGTTGCGAGACGATGGTCCTCAGCGTCTTGACAAGATGATCCGGACGCCGGAACGTCGGCACGATGACGACGAGCTCGATATCCGACGCATCTTCCAGCTTCGTCTGAAAATGGATGAAACTGTCCTGGCCGTCCGACGTCATCGTCAAAGCCCGCGCCGATTCGATGCAATGAGTACAGCAAATCTTCCTAAACAGAGGTTGAATCCAAAACAGCCTTTCGAATGAGGATTTTACGCCCGGTCTCGGCAATGCAAAAGCCGGAATCGTCGATGCGTCCCAGGGAGCAAGGCGATCTCTCATCGGTACAACGAAATTGCCGCGTCGCACTGCGGATGGCGCTTCCATGCGCGCCGGGCACTTGCAATTATGCGTTTGGAACAGCATAGGGCGCATGCAGGCAATCGCCGGATGCGGCTTGATCTAGAGTGTGCCGCGTTCGGGACTAATCGGGAGATACGCCGTGACGACTGTGATTGATGGCAAGGACGTTGCTGCTTCGGTCATCGAAATCGTGAAATCCGCCACCGGCGCGCTGGAAAGCGAGACGGGCGTGCGCGCGGGTCTCGCGGTCGTCATCGTCGGGGACGATCCCGCAAGCCACACTTACGTGTCGGCGAAGAGCAGGATGGCGAAGGAATGCGGCTTCCTGTCGGTCCAGCACACGCTGCCGGAGGAGACCTCGCAGGAGGAACTCGCGGCGCTGGTCGCCGAGCTCAATGCGGATCCGTCCATCCACGGCATTCTTGTGCAGCTGCCTTTGCCGAAACACCTCCGCTCGGAACCGATCATCCAGTCGATCCTTCCGGAAAAGGACGTCGACGGACTGCATGTCGTCAATGCCGGCAAGCTCGCGACCGGCGACCTCGAAGGCGGGCTCGTCTCCTGCACGCCGGCCGGCGCCATGGTTTTCGTGCGCCGGACTTACGGCGATGATCTTTCCGGGCTCAACGCCGTCGTCATCGGCCGCTCCAACCTCTTCGGCAAGCCGATGTCCGCCCTGCTTCTCGCGGCCAATGCGACGGTCACGACGGCGCATTCGCGCACCAAGGATCTGGCGGCCGTTTGCCGCAACGCGGACATCCTGGTGGCTGCGGTCGGGCGCCCCGAGATGGTCAAGGCGGACTGGGTGAAGCCAGGTGCCATGGTGGTCGACGTCGGCATCAACCGCGTCCCGGCGCCCGAACGCGGCGAGGGCAGGACGAAGCTCGTCGGCGATGTCGCCTTCGACGAGTGTGCGAAGGTTGCAGGCGTGATCACGCCGGTACCGGGGGGCGTCGGGCCGATGACGATCGCCATGCTGATGGCGAACACGATCATCGCCGCCTGCCGCATGGCCGGCCGCAAGCCTCCGAAGTTCTGACTGCCGCTTGGGTCTAAGACAGCCCTCCCCAACCCCTCCCCACAACTACGGCATGCACATATCTCTTGCGCGCCGGTGCGGCGGATACTGCTCATGAAGGAGATCCCTCGTGAACCCAACCGGCTCAACCCCGCTCGGTCGGGCTTGCCCCTCAACCGGCTGCCGCCACCTTCTCCCCGCAGGCGGGGAGAAGGGATATGCCGCGCCCCGCTCGCTCCCTCGGGCGGGCGGTGAATGCGGGGTTCAGTCGGCGCCGCTTGTCCCTTCTCCCCGCCTGCGGGGAGAAGGTGCCGGCAGGCGGATGAGGGGCGGGTGACCGCTAATGCCAATGTTAGCGCATACGGGTTTGATCCCAAGGACCCATCCGCAAGCCTCGCCACTGCTGGAAATACAGATGCCGCCACTCCGGAGTAAGTCCGCGAAGGGCTGGACAACAAGAGATATGTGCATGCCGTAGCTCCCCACAAGGGGCAGGGCTATCGCATATGAGCGATAAGAGAAGTGAGGAATTGGTCATCCCAGCCCGCCTTTTTGATTTTCCGGCGGATGGAGGCCTTGTCGGGGTGAGATCGCAAGAGGTTGAGAGCGATCTTGCGCAAGAAGGCAATGTTCTGAGGGCCGTTGTCCTTGCGGTTTCTGGCGGCGTCCTCGCGGAAGTGGACATCCAGAACCCAATGCAGTTTGTTTTCGATTTGCCAATGGGTTCTTACAACCTCGATCAGCGCGCTCGGCGACATGGTGGTGGAGAGCAGGAAGTAGCGGACATGGCTGGTCAAATGGCCGTTGGTATGACGGCTTGTGGTCTCGACGCAGCCGATGGCCTGCAGGCCCGGAAAGTTGATATCGTCGACAGCCACAACGCTGGCGCGGCGTGTCTCGGTGCGGTCATGGGCAGTCTCGGCTGCAATCTGGATGCTCTCGACGTGGTCGGCGTCCTCGATGCGGGCGAGCGCCTGGGCCAAGAGGCCGGGCTGGTTGGCCTTCAGTGCCAGAGCATAATCGCCGCCGGCAGCGAGGATGGCGCGGGCGGTG
The DNA here is from genome assembly GCF_017876815.1 of Sinorhizobium meliloti. Classification (NCBI taxonomy): domain Bacteria; kingdom Pseudomonadati; phylum Pseudomonadota; class Alphaproteobacteria; order Hyphomicrobiales; family Rhizobiaceae; genus Ensifer; species Ensifer meliloti. The sequence goes on along the minus strand of NZ_JAGIOS010000001.1, from coordinate 541,769 downwards.
TCGGGCCGGCAATGCAGGGCATCGGCGGTGACGATAGAGCCCTCCAGTGCCAGCAGCGCGAGCGCATCGAGAGCCCCTTGCACCTCATTGCGGCCCGGCGCGAGCTTTTGGCCGATGACCAGACCGGGACCGGCAGCCCAGACATTGACGAAGTGGAGTGGCGTGGCCTTGGCGGCGCGCCGGTAGGCACCGCGCACCGCCTTGCCATCGATCGCTACCACCCCTTCGAGACCCTGCGCAAAGCTCGCCGTGAGACGGCGAAAGGCCGCGTCAAAGGCATCCGGATCGAGATGGCGGAAGACGGTGGAGAAGGTGTCATGGCTGGGAATGCCATAGGGCAGCGGCACGATTGTCTTCAGCCATTTCTTCTTGGCAACGCCGAAATCGGCCATATCGGTACAGCTTTCCGCACCGCAGACAATCGCCGCAACGGCAATGAACAGGATCGACGTCAACGGATGGCGCGCATTGCGACCGCGCGGATCGGGCAAATCTTCAAAGCAAGCGGCAAATCTACTCATCGAGACCTCCAAGTCAGCGGAGAACTCCAAGAATCGATTTGCCGCAACAAAACAACCGCTTATTTGCTAAATGCGATTCCCCTGCCACAAGGGGGAGGGGCTTCGTTGCTGCGCCCGCTACATGCTTTTCGGCCGTCCACTCTGCTGGAACGGTCCGGAAAGGCGAGATGGATGCGGCGGGTTAAGCCCCTCCCACCTGTGGGGAGGGGTTGGGGAGGGGTGATCTGTCCGGTGCAGGCCCCGTCGAGGCACGCACGATCAGTTCGGCGCGCCAAAGCTCCTGCTCGGGATAGTCTCCCTGATTGAGGATGCCGCCGATCAGCCGCTTGGCGATGCGTGCACCTGCCGCGCGAAGCGAGGAGCGCGTCGTCGTCAGCGGTACGCTGAAGTTCTCGGGTTTCAGCATCGGCAGCACGTCGTCATGGGCGATGAGCGAGATGTCGGTGCCGATGGCGAGTCCGGCCTGGTTGATCGCCCGTACGGCGCCGAGCGCCAGCACTGTACTGGAACAAAGGACGGCGGTCGGCGGGGCCGGCCGTTTGAGGAAACGCTGCATGCTCCGATAGCCATGCTCGTCGGTCATCGCAGAGTGATGGACGAGCGCATCGTCGAGGTTGAGACCCTTCTCCGCGAGCGCGCGCACCAGCCCTTTCCTCCTGCGGATGGAGAAGGTGAGGTGTTCCGGCCCGTTGATCAGGGCGATGCGGTTGTGGCCGAGCTGGATGAGAAGCCTGGCGGCGTCGTAGAAGGCGCCGGTATTGTCCACGTCGAGGAACGGATAGTCCCGGGGACCGCCGATGGAGCGGCCATGCACCACGAAGGGAATGGAAAGTGCCTTCAGCATCTCGATGCGGGGATCGTTGGCGCGCATATAGGCGATGAAGACAGCGTCGACATTGCCGCTCGCTGCAAGCCGGCGGAATGTCGCCTCCTCGTCTTCGGGCGCACTGGGGTTCAACACGAAGTGGAAATCGTGCTCCACCGCTTCTTCCGCCAGCCCCGCCAGGAATTCACCGAAATGGATGTCCGAATCGATTCCGGCTGCGATCGGCATGACGAGCCCGATCGAATAGGCTTTCCCGGTCGCGAGGCGCTGTGCGGCACGGTTGGGCCTGTATCCCGTCTCGCGCACCGCCTCCAGCACCCGTGCCCGCGTTTCCGCATTGACCTCCGGATAGCCGTTCAGCGCCCGGCTGACCGTGGTCTGGGACAGGCCGAGCAGTTCCGCCAATTGCTTGAGGTTGACCGGCATGGCGAGATTCCTTCCAAAGCGCTTTGAATATCTTTTTCATTTTTCTTGCTTCGGCAAGCACCTCTGATGACCTGTATCATCGGGATCGGCTTCAAAAAAGCGAAAAACCTGCATCTTGCGCCGCAAAACGTTGCCGCAAAGCAAAATGCCGCACAATTCTGCAGGGGAAGGAAAGCTCTTGACTCTTTCTCTGCAGCGATGGAGTGTTAGCGAGCTCAAAGCGCTTTGAATGCTCGGCATAAAACGGAGCCATGAATTCGCGCTTTGACATTCGCCCGAGGCGTCCGCCCGGGCTTCTTTTTGGGGGAGGACAAGAGGTGAAGAGATCATTGCTGATCGGCGTGGCCGCATTCGCATTGCTTGCAGGGACTGCTGGGCTTGCAGGGACTGCCGGCGCCGCCGACCTGAAATTCAAGCCGGGAGAGGATTCCAGGTTCAACTGGGCGAGCCTGGAGGAGTTCAAGAAGGGTCACGACCTCAAGGGTCAGACGCTCACCATCTTCGGTCCCTGGCGCGGCGAGGACGAGGCTCTGTTCAAGAGCGTCTACGCCTATTTCGTCGAGGCAACCGGCGTGGAGCTCAAATATTCCTCCTCGGAAAACTACGAGCAGCAGATCGTCATCGATACGCAGGCGGGAAGCCCGCCTGATGTCGCAATCCTGCCGCAGCCGGGTCTCATCGCCGATCTGGCCGCCAAGGGCCTTCTGACGCCGCTCGGCGACGAAACCAAGCAATGGCTCCTCGACAACTACGCTGCAGGCCAGTCCTGGGTCGACCTCTCCACCTATAACGGCAAGGACGGAACGTCCGCGCTTTACGCCTTCCCGTACAAGATCGACGTCAAGTCTCTCGTCTGGTACGTGCCGGAGAACTTCGAGGATGCCGGCTACGAAGTGCCCAAGACCATGGAAGAATTGAAAGCGCTGACGGAGAAGATCGCCGAGGACGGCGAAAAGCCGTGGTGCATCGGTCTCGGTTCGGGCGGCGCGACCGGCTGGCCGGCGACCGACTGGGTCGAGGACCTGATGCTGCGGACCCAGCCCGCCGAGACCTACGACAAATGGGTGAAGAACGAGATACCCTTCACGGATGCGGCGGTCACGGGTGCACTGGAGGAGTTCGGCTGGTTCGCGCGCAATGACGCCTTCGTCGACGGCGGCGCAGCGGCGGTGGCGTCGACCGACTTCCGGGACAGCCCGAAAGGCCTCTTCAGTTCTCCGCCGAAGTGCTACCTGCACCACCAGGCCTCGTTCATTCCGTCCTTCTTCCCGGAAGGCAAGGTCGTCGGAGAGGATGCCGACTTCTTCTACATGCCGCCTTATGAAAGCAAAAAGGAGCTCGGCAATCCGGTGCTCGGCGCAGGCACGCTTGCGATGATCACCAAGGACACGCCGGCGGCACGCGCCTTCATCGAGTTCCTGAAGACCCCGATCGCGCACGAGGTCTGGATGGCGCAGACGAGCTTCCTCACGCCTTACAAGAGCGTCAACGTCGACGTCTACGGAAATCCGCCGCTGAAGAAACAGGGTGAAATCCTGCTGAACGCCACGACGTTCCGCTTCGACGGCTCCGACCTGATGCCCGGCAAGATCGGCGCCGGCGCCTTCTGGACCGGCATGGTCGATTTCGTCGGGGGCAAGTCCTCGGCTGACGTCGCGGCCGGCGTACAGAAGGCATGGGACTCCATCAAGTAAGATCCGGTCGGTCGGACGGTGGGGGCATCGTCCGCCTGTTCCTGATTGGGCGGCCCTCCGGCTACTGCATGTTTCCTTTAATCCTATCCGATTAAAGGACAAAAACATGCAGCAGATCAAAGTGCTACAGCGACCTTTGCGCGTCTGATAAGACGCGCGGCGCTGTAGAGGGCCGCCAATAAAAAGCAGCCGCCGTTATTCAAGGCGCCTGGAGCAGGCGCCTGCGAAGGCGTGAGAGGGGAGGAATGTGTCATGGAACAGTTGATTGCTGCCATTCTGACGATGGTGGCCGGCGTTCTGGTCTGCGCGGCCTATTTCTGGAGCACGAATCTCGTTCTCGACTGGATCTTCCCCTCCAAGGGGAAGTTCGGGGCCGTCGCCTCGCGCAACCTGCGTATCGCCAACAGCATTCGTCCCTGGCTGTTTCTCGCCCCGGCCCTGCTGGCGCTGACGCTCTACCTCGTCTACCCCGTCGTCCAATCGGTCTGGCTGAGCCTTCACGGGCGCGGAGGCCAGAACTTCGTCGGCCTGAGCAACTATTCCTGGATGATCAATGACGGCGAATTCCGCCAGTCGATCTTCAACAATTTCCTCTGGCTCCTCGTCGTGCCGGCGCTTTCGACCTTCTTCGGCCTGATCATTGCGGCACTGACCGACCGCATCTGGTGGGGCAATATCGCCAAGACGCTGATCTTCATGCCGATGGCGATTTCCTTCGTCGGCGCAGCCGTCATCTGGAAATTCATCTATGATTACCGCGCCGCAGGCTCCGAACAGATCGGTCTCCTGAACGCCATCGTCGTCGCGCTTGGCGGCGAGCCGCAGGCCTGGATCACGCTGCCCTTCTGGAACAACTTCTTCCTGATGGTCATCCTCATCTGGATCCAGACCGGCTTTGCCATGGTCATCCTTTCGGCGGCGCTGCGCGGCATTCCGGAGGAGACGATCGAGGCGGCGGTTATCGACGGCGCCAATGGCTGGCAGATTTTCTTCAAGATCATGGTGCCGCAGATCTGGGGCACGATCGCCGTCGTGTGGACGACCATCACCATCCTGGTCCTCAAGGTTTTCGATATCGTGCTGGCGATGACGAACGGGCAATGGCAGAGCCAGGTGCTTGCCAATCTCATGTTCGACTGGATGTTCCGCGGCGGCGGCGACTTCGGCCGGGGCGCGGCAATCGCGGTGGTCATCATGATCCTGGTCATCCCGATCATGATCTGGAACATCCGCAACGCGACCAGGGAATCGGGAGGCCACTGAGATGAATCCGTCAAGGCGTTCTCCGCTCACCTGGGCCGTGCATCTTTCCGTCCTGCTTCTGGTCCTGCTCTGGACCCTGCCGACGGCCGGCCTCTTGATTTCCTCCTTGCGCGACAAGGACCAGCTCGCCGTTTCCGGCTGGTGGACGGCTCTTTCCAGCTCGTCGCGCAATGCCGTCGTCCGCGCGCCCTCGGCCGAGGACCAGGTCGAGCGCGACGGCAAGTTCGTGATTTCCGGAAACCTGCTGGAGGGCCGGGGCGAGGTTTCCGCCTTCGGATTTTCCAGCCGCGAACCCACTAAATTCAAGCCCGGCGAAACGGCTGAGCTCAACGACGGCGAAAGGCTGACGGTACAATCCGACGGCAGCTTCGAAATCGTTTCGGATCAGCGGATGGAGGGTTCGCGCGGCCAGCGGATATTCTTTACGGCCACCACGCCACCGCGCTTCACGCTCGACAATTATGCCGAGGTCCTGAGTGCTGCGGGCATCGGCAGGTCCTTCCTGAATTCGCTGACCGTCGCCGTACCCTCGACCGTCATTCCGATCCTGATTGCGGCCTTCGCTGCCTACGCGCTCGCCTGGATGCCCTTTCCCGGCCGCGCGGTGCTGCTCGCCGTGGTCGTCGGCCTTCTGGTCGTGCCGCTGCAGATGTCGCTCATTCCGCTGCTGCAGCTTTATAATGGCGTCGGCGCCTTCTTCGGCGTCTCCGCCAAGACCTATATGGGCATCTGGCTCGCCCATACCGGCTTCGGCCTGCCGCTCGCCATCTATCTCCTGCGCAACTACATGGCCGGCCTGCCGCGCGAGATCATGGAATCCGCGCGCGTCGACGGCGCCAGCGATTTCGATATCTTCGTCAAGATCATTCTGCCCCTGTCGTTTCCGGCGCTCGCCTCCTTTGCCATCTTCCAGTTTCTCTGGACCTGGAACGACCTTCTCGTCGCCATCGTCTTCCTCGGCGCGGGGGACGACAAGCTGGTGCTGACCGGGCGTCTGGTCAATCTCCTCGGCTCGCGCGGCGGCAATTGGGAAATTCTCACCGCTTCCGCCTTCATCACCATCGTCGTTCCGCTGATCGTCTTCTTCGCCCTGCAACGCTACCTGGTGCGCGGTCTGCTGGCTGGGTCGGTCAAGGGCGGCTGATCGATTTCAGACAAGGAACCCTGAACAGCATGACAATGAACGAAACGACGAGCTCACCCCTCGAGCCCGATAGGGATTGGTGGCGCGGCGCGGTGATCTATCAGATCTATCCGCGCTCCTTTCAGGATACCAATGGCGATGGCATCGGCGATCTGCAGGGGATAACGGCCCGTCTGCCCCACATTGCAGGGCTCGGCGCGGATGCGATCTGGATATCGCCCTTCTTCACGTCGCCGATGCGGGACTTCGGCTACGACGTCTCGAACTATGTCGATGTCGACCCGATCTTCGGGACGCTCGAAGACTTCGATGCGCTGATCGCAGAGGCCCACCGGCTCGGTCTCCGGGTGATGATCGACCTCGTGCTGTCACATACCTCCGACCGGCACCCCTGGTTCGTCGAAAGCCGCTCCAGCCGCAGCAATGCGAAAGCGGACTGGTACGTCTGGGCGGATTCGAAGCCGGACGGCACACCGCCCAACAACTGGCTGTCGATTTTCGGCGGGTCCGCCTGGCAGTGGGATCCGACCCGCCTGCAATATTATCTGCACAACTTCCTCACTTCGCAGCCCGACCTCAATCTGCATAACCCGCAGGTTCAGGAAGCGCTGCTTGCCGTCGAGCGCTTCTGGCTGGAGCGGGGCGTCGACGGTTTCCGGCTCGACACCATCAACTTCTATTTCCATGACCGCGAGTTGCGCGACAACCCCGCGCTCGTGCCCGAACGCCGAAACGCCTCGACTGCGCCGGCGGTCAATCCCTATAACTATCAGGAGCATATCTACGACAAGAACCGGCCGGAGAACCTGGAGTTCCTGAAGCGCTTCCGCGCGGTTATGGACGAGTTCCCGGCGATCGCCGCCGTCGGCGAGGTCGGCGACAGCCAGCGCGGCCTCGAGATCGCAGGCGAATACACGTCGGGCGGCGACAAGGTGCACATGTGCTACGCCTTCGAGTTTCTGGCGCCCGATCGGCTGACGCCGCAGCGCGTGGCCGAGGTTCTGCGCGACTTCCACAGGGCGGCCCCCGAAGGCTGGGCCTGTTGGGCCTTCTCGAACCATGACGTGGTCCGCCACGTCAGCCGCTGGGCCGATGGCGTCACCGATCACGACGCGCATGCGAAGTTGCTCGCCAGCCTTTTGATGTCGCTGCGCGGTACCGTCTGCATCTTTCAGGGCGAGGAACTCGCGCTCGCCGAGGCGGAGCTCGACTATGAGGATCTCCAGGATCCCTATGGCATCCAGTTCTGGCCCGACTTCAAGGGCCGGGACGGCTGCCGCACGCCGATGGTGTGGGAGAGCCTGCCCGATGGCGGCTTCAGCAGCGCGACGCCGTGGCTGCCGATTTCCGAGAGCCACATTCCGCGGGCGGTTTCCGTGCAGGAGGGCGACCCGGCCTCGGTGCTGCACCACTACCGACGCTTTCTCGCCTTCAGAAAGGCAAATCCGGCATTGGCCAAGGGCGAGATCGAATTCGTCGAGACCAGGGGCTCCTTGCTCGGCTTCCTGCGCAGCCATGGCAACGAGAAAGTCTTTTGCCTGTTCAACATGAGCGACGAAGCTGCGACTAAGGAACTGCCGATGAAGCGGCTGGAGCCGCTCGAGGGTCACGGCTTCGTCTCTGAGATACTGGATCACGAGGTCAAGCTGCCGGCCTGGGGCGCGTTTTTCGCGCGCCTGGCCTGAGAACCGAGGGGAGGGTGCCATGACAGGCCTGCTGCTGAAAGATATCCGCAAGTCCTACGGGGCCGTCGACGTAATTCACGGCATCGATCTCGACATCAAGGAAGGCGAGTTCGTCGTCTTCGTAGGACCGTCCGGATGCGGGAAGTCGACACTTCTGCGCATGATCGCCGGGCTCGAGGAAATAACCGGCGGCGACATGTTCATCGACGGCGAGCGGGTCAACGACGTGCCGCCTTCGAAGCGCGGCATCGCCATGGTGTTCCAGTCCTATGCGCTCTATCCGCATATGACCGTTTACGACAACATGGCCTTCGGCATGCGCATCGCCAGGGAATCGAAGGAGGAGATCGACCGGCGTGTGCGTGGAGCCGCGGATATGCTTCAGCTCACCCCATATCTCGACCGGCTTCCGAAGGCGCTTTCCGGCGGCCAGCGGCAGCGCGTGGCCATCGGCCGGGCGATCTGCCGCAATCCCAAGGTCTTCCTTTTCGACGAGCCGCTCTCCAACCTCGACGCCGCGCTCCGGGTAGCGACCCGCATCGAGATCGCCAAGCTCAGCGAGCGGATGTCGGACACCACCATGATCTACGTCACCCATGACCAGGTGGAGGCGATGACGCTCGCCGACCGGATCGTGGTCCTCTCCGCCGGTCACATCGAACAGGTCGGGGCGCCCCTCGAACTTTACGAGCGGCCGGCAAATCTCTTCGTTGCGCGCTTCATCGGCTCCCCGGCCATGAACGTCATCCCGGCGACGATCACCGCGACCGGCCAACAGACCGCCGTCACGCTCGCGGGCGGAAAATCGGTGACGCTCGACATTCCGACGAATGCCTCCGAAAACGGCAAGACGGCAAGCTTCGGCGTGCGCCCGGAAGACCTGCAGGTGACCGAGACCGACGATTTCCTGTTCGAGGGCACGGTCTCGATCGTCGAGGCGCTGGGCGAGGTGACCTTGCTCTACATCGAAGGACTGGTCGAAAACGAGCCGATCATCGCCAAGATGCCCGGTATCGCCCGCGTCGGCCGCGGCGACAAGGTGCGGTTCACGGCCGACAAGGCGAAGCTGCATCTCTTCGACACCAAGGGACAGAGCTATCGGGCGTAGTTCGGCTGCAGGGCCGGGGGCATTTTCGGCCTGCAGCCCTGAACCCTCTGTTAAATTTCATGGGTTAGCGTCGTCGCAGTGAAATGCGAAAAGGCGAGTTCGATGAGCAGTGCAGCCCCCGTGATCAACCGGCACTTTCTCAACAAGGAAGAGTCATTCATGTACGATCGGGAGGCGAATTTCCCGATGGAGGACACGCGGAACGAGGCGCGGATCGAATTCACCGAAAAGGGTATGCAGCATCTCTCGTCGCGCCGCTGCGAGATCATCAAGCTCTCCAGGAGCAGCGCCCTGATCGGCATCCTGACCCAGTTCCAGCTGCCGCAGAATTTCTATCTCGACATACCGAGCGCCCGCATTCCCCTGATCGGCTGCCTCCTGAGGCGGGTCCACGCCAACAACATCATCGAGGCGCGCTTCCTGCGGCTCCTGAGCGAGCGGGACCTCGACCGGATCTTCGTCTACAGCACCCATCCGAACCATCGGAACCGCACGCTCGACATCTATCGCTGAGAATGACGCGGCCGTCCGCTGGCGATGCTCGGTGTGGTTTGCGGGCTATACTCCCTCTGGGCTGCCGGCCATCTCCCCACAACCTGGCGGTTCGAGGGAAGGCCGAGCGTGGGATTGCCCCTCAACCGGCTGCCGCCACCTTCTCCCCGCAGGCGGGGAGAAGGGATATGCCGCGCCCGCTCGCTCCCTCGAGCGGGCGGTGAATGCGAGGTTCAGTCGGCGCCGCTTGTTCCTTCGCCCCGCTTGCGGGGAGAAGGTGCCGGCAGGCGGATGAGGGGGCAATCTACTGCATGTTTCCTTTAATCCTATCCGATTAAAGGACAAAAACATGCAGCAGATCAAAGTGCTACAGCGACCTTTGCGCGTCTCATAAGACGCGCGGCGCTGTAGAGATATGTGCATGCCGTAGCCCCCTGTGGGGGAGATGGCCGGCAGGCCAGAGGGGGCGGTTCCCGCGATAACCCGATCGGACTGGGCCTTGCCTAATGGAACAGCACGCTTCCGCCGCGGTCGGCCGCACCGGCGATCTGTCTGAACGGAGCGAAGAGCTCGCGGCCCATGCCGAACTCGTTGTCGGAGAGGTCGATATGCGCCGGAACGCGCGTCTTCAGCGCGATGTCCTCGACGAGCACCTCGACCTTGCCGTTGATCGCGTCTATGCGGACGATGTCGCCTTCCTGAATACGTGCGATCGGGCCGCCTTCCTTCGCTTCCGGGGTCACGTGGATCGCTGCCGGAACCTTGCCGGAGGCACCGGACATACGCCCGTCGGTGAGAATCGCGACTTTCTGGCCGCGATCCTGCAGGATGCCGAGCACCGTCGTTAGCTTGTGCAGTTCCGGCATGCCGTTGGCCTTTGGCCCCTGAAAGCGCACGACGGCCACGAAATCGCCTTCGAGCTTTCCCGCCTTGAAGGCGGCGTTCAGTTCCGCCTGATCGTTGAAGATCTTGGCCGGCGCTTCGATGACGTGGCTCTCAGGCTTCACGGCGGAGATCTTGATGACCGCCTTGCCGATATTGCCGCTCAGCATCTTGAGGCCGCCGGTGTGCTGGAACGGGCGGTCGACGGTCGCGAGCACCTTCGGGTCGGCGCTTGCCTCCGGCGCGGGCTCGCGCTTGACGCTGCCGTTCTCGCCGAGCTTCACGTCGATCGCATAGGCGCTCAGCCCCTGCCCGTAGGCGGTGCGGACATCGTCGTGCAGCAAGCCTTTCCTGAGGAGTTGGGCGATCAGGAAGCCCATGCCGCCTGCCGCGTGGAAATGGTTCACGTCGGCCAGCCCGTTCGGATAGACGCGCGCGAGCAGCGGCACGAGATCGGAAAGCTCCGAAATGTCCTGCCAGGTAAGCACGATGCCCGCGGCGCGGGCCATCGCGACGAGATGCATCGTGTGGTTCGTCGAGCCGCCGGTCGCATGCAGGCCGACGACGCCGTTGACGATCGACCGTTCGTCGATCATCTCGCCGGCGGGCGTGAATTCGTTGCCGAGCGCGGTGATCGCAAGCGCCCGCTTCGTCGCTTCCCTGGTCAGCGCGTCGCGAAGCGGCGTGCCGGGATTGATGAAGGAGGCGCCGGGCAGGTGGAAGCCCATGATCTCCATCAGCATCTGGTTGGAATTGGCGGTGCCGTAGAAGGTACAGGTGCCAGGGCCGTGATAGGACTTGGACTCAGCCTCCAGGAGCTCGTCGCGGCCGACCTTGCCTTCGGCGAAGAGTTGCCGAACCTTGGCCTTCTCATCGTTCGGCAGGCCCGTGGTCATCGGTCCGGCGGGGATGAAGACCGCGGGCAGATGGCCGAAGGTGAGCGCGGCGATCGCGAGTCCGGGCACGATCTTGTCGCAGACGCCGAGATAGACGGCCGCGTCGAACATGTTGTGCGACAGGCCGATGCCGGCCGCCATGGCGATGACATCGCGCGAGAAGAGCGACAGTTCCATGCCGGGCTGGCCTTGGGTGACGCCGTCGCACATTGCCGGAACGCCGCCGGCGACCTGAGCGACGCCGCCCGCCTCGTGCGCGGCCTCCCGGATCAGTGCCGGATAGGTTTCGAACGGCTGATGCGCCGAGAGCATGTCGTTGTAGGAGGTGATGATGCCGAGATTGGGGACGCGGTCGCCCGCAAGGGCCACCTTCTCGGCGGGGGAACAGACCGCAAATCCATGCGCGAGATTGCCGCAGCCGAGAACGGTCCGGTGCGGTCCGTTCGTCGCAGCGCTGCGGACGCGATCGAGGTAGGGCTCCCGGTAAGGCTTCGAGCGTTCGACGATGCGGGCGGTAATGGCGGCTATGCGGGAATCGGCGGACATGGACACATCCTCTTCCGGAGTCTTACGACTCCTCTTTTTCATCGATCATCGGCTTCGAGCGCCACAGCGTTGCGGCGCTTTCCGGGTCGCCTCAGGGCGCCCAGTATATCTGCAGCGGCGATGCGGCCCGCCGAAGCATGGCCCGGATGGGCATCTCCGCCTCGTCGCCGGACGCTTCGGCCTGAGCAAGCACCTCTTTCTTGCCGCTGCCTTCGATATGCAGCACCAGATAGCCGGCATCCTGCAGGCTGGAGAAGGTGAAGGTGAGGCGGGGTTCGCCGGCGCCTTCCGCTTCCATGGTGATCACGCCGCGTGGCGTCGTGGGGTCGAGCGCCTCTTCAAGGCGCGTCCCCCCGGGGAAGAACGAGGCCGTATGGCCGTCCGTTCCCATGCCGAGCACCACGACATCGAGGGGGGCGCCGAGGCTTGCCGTCCTCCCGCTCGCGATCGCCGCGGCCGCTTCCGCAGTCTCGGCCGCCTGATAGAGCGGAACGAAACGCGCCTCAGCAGCTCCGTCCTTGAGCAGGTTGTCGGCAACCAGACGATGGTTGGAGCGGTCGTTTTCCGGCGGCACGAAGCGCTCGTCGACGAGGGTGACCGTCACTTTCGACCAATCGAGCTCGCGACGCGACAGCGACCGGAAAAAGGCCTTCGGGGTCGAGCCGCCCGATACCGCGAGGCTTGCCGTGCCTCTCGCAGCGATCGCGGCGGCGAGCCTTGCACCGACGTCATCCGCGAGGGCCTCGGCCAGTGCGGACGGATTTTCGAATATGTGCATGTTCGCGCTCATGATCGGCCCTAGATCGCATCGTTCCAAGTGCGGCCGTCGCGCTCGATCAGCGCGATCGACTGGCTCGGGCCCCAGGTTCCGGCGGTATATCCTTGCACCTGCTGTCCGGTTGCTTCCCAGGCCTTGAGGATCGGGTCGATCCATTGCCAGGCCGCTTCCACTTCGTCGCGGCGCACGAACAGGGTCTGGTTGTTGCGGATGACGTCCAGCAACAGGCGTTCATAGGCATCGGCATTGCGGACCGCGAAGGCCTCGGCGAAGCTCATGTCGAGGGGCACGTTCCTCAGCCGCATGCCGCCCGGTCCGGGATCCTTGATCATCAGCGACTGCTTGACGCCTTCATTCGGCTGCAGGCGGATCATCAGCTGGTTGGCCGAAATCCGGCCGGCACTCTGATCGAAGATCGAGTGCGGGATCTGCTTGAAGGTGATGACGATCTCCGACATGCGGCCCGCCATGCGCTTTCCGGTACGCAGATAGAAGGGCACGCCTGCCCAGCGCCAATTGCTGATCTCGGCCTTGATCGCGACGAAGGTTTCCGTGTTGGAAACGCCTCCTTCGAGCTCTTCGAGATAGCCCTTGACCGGGCCTCCGGACGATGCGCCGGCGCGGTATTGGCCCCGGACCGTCACCTGCTCGACATTGGAGGCGGTGATCGGCTTCAGCGCGCGAAGCACCTTGAGCTTCTCGTCGCGCACGGCCTCCGCGTCCATCGACGTCGGCGCCTCCATTGCGACGAAACAGAGAAGCTGGAGGATATGGTTCTGCACCATGTCGCGCAGCGCGCCCGCCTTGTCGTAGTAGCCTGCGCGATTCTCGAGCCCGACGGCTTCGGAAACGGTGATCTGCACGTGGTCGATGTGGGCGGAATTCCACAATGGCTCGTAAAGTGCGTTGGCGAAGCGCAGTGCCATCAGATTCTGCACCGTTTCCTTGCCGAGATAGTGGTCGATGCGGAAAATCTGCTCTTCGCGGAAGACCTTGCCGATCGTGTCGTTGAGCTCCGTCGCGGAAGCGAGGTCGCGGCCGATCGGCTTCTCGACGACGATGCGGGTGTTCCTCGTGATAAGCTTGTGATCGCGGATCTTTTCGGAAATGTCGCTGAAAATCGCCGGCCCGACGGCGAGATAGAAGGCACGGGTACGATCCTTGCCCTCTTCCAGGAGCTTCTTCAGATCGTCCCAGCCCTGCTCGGACTTGGCGTCGACGGAGACGTAATAGAGACGCGAGGTGAATTTCTCGACTTCCGCCTCGTTGAACTCCCCGGACTTCAGGTGTTCTTTCAGGGCGTCGCTCGCGAACCTGCGGTATTCGTCATGGGAAAGGCTCGCGCGCGATGCGCCGATGATCCGCGTCGGTTCCGTGAACTGACCTTCCATCTGACGGTGATAAAGTGCCGGCAGCAGCTTGCGCTCCGCAAGATCGCCGGTGCCCCCGAACACCACATAGTCAAACGGTTCGACGGGAATGATCTGGCTGCTCATGGGATGTCTCGATCTCGTTGAGGTCTGGGCTGGTATAATCTAATCGATTTAAAATGGCTAGGGTGCACCGCAACAAAATGGGCGGCCGCACGGCTGCCGACGCACCGATCCTTATATCACCGCCGTCCGGGGAACAGAAATATGCGGGATTTCAAGGACTTTGCGCCACCGTCGGAAATCAGGGACGGCCTTCCCTTTAGAAACGGTCGCGCAGTGCGTACCAGCTGAGCGCCAGGAACAGGAGTGCCGAGCGGAACCGCGTCCCGCCGGGGAAGGCGGGTATCTTGAGCTGCTTCAGCAGATCGAGCTCGGTTGACTTGCCGAGCGCGAGCTCGGCATAGAGCTTGCCGCAATAATTGGCGAGCATGACGCCATGGCCGGAATAACCGCCGATCGTGGTGACGCCCGGCATGACCTCGCGGCAGAAGGGTTGGCGCGGCATGGTGATGCCGACCGAGCCGCCCCAGGCATGGGTGATCTCGACATCGGCGAGATCCGGGTAGATTTCGCAGATCTGCCGGCGTATGTGCGCCGAAATGTCGCGCGGATTGTCGGCAGTGTAGGCTTCGCGCCCGCCGAAGAGCAGCCGCCCGTCTTTCGATTTTCGGAAATAGCGAACGACGAAGCGCGAATCGTCGACCGATTCGCCGCCGGGCAGAATCTCGGGATGGCCGTGCAGCACCGTCGTCGCGCCGATGAAGGAGCGGATCGGCATGACGTGGCTCGCGGTCACCGGCTCGAGATTGCCGATATAGCCATTGCAGGCGATCAGCGCCCGGTCGGCCGTGATCGTGCCGCTTGTCGTCTCGATGACGACCGCGCCGCCCTTCTTCTCGATCTTGAGCGCCTTCGTCCCTTCGTAGAGATTGGCGCCGGCGAGCGCCGCCTGTCTGGCGAGCCCCACAACCAGCTTCATCGGGTGGATGTGGCCGGTCCCGGTGTCGCGGATACCGAAGTGGTAATGGCTGGAGCCGAGCCGGCTCACGGTCTCCTCGCGATCCATGAAGGAAAGGTGCGGATAGCCGTACCGCCCGGTCATCGCCTCGACGTGGTTGCGATAGTCCCTTTCGAGGCTTGCCTTGTGGCCGACCGAGAGCTGGCCCGGCATGAATTCGATGTCGATCGCGTGCTCTTCGGCAAATCCCAGGACATAGCGCTTGGCGTTCTCGGCCATATCGAAGAGCCGTTGCGCCCATTCGCGGCCGAGCACCTCCTCCGTTTCGTCGGCCCAGACACGTTGCCCGGTGCCGAACTGCCCGCCATTTCGGCCCGAGGCGCCGTCGCCGAAGCGGCAGGCGTCGATCAGCGTGACGTCCGTCCCGCTCCGGGCGAGATTGCAGGCGGCCTGCAGGCCGGTGTAGCCGCCGCCGATAATGGCGACGTCGGCCTTGCGGGAGCCCGGCATGACCGGGAAGACGGGCCGCTCGGGAATCGTCGCCTCGTACCAGGAATATCCGGGCGAGATCGGGCTTTGCCAGGTCATGGAACCTATTCCGGATCAGACATTCAGGAGCAGGAACTCGCGTTCCCACGGGCTGATGACCTGCATGAAGGTTTCGAACTCGCCGCGCTTCACGCCGGCATAGATGGCGATGAACTCGGCGCTGAAGACCTCCGCCAGCGCGGGAGCCGATTCGAGCAGCGAAACCGCCTCGAGCAGCCCTCGCGGCAGTTCGATTTCGCCCTCATTGGCGGTGTGTTCCGTGGGCGGTGTCGCCTGCAGGCCCTCGATGATGCCGAGATAGCCGCAGCCGAGCGAAGCCGCGAGCGCCAGGTAGGGGTTCGCATCGGAGCTCGGCAGGCGGTTCTCGATGCGCCGGGCGACCGGATCGGAGACGGGGATACGGAACGCCGTGGTCCGGTTGTCATAGCCCCAGGCGGTGTTGACCGGGGCCGACATGTCCGGCGTGAGGCGCCGATAGGAGTTCACATAGGGCGCCATCATCGACAACGTCCGCGGCACGTAAAGCTGCATGCCGCCTATGAAGGAAAAGAACGCCTGAGATGGCGAGCCGTCGGGATTGGAGAAGATGTTGCGGCCGGTCTCGATGTCGATCACCGATTGGTGGATATGCATGGCGGAGCCGGGCTGGCCCTGCATGGGCTTGGCCATGAACGTCGCATAGATTCCGTGCTTCAGCGCCGCTTCGCGGATGGTCCGCTTGAACAGGAAGACCTGGTCGGCAAGCTCGATCGGATCGCCGTGCCTGAGGTTGATCTCGAGCTGGGCCGGCCCCTCTTCGTGAATCAGCGTATCGATCTCGAGGCCTTGTTTTTCGGAAAAATGGTAGATGTCGTCGATGAGCTCGTCGAACTCGTTGATGCCGGCGATCGAATAGCCCTGGCCGCCGAGGATCGAGCGGCCGGACCGGCCCTTCGGCGGCCGCAGCGGATAGTCCGGGTCGTCGTTCTGGGCGACGAGATAGAATTCGATCTCCGGTGCGACCACCGGTTTCCAGCCCTTCTGCCGGTAGAGCTCGATGACGCGCTTCAGCACATTGCGCGGGGTGTAGCTGATCTGCTCGCCCTGCGAGCCGACGATGTCGCAGATGACCTGCGCCGTCGGGTCGCTTTCCCATGGAACGATGGAAAGGGTGGACAGGTCCGGAACGAGCTTGATGTCGCTGTCGCGGGAATCATAGCGGAATTGCCCGGTCTCTTCCGGATATTCGCCGGAAATCGTGTGCCGGTAGATCGCCGAGGGCAAGGCAAGGGAGGTATTGGACGTGAACTTGGACGTCGGCATCATCTTGCCGCGCGCAACGCCCGCAAGGTCGGGCGTGATGCACTCGATATCTTCGATGCCGCGGATCTTGAGCCAGTCGACCGCTTCGGTCCAGGTCTTCACGCCACGGGCGGCATGCAGGGCGAGGGGTATCTTCGAACTCTTGCTGACCTTTGCTGTCTCTTGGGCAACACTTCTCTTGGAAGACATAAATCACCGGGTTTGGCTTCGGATAGCGCAATCATAGCCGCAGTTCGGCAATTAGCTAGATGCCCGCGATTGACTTTCGCCCTGCTCACCGGAAAGGAGGATACGGAAACAGAAGGGAGCTTCCGTGGCGCAAATGCAGGACGTGGTGATCATCGGGGCGGGCGCCGCCGGCATGATGTGCGCCATCGAGGCGGGCAAGCGCGGGCGCCGGGTGGTCGTCATCGACCACGCCAGGGCGCCCGGCGAGAAGATCCGCATCTCCGGCGGCGGCCGCTGCAATTTCACCAATATCCATGCGTCCCCCAGGAACTTCCTGTCCGGCAACCCGCATTTCTGCAAGTCGGCTCTTGCCCGATACCGGCCGCAGGACTTCGTCGCTTTGGTCGAGCGCCATGGCATCGACTGGCACGAGAAAACGCTCGGCCAGCTCTTCTGCGATCATTCGGCCAAGGACATCATCCGCATGCTGATGGCGGAGATGATGGCGGCGGGAGTGCAACTGAGGCTCGAAACCAGCATCGGGGAGGTTGAGAGGACCGCCTCCGGGTTCCGTGTGACGACGAGCGCCGGCACGGTCGACGCCGCCTCGCTGGTCGTGGCAAGCGGCGGCAAGTCCATCCCGAAAATGGGAGCGACGGGTCTTGCCTATCGCATCGCGGAGCAGTTCGGCCTGCCTGTTGTCGAAACCCGGCCGGCACTGGTTCCCCTGACACTCGACCAGGCGCAGCTCGCAAAGCTCGGCGCGCTTGCCGGCGTCGCGGCCGATGCCGAGGCGCGGTT
Source organism: Sinorhizobium meliloti (assembly GCF_017876815.1). Lineage (NCBI taxonomy): Bacteria > Pseudomonadati > Pseudomonadota > Alphaproteobacteria > Hyphomicrobiales > Rhizobiaceae > Ensifer > Ensifer meliloti. The sequence continues at coordinate 524,297 of NZ_JAGIOS010000001.1, read as the reverse complement.
CGGGAAGGCCGCCTTCCGCGAGGCTGTCCTCATCACCCATCGAGGCTTGAGCGGACCGGCTATCCTGCAGATTTCATCCTATTGGCGTGAGGGTGAGGAGATCGTCCTCCGGCTGATGCCGGACATCGATATCGCCTCGATCCTCAAGGGAATGCGCCGGGCGAACGGCCGCCAGGCAGTCCAGACGGCACTTGCCGACATCCTGCCGCGCCGGCTCGCGCAGTTCTTCGCCGACGAAGCGAAGCTGACGGGGCGCATGCTTGCCGACCTTTCCGACAAGGCGATCGACGCGCTTGCCAGCTCCATCCAGGCCTGGGCGGTGAAGCCGGCGGGATCGGAAGGCTACCGGACGGCCGAGGTCACGCTCGGCGGCGTCGATACGCGTGCGCTCGACTCCCGGACCATGCAGGCAAAAGAAGTCCCCGGCCTCTACTTCGTCGGCGAGTGTGTCGACGTGACCGGCTGGCTTGGAGGCTACAATTTCCAATGGGCCTGGGCGTCGGGCTTCGTCGCCGGTCAAGACGTGTAACCGTGCGGCAAAATTGGTGATTTGCTTCTTCGGCCATTCTTAAGGGAAATATAAGGGAAATTACTGAACCTGTTTATCATGGCGCGACAGCCGCGAAGGGCAGCGGAAGTCAACAAACGGAAACCGCATTGTTTCCATTTCGGGGACTTTCTTCAGCCGCAGGATGGATGCACCATGATGGTAACGGCAAAGACAGACCGGTCTTTGCCGGCAACTCGAAGTGCTGCAGCGACCTTGCGCGCCCAAGACGCTCGGTGCTGCAGCGACAAGGACAAGAGGCCATGAACCAGCAACGCCGCCGTCCCCGTGCAATAGCCATCGCCCGCGCAGAGAAAAGCCGCGGGCAGAACGAATTGACGGCTTACCTTGCGACGCTCGCTCTGTTTGCCGTCACGGCCGTTGCTCTCTTTTCCTGGCTTTGAGGCGTCGCTTCCGACGCGCCACGTCGATGTGCCGGAGCACCGGTATTTCGCCCCCAACGGGGCAAATTCCGCTTATGGAATTCTTAATCGTTTGAAATGATTATGGCGAGCAAATGAGCACCGCCAGGTCCTCGCCGCCAAGCCGGCTGCGCGGTCCCGCAATGACTGCTGGCGGGCTGGCGGCGTGCGCCGCATGACTTTTCCGAAAAACATCAGCCTGTTTGCGCATCGGGTGGCGCCCGAGCGCCTTTGGTGCGTTCACCTGACGCGCCCCGGAGCGCTTCGAGCCATCGGGGAGGCGAACGCGCGCTGTAGCCAAGGTGTTTTCCATGTTCATCGACAGGATACTTGCCCGCTTCAAGATTCAGACGAAGGTTCTGTTCTTCATCCTGCCCTTCGTCGTCAGCATCTCGGCCGTCGGCATAACCGGACTTTATGCCTCTGGACTGCTGCAGGGCCGCATGGAGATTTCGAACAGCGTCCTCAAGACGCTGAGCGGCTTCAAGGACGTCTATGCCCAGATGAACAACTTCCTGCAGCAGACGACCGACGAAAGTCGGCGGATGCTCAAGGACGCAATCGTCACGCAGAAGGAAGTTCTGGCCGAAACCGCGGCGCAGGTTGCGGGCGGAAACGGCGAGGACGAGCTGGCTGCCGCCATTGCCGCGACCAGCGACATCGAGACGCGCATCGACGGGCTCTGGACATTGCATGAGGGCGAGCAGAAGCTCCGGGCCGAGACGAGGGCCGATCTGGAGCGTCTGGCGGCCGAACAGGCGAAGATCAACGAAGAGGCGAACCGGCTGCAATACGCGGTGCGCAAGGACGAGAATGCGGCGAAGACGATGCTGCGCAACGCCGAAAAACTCATGCGTGCCAGCCGCTTCTACGCCGAATTCGCGACCGAGGTGAGCGGGGCGATAACGGTCGAGGAGAAGCTGAAGGTCGCAGAGGGTCACTTCCCGGCCATAGGCCGCACGCAACGGGATATCTTCGTGCTTTTGCCGAAGGGCGAGAAATCCCTTGCCGAAACCGTCAATTCTGCTTCCGGGGCGATCGGCGCCCTTATCAAGACGCCGCCCGGCCCCGAAACGCTCGCCGGCCTTTCCAAATATGTCGACCGCTTCCGCACCGCGAGCTTCCGGCTGGAGGCAGCTTCGGTCGGCAAGATGCGCGAGGCGACGCAGATATTCAGCGAGCTCGACGGCAAGATCGCCGGGACGGAGTCGGTACTGACCGCGACACGCAGGCTCTCCACATCGCTTACCGACATTCAGATCGCCGCCGCGGCATTTCTCGGAACGACGAGCGAGGAAAGCCGCAAGAAGCTCCTCGACAGGTTCCTTGCAGTCCAGTCCAACCTCACAACTCTGCGCGGCATCGCGAGCGGCATGAGCTTCTTCGACCAGGCCGCCGGCGCACTTCTGCCGATCATCGACGGGATGAAGAAGGATGGCCTTGCGCTGGTCGAGATCACGGATAAGCGCACTGTCGAATTCGAGGCCGCGGGCGCCGCGATCAACGAGATCTGGAGCGACCTCACCGGGTTTGCCGAGCAGCAGAAGGTCGCCGCCGGCAGCGAGCGTGCGGAAGCCAATCAGATCTCCGTTGCGGCGACGATCACCGGCGTCGTGATCGCGCTCCTGGCCGGCATCGCGCTCACGCTCACGCTGAAAAAGCCGATCGGCCAGATCACGGCTGCCATGCGGCGGCTGGCGGACGGCGCGCTCGATACCTCGATCGACGGCGGCATGCGCCGCGACGAGATCGGCGACATGGCGCGTGCCCTCGGCGTCTTCAAGGAAAATGCGCTCTCCAAGGTGCGCATCGAGGCGGAAAGCGCCGAAGAGCGTGCCCGCGCCGAAGCCGAGCGCAGCCGCAACGATGCGGAGAAGCGCGAGCTCGACAGACAGATCGATCTTGCCGTGAGCGAACTCGCAGCCGGTCTCGGACGCCTGGCACAGGGCGACCTGTCGCGACAGATCGAAGTGCCCTTCGCCGGCCGTCTCGAACAGTTGCGGCTGGATTTCAACGGATCGCTCTTCCGCCTTCAGGATACGCTGGCGCAGATTCGCGCCAACGCCCAGGCTATCCAGCAGGGTGGCGCCGACATGCATCGGTCCGCCGACGCGCTGTCGAAGCGGACAGAGGCTCAGGCCGCTTCGCTCGAGGAGACGGCGGCGGCCGTCGACCAGATCACCGTGACGGTGCGCTCCTCGGCGGAGCGGGCGCACGAGGCGAACCAGGCCGTGTCTCATACCAAGCGGAGCGCCGACAGTTCGGCGACGGTCGTCACCAACGCCGTCGCCGCCATGGGACGCATCGAGGCCGCCTCCCGCCAGATCGAGCAGATCATCGAAGTGATCGACGATATCGCCTTCCAGACCAACCTCCTGGCGCTCAATGCCGGTATCGAAGCGGCGCGTGCCGGCGAGGCGGGCAAGGGCTTTGCCGTCGTGGCTCAGGAAGTGCGCGAACTGGCGCAGCGCTCGGCCGAGGCGGCGCGAGAGATCAAGGGGCTGATCGACAAATCGACCCAAGAGGTGAGTTCCGGCTCGCGTCTCGTCAAGGAAACGGGCGCGGTGCTCGCCTCGATCAGCGCCGAGATCGTCACGGTCAGCCAGCATGTCGAGATGATCGCCACGGCCAGCCGCGATCAGGCCGCAGCCCTGAACGAGGTCAACGGTTCCGTCAACCAGATGGACCAGATGACGCAGCAGAACGCCTCCATGGTGGAGGAGGCGACCGGCACCAGCCGGGCGCTCGCCAATCAGGCGGATACGCTGATGATGCTGGTCGAGCAGTTCCGGCTCGAGCCGGTGGCCGCAGCCGACCACAGCTACCGGGCGGCCTAATCGGATTCAAAACGCTGCTAGTGGCGCCGCGCATCCCGGATGCGCGGCGCTTTCATTTGACGCCGCCTGCGCAGGAAACAGCAAAGCTGCCGGCGCAACCTTCACTTGTCTCCGCCGGTTGCCGCTTGCGGAACACTGCCGAAAGCAGGCGTTTCGCGAAGCGCCGCCGGCGGCTCGGCGGCCGGGGCTCGAACCTCTCGTCCCAGGGACGGTTCCTCGAGGCCATATCGAACAGCAGTGCCATTGCCATCATATCCATGGTGATGCTCCTTCATTCTTGGGCATCCCCTTTTTTATGCATCCGGAATTGTTTTACATACAGCCGATTTCCCCATATGTTTTTCAGCTATGAAAAACACGGATTGGGACATCTACCGCTGCTTCGTGACCGTGGCGCGTACCGGCGGGTTGACCGGGGCGGCGCAGGCGACGGGATTCAGCCCCGCGACCGTCGGCCGCCGGATGCTGGAACTCGAGGAGCGCACCGGCCGCTCGCTCTTCATCCGCAGCCAGACCGGCTACACGCTGACGGGAGACGGCCGCTTTCTCTTCGAACAGTTGCAGGAAATGGAGGCGGCGGCCCGCAAGGTCGAAAGCTGGCAGAAGGAGGGCGAGGGGGCGACCGTCGTCCGCATCGCGGCCGGCACATGGGTCTCCTGGCTTATCGCCGAGAATTTTCCCGCCATCTGCACGGAACGGGACGCTTTCAACATTTCGCTGACGATCGGCGAGGCGCGGGCGAATCTCGCCTACCGCGAAAGCGATATCGGCATCCGTGCCTTCGAGCCGGAGGAAACCTATCTTGCGGCGCGGCCGGTGGGCGAAGTCGCCTATGCCGCCTACCGGCAGAAGAACGCCCCGGGCGGAGTGGAGCGCTGGGTCGCAGTCGCCGAAGAGGATGCTATATCGGCCTATCTGAGATGGCCGCACGAGCATGCGCCGGGCCGGATCGTTGCAACCGTCACACGGCCTCGGTCCTTGCTGGATCTCGCGCGAGCCGGCGCGGGACGGGCGGTGCTGCCCTGTTTCGTCGGCGATCTCGATCCTCTGCTCGAGCGGGTGGGCGACGAGATCGAGCCGCTCAGACACCGGCAGTGGATCGTCATGAACAACGAGGACCGCCACAGGCGCGACATCCGCACGGTCGTAGACCGGATGACACGTTTCCTGCGCAGCCATACGGACCTTTTTGCCGGCAAGCGCCCGCCGCGCAATTCGGCATGAGCCTCCAGCCTTGACCGGCCGGCGCCGGGGCCGGCCGGTCCTTGTTTTGCCTGGCTGAATTCGTCTTCCGCAACGCAACCCTTATTTGCATATAATCAGCTATTCGCGCTTTGATTCCTTGGATTCGCTCGGTCTTGTACGACGAGATGGCGTGAGACGGACTGCGCTGCGCGGAGGGATTCCGCGCTCGCGCCACTGACGTTCCATTTCGGCTGGCACCGACGGATCGCACGATTGTCCCAGGCAGTTCCTGCACCCGACTCGAGGCCCTCATGACCGCATCCTTTTACGCTTCGTTGAGCCTGCTCTTACTGGTGTCGGCAACTACCGCCCGGGCGGGCGTCGCCGAGGGGATCAAAACGCTCGAAGGCGGCGACATCGCCGGAGCGGTCAAGGAATTCCAGGAGGCCTACGAGGCCGGTGACGCCGATGGAGCCTTCTATATCGGGCGACTCTTCGAAATGGGGCTCGGGACGGACAAGGACATGAGGCGCGCCGCGGAACTTTATGCCGCTGCAGTCAGCAAGAAGAGCGCCAAGGCCGAGAACCGGCTCGGTCTGATGTATCTCAAGGGCGAACTGGTCATCCAGGATTACGCCCGCGCCACCGAACTGATCTGCGCCGCGGCCGCGGCGGGCGATCCGAACGGTCAGTTCAATTGCGGCCTGATCTATTCGGAAGGCAAGGCTGTCGGTCAGGATTGGGCGAAGGCCATCGACTACTGGCAAAAGGCTGCCGCGCAGCACAGTGTCGCCGCTCTCAACTATCTCGGACTTGCTCATCGGGAGGGGAACGGCGTCGATGCCGATCGCAACAGGGCAGTCTCGTATTTCCGCCGAACCGCCGCCGCCGGCAATCCGATGGGGCTCTACGAACTCGCAAGGGCCTATTCCGAGGGTGTGGGCGTCGACGCTGATCCGATAATGGCACACGCCTATGCGAATCTCGCGGCCGCCCGCGGCCACGTCGAGGCCGCATCCCTGCGCGACGAGCTTGGCGCGCGGTTGAGACCGGAGGAACTCAAGAAGGCGCACGCCACCGCACGCGACTGGAAAGCGCTTCCGATCGACCAAACCGGCGAGTAGCCGGGCATGTCGGTTACAACGTTCCTGATCGCCCTGGTGCTCCTTGCCGCAACGCTTCCCTGCTCGTCGGCCGCGGCAGCATCGGGCTCGCCCGCCTGGAAGGTCGAGTGCCGGGAGGATGCCTCGGCCTCATGCCAGATGTACGCCGCACCTGAGACCCGCAACGGAGCTCCGCCGGCTTTCCTGCTGACGGTCACGCCCGCTTCGGACGGGTCGGGGGAATTCGCGGTCATTACTGCCCCGCAAAGGGTGTACCTCGTGCCCGGCATCGAGATCCGTGTCGACAAGCGCCGGCCGTTCAAGGCGCTGTTCGAACTCTGCGATGATGCCGGCTGCCATGCCGGCTTCAAGCTCGCCGGTCCGGTCCTCGACGCTTTTCGCCGCGGCGCAGCAGCCAAGGTCCGCATATGGACTGCGAAAGACAAGGCGGTCGAGTTCGCCGTCTCCCTTAACGGCTTTTCGAAAGCGCTCGAGGGGCTAAAGCGCGGAGGCAAGCCGTGACCGTGAGACAGACCTTCTCGTTGATTCGGCCCGTAAGCCATCGCCTCTTGGCCAGCCTGTTGTGGCTCCTTTGCGGCGCACCAGCCTTTGCGCAATCGATCGACACGCTGCGCGACACCCTGCAGAACGAGGCAAGCACCAGCGCCGAAGCTGAGCGCGCCAGGCGCGATGCGGCGCGCGCCCGCGCGGAGAGCGCTTCCGAAGTCCCCGCCGCAGAGAGCGGCTCGGCACCTGCGGAGGGCGGGCCCTGTTTCACCATCCATGAGATCCGGATTACCGGCCACGAACCATTCGGCAAGCCTCCGGCGGGCCACGAGCAGCTCGTCGGCACCTGCGCTACCGCGGCCGATATCGCCCGTGCGCTCGGCCGCATCAACGCCTTCTACCAGGAGGAAGGCTACATCACCACACGCGCCTACCTGCCCGAACAGGACGTCTCGGACGGATCGTTGGAAATCTCCGTCATTCCCGGCCGCATCGAGGGCTATATCTATGGCGACGGCCGGCAGGCGGACCGGCGCCTCGCCGCCGCATTCCCCGCCGCGCGGGGCGATCTCCTCAATCTCCGCGACATCGAGCAGGGCCTCGACAACTACAACGCGCCACGGTCGGCCTCGGCGAAGTTCCAGCTGATTCCGGGCCAAGCCGTCGGCGGTTCCTTCGTCCAGGTGCTGTCCGAGGATGAGCGGCGGTTCCACGCCAATCTCTCGACCGACAATACCGGCTTCAAGTCGACCGGTGTCTACAAGGGCAATGCCACGGTCGGCATCGACAACCTGATCGGCATCAACGACCAGCTGAGCTTCAGCCTGAGTTCCACGCCGTTCGACCCGCGCGGCAGCCGCTATTCCGACGCGCTGTCGGTGAACACTCTCATTCCCTACGGCAATTGGTCCCTTGGGCTCGATGCGGGCACCAGCCGCTATGCCTTCGCTCTCGACGGCGTCAACCAGACCTATCCCGTCTCCGGCCGCTCCCGGCATCTGTCGCTCACCCTCGAGCGCCTGATCTCGCGCGACAGCATCAGCAAACTCCATGCCTATGGTGGCCTCAAGTTCAGCCGCTCGGCAAGCTTCATCGAAGGCTACGAAATCGAAAGCCAGCGCCAGCGGCTTGCGACCGGCAGCCTCGGCCTGCGCGGCGAGACCTTTGCCGGCGCCGGCAAGTTCGAGTTCGACGCGAGCGCGCGCTTCGGTATCGAGGCGCTCGGCAGCGAGGTTCCCGACAAGAGCGCCATCGACCCCAGCTTCAAGAGCTGGAGCCTGCGTCTCACCAACGAACAGCCGCTCGGTTCCAGTCCGCTGACCTATAGGGGCGTGATTTCGGCGCAGCTCGCCAGCGATATCCTCCCGCATCGGAGCAATTCTCGATCGGCGGCTGGTCGAGTGTCCGCGGATTCCACGATGACAACATGTACGGCGAAAGCGGCATCTATTTCCGCAACACGCTCGAGTGGCTGGCCTTCAGCCGTCCGGGGCTGGAGGCGCGCCTCGGCGCCGGACTGGACGTCGGCTGGCTTAAGCCCTCACCGCTGCGGCAATGGGATCAACGTCACCTGATCGGCGTCAGCCTGTCGGCCGACGTCATCATCCGGCAACGCATGTTCATGTCCCTCGTCCTGGCGCATGCGCTCGACCGGCCCTCGGATTTCGGGGCCGGGCGGACCATCGGCTACGCAGGCGTCGACCTGCGGTTTTGAGGATTTTGGCCGGTCCGCACAGGCGGGCCGGCCAAATCGGCTTTTGAGGCATTGACGACGGCCACAGTCTGCGGGCCCGGGCCGGCACCATGAGGGTTCGGGAATGAAGAATGGGTTCAAACGGTCGATCAGCGGGCTGCTTGCCGCCGTCCTGGCATTCCAGCCCATGCTCGTTCGTGCCGGAGAGATCGTCCATGTCAGACCCGACACCGCACGCCCGCGTGTCGACCGCGCCCATAATGGAACGACGATCCTCAACATCGACACGCCGAATGCCGCCGGCGTCTCGCATGATCAATACAGGAAGTTCTCCGCCGGGGACCTGATCCTCAACAACTCGCCGACGAATGTCACGACCGAACTCGGCGGATGGATCGAGGGCAATCCGAACCTCAAGCCCGCCAATCCCGCAAAGCTCTGGATCGGCGAAGTCGTCGGCGGCAGTGCGGCCGAGCTGAACGGCATGCTTGAGGTCGGCGGACCGACGATGGACGTCGTGCTTGCCAACGAGTACGGCATCACCTGCAGCGGCTGCGGCTTCATCAATACGGGCCGCGCGACACTTACGACCGGAGCCCCGGCGCTGAACGCGGCCGGTGGCCTCGACCGGTTCGACGTGCGCCAGGGCACCGTGACGATCACCGGCGCAGGCCTGAACCCGGAAAGCCGTGTCGGCGCTTCCGATACGGGACGTGTCGACGTCATCGCGCGCGCGGCCGCGATCTACGGCCGCATGCGTGCCAAAGGCCTGAACGTCGTCAGCGGCGCCAACGCCGTCAAATACGATTGGTCCTACGATCCGGCCACCGGAAAGGTAACCGGCGTCGCACCCCAGGACGGAATCGGGGCCGCGCCGGCGCTCGCCGTCGACGTCTCGGCACTTGGCGGCATGTACGCCGATGCCATTCAGATGATCGCCACGGAGCGCGGCGTCGGGGTGCGCATCGATGGAGAAATGGCCTCGGGATCCAGCCTTTCGCTCTCGAGTGCCGGACGCCTGAGCCTCGGTTCATCCTCCGGCGTCGGCCTCAAGGCCAGGCAGAAGGTAATCGTGCGCAGCGACGGACCGCTTCTGCTCGAAGGGTCCGTAACCTCCGAACAGGGCGACCTCGTCGACATCCGCACGGGAGGCGCGCTGACCTTTACCGGCCAGGCCTCCGGCGGCAACATCCTGCTCGAAAGCGCCGGCGCCGCCAATGTCGCAGCCGCCGTCGCGGCCCGCGGCAAGCTCACATTGCGCTCGACGGGCAGTTCCCTCGCCGTCGGGGCCGATGCGGCGCTCTCGGCGCGCAGCGCCGTGCTCACGGCCGGCGGGAACCTCACCCTCAAGGGCAGTCTGGACGCCGGCGGGGCAGTAGAACTCGCTGCCGGCGAGACGCTCGAAGCGGGAGCGGGCGCGAAGGTCTCGGCCGGCAGCCTGCGGCTCGGCGGCACGGCGGTAGCGACCGCGGGCTTGCTCAAGGCCGCCGGCGCTCTGGCCGTGACGGCCGGCTCCGGCGGTCTGGCGAACAATGGCGAACTCAGCGGCGAATCGGTGGCCATTGCCAGCACCGGCAATGCAAGCAATTCCGGCGCGATCCTCGCTGCTCGTGACCTGCGTATCGAGAGCCTCGATTCGATCGCCAATAGCGGTTCGCTCGCGGGGGCATCGGCGACGTTCGTTGCCACGCGCGACACGGCCAACAGCGGCACCATCGCGGCCGCGGGTGCACTCGATATATCCGCCGGGCTCAGGCTTTCGGCAACGGCCGGCTCGAAGATATCAGGCGGAACCGTCGCACTCAGCGGCGGAACGGTCGAAACCGCCGGCACGATCGTCGCCAATGCTGCACTGACGATCGAAGCGGCGGCGGGAGGTCTGTCCAATAGGGGAACCGTCCAGGCGGCGACGACCGGCATCCGCTCGGCGGCCGCCCTCCTCAACGAGGGGCAGATCGGCGGCCGGGACGAGGTGGCAATCGCCGCCGCCGCCGATCTCGGCAATGAAGGGGTGATTTCCAGCCTCGGGACAGTGCGGCTGCAGTCCGGCGCGACGATGGCGCTCGGCAAGAACTCCGAGACATCCGGCGGGAATGTCGCCCTCTCAGCGGCAGCGCTTCACTCCGCCGGCACGGTCGTCGCAGACGCCGCCTTGACGATTGCGGCCGGAGGCGGCGGCATCGGCAACAGCGGGCTTCTGGCCGGCGAGACCGTTAACGCTACGGCAAAGGGTCAACTTGCAAATAGCGGCGCCATCAGCGGACGCAGCGCCGTCTCCCTCGGCGCCGCCGCCAGTCTGCTGGTGAGCGGCTCGATCACCAGCGAAGGCACGATCGGCCTCTCGGCGGAGCAGACGCTGTCAACGATGGCCGCCGCCGAAATCGCCGGGCAATCGGTCGCGCTCACGGGTGGTTCGGTCCGTTCGGCCGGCACGGTGGTCGCCGACGCCGCCCTCGAAATCGTCTCGGCAAGCGGCGGTATCGTCAACAGCGGCACGCTCGTCGGCGCCCGGGCGGTCGCGGGGACGGGAGGCTCCTTCCGCAACGAGGGCGCGGTCGCGGGCAGTACCGAACTGCTCATCGCGGCGACCGATATCCGCAACAGCGGCGTGCTTTCCAGCAATGGCCTCGTTCTGCTGAAGGCCGCGCGTTCGGTCGTCACCGATGACGGTTCCAGGGTCGCCGGCGGTGCCGTGGATGTCTCCGGGGAGAGCCTTGCAACCGCCGGCGTCATCCTTGCCGAAACGACGCTGCGGCTCGCTTCGGGCAGCGGCGGAACCGCCAGTTCGGCAACGATCAGCGCCTCGACTGCCGAGCTCGTGTCCACGGGCGAGGTCGGCAATGCCGGGGTCGTCGAGGGGATCGATAAGGTCATCATCGGCGCCGCGGCCGTCACCAACGACGGCACGCTGCTCAGCCGCGGTCGCGTTGGGATCGACGCCGATCGAACCGTCGCCACCGGCCGTGGCTCCGGCATCCAGGCCGGCGCGGTCGCGATCGATGCCGCAAGCGTCGCTACCGCCGGCACGATCGTGGCCGACCGGACGCTGGAGATCGTCGCGGACAGTGGCGGTATCGGCAACAGCGGGACGCTCATCGGCGGATCGGCGCGCTTCGAGACCACGGCGGCGTTCCGCAACGACGGCCGCATCGTCGGCGCCCAGGACCTGTTTGCCGCCGCCGAGAATATCACCAACAGCGGCGTCCTCGCAGGCGACGGGGCGATCCGGCTTGACGCCGGCAAAACGCTGACCACCACGGCCGACGCCCGCATCGATGGCGGCGCCGTGGACCTCGCCGCCGAGAGGATTCTCTCCGCCGGTACGACCCTCGCCGATACCGGCCTGAACGTCTCCGCCGGCACCGGCGGTCTGTTCAATTCCGGCAGCCTCGTCAGCAGCAGCACGACGCTTGCTTCCGGGGCGGCGATCGACAACCAAGGCAATATAGAGGGCACGTCGGCGCTGACGATCGCCGCGGCCACCGTTTTCGCAGCCACGGAAGATTCGAGCATTCGCGCCGGCGATGCGGCAATTTCTGCGGATGCCGTCGATATCGCCGGAAAGCTTGCCGCAACCGGCCTGCTTGCCGTGAATGCCGGCTCCGGCGGTCTGAAGAGCAGCGGCACGCTCAGCGGCGGCTCTATCGATCTCGTCTCCGCCGGCACCTTCGCCAATACCGGTCTCGTCTCGGGCGGCGATACCCTGACGATTGCAGCCGCCGCCCCCTTCATCAACGCCGCCGCGCTCGTCTCCGGCCGCGACCTCGCGATCTACAACGATCAGATCCTGAACAATGGCGGCGTCATCTGGGCGAACGGTTCGATCACACTTGCCGCGAACGCCGCGCTCGATCCCGCAGATGTCGTCCAGAACACCGATGGCCGCATCGAGGCTCTCCAGGGCGACCTGACGATCCGCGCGAACGAGGTCTACAATGTCGGCACCGCGCCCACGATAGGCTCGAGCCAGATCATCAAATGGCTCGAGAAAGGCAGTGCCGGGACGACCGAGCCGGCGGAAGAGATCCTCAAGCTGATCGATCCCGCCTATCTCGATGCCGACGGCAACATCAAGCCGTCCCATGCCGGTGCCTATGCCGCGCTCTGGGCCGACCTGGTGAGTGGCGGTTCCTTGCTCTCCGCCACAAGCCGCTCGATCGTCAAACCGAGCGTGACGACACCGAGCGGTACGGCGCTCGCCGCCGCCTTCGCCGGCATCTGGCCGGACATGCTCGCCAGGGCGAATGCCGCCGGAACGCCCGATCCGGCCGCCGCGATCAAAGAGCTCGTCAGCGACACCGCCTTCGCCTCAAACGGCGACATCCTGCCGCAAAACGCCGCAGCCTATGCGGCGCTCTGGGACACGCTCGCCTCCGGCGGCACCACCGTCACGGACGACGTCAAGGCAATCCTCAAACCGACCTCGCTCGAGGTCGAAGGCACCGGTACCGATCCCGCGACGGGTGAAACCGCAACGGTCTATTCGAACCGGCTGGTGGCCGCTGCAACCTCGCCGTGGAACGCGATGACCGCCGGGTCCGGCGCCGCCTACGACATCGTCAAGATCCTCTACCAGGACCGCTTCCAGGATGACGGCGTGCTTGCCGAGTTGGTCGCCGGCGGCAGCATCGACATCAAAGCCGGCAAGGTCGAGAACATCTACGGCAATATTTCGGCGGCCGAAAACATCGTCATCACCGCCGACGACGTGAAGAACCAGGCGCTCGGCGCCAGCCAGTTCCTCGTCGAGGTGCATAAGCGCCCGGATTGCTTCACCTGCCACGAAGGCAAGGTCGAGTTCTACGACACCTTCGGCGGCCGCATCGAGGCGAACGGCACGGTTGCGATCTCCGGCAATCTCGAGAACGTCACGCTGCCTTCCTCCGAGCTCTCCACGAAGGACGTGCTCGACAAACTCAACGCCTATATCGCCGAGCGGCAGGCTGCAGGCGATCCGGACATGGCCGGCGTCCCGCCCGCCAGCGACAAGAACTTCGAGCTTACGGAAACCCGGACAGACGACTATACGGCGCCCGTGGCCGGCAACGGCAGCGAGGTCCGCAAGGTCGAAGGCACCGATCTGGGATCAGAAACGAAGGTCGATACCGGCCCTCCTGCGAAGTTCGATCCGCTTTCTCCGATTGCCGTCAACCGGTACGGGCCGGTCGTCGTCGATCCTTTGGCGCCGGTCGCGGTGGACAGGCCCGCACCGGCGTCCGTTGCGCTTCCCGGCACGCCGACCGTCATTCCCGTCGATACCGCGGTGCTCTCCGAAAAGTTGCTGCCGGTCGTGCCGCTTCGGCCCTCGCTCTCGCCCACCGCTTCCGTCGATGCGCTCCTCGTCGCCGGCCTCACCACGCTTGCCGAGACCGATCCGGAGTTCACGCAATACGCCAATTTCGTCACCTCTGATTACCTGATGTCCGAGGGGCGGCTCGCCTACCGGGACGACCTCGTCAACAACGGTCGGGAGACTATCCTCGCTGCCCTGAAGCGCGCGGGTGAGCGCGTGCCCGTCCCCGCTTTCGATTATCTCGACAAGCCGGTCCAGGTGCCGGCGCCAGACGGCTCGGGCTCGCGCACCGTCTATCCGAAGGCCGTGCCGCTCTCGCTCGACGCGACCGGCGCCCTGATCCAGGGCAGGGACGTGGCGATCGCCTCCGGCTCGCTCACCAGCAGCGGGACAATCGCGGGAAGCCGCAGCCTGACGGTCAGCGCAGGCACGGTCTCGGTCGATAGTGGCAGACTCATCGCCGAAAGCGGCGCCCTGACACTCTCCGCCCTCGACGCCGCGTCCTTCGAGAACGCCACGATCAGCGGCGGCAGCGTTGCGCTGGTGACCGGCGGCGAACTCCTCGCGGCCGGCACCTCGATCGTTTCCGCGGGCGACCTTTCGATCTACGGAAACGCCGGCGTGACCTTGACCGGGCTCGAACGCAGCTTCGCCGGCACCTGGGCCAACGGCACCTTCGAGACCGTCGACCAACAGCTCTCCACCCTCCAATCCGGCGGCGACCTTGCGATCGTCAGTGGCGGCGCGCTGACGCTTGCCGGCGTCACCGGCGATGCGGCGGGCGCCCTCAGCCTGGCGGCGGCCGGCGACCTGGTGCTGTCGGCGGTGGAGTCCACCACCGCGTTTCAAAGGAGCGGCCGCAGGTCCAGCCTCGACATCTCCACCGTCGCCAGCTCCGCGACGAAGCTTAACGCCGGCGGCGACCTGTCGGCGCTTGCCGGCGGCAGCGCGGTCCTCGTCGGCACGGCGCTCGACAGCGGCGGCTCCATCCGCCTCGCGGCGAAGGACGAGGTCGTGCTCGCCGCGGCGCAGGACATCTATTCCTACGATGCGAAGACGCAGAAGAAGAGCCTCTTCAAGAAGAAGTCGACCTCCGTCTCCAAGGCCCGCGTCACCAATGAGGGCGTCTCGATCGCAGCGGCCGGCGACGTCGACGTCATCGCCGAGACCGGCGATTTCGTCACCGCCGGCTCCCGCTTCGTCTCGGCCGGCGGCGACATCGGCCTCTCGGCGACGGAAGGCGACATCTACGCCGGCGCCTATACCGACATTTTCCAGGAAAGCCGCACGACGAAGAAAAGCTATTTCTTCGGCCTCTTCGGCTCGACCACGAACTCCAGCGCCGAGAGCCGCTTCAGCACCGGCACCGATGCGCTCGCAGCGCTCGATCTGACCCTCGTCTCCGGCGCCGATACCACGCTCGTCGGGGCGCATCTTGCCGCCGGCGGCAATCTTTCGGTCGATACCGGCGGCGACTTCAAGGTCGAAGCGGCGATCGACAGCGAGCGCAAGGCCTTCTTCTCCAACAATCTCGGCCTCGTCACCATGACGACGATCACCGAGAGAAGCTTCCGCGAGACCGCCAAGCTCTCCTCCTTCGAGGCAGGCGGCGCGGTCGACTTCTCGATCGGCGGCCAGGCGAACCTCAGCCTCTATAACCAGGCCGGCGTCGATCCGGCCAATCCGGGCGATCTCTATCCGGAGGAACTCCTCGCCATCGCCGGGCTCGCCTTCATCGAGGCGGGCCTTGCCAACGAATACTTCTACGACAAGCAGGTCGCCCTCTCGCCCGCCTTCAAGGCCCTCGTCGCCGTCGCGGTTGCCAACTTCGTGGCGCCGGCCATCGTCGGAACGGTCCTGCCGGGTCTCAGCGGCTGGGCCGCCGCCGAAGCCTTCACTTCCTCCTTCATCGTCGAGAGCCTCGACGGCATCGTCTCGGGCAACTACGACATCGGCGAGATCCTCAAGGGCGCCGCCTTCTCCGGTGCCACCGCGGGGCTGAAGGACGCCGTCAATCTCTCGGCCCTCGGCATCGATACGGAGGGCCTCCTCAACGAAAGCCTGCTCGGCGGCTTCGGCAACGGCCAGCTGACGCTCGGCGGCATTCTCGACGGAGCGCTCGACGGCGCCATCGGTTCCGGCCTGACGTCGCTCGTCTACGGCACCGATTTCGGGTCCGGCTTCTCCCAGGCGCTGCTCAGCACCGTCGTCAACCTGGCGCTCGCCGATGTCCAGGGCGGCATCGGCGATCTCGGGCTCGGCGAAGGCACCCTGCCGAGCGCGCTGCTGCACGGGCTTGCCGGCTGCGCCGCAGCCGAGGCACAGGGCGGCAATTGCGCAGCGGGTGCGGCAGGCGCCGTCGCGCAGAGCTTTTTTGCTGGCTCTCTCAAGGGTACGACTCTGTCCGATCAGGAGCAGCGTGATCGCGCCGAGCTGATCGGCGCCGTCGCCGGCTACCTACTTTCCGGCGGTGACGCTGATAACGTCAACCTCGCCGCTGCGATTGCCGTATCCGCGCTCACCAACAACCGCCAGCTTCACCGCACGGAAGTCGAATGGATCAACGAAAACGCGGGCGCATTCATTTCCTGGATGTGCCGGATGAAGAACGTCTGCGACCTGACACGGGAGCAGGCGCTGGGCATCCTGGCAGCAGAAACCCTCGACGGCGTCTCGGACGCCTTCGGCGTGTATGGAGGTCCCGGCCGACGCGCCAACTATAAAGACGAAGCCCGAGCATTCATTGCGCAGAGTTACGTGGGGCCGATCTATGTCGACGGCCAAACCATGTTCGGGCAACTCGACAGCGGCTCCAGTGAATATCGCAACACGCTTCTGAATGCCGAAACGGCCTTGTCGAACCTCGCGCTCTACGACTACGCGACAGCGCAGTCGGCGTGGCCGCAGGACTACACCGCCGCGATGAGCTTCCTCCATGAAGCATTGAACGACTTCGCGGACGTTCCGACGAGCATCGAAGCACAAGCCTTTGTCGCCGCTCTGTCGTCTTCGCCGGATCGGACGCGGTCGATCTTCGCGGCGTATGGCGCCTCGAACATCCGTGCGGCAGAGCCGACGATAGCAGCAGCTTACGGGATAAAGAAGCTGCTTGCCGCGCTGCCCTCGGAGTCACGGTCAGCGGCGGCCATCGGCTTTGCCGAGGGAACGACGGGACGCACGGGCCTTACGCCCGAGGAGGTAGAAAACGCCGTCCTCAACGGAACATGGGGGCCGGTCGCCGGGGTTGCCTTGGAAGAGGCATTGTTCGGCGATCTTTTGACAAGAGGGATGACCGTCGTCGCCTTGTCCTCGGGTCGTCGTGTGCTACAAGATCCGGACGGCAAGCAGTACGATACGGTCGCTGAGGCAAGGCAGGCGGTTGAGGCTCCAGAGGGTGGACTGCCCACGGGATATTCCCGCAATGCCGACGGAACGATTTCCGGCCCGAGAGGCGGATCGTACACGGTCGCAGGTACGGACCTTGATGGTCAGCAGGTTTATCGGGACACCAGTGGCCGCTACTACACCCTAGTTGGCGGGAGAAAAGCACAGGTTCCAAACCCATCAACCAATCCAAATGTGTCGATCACGCGGAAATACAAGCATCACCAAGAATATGTGAATGATGTGAGTGCACAATTGTCGTCGCAAGGCTATACCGTTGAGAATGACGTTACGTTCGGGAGCCTCTGCAAAACCGGTTCATGTAAGCCGGACATTGTTTATCGTCGACCCGGCGAAACTCAGGTCAGTGGCATCATTGAGATTAAGACTGGAAATGGGCCAAACACGTCGTCCCAAATGTCGATCTTTCCGCAGATTTCGAGTGGCGATGCTGTGCCGTCAGGTCCAGTCGCAGAACGTTTGAGGCTCATTCCGAATGTCCCCCTGCGGGATCAAGGCTATCCGAACGGTATACCTGTCTTTCAAATTTCCGCACCGGGATTGTAAATCATGAATACATTTGAAAAGAAGGCGCTTGCGGAATTCAAGTTGCTCCGCTGGACAGCAAGTAGGGAGAAACAATCAGGTGATGCTGTCCTGTCCATGGACGAGGGCGATAATGAGCTCCAAGCCGTTCTTCAGATCCGTCAGCTTCTTTGCGATCAGACAATGTATTTCGGCATCTCTTCTGGTTTAAAATCTTACACAAGTATATTTGGAAGAATAGCCGGAATAAAGCAAACGCACATGTGGCTTCTTCAGAACTGCGTGAAAAGGCGAGCTGCCGAAATTTCCAGAAAAGAGATAGAGATGGTTAGCCGCGAAGCAATCGAATGGTGGCAAGCCCAGGACAATTTTACTGAAGTCAAGGCGCTTTCTGGTCCTCCGCCCGATAATGGCCAATCTCAGTTGAAACATTTGACCGCTTTGGCATATTTGGGCGATTTCAGCACGTTAATGGATTACCAGGAGATATTCAGGAGGGGAAAACGTTTAAATTTTGTGCCGATGATCAAGCCTGAGATGATCGACCGTGCCATTGATATTGCATTGGAGAAAGCCTGAGGTTCACCTCGTCCGTGCGTTCCTGCTGGGCGGTGTCCCTGTTTCTGGGCTCGAAACGGATCAGTGCGGGCGGGCTGCGGTGACCTTAAAGTTTCTGTCCAGAACGACCTTTTCCGGAAGACGGCGCGAGCAGCTACGCGATGAACGTAGCAGCGTGCGGGCGCCGGTTAACTCAGTGTGCCGGCTCGAATAGCTGAGACCACCTGGGCACCTCTTGCGCGTGCCAATGGCTAATGTTGAGACGTTAGGGGTGAACTGCTGATCGTCAAGCTGGCGACAGCGCGGTCCTCGTAGGCACGGCGCTCGGCAGCGGCGGCTCCATCCGCCTCGCCGCGAAGGACGAGGTCGTGCCTCGCCGCCGTGCAGGACATCTATTCCTACGATGCGAAGACGCAGCAGAGTTACGTGGGGCCGATCTATGTCGACGGCCAAACCGTGTTCGGGCAACTCGACAGCGGCTCCAGTGAACATCGCAACACGCTTCTGAACGCCGAAACGGCCTTGTCGAACCTCCCGCTCTACGACTACGCGACAGCGCAGTCGGCGTGGCCGCAGGACTACACCGCCGCGATGAGCTTCCTCCATGAAGCATTGAACGACTTCGCGGACATCCCGACGGGCATCGAAGCACAAGCCTTTGTCTCTCAAAACGCTTGCTTGTTTCGATCTCTCAAAACATGCTACATATTCGCGACTTTTGAGAGAGAAGCCAATGTTGCGGCTCACCCACGATACTGAACAGCTCGCGCGCAGGGTTGCAGCCCGGGTTGGCCGCAAACCTGAAGACCTGATCCGGGCCGCGCTCGAACGCGAGGCCAAGGCGCTCGGCGTCTCCGACGAGTTGTCGGCGAAGCGCCGGATGACGGCCGCCGAAATGCTCGCCTTCGGTAAGAAGGTCGCCGCTCGGCCGGTCCTCGACCCACGTAGCCCGCAGGAAATAGCTGACGATTTGAACGCCCTATGATGGTCGTAGATTCGTCAGCCGTTGTCGCGATCTTCCAAGCAGAAGACGACGCCCTACCGCTCGCTGACGCTATGGCGTCAGCCGACCAGCTTGTCATGTCGGCGGTCAACGCACATGAAACCGCGATGATCCTGCGAGCACGCGGGGCCCTGAGAGCGCGGAGGATTTCTGGCGCTTCCTAAGCGTAAACGGCATCGAGGTTGCCCCCTTTAATGAGGAACAGGCGCGCGAGGCCTCGGAAGCCTTCGGCCGATTCGGCAAGGGCATTCACTCGAAAGCTCGACTCAACCTCGCTGACTGTGCCGCCTATGCCCTCGCCAAGAGCCTCTCGGCTCCCCTGCTCTTCAAGGGTGACGATTTCATACACACGGATATCGAAAAATGGCGTTGATAGGTTATGCCCGTGTCTCGACGCGAGATCACACAGTCGCCGCGCAGCTCGATGAGCTGCAGAAGGTTGAGTGCGCCCGAATCTTCGAGGAGACCGCCTCGAAGGCGAACCGCGATCGGCCGCAGCTCGCCGCCGCACTCGACTACATGCGCGAGGGCGATACGCTCGTGGTGTGGAAGCTCGATCGGCTTGCCCGGTCCCTCAAGCAGCTCATTGAGACAGTCGAAGCCTTGGAGGATCGCGGAATCGGATTCCGGTCGCTGACCGAAGCGATCGACACGACGAAGGCCGGCGGCGGGCTCGTGGTCCAGATCTTCGGGGCGCTTGCGGAGTTCGAGCGTGGCGTGATCCGCGAGCGTACCCGCGCCGGCCTCAATGCGGCCCGCTCACGCGGCCGCAAGGGTGGCCGGCCGCCGAAGTTGAAGGCATCCGATCTGGAGGCCGCGAAGGTACTCCTCGCTGATCGGGAGATCAACGTAGAGGACGTGGCCCGCCGCCTTGGTGTCTCGCCAGCGACGCTTTACCGGTATATCCCCGCTGCCAGGTCCAGCGTCGGTCTGGTCGGCTGGGCCGGATCGGAAAAGACCTCGGAACGGGCTCCTACATAGCGCCGTAGTGAAGCGAACTCACTCCGTCTTCAATGCTGCTTTGAAAAGACCGCCTGCTACGACGGCGCGGGCCATCTTCTCTCGACGCAACGGCGTCAAACGGGGATTCTCGGCGGCGATCTTTCGATCGCCGGCCTCGGCGACGTCGCGCTGCACGACAACAATCAGTGCCTGCCTTGCGTGACGATGACGGGGATCAGCAGGTCGCCCCAGTTGCCGTCGCCGCCGTGATGGCGCGCCGAACGGACCAGTTCTACGGAAACCCCCGCATCGACGGCCTTCATGACCGCCTGGTTGAGGCGGTGCAGGTCGTTGGCGACCATGCGGATCGCCGCCTGCTGTTCCGGTGTCATGGCCGACGATTGTTCCTCGGCCCGTTCCTTGACGCGTGTCTGTACAGTCATCGGAGTGCTCCTTTGGGCGATGGTCGCGGGGGACTTCGTTGATCCCCGCTTCAGTTTCGAGGTCTGGTTGGGGACGCGCGGCGGGGCAGGGGTGCCGCGCGTCCCGCTCGTTCATTCTGCTGCCGGGCGGAACTGATCGTGCTCGGTGGATTCCTTCATGGCAGTGGTCGACGACTGGCCGCCGGTGATCGCGACCGACACGGCATCGAAATAGCCGGTGCCCACTTCGCGCTGGTGCTTGGTCGCCGTATAGCCGTTGGCTTCGGCAGCGAATTCCGCTTCCTGCAGCTCCGAATAGGCCGCCATCTGACGATCCCTGTAGCCGCGCGCCAGTTCAAACATGCCGTAGTTCAGCTGATGGAAGCCGGCGAGCGTGATGAACTGGAACTTGTAGCCCATGGCGCCCAATTCGCGCTGGAACTTGGCGATCGTCGCGTCGTCGAGGTTCTTCTTCCAGTTGAAGGACGGCGAGCAATTATAGGCGAGCAGCTTGCCCGGATGTGCCTTGTGCACGCCTTCGGCGAATTTGCGCGCCTGCTCCAGGTCGGGCTTGGAGGTCTCGCACCAGATGAGGTCGCAATGCGGCGCATAGGCGATCGCGCGGGCGATGCAGGGCTCGATGCCGTTCTTCACCTGGTAGAAGCCCTCGACGGTGCGGCCGGCATCATAGTCGACGAATGGGCGGTCGCGCTCGTCGATATCAGAGGTGAGCAGTTTCGCCGCTTCCGCGTCCGTACGGGCGATGACCAGCGTCGGCGTGCCCATCACGTCGGCGGCAAGCCGTGCCGCGTTCAGATTGCGAATATGAGCCGCGGTCGGGATCAGCACCTTGCCGCCGAGATGGCCGCACTTCTTTTCCGACGCGAGCTGGTCCTCGTAATGGACGCCCGCCGCACCCGCTTCGATGAAGGCCTTCATGATCTCGAAGGCGTTGAGCGGCCCGCCGAAGCCGGCTTCCGCATCGGCGACGATCGGCGCGAACCAGGTCTCGACGGAGAGACCCTTGCCTTCCGCCGTCTCGATCTGGTCGGCGCGCTGAAGCGTGCGGTTGATGCGCTTGGCGAGTTCCGGAGCCGCGTTGGCCGGATAGAGCGACTGGTCCGGATACATGGCCGAAGCGGTGTTGGCGTCGGCTGCAACCTGCCAGCCGGAGAGATAGATCGCCTTCAAGCCTGCGCGCACCATCTGCATCGCCTGATTGCCGGAAAGCGCGCCGAGTGCGTTGACGAAGTCCTCCTCGTGAATGAGCTTCCAGAGGCGGTTCGCCCCCATTTCGGCAAGCGAATAACGGATTTCCACCGAGCCCCTGAGCCGCTTCACGTCCTCGGCGGAATAGGGCCGCTCGATTCCGTCGAAGCGCCCCTCCGGCGCATTTGGAACGAGCTTGTAAAAATCAGTCATACCTGCCTCCTCGTGAAATCGGTTCGTCTTCGGCTTTCGTCTTATGGCGTCTCTAGGCCGGAAGATCATGTGACAGTTTTTACATTGCGCTGCAGAAACCCGCTATCGAATTCCTGTTTCAAGCCGGCGGAAACGGGTTAGCTTGTCTTGCCTTTGACAGTATCCGCAAGTAAAGTTGTAAAAGATGTCAAAGCGGATCATCTGCCTGGTTTGTAAAGGGAATTACAATGGCCGAGAACAAGATTTTTGCGGGGCCGCGGGTCAGGCGGATCCGCAACGGCCTTCAGCTGACGCAGACGGCCATGGCCGAGGCGCTTGGCATCTCTCCTTCCTATTTGAATCTCATCGAGCGCAACCAGCGGCCGCTGACGGTGCAGCTGCTCTTGAAACTGGCCTCCGTCTACAAGGTCGATCTCGAAGAGCTTCAGGGTGAGGCGGGCAGCGGTCTTGCGCAGCTGCGCGAGGTCTTTGCCGATCCGCTGCTTGCCGGCGAACTGCCGGGGGACCAGGAACTGGTGGAGGTCGCCGAAGCGGCGCCGAACGTCTCCGGCGGCATCGTCAAGCTTTATCGCGCCTACCGCGAACAGGCCTCGCGTCTGAGGGATCTCGCCGCTCTGCTGGCGGGCGAGGGACATATGGCGGCACTTGCCGATACCCGGCTGCCGATGGACGAAGTCCGCGAGGCGTTCGAGGCTCGGCCCAATCACTTCGCCCGCATAGAGGAGGCGGCGGAGGCCCTGCATGCAAGCCTCTCGCCCGGCGACGATCTTTCAGGCGCAATGAAGGCTTGGCTGAGAAGGGAGCACGGACTTGCGGTCCGGACCCTGCCGGTGCACGTTATGCCCACCCTGCGCCGCCGCTTCGACCGCCACTCGATGCGCCTCTTCATCTCCGAACGTCTGTCGCCTTTCGATCGGCTGCGCGAGATCGCGATCGAGGTGGCTTCGATCGCCTGCCACGAGGCGATTGCCGCCGAGCTCGAGCAGTTCCGCTTTACCACCGCCGAAGCGCGGCGCATCGGCCGCTTCGAACTGGCGCGCTATGCCGCCCATGCGCTGATGATGCCCTATGCGGCATTTCTCGCCGCCGCGCAGCGGATGAAATACGATGTCGCGGTTCTTGCGGTGCGTTTCCAGGTCTCCTACGAGCAGGTCGCCAATCGTCTCACGATGCTGCAGCGGGCCGGCGCGGCGGGGGTTCCGTTTTTTCTCATGGAGATCGACAGCGCCGGCAACAGGCTGCGTCGCGCCGGAGCGCAAGGATTTCCCCATGCCCGCTTCGGCGGCGGCTGTCCCAAGCTCAACGTCCAGGCTGCCTTTGCCGTGCCCGGCCAGCTTCTCGTCGACCGCGTCGAGATGCCTGATGGCACCGAATTCCTCACTGTCGCCCGCACCGTCGACGGTCCGCAGGCCGCCTTCCACGAACGGGTTCGGCGCACGGCGATTCTCATCGGCTGCGAGGCCACCTTAGCGAACGAGACGGTCTATGGCGCCGCCGCAGTCATGCCGGCGATCGCAACCGGTCCGGCCTGCCGGCTTTGCGAGCGGCAGGGGTGCCTGGCGCGCGCCGAACCGCCGATCACCCGACCGCTCGGTCTCGACGAAATGGCCACCGGGCTGAGCGTCTTCGACTTTCAGTGAGCCCGCGCGAAATGGCGCGCAATCCGCAAGCGAACGTCGTTATACGACCGCGAGTCCCGAAACGTCACAGGAATCCAGCCGGCCCAAGTCCTTGGGCCGATTGAACTCTTACGCGTCCGCAGACGCGGCGCTGCTGGGCCCCGTGACAAGCACAGGGATGAGGTGAGAGGAGGGAATTTCGGGCTGGAAAACCGCGAGCCACTTTTTTCCTGGAACCGCTCTAACTCCTTGAGCTTATCGAGAAAGATGCCTAACCTCCGCATCGGCACGATCAACAGACGGGGCGTAACGGCACTGGAGAAGAAGATTACTGTCCCGAGCCGATAATCAAGAGGGGAGTTGTATGTCCAAACTCATCGTCGCAACCTTGACCACCGCGGTGCTTGCGGGATCCACCATGCTGGCTTTCGCTCAGGAGCGGGTCGTCAACGTCTATAACTGGTCGGACTATATCGACGACAGTATTCTGGAGGAGTTCACCAAGGAGACCGGCATCAAGGTCGTCTATGACGTCTTCGACTCGAACGAGATTCTGGAAACGAAGCTGCTCGCCGGCGGTTCCGGTTACGACGTCGTCGTTCCGACCGCCTATTTCCTGCAGCGCCAGATCGCTGCCGGGGTGTTCCAGAAGCTCGACAAGTCGAAGCTGCCGAACATTTCCAACATGTGGGACATGGTCATGGAGCGTACCGCGCAGTACGATCCCGGCAACGAATACGCCGTCGACTACATGTGGGGCACGACCGGCATCGGCTACAATGTCGAGAAGATGAAGGAGATTCTCGGCACGGACGAGAAGCCGAACTGGGATGTGATTTTCGACCCGGAGATTGCGGCGAAGTTCAAGGACTGCGGCATCCATCTCCTCGATTCGCCCACCGACATCATGCCCTCGGCGCTCGCCTATCTGGGGCTCAATCCCGACAGCCACGACCAGGCGGATCTCGAAAAGGCAGCCGACCTGCTGATGAAGGTCCGTCCCAATATCCGCAAGTTCCATTCGTCTGAATATATCAACGCGCTCGCAAACGGCGACATCTGCCTGGCCGTCGGCTTCTCGGGCGACGTCTTCCAGGCGCGCGACCGTGCTGCCGAGGCAAAGGCCGGCGTGACGGTCGACTATTCGATCCCGGAGCAGGGCGCGCAGATGTGGTTCGACATGCTGGCTATCCCTGCCGACGCACCGCATGTCGCCGAGGCGCACGAGTTCATCAACTACATGATGAAGCCGGAAGTCATCGCCAAGGCCTCGAACTACGTGTTCTACGCCAATGGCAACAAGGCCTCGCAGCAGTTCCTCGACAAGGAAGTGCTCGAGGACACCGCCATCTATCCGTCCGATGCCGTGATGCAGAAACTCTTCACCACGACGCCCTTCGAGGCTAAGGAGCAGAGGGTATTGACCCGGCTCTGGACCAGGATCGTCACTGGTCAGTAGGAGCGAAAACGAATTGCCCGGACCTCAAATCCGGGCAATTTTCTTGTAAGTTTCTGCGCTCAACTCTCGACGTGTCGGCGCCGGCCATTGCGTATGGACTGTGCCATTCGAGGATAGATGATGAAGTCTCTCGGAAGTATCCGGCGTTCTTTCGCGCCATGGGCGGACCCCGCCTCCAAGCCTTTCATTTCCGTCAAGAACGTCACCAAAAAGTTCGGTGACTTCACCGCCGTGGACGATCTTTCGCTGAACATCTACACGCGCGAATTCTTCGCGCTCCTCGGCGCTTCGGGCTGCGGCAAATCCACCCTCCTGCGGATGCTGGCCGGTTTCGAGCAGCCGACATCAGGCGAAATCATCCTCGACGGCCAGAGCCTGGCGGGCATCCCGCCCTACCGCCGCCCGGTCAATATGATGTTCCAGTCCTATGCGCTGTTTCCGCACATGACGGTCGAAAACAACGTCGCCTTCGGCCTGAAGCAGGACGGAATGCCGAAAGCGGACATCGCCGAACGCGTCGCGCAGATGCTGAAGCTTGTCAAGCTGGAGAAGTTCGCCAAGCGCAAGCCGCATCAGCTTTCCGGCGGCCAGCGCCAGCGCGTCGCCCTTGCCCGTTCGCTGGCAAAGCGGCCGAAGGTGCTGCTGCTCGACGAGCCGCTCGGCGCGCTCGACAAGAAGCTGCGCGAGGAAACGCAATTCGAGCTCATGGACCTGCAGCAGGAACTCGGCCTCACCTTCGTCGTCGTCACCCACGACCAGGAAGAGGCGATGACGATGGCGGACCGCATCGCCGTCATGAGCCACGGCAAGGTCGTCCAGGTGGCGACGCCGGCGGAGATCTACGAAGCGCCGAATTCGCGCTTCGTCGCTGACTTCATCGGCGACGTGAACATATTCGACGGTAAGGTGACCTCGGCTGAAGACGGCTATATCCGTGTCGAGACGACGGGCGGCATCCCGGTCCGGATGGCGTCGCCGGAAAAACCGGGGAACGGCGCAAAGGCGGCTGTCGCCATCCGGCCCGAGAAGATCAGAATCGGCCGACAGCCGCCGGCGCATGCGCCGGTGAACGCCGCCGAAGGCGAGATATGGGACATCGGCTACCTCGGCGACATGACGGTTTTTCACATCCGGCTGAAGGACGGCAAGGTCGTCAAGGCGTCATCGCTGAATGCGGTGCGGGCGGTCGAGGACCCGCTCGGCTACGACCAGCAGGTCTGGATCTCCTTCGGCGACGACGCGGGCGTCGTATTGAAGGATTGAAGCCATGGCGAAACTTGCCTCAGCCCTCGTCAGCCGCCTGGTCATAATCATTCCCTATGCCTGGCTCCTGTTCTTCTTCCTCATCCCGTTCTTCATCGTTTTCCGCATCTCGCTGTCGCAGACGGCCGTTGCGATGCCGCCCTATATGCCCGTCTTCGACCTGGCCGGCGGCCTTTCCGGCATTATGGAGAAGCTTGGCGAATTCTCGCTCGACAACTACGTCTGGCTGACGGAGGACGTCCTCTATTTCAACGCCTATGTGTCGAGCGTCGTCATCGCCGCCATCTCGACCTTCCTGACGCTCCTGATCGGCTATCCGATCGCCTATGGCATGGCAAAGGCGCCGCGTTCGCTGCGGCCCACGCTGCTGATGATGGTGATCCTTCCCTTCTGGACGAGCTTTCTGATCCGCGTCTATGCCTGGATCGCCATCCTGAAGCCGGAGGGCCTGCTCAACCAGTTTCTGTCGGCGGTCGGCCTGATCGATCAGCCGCTCATCATCCTCAACACCAACTTGGCGATCTATATCGGCATCGTCTATTCCTATCTGCCCTTCATGGTGCTGCCGATCTACTCGGCGCTTGAGAAGATGGACCATTCGCTGACGGAAGCCGCCCAGGACCTCGGCTGCACGCCTGCCGCCGCCTTCTGGCGCGTGACCTTTCCTCTGTCGCTCCCCGGCGTGGTGGCGGGCTGCCTCCTCGTTTTCATTCCGGCTGTCGGCGAATTCGTGATCCCCGACCTCCTCGGCGGCTCGGAAACACTGATGATCGGCAAGACCTTGTGGAGCGAATTCAATTCCAATCGCGACTGGCCGGTTTCGTCGGCGGTGGCGATCATCCTGCTCATGATCCTGGTGATACCGATCGTCTATTTCCAGAACATCCAGGCCAAAGCCGACGGCGAGGAGAGGTGACCTATGGAGAAGTGGTCCCGTTTCAACATCGCCTCGGTCGTTCTGGGCTTCGGCTTTCTCTATCTGCCGATCGTGCTCCTGGTGATCTTCTCCTTCAACGAGTCGAAACTGGTCACCGTCTGGGCCGGGTTCTCGACCAAATGGTACACCCAGCTCTGGCATAACCAGGGACTTCTTGACGCGGCCTGGGTAACGATCCGGGTGGCGCTCCTTTCGGCGACCTGCGCGACCGTCCTCGGAACTCTGGCGGCGCTCGCGCTGGTGCGCTACACCCGCTTTCGCGGCCGCGTTCTGTTTTCCGGCATGGTCTATGCGCCCCTGGTGATGCCGGAGGTGATCACCGGCCTGTCGCTGCTGCTGCTCTTCGTGGCGATCGGGTTCGACCGCGGTTTCTGGACGATCACGCTCGCCCATATCACCTTCACCATGTGTTTCGTCGCGGTCGTGGTCCAGTCGCGTCTTCTGAGCTTCGACCAGTCGATCGAGGAGGCGGCGCTCGATCTCGGCGCGACCCCGGTCAGGACCTTCTTCGCGATCACGCTGCCGGTGATCGCGCCGGCCGTCTTTTCCGGCTGGATTCTCGCTTTCACGCTGTCGCTCGACGATCTCGTGATTTCAAGCTTCACGACCGGGCCGGGCGCCACGACGCTGCCGATGAAGATCTACAGCCAGGTCCGTCTCGGCGTGACGCCGGAAATCAATGCCATCTGCACGATCCTGATCGGCATCGTCGCGCTGGGCGTGATCGTCGCATCGATCGTCACGAAGCGTCGTGAAGTCCAGCGCGAAAAGGACGAGCGAGCAGCCTTCGCGGCGATTGGGTGAGCGAGGGCGTGTTGAGGTTCATCTCGAGTTTGTGACGGCTGCTCGGACGAGTGCCATCTCTCTTCCTCGTCATCTCTGTGATGAGCACAGGGATGAGAAGATCAAACAAGCCGCGGCGAGATTCCCAATCTCAACAGGCCTCAAAGCATTTCCAGGAAAAGTGTGTAATGGTTTTCCCTCCGGAAGTGCGTTATTGCATCGATGTCACTTCGGGCTGAGGAGAACCGAAAGCGGCGAGATCACCGCATTCGGCCAGGAGCCGCCGATGAAGAATTGCAGCGGCTCCTTGCCGGCCTCGGGGGCCGCGAGCGTCCCCGCCAGGGCCAGACTGCCGCTTCGATAGGGGACGACGCCGGTCACCGAAATATTGCCGGCGGGGCCGACGAAAGCGGCCCGGTCCAGCCGGGCGGTGCCGCCGCCGAAGCTCGCCTCGATGTCTGCCGTCTGGAACTCGAGCGTGCCGTCGCTTGCCTGCGACAGGGAGAAGAATTCCCCCTTGCGCACGAGATCGGTGAAGGCGTGAACGTCGAAATCGGCGAGCCTGCCATTGGTGAGCGAATAATCGAGACGGCCGAAGACATCGGCGACGCCGGCCTCCCAGAGGGGGCGACCGGTGGCAAGATCGACGCTGAGAACGCCCCGGCCTGTCGGAACGGGACCCTTGAGGCCGAAGCTGTCGAGGACCGCAGCGAAGTCGGCGTCTTTCAGGTTCACCTGCAGCTTGCCGCCTTGCCCCACCCCTTTCTCTGAAAGCACGGCGCGGCCGCTCAGCCTGCCATTCGCATAGGTGCTGTCTCCGATGTCGAGCGAAACCCGGCTTCCATCGATCATCACCCCGGCCGCGACATCGGTCAGGTGCAACGGACCGGCCAGGACTTCCTGCGACGACAGCCGGACATCCAGGCGCCAGCCCCCGACAAGAGCCTGGGCCATCCGCCATCCGCGGTCGTCCCCCTGCGCCGGCTTCAGCGTTGCCAATGGCAAACCGTTGAGATCGATCCGGTCGAAGGCGAGCGTGCCTTCCACGCGCGGCCCTTTGCCGGACGGCAATTGCACGTCCAGAACGCCCGTCGCCGTGGCCTCGCCGATCGCCAGCTGGAGCTCCTCGAGCTTCAGCGCCGTCTCACCGGTGGTCACCCTCGTATCGATACTGAACCCGCCCGGGGGCAATTCCGCATCCGGAGACCCGCGGTACCACGCGGCAAGCGCTGCCAGCGAAGGTGCGGACATCTGCAGATGGCCGGAGGCGAAAGGCTGCGACGAGAAATTGCCGGTGCCCTCGAAGGAAAAGGTCAACGGAGCCGACGTCAGCGATGTCTTGAGAGCGGCGTTGCGCCTGGCAAAGAGGGCGAGCGGTTCTTCGCATACGAAGGCCCAGCCTACCGCTTCGCCGCCGATGACCGCGGCAAATTGTGCGCTCAGCCGCCCACCGAAGGAAGGCCATTTGAGGGTCCCGGAAATCCCCGCGACGTCTACGCCCTCCCCGGTCGCCGCCAGGCGGTCGACAACGCGGAAGCGGCCATTCTCGATCGTGATATCTCCGAAGGGAGCCTCATCCCGCGGCATGGCATTACCCGGCGGCACCAGCCAGTCCGGCTTTTGCCAGTTGACGGCGCCGTTCGCTCCGCGCTCGAGCGTGATGACCGGATCGACGAGCGTGATCTCCTCAAGAGCCTGTTCGCCCCGAAGTGCGGAAAGCAGGCTGAACGAAGCGGTGATGCGGCCGATCTCTGCGAGCCGGCGCGGTTCGGGTCCGGTGGAGACGATCGTCGTTGCGGGGAGCGTCACCAGGGGTTCCGGCCAGAACCGGACTTCCGGCTCGCCGCTGATCGTGCTCTTCCCGCCCGACCAGTCGTCGAGCATCCGCTCCATCGTCGCGCGGGCCTCGGTCGTCGAAACCACGAGCGGCAGCGCGGCATTGTACGCGGCGGCGAGGGCGATGCCTATGGCGGCCGACCAAACGAGGTGGCGTCGGCGAAGCCGCGCCCACAGGCGCGAATCGCGCAATATCTGGAACATCTTCCTCGTCATTCGGTCGGACTTGCCATCGCCTCGGGTAAGCCGCTTGGATAGGACTTCGGCTTGCATAAAGCAAATGCCACTGACATGAAAATGTCGCCGTCGCGACCATGCGGAGCCGCATCCGCGCTGTTTGTACCGCGCTGCAGCATGATATAGAAAAGTCCGAAGAGTGGAGGAGAGCATGCAAGCAGAACGACCTTTGTGGGTTCCGGACAGGGAGATAGTCGAACGCAGCCCGATGGCTGAGTTCATTGACTGGTGCGGGGAGCGCTTCGGGCGCAGCTTCGCCGACTATGATGCCTTTCATGACTGGTCGGTGAGCGAGCGCGGCGCGTTCTGGACCGCCGTATGGGAACATTGCAAGGTCATCGGCGAAAGCGGGGAGAAGGCGCTCGTCGACGGCGACCGGATGCTCGATGCCCGTTTCTTTCCGGAAGCGAGGCTCAACTTCGCCGAAAACCTGCTGCGCAAGACGGGGAGCGGCGATGCCTTGATCTTCCGCGGCGAGGACAAGGTGAGCTACCGGCTGACCTGGGACGAACTGCGCGCCCTGGTGTCGCGTCTGCAACAGGCGCTGAGGGCGCAGGGGATCGGCGCCGGCGACCGCGTCGCCGCGATGATGCCGAACATGCCCGAGACGATCGCACTCATGCTTGCGACCGCTTCCGTCGGCGCCATCTGGTCGTCCTGTTCGCCCGATTTCGGCGAGCAGGGCGTCCTCGACCGCTTCGGCCAGATCGCCCCCAAGCTCTTCATCGTTTGCGACGGCTACTGGTACAACGGCAAGCGGCAGGACGTGGACTCGAAGGTGCGTGCGGTGGCCAAGTCGCTCGGCGCGCCCACCGTCATCGTTCCCTATGCCGGAGACAGCGCCGCGCTTGCGCCGACCGTCGAGGGCGGGGTGACGCTTGCCGATTTCATCGCCGGATTCCAGGCCGGACCGCTTGTCTTCGAGCGCCTGCCGTTCGGCCATCCGCTCTACATACTGTTCTCCTCGGGCACGACCGGCGTACCCAAATGCATCGTCCATTCGGCCGGCGGAACGCTGCTGCAGCACCTCAAGGAACATCGCTTCCATTGCGGGCTGAGGGACGGCGAGCGGCTGTTTTATTTCACCACCTGCGGCTGGATGATGTGGAACTGGCTGGCCTCGGGCCTCGCAGTGGGCGCAACGCTGTGCCTCTATGACGGCTCACCTTTTTGCCCCGACGGCAACGTGCTCTTCGATTATGCCGCCGCCGAACGCTTCGCCGTGTTCGGCACCTCGGCGAAATATATCGACGCCGTGCGCAAGGGCGGGTTCACCCCGGCAAGGACGCACGATCTGTCGTCCTTGCGGCTCATGACGTCCACCGGCTCGCCGCTTTCGCCGGAGGGCTTCTCCTTCGTCTATGAGGGTATCAAGCCCGATCTCCAGCTCGCCTCGATTTCCGGCGGCACCGACATCGTCTCCTGCTTCGTGCTCGGCAATCCCCTGAAACCCGTGTGGCGCGGAGAGATCCAGGGCCCCGGCCTCGGGCTCGCCGTCGATGTCTGGAACGACGAAGGCAAGCCGGTGCGGGGGGAAAAGGGCGAACTCGTCTGCACCAGGGCGTTTCCGTCGATGCCTGTCATGTTCTGGAACGATCCGGACGGCGCGAAGTATCGAGCCGCCTATTTCGACCGCTTCGACAATGTCTGGTGCCACGGCGATTTTGCCGAATGGACACCGCATGGCGGCATCGTCATCCACGGCCGTTCCGACGCGACATTGAACCCCGGCGGCGTGCGCATCGGCACGGCGGAGATCTACAATCAGGTCGAACAGATGGATGAAGTCGCCGAAGCACTGTGCATCGGCCAGGACTGGGAGGACGATGTCCGCGTCGTTCTGTTCGTGCGGCTGGCCCGCGGGGTCGAGCTGACCGAAGCACTGACCAGGGAGATCAAGAACCGGATCAGGTCCGGCGCCTCGCCGCGGCACGTGCCGGCGAAGATCATCGCCGTCGCCGACATCCCGCGCACCAAGTCCGGCAAGATCGTCGAACTGGCTGTGCGCGACGTGGTGCACGGCCGTCCGGTCAAGAACAAGGAAGCGCTGGCGAACCCGGAAGCTCTCGACCTCTTTGCGGCGCTCGAGGAACTCAAGAGCTGAATTGGGGCTGACATCCGTCTCCATTGCGCCGCTGTTCTTCTGCCCGCGCCGCTGACGCGGGGCAGGAGAATGGAAGGAAGAGTGGGTGCAGTCCGTGAGACTCACTCGCATACCGCAAGCGGACGTTGTCGTAGTGCCGGCTCATCCCCGACTTCCTCATCCCTGTGACGAGCACAGGGATGAGGGCGGAGAGGGTGCGATCCCTTGCATAGATCACGAGATTTTAGGTCGGGTGACACCCCCCTCTGCCCAACCATCTCATCCCTGCGACGGGCACAGGAATACGTGATCTATGACCGGCGTTCGAGCGACCGGGACACCAGGATGACGGGGACCATCCCGGCGAGGACGATGATCATCGCCGCAACGGAGGCGTCTTCCACCTTCGCCCGCGAGGCATCCTCGTAGACGAGCGTCGCCAGCGTATTGAAATTGAACGGGCGCAGCATGATGGTCGCGGAAAGCTCCTTCATCGTTTCTATGAAGACGAGGAGCGCGGCCGTCAGCACTGCGGGCCGCATCATCGGCAGGAGCACCGCGCGCAGCGTCTGGCCGCTCGTGCGCCCGAGCGCTCGTGCGGCCATATCGAGATGCGGCGACAGTTTCTGGAAGCCGGCCTCGAGCGTCCCTTCCGCCATGGTCAGGAAGCGGACCGTGCAGGCATAGATGATGGCAAAGCCGGTGCCGCTCATGAGCAGGCCGGTGGAAATCCCGAAAAGCCCCCGCATCTCGGCGTCGATGGTGTTGTCGAGGGCCGCGAGCGGAAAGAGCACCCCGATCGCCAGTACGGTACCGGGCACACCATAGCCGAAGGAGGCGAGCCGCCCGGCGATATCGGTGATGCGCGAACGCCCGGTGCGCGCGGCATAGGCGA
This sequence comes from Sinorhizobium meliloti, assembly GCF_017876815.1. NCBI lineage: Bacteria > Pseudomonadati > Pseudomonadota > Alphaproteobacteria > Hyphomicrobiales > Rhizobiaceae > Ensifer > Ensifer meliloti. Next base: position 491,321 of record NZ_JAGIOS010000001.1, on the reverse strand, counting down.
GCACGAAACCCAGGAGCACGGTCGCAAACGCCGTCAGACCGGACACCAGGATGCTGTGCAGCAGCGCGCTCAGGAGGCGCGGCGCCAGGAACTGGTCGAGGCGTTTCAGGGCATAGTCGCCCAGAACAAGGAAGGGAACGGCAAAGCCCGACAGTATCGGCAGAAGGCAGGCGGCCGTCGCGGCCCATTTCTTCCAGCCGGAAAGTTTCAGCCTCGCGGCGTCGTGAACTGCGGCCGTGGTCTTCTGGCTCGCAAAGCGCTGTCTGCGGCGTGCCGCCCGCTCGACCATCATCAGGCCGATGACGAAAACCAGCATGATGCAGGCGATCTGCGCCGCGCCGGCGAGGCTGCCACGGTTGAGCCAGGTATCGAAGATGGAGAAGGTCAGGGTCTGCACGCCGAGAAATTCTACCGCCCCGATATCGTTCAGCGTTTCCATGGCAACGAGCGTGAGGCCGATCATGATCGCCGGCCGCGCCATCGGAAGCTGGACGCGGAAGAAGACCTTCAGCGGTCCGGCCCCGAGCGTCCGCGCCACGTCCGCGGCGGCGCGGCCCTGCATGAGGAACATGGAACGGCAGGCGAGATAGATATAGGGATAGAGCACCGAGCTCAGAACGAGCACCGCGCCGCCGAGGGAACGCACGTCGGGAAACCAGTAATCGCGGCTCGTCTGAAATCCGAAGAGGGCCCGCACCAAGCCCTGCACAGGGCCGGTGAAGGTGAGCAACTCCCCGAAGGCATAGGCCGAAAGATAGGCCGGTATGGCAAGCGGCAGCACCAGGGCCGCCGAAAGGAAGCGGCGTAATGGAAATTCATAGGTCGCCACCAGCCAGGCGGTGACGATGCCGATCATGGCGGTGGCGGTGCCTGTGAACAGGACCAGGAGAAGCGTGCGGCCGGTTGCACGCGGGATCACGTTTTGGATGAGATGCGGCCAGTCTGCGGTGCCGCCGGAAACGGCTAGCCACGCAATGGCAAGAATCGGCATGAGCACGACGGCGGAGGCGAGTCCGGCCCAGCCGGTGAGCAGCGGATGGTGAAGGCCGGTGCCGGAGCTGGCGTAGCGCCGCTTGAGGCTTTTGGCGGTGAAGTGCAAACGATCCGTCCGAAGCAATGCCGATCGAAATGACGAGTGAGGGAACGGCCCGCAGTTTCCTCAACCTTCAAGAACCGACAAACTGGCTCCCGCAGGTCAACATTTCCTTACAGCATTCGGTCTCAATTGGCCAAGACGCGTTGTGAGGGAAAGGATATTTCCACCAGCGTGCCCTCGTTCGGGGCCGAAGTGATGGCGAACTGCGCGCGGTTCGCTTCCGCCATCGCCTTCGTCAGCGGCAGGCCAAGCCCGGTGCCGTCGCCACGCTTGCGGCCGCCGGTCGTGACCTGGCGGAAGGGCTTCATCGCCTGGTCGAGCTCGTTGCGGGTCATGCCGATGCCCGTGTCGCGGATTCTCAGGATGACGCTGCCATTAGCCTCGTAGGACGTCGACACGACGATCTGGCCGCCCGACGGCGTAAAGCGGATGGCATTCGCCAGGATGTTCAGGGCGATCTGCTTGATCGAACGGTCGTCGGCGACGACCTCGGGCACGGAGCCCGACAGCGAAGTGCGGATGATCACGCGTTGGCTATTGGCCTGCGGCTGCACCAGCGACACGGCCTCGGAGACGGCCTCGTTGAGATCCACGGCGCCGAAGTCGAGATCCATCTCGCCGGCCTCGATCTTCGAGATATCGAGCAGATCGTTGACGATGTCGAGGACGTGACGCCCCGACCGGCCGATGTCGCCGGCATATTCGATATAGCGCGGATGGCCGATGGGGCCGAAATGCTCGCTCGCCATCATGTCGGAAAACCCGATGATGGCGTTGAGCGGCGTGCGGATCTCGTGGCTGACCCGGGCCAGGAATTCCGTCTTGTGGGCGTTTGCCGTCTCTGCGGCGCGCTTGGCGTTGCGAAGCTCCTCTTCGGTCCGCTTCCACTGGGTGATGTCGCGGATGACCGCGCAGTAACCGTTGGAGGAGGAGAGCCGGCCGATGGTCATGAACAACGGAATGAAGCCGCCGGCGGCTTCGCGGCCGATCACTTCCCGGCCGTCGTTGAGCACGCTTGCGACGCCGTGGCCGGAAAGGCCCTGGAGATAGTCGATCACCGCCTTCTGGCTCTCATGGGCGAAGAGCGCGGCGAACGGCTTTCCGCGCATATCGGACTCGTCATAGTCGAAGAGCGCGCTTGCGGAACGGTTCATCGTCCGGATGTCGCCGTCCCGTCCGAGGACCACGACCCCATCGGTCGCGGTTTCCAGAATCGATCGGAGCTCGTCGATCTCCATCCGAAGCCGGCTTGCCTCTGCCGCTCCTTCGTCTTCGCGCGCCTGCTTCTCCGCTTCGCTTGCGCCGGCCGGGGTCAGCGCAAGCATCAGCGCGCTCTTTCCTTCCCATCGGATCGAATGCAGGTGGGCGCCGACGGGAATGAGCCTGCCATCCTTGCGGACCAGCGTCATGGTTCCGTTCGGCTTTGCCGCGCCGGCCTCGTTTCCGAGAGCGAACAGGGCCTCCAGGCCACCCTCCTGTTCGAAGGCTTCGAGATTCTCATATCCGGTCAGCCGCAGGAATTCCGCATTGGCATGCAGCAAAGCGTCGCCGTGGTGAACCAGCAATGCGACCGGCAGCCTGTCGAGGATCTCGCTGCTCATGGCTGCACCATTGCGTGCGGTGAGGCCGGGCTCCATTGCCGCAGCAGGGGTCTCGCCCGCCGGCGTCGGATCGTGCCATCCGCCTGGCGCCTCCGCTTCCTCCGTCTGTCGGCTTTCTTCCGTGTCAGCCGGCGTGCTGGGGGAGGTGTCAGCTTCGTGCCGGCCTTCGGTATTGCCTTCCTGCGGCAGCTGGTCAGGGGCGAAATGCTCGCCGAGCTGCCTTGCAATCTCGCGGAAGGCCGCCTGCTCACCGCGGGTCAGCGCGCCGGCTCCCGCCGGTCGGCGCTCGTCGAGATCGATGACCTTGTCGGAGGCCTGCCGGCCGGGCGTTTCGACGACCCGCAACGCGGGCTGTTCGCCACGGAACGGGTCTTCCGATACGTCCGGTGCAGCCTCGGCCGCATCTTTCCCACTGCCGGCGTCAGGGCCGGTCTTGGAGCCAGCCTCAGCCTGCGGCGCACCGGCGCCCTCAGCCGACATGTCGCTTGAAGCCTGCGCGATCTGCGCCGGCGCCGGCCGGTCGAGCGCAAGCCCGGCCGCCTTGGCGTCCGGCACAGCGTCGGCGATCCTGACGATGCCGAAGCCGCGGAAGCCGTCGAACTCGCGCGAACGGGAATAGGTGGGAAGAGCGGCGAGATCGACCGGCACCTTGAGATTGGTTCCCTGGACCGGCCAGAAGATCGTCTTGCCGGACCAGGTATCGCGGCGATGCAGGAGCTCGTTGATCTTGTCGTCGGGGTCGAGATCGTAGCGATCGGCGAGATCGGTGAAGCTAACGCCGATCACGTCGGCGGCCTTCGGGCCGACGGCTGACGCGAACTCTTCGGAAATTTCGCTGAAACGTCCCTCCGCGTCGATCTTCCAGACGAACCGTACCGCCCGTCCGCCGGCTGCGAAAGCGAAGTCGGCGGTTTCTCCGCCACGGTCCGCATCGGCAGCCGGTTCACCGGAAGCCGGTTCTGCTTCAAGCGGCGTTTCAGGCTCGGCGAGATCGGCGGCCTCGGCCTCGTCCTGCGGAGCGAGCTCCCCTTGCGCTTCGTCGTCGGTGCCGTCCCCGACGGACGCTTCGTGTTCTGCCGGTGCTGCCGCCTCCGGCGAGGGAGCGGGCTCGGCTTCCTCGAGGCGGCCCGCCGGCTGTTCCGTCTCCGCCGGTGCCGCGGAGGAGGGGACCGCCTCTCGTGTTTCAGCGGGCGCCGCAGGTGCGGCGGGGATAGCCTGCTCCGCCGCCGCCGCGCCGACCGCCTCTCCGGTCTCGGATTTCTCGAGAATTGCCTCGACCGCGAAGAGCAGGTGGAGCGCCGGATGGTCCGAAATCTTGCCGACTGCCGCCGGCAGGCGCCCTTTTTCCGTCGCGACCGGACGCTTGATCAGCCGATCCTTGTCGCTCGCAGCGGCTGCAACGAGCGTCCGGCGAATATCCGCCGAAAGGCCAAGACTCTCGAAGCCGGGCGAGCCGGCAATGACGGTCCCATCGGCATCGAGCACGGCCATATGCGTGTCCGGCCCGTCGAGGCCGGCAATCATCGCCTCTGCGCGCGCTTCGGTCGAAAGCGCCTTGCCGTTGTTGGGCACGGTGAACAGAATTGCCTCTTCGCCGGGCCCGATGCGGATCAACTCCACGGCGGCATTGAGCGGAAGCCGGCGAAAGCCCGACGCCATACGGATCAGAAGCTGCCGGCGGTCCCCGACGGCCGCGAGCTGCGCCGCGGCGGCGCGCAGCTGGCGAAGCGAAAGATCGCTCGGGTCGAGGTCGGTATCGATGAAATCGTAGACCGAGGTCGTCCCGAACAGCTTTGCGCCCTGGTCGTTGGCCCATAGCACCCGCGCGACATTCTTCGAAAAAAGGACGGACGCATCCCCCCGGGCAAAATGCTCCCGCACCCGTGCATGCACGGCAATGTCGATGAAGGGGTACTGTCTTTCGGGCATAGGCAGACCTACTGACGGATCGTTTGCGCGTTAACGCTCTATTAATACCCAGCCCATCGGCGAGGGTCCAGCAACGGGACGGCCTCGGCCACGTCTTTCGGCGCGGAAGGTTAATGGGCATGGCTTATTGTGCACTGCACAAATTTATTGCAACGCACAACCAAATCGGCTATAGAACGGCCATCAATCAAAACGGCGCCTCTGAAGAGGGCCACACCAAGGAGCGCATGAAATGGCTACCAGGAAGACCGAAGACGCATTTTCCCTCTCTTTCGACCCGACCAAGTTTGCCGACAGCTTCCGCGAGTTCGCCGAAAAGGGCGCCGCGCAGTCGAAGGAAGCCTACGCCAAGATGAAGACCGCGACCGAAGAAGCAGCGAAGACCGTCGAAGCGACGGTCGAGAGCGCTCAGTCGGGAACCGTCGAACTCGGCCTCAAGGCCATCGACGCGTTGCGCACCAATGCCGAAAGCTCGCTCTCGCACATGGAAGCTCTGCTCGGCGTGAGGTCGCTCTCCGAACTCGTCGAGCTGCAGACCGCCTTCATCCGCAAGCAGGCCGAACTTGCCGTCGAGCAGGCGAAGACGATGCAGGAAGCGACGCGCAAGGTCGCCGAGAACGTTGCCAAGCCCGGCAAGGATGCCGCGGAAAAGGCGATGTCCAGCCTCAAGAAGGGCTGATCGGCCGCGCCGTATCGATCGGATTCAAAGCAAAGACCGGGTGACTTGCCATCCGGTCTTTTTGCTGGATAATCTGAACTTAAGGCTTGCAAATCGGTGTGAGTGACCGTATGTGAGCCGCCAAGCGACGACCCCAAACGAAGTTGGAGTCGCTTGCCGAGTGCGGTTGTAGCTCAGTTGGTTAGAGCGCAGGTTTGTGGCACCTGAGGTCGGAGGTTCGATCCCCCCCAACCGTACCATTTTCTTCAAAATCGTCTGTGATTGCTGTTTCTCCTGAGAATACGCGCACGTTCCGTCGCCGGAATATGGACCTGCTCGTCATCCTCCGGCAATGTGACCGCGTGGAACAAGCATCATAGCTGCCCGCAAGCCGGCCGGACACCAGACACCAAAACGCCAAGAGCAGTCCTCCAAGCCGCGCCCAAAGGCAGCACTACGACAGCTGGAGGAGCAGGTGGCCGGTCGATTGCATGGAAAAATTGCGCTTATCAGCGGCGGGGCAGGGGGATGTGGTCTCGCAGCCTCCGAGCTTTTCGCTCGGGAGGGCGCAGCGGTCGGGATTGTCGATCTCCCGCAGAGCCAGGGCGAAGCCGTCGCCGCCCGCCTCCGCAGCGAGGGCTTCAGGGCGGCTTTCGCCTCGGCAGATGCGTCGGACGAACGTCAGGTAACGCAGGCGGTGGAGAGGGTTTCGGGAGAACTCGGACCGATCACGGTCCTGTTCAACCATGCCGGCACCATCGTCATTCGGCCGTTCCTGGAGACGACGGCCGAGGAGTGGGACCGGCTGATGGCGGTCAACGTGCGCAGCATGTTCCTCATGACCCGCGCCGTCCTTCCCCAGATGATCGACGCCGGCGGCGGATCGATCGTCTGCACCTCTTCCATATCGGCGGTTGCGGCAACCCCCATGGAGGTCCTTTACAATACGACCAAGGGGGCGTGCCATATGTTCGCCCGGTCCGTCGCCGTGGAGTTCAGGGACCGGAATATCCGGTGCAATGCGGTTTGCCCCGGCTTCATCCAGACGGCTCACGGCCAGAGGGAGGTCGAGGAGCTGACCCGGTACGGGGTCGATGTTTCCGACGCAGCGATCGCCGCCCAACAGGGGCGGATGTGCCGGCCGGACGAGGTCGCCAAGGCAGCCCTTTATCTTGCGAGCGAAGACGCGAGTTTTGTCAGCGGCGCCCATCTGTTCGTCGACAATTGTTTTACAGCGATGTGAGGGGAAGAAACATGGCTTTCGAGAAAGGTGGAGTCTGGCGGAACTGGGTCGGCAATCAGTACTGCGTATCGCAGTACAAGGCCTCGCCCGGCACCGAGGCCGAACTGGCGGAGCTGGTCGCAGAAGCGGACAAGCGGGATCTCGGAGTTCGCGTCTCGGGTTCGGGCCACTCCTTCACGCCGGTCGTCGGAACCAGTGGTCTCCTTTTGTCGCTCGCAGATCTCAGGGGCGTCCAGAAGGTCGACAAGGCACGCAAGCAAATTACCGTAGCAGGCGGAACGCGCATCAACGAGGTGGGCAAGACGCTGAAGCAGCACGGACTCTCGCTGATCAATCAGGGCGATATCGACAGCCAGGCGGTCGCCGGCGCCTTTACCACCGGAACGCACGGGACCGGGATCAAGCTCGGAAACATGGCCTCTTCGATCGCCGGAATGCGAATCGTAAAGGCGAACGGCGAGATACTCGACATCGATGGGAGTGACGAAGAACTCCTCCACGCGGCGCAGGTCTCGGTCGGCACGCTCGGTATCATCTCATCCATGACCCTCAACGTCATGGATGCCTATAACCTGCACGAGCGGCTGTGGCGTGACGACTTCGAGACCTGCATGGAGCGCCATGACGAACTGGCGGCAAACCACCGGCATTTCGGATTCTTCTGGTGCCCGACGCCGGAAAGCCGCCATCTCTACTGCCTGCCGGATACCTCGGCCGTCTCCTCCACGAACAAATCGGCCGACGTCTGCGAAATGAAGGTGATGGACATCACCGACGCGGCGCCGATGGAGAGCGAGTTCGAAAAGATCGCCTACAGTTCGGAAGTCTATCCCATCGAATACGTCCCGAACTTCGTCGAACTCGAATATGCGGTGCCCGTGGAACATGGCAAGGCAGCAGTCAGAGCCGTGCGCGACCTCATGCTCAACAAGCATACGAACTGCATCTATCCGATCGAGTATCGCTTCACCGCCGGCGATCCGGCGTGGATGAGCCCGTTCCATCACCAGGACAGCATCACGCTCTCCGTCTCGGGTGGCCCGGGGATCGATTACTGGGCGTTTTTGAAGGACGTCGACCAGATCCTGCGCGGATACGACTCGCGGCCGCATTGGGGGAAGATGCATTTCCTCGACACCGACGACGTGACGCATCTCTATCCGCGCGCCGGAGACTTCCGTGCGCTGCGAAGGGAATTGGACCCGAAGGGTCGTTTCCTCAACGACCATCTGAAGATGCTGCTCGGCTGACAGCGATGATTTCAGGTCGAGTTGAGACGCGCGATGCAGGCGGAAAACCGCACATTTTTCCTCATCCCGCGCTAAACGAATATCTGATGCTCCGCCGTCACCATTTCCTGCAGGAACGCTGCGACCGTGCGCACGCGCACCAGGTCGCGGGCGCTCTCGTGATAGGTCGTCCAATAGGCGCGGCGGATCGTCCTATCGGGGAGCAGGCGTACAAGCTCCGGATATTGCCGGGCGATATAATTGTGCAGGATGCCGATCCCGGCGCTGGAGCGGACCGCCTCGGTCTGGCCCATGGCGCTGGAGATCTCGAAGGAGGCGCCCCAGCTGCGCATGACCTCGGTGGAGAAATTGAGTGACGGCGTGAAGATGAGGTCTTCCACATAGCCGATCCGGCGATGGTTCTTGAGGTCGTCGACAGTCCCGGGTGTGCCGTAGCGGCCAAGATATTCTGCCGATGCGTAGAGACCCAGTGTATAGTCGGTGAGCTTGGACGAGACGAGCCGCCCCTGTTCCGGCCGCTCGATGGTGATCGCGATGTCGGCCTCGCGCTGCGACAGCGAGAAGGAGCGCGGAACAGGAACGAGCTGGAGCTTCAGTTCCGGGTAGCGTGCCGTGAGCCGCCCGAGACGCGGCGCCAGGAAGGAGACGCCGAAACCATCAGGCGCGCCGATGCGCACGGTGCCGGCGATCGCCGTGTCGATCCGCCCGACCTGCGATTGGGCGGCGAGCATCTCGGTTTCCATGCGCTCGGCCGCGGCAAAGAAGACCTCGCCTTCGGCCGTCAGTTCGCAGCCGTTGGGACGCCGGATGAGGAGCTTCGCTTTCAGCTCTTCCTCGAGCGCGGTAACCCGCCGGCTGAGCGTCGCGTGATTGATGCCGAGCCTTTTCGAGGCGGCGAGAATCTGGCCCGTCCGCGCGACAGCCAGAAATACCCGGACGTCGTCCCAGTTCATGCGAACGCTTTCATGGACTTTAATTTGCGCACAACGGTTCCTGAAATTCGGAAATTGAATTGTTGAAATCGTAGTGCGATCATGAGGGCACAATCAAGGGTCAGGAGGAACACTCATGTATGAACTCGGTCATTTCATCGACGGCAAGCGCGTTGCCGGCACGAGCGGTCGCGTCAGCAACATCTTCAACCCGGCAACGGGCGAAGTTCAAGGCACCGTGGCGCTGGCGAGCGACGCGGACCTGGCCGCCGCCGTCGAGAGCGCCAAGGCTGCCCAGCCCAAGTGGGCCGCAACCAATCCGCAGCGCCGCGCCCGCGTCTTCATGAAGTTCGTCCAGCTCCTGAACGACAACATGAACGAGCTGGCCGAGATGCTCTCCCGCGAGCACGGCAAGACCATCGACGACGCCAAGGGCGACATCGTGCGCGGCCTCGAGGTCTGCGAATTCGTCATCGGCATTCCGCACCTGCAGAAGAGCGAATTCACCGAAGGCGCCGGTCCCGGCATCGACATGTACTCGATCCGCCAGCCGGTCGGCATCGGCGCCGGCATCACCCCGTTCAACTTCCCTGGCATGATCCCTATGTGGATGTTCGCCCCGGCGATCGCCTGCGGCAATGCGTTCATCCTCAAGCCTTCCGAACGCGATCCCTCCGTGCCGATCCGCCTTGCCGAACTGATGATCGAAGCCGGTCTGCCGGCGGGCATCCTCAACGTCGTCAACGGTGACAAGGGCGCGGTCGATGCGATTCTGACGCATCCCGATATCGCCGCCGTCTCCTTCGTCGGCTCGACCCCGATCGCCCGCTACGTCTACGGCACGGCTGCGATGAACGGCAAGCGTGCGCAATGCTTCGGCGGCGCAAAGAACCACATGATCATCATGCCGGACGCCGACCTCGACCAGGCGGCCAACGCCCTCATTGGCGCCGGCTACGGTTCCGCGGGCGAGCGCTGCATGGCGATCTCGGTCGCTGTTCCGGTCGGCGAGGAAACCGCAAACCGGCTGATCGACAAGCTCGTGCCGATGGTCGAAAGCCTGCGCATCGGTCCCTATACCGACGAAAAGGCCGATATGGGCCCCGTCGTCACCAAGGAGGCGGAGCAGCGCATCCGCAGCCTGATCGACAGCGGTATCGAGCAGGGTGCGAAGCTCGTGGTCGACGGCCGCGACTTCAAGCTGCAGGGCTATGAGAACGGCCACTTCATCGGCGGCTGCCTCTTCGACGACGTCACGCCCGACATGGACATCTACAAGACCGAAATCTTCGGACCCGTCCTGTCGGTCGTCCGCGCCAGGAACTACGAAGAGGCCCTGTCGCTGCCGATGAAGCATGAATACGGCAATGGTGTCGCCATCTATACCCGCGACGGCGATGCGGCGCGCGACTTCGCCTCCCGCATCAATATCGGCATGGTCGGCGTCAATGTTCCGATCCCGGTTCCGCTCGCCTATCATTCTTTCGGCGGCTGGAAATCCTCGTCCTTCGGCGACCTCAATCAGCATGGCACGGATTCGATCAAGTTCTGGACCCGGACCAAGACCATCACCTCGCGCTGGCCGTCAGGCATCAAGGACGGCGCCGAGTTCTCGATACCGACGATGCGGTAACGCGAACAAAGCTCTCCTCCTCCAATCGGAGCCTCCTTCGGGAGGCTCTTTTTTGTTGCGCGAGATCCGGCAGGGAAACTATCGTCAGTTGTGCTCGATGTGAATCGCAGATTCGCATCCTTCGTCAGATACGCACTTCGGGACGGAAAACCGTTACCTAAGTGCTCTAGCAGATGGTCGTTGGGGGATGGCCGTCGAATATTCAAGCGGCACCTGCCGCTGAGGCGGCAGGCATCGGTTTGTAGGGGGCACCATGACAATGGCAGAGTCGTTGCCGGCACAAAATGCCGGCGAGCGCAGCTTCGGACGCGCGGCTGAAGGGGATATCCAGCGCCTATCCTTCACGGGAAGCGGCAGGGAATATTTCGGGATATGGATCGTCAATATCCTTTTGACGATCATAACGCTCGGCATCTATTCGGCCTGGGCGAAGGTCCGCCGCAATCGTTATTTCTACGGCAACACCATCCTGCTCGGGCGCGGGTTCGAGTATCACGCGAGTGGCGGGCAGATCCTCATCGGCCGCCTGATCGTGTTCGCCTATCTGGTCCTCTACAACATCATGCTCACATTCGTGCCGCTCGTCGGCATCGGTCTCGGCGTCCTGATGCTTTTCTTCGTACCCTGGCTCGTCGCGCGGGGGCTGCGCTTCAGCGCAAGGGTGACGAGCTACCGCAACGTGCGCTTCGACTTCGTCGGCGGCGCCGGCGGGGCGTTCCTTGCTTTTATCATCGGTCCGGTCCTGGCGGCCTTGACCCTCGGCATTTTGGCGCCGCTCGCCAGCCGCTGGTCCTACCGCTATGTCGGCAACAATCTGCGCTATGGTCAGAAGCCGTTTTCGACCGATCCCCCTCTTGGTCGGCTCTACAGAACCTGGGTGGCCCCGGCCGCGGTCCTGGTGCTGGGCATGCTGATCGGCGGCTTCTTTGTTTTCCTCGGCGTGGCGTTGGTCAACGCCGTGGCAGAGGGTGCCGAACTCTCTTCCCAGGCTTTGCAGGGGTTTACCGGCTTGCTGCTTGTGCTCGGTTACCTCCTTCTCTTCGCGATCTTCGGCCTGGCGGCGCTGATCTACCGCGCCGGCGTGCGCAACGTCGCCTGGTCCGCCACCTCTTTCGACGGCAGGCATCGGCTGTTGAGCGACCTGTCGCGCCTGCGCTATACCTGGATCGCCGTCTCAAACCTGATCGTTACCCTTGTTACGCTCGGCCTGATGCGGCCCTGGGCGGCAGTGAGGATGGCGCGCTACGTGAACGAGCATACGGGCGTGCGATTCGAAGGAGATGTCGGCGAACTCTTGTCGCAGATTGCGCAGGAGGGCTCGGCGGTCGGTGCCGAATTCATGGATATAGAAGGATTCGACTTTGGCTTCTGACGGCACGACGATCGCTTCAGGCGAGTGGCATCCTCCGGGATCGAGTCGCTCGGTTCCCGCAAGCCTCGTCGAGAGAGCAGGGCACCTTGTCGTCGACGGAGAAAGCGGCGGCGAGCTTGCGGGCGGCAACCTGCACTCGATCGAGATATCGTCCCGGGTAGGCCGCATTCCGCGCCGGGTCACCTTTCCGGACGGATCGCTGTTCGAGACTGCCGACAATGACGCGGTCGACCGGTTCCTAACCGGGAAAGGTCGCGCAAGCGAGGGAGCGATCCACCGGCTGGAGCGCTTCCATCCGCGGCTGATCGCCTTCGTCGCCGCCGCGATCCTGCTTGGCGCGCTGATTTATCGCTCGGCACTGCCCTTGCTGGTGGAGGTTGCCATCGCCGTCACGCCGCCGGCCGTGCCGCAAATCATGTCGGCGAGCGCCCTGGAGACGATGGATCGGACCCTGCTGGACAAGTCGAAGCTCGACGAGGCGAAGCGCAACAGGATCGTGGAAGGGTTCCGCCGCGTCGCGTCGCAATCCGCACGGGGAGAGGCGGGCTATACGCTCCACTTCCGCGGAGGCGGCGCGCTCGGTCCGAACGCCTTCGCCTTGCCCGACGGAACACTGATCCTTACCGACGAACTCGTGGAACTCGCGGGCGAAGATACCGAGATGATCCTCGGCGTGCTGGCCCATGAGATCGGCGATGTCGCGCACAAGCACAGCCTTCGACAGATCTATCGTGCCGCCGGCATCACTGCCCTCCTCATGCTGGTCGCCGGCGATATCGGATCGGGAGCCGAGGACATGCTGGTGCAGGGCGGCGGCCTCCTCGCACTTTCCTACTCACGCTCAGCAGAGGCGGAAGCGGACAGGCACTCGGTCGAACTGATGATGAAGGCGGGTTTCGATCCGGCAGCGATCGCCCGTTTCTTCGAACTGCTGGAAACGAAGCTCGACGACAAAGGTGGAACGAGCATCTTTTCGACGCATCCCTCGACGCCGGAGCGGCGCAAGGCGATCCTGGACTGGATCGGCCACGAACGGAAATAGGGAGCACTTCCGCCGGCACGGACGAAAACGGCGGGCATTCGCCCGCCGTCGTCGCACCTATCCGGCGGGTTCCCGTCAATCCTGCGGGCCGTCGTTGTAGCCGACCTTGTCGACGAGTTCCGAGGCCTTCTTGCGGTTTGCCGCGATTTCGGCGAGCGGCAGCGTGTCGGGCTTGATCTCACCGAAGGACTTGACGACTTCCGACGGTTCGGCGCCCGGCAGCACCGGATATTCGAAGACCTGCTCGGCATAGATCTTCTGCGCTTCGCCTTCGGACAGGAATTCCATGAGCTTCAGGGCATTCTCCTTGTTCGGCGCGTTCTTGGCGAGCGCCATGCCGGAGATGTTCACATGGGTGCCCCGGTCCTTCGTGTTCGGGAACAGAACCTTGATCGCCGAGGCCCATTCCTTCTGTTCGGGCTCCTTCTCGTTGGTGATCATCAGGCCGACATAGTAGCTGTTGCCGAGCGCCAGGTCGCACTCCCCGGCGAAGATTGCCTTGGCCTGGTCGCGGTCGCCGCCGTCCGGCTTCTTGGCAAGATTGTTCCTGAGGCCGGTCAGCCACTTTTCCGCTTCGGCTTCGCCGTGGTGGGCGATCATGGAGGCGAACAGGCCGACATTGTAGGAGTGCTGGCCGTCGCGGGTGCAGATCTTGCCCTTCCACTTCGGGTCGGCGAGTTCCTCATAGGTGATGTCGTCCTGTGCGACGCGCTCCTTCGAGGCATAGACGACGCGGCCGCGCGTCGTCAGACCGAACCAGTTGCCGTCCGGATCGCGGAAATGGTCGGGGATGTCCTTGTTGATGGTCTCGTTGGCGACCGGTTGCGTCACGCCCGCATCCTTGGCCTCGGTCAGGCGGCTGATATCCACGGTCAGGATTACGTCGGCGGGAGAGTTCGCGCCTTCGGCCTGAATGCGCTCGACGAGACCCTTGTCGAGGAAGAGCACGTTGGTCGTGATGCCCGTCTTCTTGGTGAAGGCGTCCAATAGCGGCTGAATGAGGTCCGGCTGCCGGTAGGAGTAGATGTTGACCTCCCCATCGGCGCGGACAGGCGCCGTCGAGGCAAGAAATGTCGCCGCCACGGACAGCGCGCCGATCAGCGCTTTTGAAATATTCATGGTGTTCTCTCCTTTTTCGTGTTTTAAACTTAACTTAGTCAATCATATTTCTCGTATTTCTGCCGCCAGCAGGCGCGCCAGTCAACAAGCGAAACGGTGAAGAGATAACCTTCGTGAACTTTTCCACTTTTTGGAATTGTTCCAAACTACGATCCGTCCTATATGATGAGGCACGAATTTATCGGATCCGGAGCAAAAAATGCGTCTGACGAAGCAAACCAACTACGCGGTACGCATGTTGATGTACTGCGCTGCGAACGGCGAGAAGCTCAGCCGCATTCCCGAGATTGCCAGGGCTTACGGCGTTTCCGAACTGTTCCTTTTCAAGATACTGCAGCCGCTCACGAGAGCCGGCCTGGTCGAGACGGTACGCGGCCGCAACGGCGGAGTCCGCCTGCCGAGACCGGCGTCGGAGATCACTCTTTTCGACGTCGTGAAGGTGACGGAAGACAGTTTCGCCATGGCGGAATGCTTCGAGGCGGGCGAGATCGACTGCCCGCTGGTGGACAGCTGTGGCCTCAATGCCGCGCTGCGCAAGGCGCTGAACGCCTTTTTCGAAGTACTTCAGGGATACACGATCGACGACCTGGTCAAGGCCCGGCCGCAGATCAACTTCCTCCTGGGCCTGGAAGAGCCGGTGCGCCCGCAGACCTCGGCCGCCTGAATTCACTCGCGTCTGCGAGCTTGCGGGCCGTAAAGCTCCGCCTTGAAGCAGCGTGAGAGCGGGCGGAAAGCCCACGCATGCCGCGGCACGCATGCTGGTGGCGGAGCTCACCCGCGACCTGCTGCTTCTAGTTGCCTCGGCGGCTCGTGCTTCCGGCGGGCGAACTCAGAACCTCGAACGGTGGTGAGCACTTTCGAGGTCGAATGCTTCCCTTCGACAGCACAGCTTAGAGTTTATCTGCACTCCCCTTAAGGGTTCGCGACTCGGGCTGCTTGCCCCGGAACCGCGGTTGTCGGCGAAAGTCGGGGATAGTTCCGCACGTTCTATTTGCGGAAGAATTTTTCGCATAGACAAAATTCCAAAGCGACTTATTGCATTGCGACGCCAAATGTCGTTCCATCCGGCCTTGACCGGGTGTAAACGTCATGCCGCGTCAGATAAATTGCGAGAACAAAAACAAATCTGGGAAGCAAGCTCATGAAAAAGCTCACTACTCTCTTGGCAGCGACGGCGATTGCCACGCTGATGGCCGGCACTGCCTGGTCGAAAACTTTCGTCTTCTGCTCGGAAGGGTCGCCGGAAGGCTTTGACCCGGGCCTCTATACGGCCGGCACCACGTTCGACGCTGCCGCGCATACCGTTTACAGCCGTCTTCTCGAGTTCAAGAAGGGCACGACGGAGACCGAGCCCGGGCTCGCCGAAAGCTGGACGATTTCCGACGATGGTCTCGAATATACTTTCAAGCTGCGTCCCGGCGTCAAGTTCCAGACGACCGAGTTCTTCACGCCCACCCGCGAACTGAACGCCGATGATGTGATCTTCTCGATCGAGCGCCAGTGGAAGTCCGACCATCCGTGGCACGGCTACGTAACCGGCGGTTCCTGGGAATATTTCGCGGGCATGGGCCTGCCGGAACTGCTCGAGTCGGTCGAGAAAGTCGACGACATGACGGTCAAGATCAAGCTGAAGCGCAAGGAAGCGCCGTTCCTCGCCAATCTTGCCATGCCCTTCGCATCGATCATGTCGAAGGAATATGCCGACAAGCTGCAGGCCGAAGGCAAGATGAACCAGCTCAACCAGATGCCGCTCGGCACCGGTCCTTTCGCCTTCGTCGGCTACCAGCAGGACGCGGTCATCCGCTACAAGGCTCATCCGGACTTCTGGGGCGGAAAACAGAAGATCGACGATCTGGTCTTCGCGATCACCACGGATGCGGCCGTTCGCTTCCAGAAGCTGCAGGCCGGCGAATGCCACCTGATGCCCTATCCGAACGCGGCCGATGTGGAAGCCATGAAGGCCGATCCGAACCTCAAGGTGATGGAGCAGGCCGGCCTCAACGTCGCCTATCTCGCCTACAACACGACGCAGCCGCCCTTCGACAAGGTCGAAGTGCGCAAGGCGCTGAACAAGGCGATCAACAAGCAGGCGATCGTCGACGCCGTCTTCCAGGGCCAGGCCACGCCGGCGACCAACCCGATCCCGCCGACGATGTGGTCCTATAACGAACACATCGAAGACGACACCTACGATCCGGAAGCGGCGAAGAAGATGCTCGAGGATGCCGGCGTCAAGGACCTTTCGATGAAGGTCTGGGCGATGCCGGTCGCGCGTCCCTACATGCTGAACGCCCGCCGTGCCGCCGAGCTGATGCAGGCCGATTTCGCCAAGGTCGGCGTCAAGGTCGAAATCGTCTCCTACGAATGGGCGGAATATCTCGAGAAGTCCAAGGCGAAGGACCGCGACGGTGCGGTCATCCTCGGCTGGACGGGCGACAATGGCGACCCGGACAACTTCCTCGACACGCTGCTCGGTTGCGACGCTGTCGGCGGCAACAACCGCGCGCAGTGGTGCGACAAGGAGTTCGACGAACTCGTCACGAAGGCGAAGGAAGCATCCGACGTGGCAGAGCGCACCAAGCTCTACGAGGAGGCGCAGGTCGTCTTCAAGCGCGAAGCCCCCTGGGCGACGCTCGACCACTCGCTCTCCATCGTCCCGATGCGCAAGAATGTCGAAGGCTTCGTGCAGAGCCCGCTCGGCGACTTTGCTTTCGACGGCGTTGATATTGTAGAGTAATCTTATCGAATGATCCGAAGGGGGCGTTTGCCGCTGGCGAGCGCCCCTCTTCCTTTTTGCCAGTGCGCCGCTTATGCGGCCACGGTTGGCATGAGGTTTGACTATGTTCCGATTCCTTCTGGGGCGTTTGGCAGTTCTGATCCCGACTTTCATCGGGGTTTCCATCATCGCCTTTTCCTTCATCCGCCTGCTTCCCGGCGATCCCGTGGCGCTGCTTTCCGGCGAACGGGTGATGTCGCCGGAGCGGCACGCCGAGATCTCCCACCAATTGGGCTTCGACCGCCCCATCGTCATGCAGTACCTGGATTATCTCTGGGGCGTTCTGCAGGGCGATTTCGGAACCTCGATCGTCACCAAGAAGCCGGTGATCGATCAGTTCATGGAGCTCTTCCCGGCGACCGTCGAGCTGTCGCTCTGCGCCATCATCTTCGCGGTGGTCGTCGGCATCCCCGCCGGTGTCGTCGCGGCAGTCAAGCGCGGGTCCATCTTCGACCAGATCATCATGGGCACCGCGCTCATCGGCTTCTCGATGCCGATTTTCTGGTGGGGCCTGCTGTTGATCATCGTCGTCTCCGGCATTCTGCAGTGGACGCCGGTGTCCGGGCGCATCTCGTTGATGTTCTTCTTCCCGTCTGTCACCGGCTTCATGCTGGTCGACTCGCTATTGTCCGGCCAGGAAGGGGCGTTCCAGTCGGCCTTCAATCACCTCATCCTGCCGACGATCGTTCTCGGCACCATTCCGCTCGCCGTCATCGCGCGCCAGACCCGCTCGGCAATGCTCGAAGTGCTTTCCGAGGACTATGTGCGCACCGCGCGTGCCAAGGGGCTCTCCACCTTCCGTGTGGTCGGCATTCATGCGCTGCGCAATGCGATGATCCCTGTCGTCACCACCATCGGCCTGCAGATCGGTGTGATGCTGGCGGGCGCGATCCTGACGGAGACGATCTTCTCCTGGCCGGGGATCGGCAAATGGATGGTCGATTCGGTCTTCCGGCGCGACTATGCCGTCATACAGGGCGGGCTCCTGATCATAGCCGCGGTCATCATGCTGGTGAACCTCGCCGTGGATCTGCTCTACGGCCTGATCAACCCCCGCATCCGGCACTGAGGAGAGCGATATGACCGAAGCTACCGCAACAACCGCCATATCCACCGATCCGACGCGCCGGGCGCGTCTCGCCGAGTTCTGGTATTATTTCTCGGAGAACCGCGGCGCCGTCATCGGCCTGTTCTTCTTCCTGTTCCTGGTGCTGCTCGCCATCTTCGCTCCGCTGGTGGCACCCCATAACCCGACCATCCAGTTCCGTGAGGCGGTGCTGCTCCCGCCCGTCTGGCAGGAAGGCGGCCGCGCGACTTTCCTGCTCGGCACCGACGCCGTCGGCCGCGACATGCTCTCCCGTCTCATCTACGGCACCCGCTTCTCGCTCTTCGTCGGCGTCATCGTGACGGTTTTGTCGCTGACCGGCGGAATCCTCGTCGGCGTCATCGCCGGCTATTTCCGCGGGTGGATCGACACGGTCATCATGCGGGTCATGGACATCATCCTGGCCTTCCCGTCGCTCCTGCTGGCGCTCGTCCTGGTGGCGGTGCTGGGGCCGGGCCTCACCAATGCGATGATCGCGATCGCGCTGGTTTTCCAGCCGCATTTCGTTCGCCTGACGCGGGCGGCGGTGATGACGGAGAAGACGCGCGACTACGTGGTGGCGGCGAAGGTCGCCGGAGCCGGACATGCGAGGCTGATGTTCAAGACCATCCTGCCGAACTGCATGGCGCCGCTCATCGTTCAGGCGACGCTCTCGTTTTCGAGCGCGATCCTCGATGCGGCGGCACTCGGCTTCCTGGGCATGGGTGCGCAGCCGCCGACGCCGGAATGGGGAACGATGCTGGCGGAAGCACGCGAATTCATCCTCCGTGCCTGGTGGGTCGTGACGCTTCCAGGCCTCGCTATCCTCGTGACCGTTCTGGCAATCAATCTGATGGGCGACGGCCTGCGCGACGCTCTAGACCCCAAGCTGAAGAGGTCCTGACATGGCGCTTCTCGAAATCGAAAACCTCGTCGTCGAATTCCAGACGGCGTCCGGGCCGTTCCGAGCCGTCGACGGCGTCTCGCTCAAAGTGCATGAGGGCGAGGTCCTGGCGATCGTCGGGGAATCGGGCTCCGGCAAATCCGTGTCCATGCTTGCCGCCATGGGGCTTCTGCCCTGGACCGCCAAGGTGACCGCGGACAAGCTCGCCTTCAACGGACGGGATCTATTGAAGATGCCGGCCTCCGACCGTCGCAAGATCGTCGGCAAGGACATTGCGATGATCTTTCAGGAGCCCATCGCCAGCCTCAATCCATGCTTCACCGTCGGTTTCCAGATCGAGGAAGTGCTGCGGATACATATGGGCCTCGACCGGGCCGCGCGGCGCAAGCGCGCGATCGAGCTTTTCGAGGCGGTAGGCATTCCCGACCCGGCCGAGCGCCTCGGGCACTTTCCGCACCAGATGTCGGGCGGGCAGTGCCAACGCGTGATGATCGCCATCGCGCTTGCCTGCAACCCGAAACTGCTCATCGCAGACGAGCCGACAACCGCACTGGACGTGACGATCCAGAAGCAGATTCTCGATCTCCTGATGAAGCTGCAGCAGGAATTCCGCATGGGCCTCATCATGATCACCCATAACATGGGCGTCGTGGCGGAGACGGCGGATCGCGTCATCGTGCAGTACAAGGGCCGGAAGATCGAAGAGGCGGATGTCCTGTCGCTGTTCGAGTCGCCGAAGAGCAATTACACCCGCGCGCTTCTCTCGGCCTTGCCGGAGAATGCGACGGGAGACCGCTTGCCGACGATTTCCGAACTTTTCAATGAGCAACAAATGCTCGAGGGAGCTGCTCGATGACCCATGTTCTCGAAGCCCGCAACCTGGTGCGTGACTATCACATTCCCGGCAACCTGTTCCGCAAGGCGCGCACCGTTCATGCGCTGAAGGGCGTAAGCTTCACGGTCGACGAGGGCAAGACGCTCGCGATCGTGGGCGAAAGCGGCTGCGGCAAGTCTACGCTCGGACGCATCATCACGCTCATCGACCCGGCGACCGCGGGAGAGCTGTTGATCGACGGCAAGACGGTCGACATCGCCCGCGAAGGGCTGACGGCGGAGATGCGCCGCAAGGTCCAGATCGTCTTTCAGAACCCTTACGGCTCCCTCAATCCTCGCCAGAAGATCGGCGATATTCTCGCGGAACCGCTCATCATCAACACCAAGGTCCCGGCAGGCGAACGCCGCGAGCGGGCAATGGCGATGTTGAAGAAGGTCGGCCTCGAGGAGAAGCACTACAATCGCTATCCGCACATGTTCTCCGGCGGCCAGCGGCAGCGCATCGCGATCGCCCGTGCGCTGATGCTCAATCCCAAGCTTCTGGTTCTGGATGAGCCGGTTTCGGCCCTCGACCTCTCCGTACAGGCGCAGGTTCTGAACCTGCTCGCCGATCTGCAGGACGAATTCAAGCTCACCTATGTCTTCATCAGTCACGATCTGTCGGTGGTGCGCTACATCGCCGATGACGTAATGGTGATGTATTACGGCGAAGCGGTCGAGTATGGCAGCCGGGACGCGGTATTCTCCGACCCGCAGCACGATTATACGAAGACGTTGTTCGCGGCGACGCCGCGGGCGGATGTTGCCAGCATCAAGGCCCGGCTCGCCCGGAAGAATGCCGCCTGAGCGGAAATACGTATCACCCAAATGCCGGCAGACCGTTGTTCGGCTCAATACCAGGATGAGGATTATGGAAATCAGGCGTTTCGAAACCGGCCCGCGGATGAGCCAGGCCGTGGTCTACAACAACACGGTCTATCTCGCCGGCCAGGTCGGCAATGCCGGCGACGACGTCGTCACCCAGACGAAGCAGGCGCTGGCGGAGGTCGACCGTCTGCTGGCGCTCGCAGGCACGGACAAGACGCGCATTCTTTCCGCGACCGTCTGGCTTGCCGACATGGCGGACTTCGCCAAGATGAACTCGGTCTGGGACGCCTGGGTGCCTCAGGGCCACGCGCCGGCCCGCGCGACCGGCGAAGCGAAACTCGCAACCCCGGAATATCTCGTCGAAGTCATCGTGACGGCAGCTCTCTAAGCCGTTTCACGCAAGCAGATATACGCTCCACTTTCCCCGCCGTCGGCCCCTGGGCCGGCGGCGTTTTGCTGCCGTCCTTACACGCGTGTCGCGCAGGAACGATTTCCGCAGTTGCGGCGTTTATCGGTGCGTTCCGCAATGGAGGTTGAGACATGCTCTACTGGGTGCCACGGCTCGTCGTGTCAGCGCTTGCCGTGCTGGTACTTGGCATGGGTCTCTTCCCGCGGACGCCGGAGGACGTGGCCTACACATTGCTGATCATCATCGGTGGGCTTGGCCTGCTTTCCGCCACGCTCCACCTGTTCCCGCCTGAGCAACATTGAGCAACGCTTCGCGGGGGGCATCCTGCGGTGGAGTGCGCCACCTCCGTCCTGCATCCGCGAACGGGCTGTTCGCCGCACGAGCGTTTGAGAGGTAGGTGCCGATGGACACAGCCGGGCGGACGACGGCCGAGCGTCGACGAAAGCGCGAAGCGGAGAGGGAAATCGCTCTGGCAGAGGCATCGGCGATCGTCGCCAGAAAACGCGACAACATCGATCTCGCCGGCGCCTGGAGCGTCATCGGCCTGTTCGTGATCGCCTGCGCGGCAGTCGTCTATACGATGGAAGCGATCCTCCTGCCGATCACGCTCGCCGTCGTCATCGGCATCGTTCTCGGCCGCGCTGCCGATGAACTGGCGCGGTTCGGGCTGCCGCCCATGTTCGGCGGCCTTTTGCTGGCGCTATGCTTTCTGCTTGGCCTGTCATACCTGGTCAATGCCATCCTCTGGCCGATCACCGAGGTCGCGCGCGAGGCGCCGCGGCTCGTCGAAGGCCTCATGGAGCGGATACTGCCCTATCTGCAGCGCTTCGAATGGGTAAACGTAGCGCTTGCCCGCGGCAGCGGAGAAGAGGCTTTTGCCGACGTCATCGTCAAGAATGCGGGACCGCTGATCGGCGGCGCGGCGGCGAGCCTGACGCCCGCTTTGGTGCAGACCCTGATCTTCCTGGCCGCCCTTGTACTCTTCCTGCTCGGGCGCGTTCAGCTGCGCAGCACGATCATTCTCGCTTTTCCCAGCCGCGAAGGTCGCCTGAGCGCGATCCGAGTCATGAACGCCCTCGAGGATGCGCTTACGCAATATTTCTCGACCGCCAGCCTGATCTATCTGGCGCTGGGCTTCATAACCATGGTCATTGCGCTGGTCGGCGGACTGGCGATGCCCCCGCTTTGGGGGCTGTTCGCCTTCGTCTCGAGTTTCATTCCCTATCTCGGCGTCACCTTCATGACCCTCTCTTTGGTCGTCGGCGGGCTGATGACGCATGATGCGCTCATCGTGGCCATCGCCCCGGCGGTCGCCTTCTTCACCGTTCACCTCGCCATGGAAAATCTGCTGGTGCCCGCCATCCTCGGCCAACGCTTCGATATCAATCCGTTTCTGGTCTTCGTCGCGATCATTTTCTGGACGTGGATGTGGGGTGCTGTCGGGGCGCTCCTCGCCTTTCCGCTGTCGCTGATCGCGATGATCATATTCGAGCAGATACTGCTGCCCCAGCCGGAACGCCAGTTGCCGGGCTGACCCTTCATGCTGACTTCAAGGGTTATCTAGCTCGCTCCGGCTTGCGCATGTTCGTCGAAGAAAAGAGCCTGGCTGATCAGCGCCTTCACGGTTTCCGGGTTGAAGGGTTTGGTTACCAGAAAGGCCGGCTCGGGTTTCTTGCCGGTCAGCAGCCGTTCGGGAAAGGCGGTGATGAAGATGACCGGTACGGCCGCCTGCGTCAGGATGTCGTTGACCGCGTCGATGCCCGAACTGCCGTCGGCCAGCTGGATATCCGCAAGCACCATTTTCGGCGATGTCTGGTGATAGAGATCAAGCGCCTCGCGGCGCGTGCGGGCGATCCCGGTGACCCGGTGACCGAGGCTCGTCACCATGTCCTCGATATCCAACGCGATGAGAGGCTCATCCTCGATGATCATCACGTCGGTTGCGATCTGGCGCGAAATCTCCTCCGAGGCGCTGGTCAGCAGCTTGCCGAAGGCGCCTTGGTCAAGCCCCATGATTTCCGCCGCCTCGCCGGTCGAGAAACCCTCGAGGGCGACGAGCAGGAATGCCTGTCTCTGGGGCGGCGCGATGAGGGAGAGATTGGAGGCCGCCCTCTGCTCCCATGCGAAAGGCGAGGCGAGCTGGGTTCGGTCGATCTTGAGTTTTTCGAACAGGGAACAGAACAGCTTGTAAAGACCGATGCGATCGTTCGACGCGGCTGGAAAAAGCTCGAGATCGTCGATCAGCGCTTCGAGCACGGCAGCGACATAGGCATCGCCTGCTGCTTGCGAGCCGGTGACGGCACGGGCGTAACGCCGAAGATAGGGGAGGTGGGGCGCAATCCTTGTGGAAAGTGGCATTTAGACCTTCCTAAACTATTATGCATATGTTCCTGTCTTGCCGACGGCGCGCAGCAGGATACCTCAAATGTTTTGAGCACGTATTCCGGTTTATGGAAAGCCTTGAGAAACAGTCGCGGCAAATGAATTGGGCGACCGGCTGGTGCGGCCTTGGATGGGATTGGCCGAAGCTGAACCCGACAGGCACGAAAAGCGCCACATCAGGTTACCGCGGATCTGAAAATGGCGCGGAACTGCAGCCCGCACGGAACGGGAAGATGAAGAAGTCCTCAAAGAAAGGCGCCGTGCCAGCGGGGGTCGCCCCCGCCGAAACGACGCAACCTCACGGTCAAATCGCTTCGAAGCTGAAGGCGCTCTACCAGGCGGTGGAGAACGAGCCGGTGCCGCAGCACTTTCTGGACCTTCTGCACCGTCTGGATGAGGCCGAAGAACGACCGCGCGAGTAACGTCGCAGCGTTCACGCCAGTCGGCCACCGACGAAACGAGCCGAGCCGGCCGGAGCGCGGCTCGGCTGGCCGTTCGTATCAGCAGCGCGCGGTATAGCGGCGGCCGTAGCGGTCGCGATAGACGCAATAGCCGGGCTCGTTCGCACGACCGATAAGGGCTCCGGCGACACCGCCGACAGCGGCGCCTACCGCAGCTCCCCTGACATCATTCGATATGGCACCACCGATGATACCGCCGGAGGCAGCGCCGATCGCCGCACCTCGTTCGGTTTGCGTGCAGGCAGCCAGGGGAAGGATCAGGCTTGCGACGACGAGTAGCTTCTTCATGACGCGTTCCTATTCAGGGTTGATACAGAACTGCTGGAGTTGCCGAGCACAGTCTTCGGCGGAAATGCGCGCCGAGGCCATGGCTGGAGCCGCTGCGACGCTCATCTGAGCGTCGATCCCCACTGGAGGGGTGATCACAACAGGCGCCGCCGAGGCTTGCATTCCCATCTCCCATGGATGCCGCCGCCGCGGCGCTTGTTATTGTCGCCAAAACGCCGATTGGCGCCTTTTGTTCCGCGCGGCACGACGCCAGGGCGCATGCCTGTTGCCGGAGGGACACGGAGCGATCGTCATTTATGCGACTGGCGTTCGGCACGTTCCAGAGTTTCAAGCAGTGCCTGGATCCGCTTGTTGTACTTTTCCTCGGAGTGGCGCTGAAGGTCGCGCATCGTCCTGCCTATATGAAGATTCCGATCGCGCAGATCCGCCTGATAACGGCCGGCCTCGTTTACGGTCTTCCAAATATGTCGCGATGGTATCTTCATTGTCTTCCCGGAAATTCTTTCAATGCGAACAACGCCAAGCGCCTTTCGAAGGTTCCTCTCGCTTGCACGGGAAATATAAGTTCCGTTCTATTTGCGGTTCTCTTGGTTAATCAATGCTTTCTGAACCACGCAAACACCCTCGCGCCGCGCAGCCGGGGCCGATCCGGGAACAAAGGCGAGCCGACACGCGTTTCGATTTCGGTAGCGCAGACAAGGAGATAGCAGATGCTCTATTACGCTCTCGTGTTTCTGATCGTCGCGATCATCGCCGGTGTGCTCGGCTTCGGCGGAATTGCCGGCGCTTCGGCGGGAATTGCGCAGGTCCTGTTCTTCCTGTTCCTCATATTCCTCGTGATCTCGCTCGTAGCGGGTCTCATCCGGCGAACGTGAGCCTCCAGGCGGGGCTTGCCGCCCGCAAATTGGTGCCGAACGATAAGGGGTGGAGCTCTCGTCTCCACCCCTTTCCAGTTGCGGTGTGACGCTCTGTTCCCTTGCCCTGCCGGGCTCGCTTGGCTATTCATGCGAATACCCGCCGCGCATGTCAGGACACCACCTCCCACGAAATCCCTGGAAGTTGTCGTCGTGAAGTGACGCGGCACGGCGGTTTGACGGATAGGAGAGCATCTGCACATGAAGACGGACGTAGTGGTTCTCGGTGCCGGCATTGTCGGCATTTCCAGCGCGATCCATCTGGCTCGGCTTGGAAAGTCGGTGGTGCTTCTGGACCGGCGCGGTGCGGGGGAGGAGACGTCCTACGGCAATGCAGGCCTGATACAGCGCGAGGGCGTCTTCCCCTACGGCTTCCCGCACAATTTCGGAGCGCTTTTCCGTTACGCCCTGAACAACACGATCGACGCCAGCTATCACTTCCGTGCGCTGCCCAGTCTCGTGCCGTTCCTCGCGCGCTACTGGTGGCACTCGGGCTTCACCCAGCACCAGAAGATAGCCCATCTTTATGCACCGCTTATCGAACATTCGATCGCGGAACATCAGGACTTGATCGACGCATCCGGCGCCGGCGACCTCATTCGCAAGGATGGCTGGATGAAGGTTTTCCGCACCGAAAAGGAGCGGGACGCGGCCTATAAGGACGCAGAGCGGCTTTCCGCCGGCTTCGGAGTCAATCACCAGAAGCTTTCGACCAGCGAGCTGAAGACGATCGAACCATCCATCCAGGCCGAACTCGCCGGCGGCCTGCGCTGGACCGATCCGTGGTCGATCCGCGATCCGCACAGCCTGAACAAGGCATATCTCGCCTACTTCCAGTCGCTCGGCGGCCGGCTCGTTTCCGGCGATGCGGCGACGCTGGAGCATATTCTGGAAGGGGCGGGCTGGCGTGTCGCCACACCGGACGGCCCTTTGGAGGCCCGGGAGGTCGTCGTCGCGCTCGGGCCGTGGGCCGACACGGTGACGCGAAAGCTCGGCTACCATTTCCCGCTCGCCGTGAAGCGCGGCTACCACATGCATTATGGCATCAGGGAGGGCGCTCAGCTCAACAACTGGGTGCTCGACGCCGAGAAGGGATATTTCCTGGCGCCGATGCTGCGCGGTATCCGGCTGACGACCGGCGCCGAGTTCGCGTTGCGCGATGCGCCGAAAACGCCGGTGCAGCTGACACGAGCGGAGCGGGTCGCTCGCGAGTTCTTCCCGCTCGCCGAGCGGCGCGACGAGGAACCGTGGATGGGCGCGCGCCCCTGCACGCCCGACATGATGCCTGTTATCGGTAAGGCTCCGCGGCACGAAGGCCTCTGGTTCGCCTTCGGCCACGCGCATCACGGCATGACGCTCGGGCCGGTCACCGGCCGGGCGCTGGCACAGGCGATGACGGGTGAGAAGCCTGTGATCGACATCACGCCGTATCGGCCGGAGCGCTTCCTCGCATAGAGCGGTTTCCATCCGGAGGTCCTTATCCTTCATGGCTCAAGCTTTTTCCGTTCGGCGCCGGAACCAACCTGCGCTTCGCGTGTTTCTCCTGCGGCTGACCGCAAGAGTCGGCCCGCTTGGGCTTTGCCCGGCCGAGGGAGGAGTTTCAAACACGATGAGCAAGCAGACGGTGGAGTTTGCCGGCGAGGCTGTCGGCGCGCTGATTCCGGAGAACGGACGGTTGCGGTTCATGGCCGTGAAATTCAGCGTCTGGTCCCTGGAAGGCCAGCTGTTCGCGACGCCGGACGAAGCCCGCAAGGCCGTTGCTGTCATTCATGGCCTGAAGGAGGGGAGGGCGGTCTTCGATAACCGTCCGCTCCCCTTGGGCGGGTATCAAACAACCCCAATTTCCGAACTGCGCTGATCGAACCGCCATTGGCGGCTCCGATCAACGTTCGCGTATATCGTCCCGGTCTCGGGGCCGGTCTTCTCCTGCATCTTCATTCTTCTGCGACGTAGAACCCGTGTTGTAGAACTCGTCCGGTGCCTTCCACTGCAGCGCCACCTCCAGCCGGCCGAGGACAAAGAGCACGACGAGGCTCGCAACGGCGGCGAAGGCCGCGATCAGCCAGAAGCCGAAGCCGACCGAGAGACCGACGGCGCCGGCAAGCCACATGCCGGCGCCGGTCGTCAGCCCCTTCACCTCCCCCTTCGAAAAGACGATCATGCCGGCAGCGAGAAAGGCCACTCCCGCGGTTACGGCTTCCACGACGCGAATGGGATCGATGCGCACCTCGGGGCCGGAAAGGCTTTTCATGTGCACGCTTTCGATGGCGACCACCGCGAAGATCGCGGAGGCGAGGCTGACGAGAATATGGGTCCTGAGCCCTGCCGGCCGCTGCCGCTTCTCACGCTCGACGCCGATCATTGCGCCGAGCAGGACCGCGCCGAAGAGCCGCGCGAATATCACCGGATAAGGTGTTTGGGTATCGGCAAGGATGTCGGCAAAGATTTCGTTCATGAAAGACGAACCCGCTCCGTCACTCGACCCCTCGGGGAGGATCTAACTGCAGAAGAGCGGGATGGCGCGGCAAGCCGCTTCATCCCGCTCGACAAGGGGCGTTCGTCGTTCTACTGCGCAGGAGCGCTCTGCGGCTGTGCCGGCGTGGCAGGTGCTGCCGGTGCTGCCGGCGTCTCGGGCGCTGCCGGGGTCTGGGTCTCAGGTGCTGCCGGCGCCGTGGTTCCCCCGGCGGGCGGCGTCGCCTGGTCCGTAGGTGCGGCCTCATTCGTAGGCGCGGCCTGGTCCGTAGGCGCGGGTTGAGCGGCCGGCGGGGTGGCGTCGGACGGGGTCGTCTCGGTTTGGCCCGGCGCGACCGGCTCGTTCTCGGCATCCCTGGTCAGCTCTGCCGGAAGCCAGGCGATCAACGCGAGTATCAGACCGGCAAGAATGATGACCAGCAAAGGCCAGCTGCTACGGCGCGATCTGGTCACGGGCACTTCCGGGTCCCGCGGCGTCGGTTGGCCGGTGGCAGGATCGAGCGGCGGCTTCTCCCGCAATTCTTCGTGCTGGTTCATGGCATACATCCTTTCTCTCCGTCACCCCGCCTGCAAATTCGCCTTTGCATAGATCCCCAATCAGCATGACCCTAGGGGAGGGGTTCCGTACCACCGCAAGTAAATTGCGACCTTGTCGCGGGCCGGTGAGCACACGACGCAACGATTAACGTCCGAAAACCTGCAAGGTTCCGTTGTGTGCGGGACCGTGCCGCGCGTCCCGGACCACCTTGCCGGGAGGTCCGCAACCGCCGGTCGCGCCTTGTCATAAAACTGTCACAAAGGCAGCTGACCGTCCGCGGTGGCATGCTGGGGCATCTGTTGCGGAGGATCGAGATGGATGTCGAAGGCATCACCACGGCCAAAGCCCTGCCACGGGAGAGGCGAATACAGGGTGATTTCCACTACGCCCTCCTCGTCATCTGCTCCTGCATCGTGCTGTTGACGTCGATCGTCATCGCCGACCGGCTTTTTGGCATCGACTACTACGACCTCGTACGCGACCCCAACGCGATTGCCGGGCAGCCGAAATATTTCGGGCTGGTCTCCAATCTCGGCGTCATTCTCTGGTTTACGGGAGGGATCGCGGCTCTCCAGGCCTATTGGTCCGGAGCCGGCTACGACGCGCCGCATCTGCGACGCACGCTTCTCGCCGGCGGGCTCTTTTCCGGGTTGATGGGCATCGACGATCTCCTGATGCTTCATGAGGCGATTGCCACGGCCGGGGTCCCGGAGCCGTTTGTCCTTGTTCCCCATATGCTGTTGCTGGCGACGCTCTGTTATCACGCCTGGTTTATCCGCCGGAATATTCAGTGGGTCCTGCTTGCTGCCGCCGTCGCCTCGCTCGGCTGTTCCTTCCTGGTGGACGCGGTTTCGGAAAACTTCGCCGGACTGGTTTTCGTCGAGGAGGGCTTCAAGATCCTCGGCATCATGTTCCTGGCCGTCTTTCTCAGCCTCACGAGCCATGCGGCGCTGAAAACGAAGCGCCGCTGAGGCGCAAGTCCGTATGTGAATACGGGCCCGTTGCAGGCGTTTCCGAATCTGCTAGATCATGATGGTTTCAGGCCGTCGGCCTAAAGGCATGAACGTGATCGATTCTAGTAGGTTGAGACGCGGGATGCGGGCGGAAAACTGCACACACTTTTCCTCATCCCGCTCTAGCTTCACCATCCTCTGGGATAGGGGCTGAAGACGATGCAGATGGCGAGACTGGCTTGCACTGGTCTAATCCTTGCCGTTTCGGGGGCTGAGAGGCTCCACGCCGAGCCGCTTTATACGGTGGCCGACCTTGGAGCCGCGCTTGGCAGATGCTGGACTCCGCCGCAAGGCTTCAAGGATTCCTTCGTCACCCTCAGGTTCGGGTTCCGCGGCGACGGTACGTTGATGGGGCCGCCCCGGCCGACCGCGATCGAAGTGAACGGCGACGAAAAGCAGCGGCAGGCTTTCGTGACCGCCGCCACCGAGGCGCTGCAGAATTGCGTGCCGCTGGAGTTCTCGAAATCACTCTCCGATGAGATCGCGGGCAACGTGTTCACGCTGCAGTTCAAGTCGGCGGAGTGATCCGCGGAAGCGCCGGATCGGTTGGCGCTTCCCGTCTTGCGGAAATCAGCTTCAGCCATGGCGCCAGGTGAAAAACTGACATCAGCAAATACATGCTGCTCATTCCGCTCAGCAGCGAAGCACCTTGTATCGATGAGCAGATATCCGCATCACCGCCGGCGGTCAGAAGCGCCATGACCGCGAAAGCCGGTGCGGCGGCGAGGCCCAGCCAGTCGGCCAGGCCACGCGCGGCGGTACCCGTTGCGAGCCGCATCGGACGGTCACCCTTGGGCATATTCGTCGTGGCGGCGCCACCAGATGCCGTTCTCGTTGCGTCCCTTGGGGGTCCGGTCGAGCCACTGATACATGCCCCATAGCCCATCCAGTCCACGCGCATAACTGGAGTAGGTGTGGTAGACGATGCCGTCTTCGAGCGCGAAGGCGCTGACACCGGGCCTGTCGCGTGTATAGGTGGCGACGTCGGTCCCCGTCATGGCTGCGATCTGTGCGACCGGCCCCTCGCTGCCGCTTGCGTCCCATTCCCGGACTGTCCTGCCCGCGAGCGGCTCGGACGCCGGTTGCTCGGGGATTGGCGGCTCGCGGCGGAAATTATACTCGATGCCGCCCTCGCGCTGTTGTTGTTCGGTGAACCAGACGCAGAAATCACGGTTGAAGGCGCCGTCGTCCGAAGAAGCCCAGGGGAAGCTCCATCCCAGCCGTCGCTTATAGGCCGTGAGCTTCGCAAGCGGCGCGCGCGAGACCGCGGAGAAGGCGACGTCGTGGTTTTCGAGATGAGCGACGATCCCGTTGAAACCATCGGCGATCGCCAAACAGGACGGGCAGCCGGCGGTATAATCGGGCCCGAACATGAAATGGTAGACGAGGAGTTGCGAACACCCCTTGAAGAGGTCGCGCAGCGAGGCCTCGCCTTCGTCAGTCTCGAACCGGTACGCCTTGTCGATCCGTACCCAAGGCAATTCCCGGCGCCACTTCGCCAGCTCGTCGCTTCGCCGCGTCAGGTTCTTTTCGGCCTCGAGCAGGTCGAGCCGCGCAGCCAGCCATTCTTCCCGTGTTCCGATTGCATGTGCCGTCATCATTCTTCTCCTTTGGCCATTTGTCGTCGTACATTGCCCGGGGGCGGGTTGCTCGACCGACAGGAACCCAGACTAGAGCCGGAGATCGAACGGTGAGAGTGACAAGTGTGACGGGATTTCGATGGACTCGCTGATCACCGCTGCGGCACGGGCGCTCGCGGCCGGCGATCTTCTCGGCGTACTGAACCGCGTGGCTTTGCGCGACGACGCCCATGCGCTCGCGCTTCGGGGCATCGCGATGGCGCAGCTCGGCGATTTCGGCCGGGCGAAGACCCTTCTCAGAAGTGCTGCGCATGCCTTCGGCCAGAGGCAGGCGGTGGCGCGCGCGCGCTGCATCGTCGCCGAGGCCGAGATCGCTCTCGTCTCGCGGGATCTCGGCTGGCCCACGAAAACGCTCGAAGCGGCGAGATCGACCCTCGAAGCGCATGGCGACCACGTCAATGCCGCGCATGCGCGCAATCTCGAGGCCCGGCGCCTGCTTCTCATCGGCCGCCTGGACGAGGCCGAACGCGCGCTTGCGGAGCTCGACTCCGGCATGCCGCTCCCCCCGGCGACGCGGGCGGCCCGCGAACTGGTCATCGCCGGCATCGCCATACGGCGTCTGCAGGCGAAAGCCGCGCGGATATCGCTCGCCCGAGCCGAACGCGCCGCGCGCGAAGCCGACATCCCGGCACTGACGGCTGAGGTCGAAAGCGCATCGCTCGTGCTGGATGCGCCGGTCGCGCGCCTGATCGGCAGCGGCGGTGAGCGGTCTCTCCTCATCGAGGAAGTCGAAACGCTGCTCTCTTCCGGGGCACTCGTGGTGGATGCCTGCCGCAATGTGGTGCGGAACGAAAAGCGCGTGGTCTCGCTCGCCACGCGTCCGGTGCTCTTCGCGCTTGCGCGTGCGCTCGGCGAAGCCTGGCCGGAAGACGTGCCGAGAGCAACGCTCCTAGCGCGCGCCTTCCGTGCGAGACATGCAGACGAATCCCACCGCGCGCGGTTGCGCGTGGAGATCGGACGCCTTCGGGCAGAGCTTCGGTCTCTGGCGGAGGTGCGGGCGACGAAGCAGGGTTTCGCGCTCTCACTCCGCGCCGCCGGTGAGATCGTCGTGCTGGCGCCGCCCGTCGAAGACCAGCATGCGGCGGTGCTTGCCTTCCTTGCCGACGGCGAATCGTGGTCGAGCTCGGCGCTGGCGATTGCGCTCGGGGCGAGCCCGCGCACCGTGCAGCGGGCACTCGAGCAGCTTGCGTCGGCCGGCAAGGTGCAGTCCTTCGGCCGCGGACGGGCGCTTCGCTGGATGACCCCGCCCGTCCTGGGCTTCCCGACAGTCTTGTTACTCCCGGGCCCGCTACCGAGCGACTAGGATGCGAGACATTACAGCGACGAGGACGGAAAAATGAAACGATCGAAAGCAGAAATTCTCCAGGAATACGGACCTTTCCCGAATACCGGGCAGGTGGCCGGCGTCACCTTCGATGGCCGGCATGTCTGGTTCGCCTCCGGCGACAGGCTGAACGCCCTCGATCCGGAGAGCGGCAAGACGGTGCGCTCGATCGATGTCGCCGCACATGCGGGAACGGCCTTCGACGGTGAGCATCTGTACCAGATTGCAGAGGATCGTATCCAGAAGATCGATCCGGCGACCGGCCGCGTGCTTGCCACCATTCCGGCGCCTGCCGAGGGCGGTGATTCAGGCCTCGCCTGGGCTGAAGGAACGCTCTGGGTGGGCCACTATCGAGGGCGGAAGATCCACCAGGTCGATCCCGACACCGGGAAGATTCTCCGCACCATCGAATCCAACCGAGTCGTCACCGGCGTCACCTGGGTCGACGGCGAGCTCTGGCATGCCACATGGGAAGGCGACGAGAGCGACCTGAGGCGCCTTGACCCGGAAACGGGAGAAGTCCTCGAAACGCTCGAGATGCCCCCGGGTGTAGGCGTTTCCGGCCTCGAATCCGATGGCGGAGACCGGTTTTACTGTGGCGGAGGAAGCAGCGGGAAGGTGAGGGCCGTGCGCAGGCCAAGCCGGGTCTCCGCTTAGACGGTCCCCCGTATATGGACGGAAATGAAGGTCCCGGAGCGTTTAGAAGGGACAATCGCGTTGGCTCCGGGACCTTCAGACGACGTGGACGGCTGACGAGGATGCCGCCGTGGTCGTCTCAGAGCGATATGCGTCACGAGGAGCAGCGTGCAACGGTCCTAGGACCTTTAACCTTCCCGTGTAGGACCAAGGTCTGATGCCGCAGGCACGCCGGAACAAAGCTCTCGGCAGGCGATTCTTCATGAGAAGGGATTCGTAGCTGGAGTAGCTCTCATGACAATTGTACTCGTCAAGAGCTCCGTTGCATTGGGTGTTGCGGTTTTCTTGACCGCGGCTCCTGCCCAAGCGCAAAGCACAAACGAAATCAGCGCTGCCGATACGACCGTGGCGGCTGTCGCAGGGCCCGTTGAGGGTGCGGCGATCGATCCGCCGCCGCCAGGCGTGACGGAATACGTCGAACTGCAGCCATTTCCGCAACGGCCGCTTGTGCTGCAGGAACAGATATCCGTCGGCAAACCGGTGCCTGAAACAGTCTTTCTCAATACGGTTCCGGCCGACAGGCGCTATGGTTTTGCGGTGGTCAACGAGAAGCGCGTCATCGCGGATGTGAAGAGCCGCACCGTCGTGCAGGTGGTCAAATAGGCGCGGCGAGCGCTACAACGCCCCGCCGGTGACCGGGTTCACTTCGGGTTTCTCACTTGTGTCCTTTGCCCCTGGAGGCTGGACCGCTGGTGGTGCGATCGACTCCTCGTCCCGATGCTTCTTTCGGTTTGCCGGCTGACGGACGTCGGCTGGTTCCGACTGTTCCGGAGTGGCATTGGTATCCTTGGTACTCATCGTCTTCTCCTTTCGGCAGAAGGAGAACGGGCCAGCCGCGGCGTGGTTCCTGGTGCGGAGGAGGCGGTCGGCTCAGTATTCCTCAGGTGGCTTGTGGTGTCGGAACTGCAGCAAGAGCAGGACGTCGTAGGTGATCTTCAGCGCGGCGCAGATTAGGAACGGCCAAGCACGAAACGAAGCAGCGAAGAGAGCGCCTGCCAGTGCAGGGCTGACCGCTGCGGCGAGACTGCGCGGCACCGAGGTGAAGCTTGCGGCCGCGGCGCGTTCCGCCTCGGTCACGACCGCCATCACATAGGATGAACGCGTCGGAACATCCATTTGCGAGAGTGCCGCACGTATCAATAGCAAGGCAAGCGCCAGCGGCAAGGTAGGCGCGAATGCTGCCAGCATCAGGGCGATGCTCGATGGGATGTGAGTGAACACCATCGTGTTGATGAGGCCAACCCGCTTCGATAACCATGCGGCGACAGGAAAAGAGAAGGCCGACAGCACGCCCGACCAGAAGAAAAACACCCCGGCTTCCGCGAGCGACAGATTGAATTGCTCGAACAGCCACAGGGCGAGCAACGACTGCACCACGAACCCGCCAGCGAATGCATCGAGGCTGAACAGGGCTGCGAGCTTGAATACGATAGCGCGCGAAGGGCCAAGTGCTGCTTTCGCGGGCTCGCCGCGGGTGATGCGCGGAGGCATGCGGGCATAAAGTACTGCGCCAGCCAGACCTAAAAACGCGTAGACAACGAACATCAGCTTGATGGCGGTCAGTTGCCCGAGCCGAAGGTCGTCATGAAATCCGGTAGAGCTGCCGCGAGCGCCCCGACGGCGCTTGCGAGCGCTCCGGCGAGGCTGTAGCGAGCGAACATGCGCGTCCGCTCGGCACTCGCCACTTCGCGGGTAAGCACCGCATGCTCCAGTGGGACGAAGACGCTCACGCTGCCTGCCGATGGATTGATCGTACCTGCAAAGGCGACCACCAGCAGGAGCGCGTAATCATTGACGATAGACATGGCGACACCGGAGGCGACCATCAGGCCGGCGGCGGCCAGGAGCAAGCCGCGGAGATCACGGCGCGCACCGAGGAATCCGATCGCGATCGTCAAGAGTGCGGAGCCGGAGAGCGATGCGGTCGCGATGACGCCGACCTGCAGCGGCGAAAATCCCAAAGCAAGCAGATAGACCGGCAACAGAATGGCGACGAACCCGTCGCCAAAATCGCGTAAGGCGCGCGCCGCAAAAAGATAGGTGGCCGGATGAATGCTTTGCACCGCCTTCATACCTTCGCTCGGAGCGCCCCCTCCCTCGAGCCCTGCGCGCTTCTCAATCGAAGCGCTGCCGGATCGCGTTTTCGGGAGCTAGATCCACCCCATGAACAATCCATAGACGAGGCCGATGAGGGAGCAGCCGGCCAAGACTGTCAGCATGCCGATTTTGAACCGGAACACCGCGACAATCGCGCCGACGGTCAGGATGAGAGAGGCAAGGTTCACAGAACTCAGAACCGGCACATCGACCGTCATGCCGAATCCGCGCGCTTCATAGAGTTCGCGAAAGAGCACGTGCAACGCGAACCAGACTGCCAGATTGAGGATGACCCCGACGACCGCCGCGGTGATCGCCGCCAGCGCGGCGGACAGAGCCCTGTTGTTGCGCATCGTTTCCATGAACGGCGCGCCGAGGAAAATCCAGAGAAAGCAGGGCACGAAAGTCACCCAGGTCGTGAGCAGCGCGCCGAGCGTGCCGGCGAGCAATGGATGAAGCAGACCGGGGTCGCGGTAGGCGCCCATGAAGCCCACGAACTGAGTGACCATGATCAGCGGGCCAGGCGTCGTCTCAGCCATGCCGAGACCGTCGAGCATCTCGCCGGGTTTCAGCCAATGATAGTGCTCGACGGCTTGTTGAGCGACATAGGAGAGAACCGCATAGGCGCCGCCAAAGGTGACCATCGCCATCTTCGAAAAGAAGATCGAGATGTCGGTGAAGACATTGCCTGGGCCAAGCAACGCGACAAGTGCCAGCACCGGAGCGAACCACAAAAAGAGAGCGACACCGGCAACCTTGAGCGACCAGCTGATTGGGGGTCGTGCATGGGCCGGAACCTCTTCGCCAAGCGCGGTCTCGATATCAGCGACTTGCCTGCTGCCAACTTTTCCGTGTCCGTTCCCCGCCTGAAAGGCAGCCCAGCCGGCTCGACCGCCGACAAAGCCGATGAGACCCGCAGTGAGGACGACCAGTGGGAAGGGAGCGCGGAACAGGAAGAGCGCGATGAATGCCCCGGCGGCAAGGGCTATCATGGCACGGTTCCTGAGCGCCCGGCGGCCGATACGAAGAACCGCTTCGAGCACGATCGCCAGAACCGCGGCCTTCAATCCAAAGAACAGCGCCTGAACGGCGCCGACATTTCCGAAGATGGCGTAGATCCAGCTCAGCACCATGATGGCAACGGCGCCGGGGAGCACGAACAGGGCTCCGGCGACCAGACCGCCCTTGGTCTTGTGCATGAGCCAGCCGATATAGATTGCAAGCTGCTGCGCTTCCGGCCCCGGCAGCAGGGTGCAATAGTTCAGCGCATGTAGAAACCGGGTCTCGCCAATCCAGCGTTTCTCCTCGACAATGATGCGGTGCATCATCGCGATCTGTCCGGCTGGGCCACCAAAGCTCAAAGCCGCCACGCGTGCCCAGACCCGGAGCGCCTCGCCAAAGGAAATACCATGGCTCAAAGCCTGACCTTGAGCCGATGCGGTGGTGTTCTGTGCAGTTTCGGTCAATTCCACGCTCCCTTCTTCGGCGACGGCCATGTGTGTATCTCATCAGTCGCGTCACGGCACCAGCGCACGGCGATGAGGACCGGGCAGTTCGGGGTGCCTATGAAGCGGGCAAGCTTTTCGGGGGAAATTTCGAGAAGTGAAGACATGGCGCGTCCTCCGCCTGGCGGTTTATCGGACGCGATGCTTCGGCTGTCGCCTCGTGGGGTGATCGCAACCCCATGGAACGTGTTTTCTGGCCTTTGGCTGTCGTTGTCAAGCGATGGTCAATGGTCCGGATGTTTCGGGCTCCGCGCGCGATGATCTCTGCCATGGACCAGATGCGTCGACTGATAAGCGGCACCGACCGGCCGCCGGCGAGCGCCACCGGCGCCTGACCGGAAGATAGCCACGCGAGCTGCGTTCAGTACCGGTAATATCCATAGGCAGGCCGCGGCCCGCGCTTGCACTTGATCTCTTCCTTGTACTCGTCCTCGTCCCATTTCCGCTCGATCTTGCAGCGACCGCGGCGATACTCTTCCTTGTATGCTCTTCGTTCATAGCGTGGCTCGTCATGATACCCACGCCAGCGCCCGTGACCGCTTTCGTCTTTCCAGGGGTCGGCCAGCGCGTTGCCGGCGCACAGGGTGAGAGCCACGCCGGCCGCCGCTGCGATGGTCAAAAGCTTCATGGTCGGGCTCCTTCGTCGTATTCTCGTATGCCGGATCAACGCATCTCTGAGCGCTTAGTTTCGAAGATCGGCCCTGAACGCCGGATGAATGGCAGGCAACGACGATGCTGCGAGGAGAGGTATGGCGGGGCGCTCGACAAGCCCGCCGGTCAAGAGCGGCGGGCCTGTGTTCGCTGAAGAGCGTGGCGCTATACGGATGGTTTAGCCGTGCTCGTGTGTTTCCGCCTTTTTGGTTTGGCCGCCTTATCGGGAGCACGCTTTCCCAGCGGGACCAGTTCGATATGCGCAGGGTTGGGATAATGGTCCAACGCCGCTCCAGTCGCTGCGTCCACACCCATTCCGATGACGCCGCCAATCAAAACATTGCCAGCAAAACCGGCAGCACCCGCGCCGACTACTTTTGTCTTGATCTCGATGGACCCCTTTTTGTAACCATCTTTCTCAGCATATGCGGTGAACTCCGTGCGACGGTTGACTTCGATCGTGCATGGAGAACGAGGGCAGTACTTTCCTATAGAAGTACTTATACTTGCATCGCTGGGTGACGATGTAATGGTTACGTTTTCCGTGGTTCCGCGGGTGATGGATCCGCAACCTGACACCGCAACCATCACGGTCAGCGCCGAAAATATTCTTAGATTCATGTTGATAGCCCCGATTGCCCATAGGTTCTTACAAGAGCAATCAATCGCTCTTCCCCCCGATCTGTCTACAAGGAAATGCAACCGGAAGGAGATATTAACAACATGCTTCGCGGCGATGCTTGCGGCCCGCTGCCGGAGGAGCCCGGCACTGGGGCGGGAAGGGCGGCGAGGTGCCGTTGGATGCTAGATCGCTGCGGAAACATGCGGGCAACGGTTGGGGTCTGGTGCGGGATCGTCGGCTGAGTAAGACATTTCATTGAGCGGCAACAGCGTACAGCGCCGATAGGCGACGATAATCGCTTATTTAAGCAAAATGCATGCTAAGTAGCTGTTTTATCAGGGAAAGTGGTTGGCTGGGGAACCTGGATTCGAACCAGGACTAACGGAGTCAGAGTCCGCTGGTCTACCGTTAACCTATTCCCCAAGGCCCGCAGACGGTGTACCGCCGCGTCGGTGTGGCGGGCTTATAAACAAAAGAACGCCCGATGCAAATACCTTTTGCCAAAAAAATGCGGCCGGGCTGTGTCCTTCTGCTTCTGGGTTGAGCCTCGAAGTCCATCGGTCTCCGGCAACCGCAGGGAAGGGCGGTCGGGGTCGCCCGCTCCGCTATGGTTTCAAAAAAAGTTTGGCGAAAAGAAGCGGCGCTGGTACAGTCGCGCCAACGCAAAATCGAGAGAGCGCCTTGAGCGGCCGTCAGGCTTCGCGCGGCGCCATGGTTGAGACAAGTGAAAGACCCCGATCACGGCGAGAAGCCGTCTGAATCCGGGGCGTCGGCAGCAGACCGCAGCGAGGCGCGCACAGGCGCGCCGCGGGGCGGCAAGGGCAAACGGAGGCGGCGTAAGCTGTCCGGTTCCCCGTCTGCAATTGCCAGCGGATCCGGCCCGTCCGGGGAAGCAGGGCGTCCCGCAGCACTGAACGAGGCGGAGCCGTCGCGCAAGCGCAAACGGCGCCGGCGTTCGAAATCAGCAAGACCGCAAGATCAGTCCGCTGCCTCCGGTGCAAGCGCGCCGGCGTTGGATGCGGCGCTCAGCGACAAGAAGGGCGGCCAAAAGCGCAACAGGAAGGCGCGCCATCGGCGCGGCCTTCAGGGGCGGCCGCTGGCTTCCGCGGGCAACCCGACGACAAGCCTGCGGCCGGGCGGCCGGCCGGGCGAGCGGCCCGGCGGCCGGCCGGGCGAGCGGCCCGGCGATACTGCGCGGCCGCGGAACGGCGAAGCCGCCGCGCAACAGCAGGCGCGTCCGGAGAGGCTCGGTGCGCCGTTCGTCGCGCCGGGCGAGCCGCCGGCACCGCTTTATGCGGCACTCGACCTCGGCACCAACAATTGCCGGCTGCTCGTCGCGCAGCCGACCCGGCCGGGCCAGTTCCGTGTGGTCGATGCGTTTTCGCGAATCGTCCGCTTGGGCGAGGGGCTCGGCGCCAGCGGGCGGCTTTCGGACGACGCGATGGAGCGGTCGGTCGAAGCGCTCAAGGTCTGTGCCGCCAAGCTCGGTGCCCGCTCGATCCGCCGTCGCCGGCTGATTGCGACCGAGGCTGCGCGTGCGGCTGCCAACGGCGAAGCCTTCATGAAGCGCGTCGCCGAGGAAACCGGTCTCGAACTCGAGATCATCGATCGCGAGACGGAGGCACGGCTTGCCGTGTCCGGCTGCTCGTCGCTCGTCGACCGCGAAACCAGGTCCGTCGTGCTCTTCGATATCGGCGGCGGCTCGTCGGAAATCGCCGTCATCCGGATAGGCGAAAATCGCTCGAGCCGGCTTGCCAATCACATTACCCACTGGACTTCTCTGCCCGTGGGCGTCGTCACCCTTTCCGAGCGCCACGGCGGCGAGCATGTGACGCCCCAGAGTTTCGAGGTGATGGTGCGCGAGGTCGAGGCGATGCTCGCCGGCTTCGAGAGCCCCTCGGTCGACGCGCTGGCAAGCGGCTCCTACGGCGACGGCTTCCATCTGATCGGAACGTCGGGAACCGTGACGACGCTCGCCGGCGTGCATCTCGACCTGCCGCGTTACGACCGCCGCCGCGTGGACGGGCTCTGGCTTTCCGACGACGAGGTCTCGGCCATGCAGGCACGCCTGCTCTCCTGGGATTTCGCCGCACGTGCCGCCAATCCCTGCATCGGCCCGGACCGGGCCGATCTGGTGCTTGCCGGCTGCGCGATTCTCGAGGCGATCCGCCGCCGCTGGCCGTCGAGCCGCATGCGCGTCGCCGATCGCGGGCTTCGCGAAGGGCTGCTGACCGATATGATGGCGGATGACGGGGCCTGGCGCCGGGGGCGTCCGCGCCGTCATCAGCGCAGCTTCGGTTCTGCGCAGGCGGGCGAGGAACGGGTGAAGCGCCACGAAGGAACCGAGGCATGACGAAATCCCCGATCGGCGGCAATCGCAGCGGCCGCAAGCTCGGACAGAAGGTCAAGAAGGGCAAGCTCAAGGCGTCTTCGCGCCGCTGGATCGAGCGCCACATCAACGACCCCTATGTTCAGCGGGCGCAGCTCGAAGGCTACCGCGCAAGAGCGGCGTTCAAACTTCTCGAGATCGACGAGAAGCACAAGATTCTTGCCGGCGCCAAGCGCATCATCGATCTGGGCGCGGCACCCGGTAGCTGGTCTCAGATCGCCGCCAAGGTGACGAACTCGACCGATGCCGATCCGCGGGTCGCGGCGATCGACTTCCTCGAAATGGATCCGATCCCGGGCGTCCGCTTCCTGCAGATGGATTTCCTCGATCCCGAGGCGCCGGAAAACCTGAAACAGGCGATCGGCGGAGCTCCTGATATCGTCCTGTCCGATATGGCGGCGCCGACCACGGGTCATCGACAGACCGACCATATCAGAACCATGCATCTCTGCGAGGTGGCGGCGCATTTCGCCGTCGAGGTACTCGCGGAGGGCGGACATTTTCTGGCGAAGACCTTCCAGGGCGGCACCGAGCGCGACCTCCTGAACATGCTGAAGCAGAATTTCCGCCAGGTCGTCCATGTGAAGCCGGCATCGTCGCGTGCCGAATCGGTCGAGATGTTTCTGCTCGCCAAGGGTTTCAAGGGCCGCCATGCGCTTGAGAGCGACGAACCGGCAGAGGGTGCTGCGGAAGAATAGAGCCATGCTGCTATATGTGACCCTCGGCTCCAACGATCTCGAAACGGCGGGCGCTTTCTACGATCGGGCGCTTGCGCCCCTCGGCCTGAAGCGCCGCAAGGAGGATGAGGTGGAGATCGGTTACGGCGCGGAGGGTGACGTCCGCTGCCGGCTTTGGGTGGTGACGCCGTTCAATCGCGAGGCCGCGACGATCGGCAACGGCTCGATGGTGGCGCTCGAAGCGGAAAGCCGCGCGGCGGTGGACGCCTTCCATGCCGCGGCGCTCGCCGGCGGCGGCACCGATGAGGGCGCGCCGGGGCTGCGCCCGTTCCATGCCAATTTTTATGCGGCTTACGTCCGTGACCCGGACGGCAACAAGCTTTCGGCGGTCTGCGAGCGGCCGGAATAGGAGTTGTGCGGCTTGCTTGAAAGGGCAGGGGCGGAGCGCCCCCCTGACAGTGCTGCCTAATCAGACCCTGCGGCAGATTATTTGCCGGCAGCCGTCGTTTCCACTTCCCGTACTGCCAGCCGATGCCCCGAAACCGAGGCGCCGGCATTCTTCGCCATGGCGATGAAGGGGATCGCCGCCAGAAGGTTGGCGATGGCAATGATCATGAACGCGACGTGAAAGTCTGCAAGCTCAAGCGGCTTGCCGCTGAGCGCCGTCTCGAATTCGAGAATGGCGCCTGCGACTGCGACCCCCAATGCGAGACTGATCTGCTGCAGTACGGCGCTCATCGACGTCGCCTTGCTGGCGTCGGCATCGTCGATATCGGCGAAAGAGAGTGCGTTGACGCCGGTGAAGAAGAAGGACCGGGCGAAGCCGGCGATCAGCAGGACGGAGATCAACAGGAGATAGGGTGTCGCCGGCGTGAAGAAGCCGTTGGCGAAAGTCGTGACGGCCGCGATCACGGCGGCGATGAGCAGCGTCGTGCGGAAGCCGGCGAAAGCGAACACGCGGCGCGCGAGGAACTTCGTGGTGATGGCGCCGACGGCGCCGACGAAGGTGATGAGGCCCGACTGGAACGGGCTGAGACCAAAGCCCACCTGCAGCATCAGCGGCATCAGGAAAGGCACAGCGCCGACGGATATGCGGAAGATCGTGCCGCCGATCGACGCGGCGCGGAAGGCGCCGTCGCGGAAGAGCTTGAGATCGAGCACGGGCGCCGGATGCCGGCGCGCATGGAAGATATAGAGGAGCGAGGCGGCGACGCCGGCCGACACGGAAGCGATACCGATCGCCGGCGGCAGGGCCGGCAGGCTGATGACTGAGAGCCCGAAGACCACGCCGGCGGCGGCAATGCCCCCGAGCAGGAAACCGATGATATCAACCGGGGGCGGATTTCGCCGCTCCATCTCGGGCAGGTAGATGCCGGAAAGAAAATAGCCGACAATGCCGACCGGCACGTTGATCAGGAAGATCCAGTGCCAGGAGAAATAGGTCGTTATGAAGCCGCCGAGCGGCGGGCCTGCGAGCGGTCCGACCAGTGCGGGGATCGTCAGCAAAGCCATTGCCGAGACAAGCTCGCTTCGTGGCGCACTGCGGACAAGGACGAGCCGCGCGACCGGCGTCATCATGGCACCGCCCATGCCCTGCAGGAAGCGCGCAACGACGAAGGCGAAGAGGCTATCCGCCACCGCGCAAAAGACGGAGCCCGCGATGAAGACGAGGATCGCCGCGCGGAAGATGCGCTTCGCGCCGAACCGGTCCGCCATCCAGCCGCTCAGGGGAATGAAGATCGCCAGCGCCACCATATAGGAGGTCAGCGCGAGCTTCAGCGTGATCGGCCCGACACCCATGTCGCGCGCGATTGCCGGCAGCGATGTCGAAATAACGGTTGAATCCATCTGCTCCATGAAGAGAGCGACGGCGAGGATCAACGGGACGATGCGGTTCATGAAAGGCGCCTTGGGGCTGTCACTGCGGGCGTTAGCCGCATTGGTTCTTAATTCGAAATCGATTTGAGGACAAAATCATCAGAACTCGTGCGCGCGGGTCGCGGGTAAGGGGTTCCGATGGCTTTGTCGGGGCGAAACCGGAGATTGAAGATCAAATGCGTGTGATCCCTCCTGTCCATTTCTGTCAAGGCACTACTTCTCGCCTGTGATCACCGGCGCGCGGGCAGCTCCGGTCAACAGGAGGGAATGACGATGGCATTTCAATTGAAGCGGCGGACGCTGTTCGCGGCAGGCGCGGGCGCGTTGGCGGCACCAGGCCTGCTTGCAGGTATTGCCGGTGCTCAGGAAACGGCGGAAAAGGACGGCATGGGCAAGAGCGCGGACTTCAGGACATTGAAACTCGGAAGTTTCAAGGTGACGGTGATCAGCGACGGGACGCGCGCCGCGGACAAGCCGCACGAGATCTTCGGTACCGATCAGCCTGCGGAGTCGGTCTCCAAGCTTCTGGAACAGAATTTCCTGCCGACCAGCGGCTTCGTCAACGGCTTTTCCCCGGTCCTGGTCGATACCGGATCCGAGGTCGTTCTCTTCGACACTGGGCTTGGCGAAGGAGGTCGCGAGGCGGGCACGGGCAAGCTTGCGGAAGGCCTGAAGGCTGCCGGTTATGCCCCGGAACAGGTGACGGTCGTCGTCATCACTCACATGCACGGCGACCATATCGGGGGCCTGACGGAGGGTGGAAAGCCCGCT
Source organism: Sinorhizobium meliloti (assembly GCF_017876815.1). Taxonomy (NCBI): domain Bacteria; kingdom Pseudomonadati; phylum Pseudomonadota; class Alphaproteobacteria; order Hyphomicrobiales; family Rhizobiaceae; genus Ensifer; species Ensifer meliloti. The sequence goes on along the minus strand of NZ_JAGIOS010000001.1, from coordinate 448,254 downwards.
TTTGTCAATGCGCGCTATGTGACCGGACAGGTCGAGTACGACTTCTGGAAGGACGGCGCCCGCGTCGGCACGCCTGCCGAGAACGGGCACAAGGCGGTGCTGGCGAAGGTCGTGCCGCTGGCGGAAAAGATCACCTTCGTCGCGGATGGCGGCGACGTCGTGCCCGGCATCTCTGCCATGGCCGCGTTCGGTCATTCTCCGGGGCATATGATCTATCGGCTCGAGTCCGACGGCAAGGCCATGATCCTGACCGCAGACACCGCGAACCACTATGTCCTGTCGCTGCAGCGGCCCGACTGGGAGGTCCGCTTCGACATGGACAAGCCGGCCGCGAGTGCGAGCAGAAAAAAGGTCTTCGACATGATCGCAACCGACCGGCTGCCCTTCATCGGGTATCACATGCCGTTTCCGTCCGTCGGCTTCGTCGAGAGCCAGGATCAGGGCTATCGCTTCGTACCGGCGAGCTATCAGTTCGATATTTGAAGAGACGGCTTGTTGCACTGCGACAACAATTCGGCGGGGCCCATAAGATTTGGGCCCCTTGGCTATTTTCATTCCGGCGTATCCGTGTTACCAGCCCTCGCCAACTTCCAAGACAAGCCTTGAAGTCACCCGGTGGACAAGTCGCTGAGCGTCCCCGGGGATTTTTCGTTTATTTGAAGAGGAACTGGCCATGGCGCGCATCATCGAAACGGCAACCGGTCTGGAGGCTTTGACCTTCGACGACGTCCTGCTCCAGCCAGGGCATTCCGAGGTGATGCCGGGCCAGACGAATATCGCCACCCGTATCGCACAGGACATCGAACTCAATCTTCCGATCCTCTCGGCGGCCATGGATACCGTCACCGAGGCGCGGCTCGCGATCGCCATGGCACAAGCCGGCGGCATCGGCGTCATCCACCGCAACCTGACGCCCGCCGAACAGGCGGAAGAAGTCCGGCAGGTCAAGAAGTTCGAAAGCGGCATGGTCGTCAATCCGGTCACGATCGGCCCGGATGCGACGCTTGCGGATGCTCTGGGCCTGATGAAGGCGCACGGCATCTCCGGCATTCCGGTCGTGGAAAACGGCGGCCTGGGCGGGCAGACGCAGGGGCGCCTCGTCGGCATCCTCACCAACCGCGACGTCCGCTTCGCTTCCGATCCTTCTCAGAAGATCTACGAATTGATGACGCGGGAAAACCTCATCACCGTGAAGGAAAGCGTCGATCAGCAGGAAGCAAAGCGCCTTCTGCACAAGCACCGCATCGAGAAGCTCCTCGTGGTCGATCCCGAAGGACGCTGCGTCGGCCTGATCACGGTCAAGGACATCGAAAAGTCCCAGCTCAACCCGAACGCCGCCAAGGATGCGCAGGGCCGGCTTCGCGCCGCCGCCGCCGTCAGCGTCGGTGACGACGGTTTCGAGCGTGCCGAGCGGCTTATCGATGCCGGCGTCGACATGATCGTCGTCGATACCGCCCACGGCCATTCGCAGCGCGTGCTCGATGCGGTGGCACGCGTGAAGAAGCTTTCCAACTCGGTGCGCATCATGGCGGGCAACGTCGCGACGGGGGACGGTACCAAGGCGCTGATCGACGCCGGGGCGGATGCGGTCAAGGTCGGCATCGGCCCCGGCTCGATCTGCACGACGCGCATCGTCGCCGGGGTCGGCGTGCCCCAGCTCGCCGCGATCATGGCGGCCGTCGATGCCGCGCAGGCCGCGGGCATCCCGATCATCGCCGACGGCGGCATCAAATTTTCGGGCGACGTTGCCAAGGCGATCGCTGCCGGCGCTTCGGCCGTGATGATCGGCTCGCTGCTCGCCGGAACGGAGGAGAGCCCCGGAGAGGTCTTCCTCTACCAGGGCCGGTCCTTCAAGGCCTATCGCGGCATGGGGTCCGTCGGCGCCATGGCGCGCGGATCGGCCGACCGCTATTTCCAGGCAGAGGTCCGTGACACGCTGAAGCTCGTGCCCGAAGGCATCGAGGGACAGGTGCCTTACAAGGGGCCGGTCTCCGGCGTCCTGCACCAGCTCGCCGGCGGCCTGCGCGCCTCCATGGGCTATGTCGGCGGGGCCACGATCAAGGATTACCAGGAGCGCGCCACCTTCGTTCGCATCTCCGGCGCCGGCCTCCGCGAGAGCCATGCCCATGACGTGACGATCACCCGCGAGAGCCCGAACTATCCGGGCGGCGCCTGATATCATCGGCGGACGCCGTCCGGCGTCCGCCATGTCCATTGCTGACGCTGAAGAGCACCGATGACAGGCTTCGGAATATTCTGGCCGATGGTGGCCCATGTCGCGCTTGTTTTTGCGCTCTATGCGCTCCTTTCCACGCGTCGGGCATCGCTCATCAGGACGGGCAAGATCGACGCTTCCCTCTTCCGGGAAAACCGCGACGAGCCGGGCGAGAGCCTTATCGTGCGGAACAGCATCGCGAACCAGTTCGAGCTGCCTGTTCTCTTTCATCTCTGCTGCGTGCTGCTCTACCTCACCGAGGCGGACAATCTCCTTTCGCTTGGCCTCGCCTGGCTTTTCGTGGCGCTGCGTTATGCTCACGCCTTCATCCACGTCACCAGCAATCGGCTTCGCTATCGCCAGCCGCTGTTCATGGCGGGTTTCCTTGTGCTCGTCGCGATGTGGACATGGCTTTCCGTCTGGATGGCGATGAGCTGAGGTAACGCAGTTTTGTAAGTCCGTGACCGCGCCGCTGACCTATCCTGTCGCCGGGTGGTCTGCTGCCGCCTGCTACAGCGACATTTGATCTGCCACAGCCCCAGGGAGAGCGTCATGAACAAGCCTGTCATCACCCAGGCGATGATCGATGCCTATGACGAATATACCCATCTCACTTTGGATCGCCGCCGTTTCATGGAGAGATTGACGGCGCTCGCGGGTACGGCTGCGGCCGCCGCCGCAATCGCGCCGATGCTGGCTGCCAACAGTGCCAAAGCCGAAATGATCGCCGAGACGGACGAGCGTATCAAGGGAGAGGACATCACCTATCCCGGCGCCGACGGCGAAATGAAGGGATATCTCGTCAGACCCGCCGATGCCTCGGGCAAGCTTCCCGCCGTCATCGTCATTCACGAGAATCGTGGCCTGAACCCGCACATAAGAGACGTTGCGCGCCGCATGGCGCTCGAAGGTTTCGTGGCGCTTGCGCCCGATTTCCTGTCGCCTGACGGTGGGACACCCGATGACGAGGACAAGGCGCGGGAGATGATCAGCGCACTCGACGCAACCGAGACGAATGCGAATGCCGTCGCCACCGTGAGCTTTCTGAAAGGCCATGCGGAAAGCACAGGCAATGTCGGCGCGATCGGATTTTGCTGGGGCGGCGGTCTCGTCAACAGGCTTGCCGTGAACGCACCCGATCTCAAGGCCGGCGTGGCCTATTACGGTGCCCAGGCGAAGGCCGAGGACGTGCCGAAGATCAAGGCGGCGCTGCTGCTGCATTACGCCGGGCTCGACGAGCGCATCAATGCCGGCATAGAGGCCTACCGCAAGGCGCTGACGGAAAACGGCAAGGACGTGACGATCCACGTCTATGAAGGTGCGAACCACGCCTTCAACAACGATACCTCGGCGGCGCGGTACAACAAGGAGGCGGCCGACCTCGCCTGGCAGCGGACCGTCGAATTCCTGAAGACGAAGCTGGTTTGATCATGCGGCCGGAAGAGGCGCAGCTTTCGCCGCGCCTCTTCCGGCCGCGGCGGCGTCCCGTGAGACCTTCCGGGCGCAGGCGGATATGGCGTTTGCAAGTGCGTCCATGTCGCGCGGCCGCGGGTTGCTGCGCCGCCAGATGAGCCCGATCTCGCGAGAGGGCTCCGGGGCGGCGAAGGGCACGATCCGGATCGCGTTGCGTGCGGCTTCGCTCGGTATCGCGATCTCGGGAATGAGCGTCATTCCCATGCCGTTTGCCACCATCTGCAAAAGCGTTGCCATCGACGTGGCGCCGAAACTCAGGAGCTGCCGTTTGCCGGCCGTATTGCAGACGGCCAGCGCCTGATCGCGCAGGCAATGGCCTTCTTCGAGCAACAGCAACTGCGAAATATCCACCTGCTCTTCCGTCATCGGCGACATGAGCACCTGCCGGTCGTTCTCCGCCACGGCCATATAGAAGCGATCGGAAAACAGCGCCCGGGTAACGATGCCGTCCCCATCGACCGGCAGCGCCGCCACGACCGCATCGAGCCGGCCGTCGCCGAGATCGGCGATGAGCCGATCGGTGAGCGACTCCTTGAGCTCTATGTCGATCGCCGGGTACCGTTCGCGCAGGTAGGGAATGAGCCTCGGTACGAGATAGGGCGCGAGCGTCGGGATGACCCCGAGGCGGACCCGCCCTTCGAGAGTGCCCGTATTTGTCCGGGCGCTCTCCTCCAATCTGCCGACATCCGCGAGGATGGAACGCACCTGTGCCAGCACTTCCTCGCCCTTGACGGTCAGGAAAACGCCGGCGCGGCTCCGTTCCACCAGCTTCACGCCCAGATGTTCTTCCATCTCCATGATCTGCGCAGAGAGTGCCGGCTGGCTGACATGGGTGAGTTCGGCCGCCTTGCCGAAGTGGCGAGCGGCCGCGAGGGCATCGAAGTAACGCATCTGCCTGAGTGTCAACATGATAGGAAAATCTTATCGTAAATGGCAGGAAATACAATTGGAGATTATCGTCGTGGGATGGGAGAAACCAGTGCCAAGGCATTCCATGCACTGTGGCGATCGTGGCCGCTGTCGTTCAGCCGTCACGCTCTTCAGCGAGCATCGGAAGCCGAAACATCGAAACAGGAGGGATGTGATGACAGATCGTCCGACGATCACCACCACCGCCGGGGCGCCGGTGCCGGACAACCAGAATTCGCTGACGGCAGGCCCGCGTGGCGGCATCATGCTGCAGGATTATCAGCTCATCGAGAAGCTGGCGCACCAGAACCGCGAGCGCATTCCGGAACGCGTCGTCCATGCCAAGGGCTGGGGTGCTTTCGGCTCGCTGAAGATCACCGGCGACATCTCGCAATACACCAGGGCGAAGTGTCTCCAGCCCGGCGCGGAAACGCCGATGCTGGCCCGCTTCTCGACCGTTGCCGGCGAACAGGGCGCCGCCGACCACGAGCGCGACGTCCGCGGTTTCGCGCTGAAATTCTACACCGATGAAGGCAACTGGGACCTCGTCGGCAACAATACGCCGGTCTTCTTCATTCGCGATCCCTACAAGTTCCCCGACTTCATCCACACGCAGAAGCGTCATCCGAAGACCAATCTCCGTTCCGCCACTGCCATGTGGGACTACTGGTCCCTGTCGCCGGAAAGCCTGCATCAGGTGACGATCCTGATGTCCGACCGCGGCCTCCCGCAGACGCCGATGCATATGAACGGCTACGGCTCGCACACCTATTCCTTCTGGAACGACGCGGGCGAACGCTATTGGGTCAAGTTCCACTTCAAAACCCAGCAGGGCCATAAGTTCTTCACCAACGAGGAAGGCGAGGCGGTCATCGGCAAGACCCGCGAGGGCTATCAGGAGTCACTGTTCTACGCCATCGAGAACGGCGAGTTCCCGCGCTGGACGGTGCAGGTGCAGATCATGCCGGAGCTCGACGTCGAGAAGACGCCCTACAACCCGTTCGACCTGACCAAGGTCTGGCCGCATGCCGACTACCCGCCGGTCGAGATCGGCGTGCTGGAGCTGAACCGCAACCCGGAAAACTATTTTGCCGAGATCGAGAACGCAGCCTTCTCGCCCTCCAATATCGTGCCCGGCATCGGCTTCTCGCCGGACAAGGTGCTGCAGGCCCGCATCTTCTCCTATGCGGACGCCCACCGCTACCGCCTCGGCACGCATTACGAGCACATCCCGGTCAACCAGCCGCGCTGCCCGGTTCACCACTATCATCGCGATGGTCAGATGAACACCTATGGCGGCATTCGCACCGGCAATCCGGACGCCTATTACGAGCCCAACTCCTTCAATGGCCCGGCCGAACAGCCGCTGGCCAAGGAACCGCCGCTCAGAATAGACGGCGACATGTCCCGCTACGACCACCGCGTCGGCAATGACGACTACGTCCAGGTGCGGGCGCTGTTCGGCCTCTTCGACGAAGGGCAGAAGTCGCGCCTCTTCTCCAACATCGCGGCCGCCATGGGCGGCGTCCCGGGCGAGATCATCGAGCGGCAGCTCATTCATTTCGCCCGTGTCCACCCGGAATACGAAGCGGGCGTCCGCCAGGCACTGAAGACCGCCCACGGCTACGAGGCGGACACGATCAGCACGGCGGCCGAGTAATCAGGGGCCCATTCCCGACAAGCGCGAAGGCCACGCCTCAGCAAGGCGTGGCCTTCGTCATTGGAGGAGCCGTGTAAGACGGCTCACCAGCCCGGCAGCATATGGCTCTGCCTGAGGCGCGGGTAACGCGGATAGCCCTTGAGATCGCCTTCGAGATCGTCGTTGACGGTGATGGGCGTGATGTTGTCGAGGCAGGCGGTAATATGATTGGTGATCGCGTTCGACAGCGACGGCGAAAGGCCGGGGCGCTTCATGATGCCGATCTGCACCGGCGCCAGCGACGGGAAGCCGTCCGCCAGCGTCAGCACCTTCATGCCCGGTCGCAGTGCCGACTCCGGAAGCACGGAGACCGCCATGCCGGCGAGCACCGCGGCGGCAACGACGGTCGAGGACCAGCTCGTGAACAGGATCTGATATTCCTTGCCGGTGGCGTCGAGCGCCGCGCAGGCAGCCTGCCGCCACTGACAGTCGCGCCGGCCGACCGCAAGCGGGATCGGGGCATTCTCGGGCAGCGGATGATTGATGGAGCTTACCCAGCAGAGCGGTTCGGTCCGTACGACGTCGGAAGCCCGCGCACGCGGATTGTGGGTGACGAGCGCGATGTCGAGATCGCCCTTCGCCATTTTTTCCGCGAGGTCCACCGAAGGCTCGCAGATGATGTAGAGCTCGACGTTTGGGTGCGTCTTGGCGAAGCGGACGATGATTTCGGGCATGTAGCGGTCCGCGTAGTCGTCCGGTGTGCCGATCCGCAACGTTCCCTCGAGCCGGTTGTCGTCGAAGGAGGCGATCGCCTCATTGTTGAGGCGGATCATCCGGCGGGCAAAGTTGAGGAGCCTGTCGCCCTCGACGGTCAGCCGGTTGCCCCGGCCATCCTTCATGAAAAGCGGCTTGCCGATCCGTTCTTCGAGGCGTCGCATCTGCATCGACACGGCGGATTGGGTCTTGAAGACACGGTCGGCCGCCTTGGTGAAGCTGCCCGTATCTGCAATGGCTACGAAGGTTTGCAGCTGGTCAATATCGAGCGGTGCGGACATGGCCGGAATACCTATAAGATTGTTTGATGAATATCATTAAAAACATTCGTTGGACTGATCAATAAGGATTTGCGAATGATAATCCGCAAATCACGTCAATCTTTCCGGCCAAAATAGTCGCCGGTTCGCCAAAAGTATTTCGGCCTGCCCCTGCGAAAGACCTCCCCGCAGGGGACGGGTTTCTTCGTGCCCGCGAAAAGGAGTTCCGTCATGCGCACGACCCACCACGCCTCCGGTTTTGGCCTCGTTGCGAGCAGGCAGTCGCCTGCAGCCCGCACGACAGGCATCGTCGGCGTGCTGACGGCCGTCTGGCGCCTCTATCGAAACCGCTGCCAGATCGCCCGCCTGCAGGATCTCGACGATCGTCAGTTGCTGGACATGGGTTTGAAACGCGAAGACCTGCACGAGGCGCTGACCTCGGCCTTCTTCGAAAACCCGGGCAGCTACCTGACGCGCGCCTCACGCAATCGGGCGAACCTCTTCTACAGGGGAGTGCGCCACGATTGACCCCTCATGGCGCGTCCCGCCGCCTCGGATGCGCCAGTGCGGCATGATCTGCGAAATCTTCGCCCTCGCGCGGATCATGCCGCGAAATTCGCACAGTGCCGACGGCACCTGAAAGTTCCCCGCAGGGTATGAGCCAATAGACCCTGCTGCTTGCCCGGTACATGCCAAGACATGTACCGGGCTTTTTTTGCGCGAGAGCGGGGCGCTGTAGGCTCTGACGCCGCTTTCCCTCACAGCTATTATTGACATGTTCCCAATTTGGGAATATCCAAGGGTCCATGCAAATCATAGCGAAGTCCACGTTGAGAGCGTTTTGGGAAAAGCACCCTCAAGCAGAAACGCCTCTCAAAACGTGGCACGCGGTGGTTAGGAACGCCAACTGGGCGGGCCCGTCCGATGTGAAGTCGATGTTCGGTGCCAACGTGGATTTTGTGAGCGACAATCGCATCATTTTCGACATATCAGGCCATAAATATCGCCTTGTCGTTCACGTCGCGTACCCGTTCAAAAGAGTGCTGATCAAGTTTATGGGCACCCATGATGAATACGACAAGATCAACCCGGAGAAAGTGTAATGGACAATATTCGCGCCATAAGGAACGATGATGACCTTGCATGGGCCATCCACGAGGTCTCGAAATACTTCGATCAGCCGCCTGAAACCGGAACCGAGGAAGCGGACCGTTTCGATATTCTCTCGACCCTGATCGAGGCTTACGAAAACGAGCATCACCCGATCGAAGCTCCTGAGCCCGTTGAGTTGATCAAGGCGCACATGGAGATGTTCGGCCGTACGCAGGCAGATTTGGCGGCACTTTTCGGCTCCCGTTCCAGGGCCTCCGAAATCTTGAGCAAAAGGCGCGCTCTTACCGTCGATATGATCCGCAGACTTCACAAAGAATGGGGCATCCCAACCGACTGCCTGGTCGAACCGTATCATCTTGTTGAGCCAGAGCGTGCCTACGCATAGCGCTTGGCACGAGCCGTAGAAAGCGAACAACCGCCCTCATCCGCCTGCAAATTCCGACGGCTACGCCTTGCCGCCCGAGCCGCCCTTGTGGCTCTCGAACAGCGCGTCGATGCTTTTCTGATATTCCTTCTGCATCTCCAGGCCGCTGTCGAAGAGGCTGTTCATCGCCTGCGAAAACTGGGCAAAAGCTGGGTTATCGGTCGGTGCTTTCTCGGTCGTGCCGGCGCCTCCCATCATCTCCCGATAGGCCTTGAAGAAGGGATTGTCGGCGAATAGGTCGGCTGCTTTCGGCTTATCCCCGGCCCTGCCCATTTCTCCCGCCTTGCCCACGCCGAAGAAGCCCTGCATCGCCTGGGCGAAAGGATTGTCGAAGGGGTCGGACTGCGGTTCGGGCTTCTTGGCGAAGCCCGTCGCCTCCATCCATTGCTGCATCAGCGTCATCATCGGATTGTCGGCGAGCCCACCGCTCATCTGCCCCGTGGTCTGCTTGAAGAGACCCCCCATCAGCGTGCTCGCCATCACCGGGAGCATCTGCTTGTAGATCTCCTGGCCGATCCCCGTCATCTGTGCCGCCTGCGCCGCGATCGCGCGCGACATTTCCTTCGAGCCGAAAAGCTGGCCGAGAATGCCGTTGCCATCGGCGACGCCCTGGGGTGTGAACGCCTGGCTGATGTCTTCGAAATACCGGGCGTAATTGCCGGTCGAGAGCGCCGTCAGCAGCGCGCCGAAGTCGTAGGGGTTCGTGGTATTGTGCTTGAAGCCGGTGGAGAATGCGGGCATCAGCGCGGCCGTGGCTTTCGCCATCTGCTCCTGCGCGAGCCCGAATTGCTTCGCCATCAGTTCGATGGCGTGGCCGTTCTGCGCCTGAGCGAACATGTCAAAAAGCGGTGCCATTGGCGTTCCTTCCCGGACGAGACGCATGTCCTTGCACTATAACGGGAATTGGAGGGCTGGAAACCGCTTTTTCGAAAGCGCCGGACGGGGGCGGAACGAGCCTGTCCGCGGCGCTCCGTCCGGATAAAGGGTCCGCTCAGTATTGGTAGTCGGCAAAAACCGGTTCGACCGATTCGTTCCAGCGGCCGTGATAAAGCGAGAGCATGTCTTCCGCGAGCGTCGCCTTCTTCGCCAGCACTTCGTCAAGCGGTGCCAGGAACTGGCTTTCGTCGATGCCGTCGCCGTTCAGCCGGTTGCGGCGCTTGAGACCGTTGCGCGAAATGGTGAGAACCTCGCGTGCGACATCGAAGAGCGACCTCGACCGGAATTCGGCCGCGAGCGCTTTTGCGGGCACGGCATCTCTGAGTGCCAGGACCTCTTCGTAACCCCAGTCGCGGGTCAATTCCTCGGCCGCCGACAGGGCCTCGTCATCGTAGAGCAGGCCCACCCAGAACGCCGGCAGGGCGCAGATCCGCCGCCACGGACCACCGTCTGCCCCGCGCATTTCCAGGAAACGCTTCAGACGGACGTCGGGAAAGAGGGTCGACAGATGATTGGTCCAGTCGCCCATCGTCGGCTGCCACTCGGCGATTTCGCCCTTCAGCGCCCCGTTCATGAACTGGCGGAAGGTGACATGGGTGCAGTCATGATAATGCCCGCCGCGGACGACGAAATACATGGGAACGTCGAGCGCCCATTCCATGTAGTCGCTGAAGCCGAAGTCCGGCTTGAAGGCCGTCGGCAACAGGCCCGAGCGCTGGTTGTCGGTATCGCGCCAGATGTCTCCCCGCCAGGAAAGCAGCCCGTTCGGCTTACCTTCGGTGAAGGGGGAGCTTGCAAAGAGGGCGGTGGCGAGCGGCTGCAGCTTCAGGGAGACCTGCATCTTCCGCCGCATGTCCTCTTCCGAGGAGAAGTCGAGGTTAACCTGGATCGTGCTGGTGCGATACATCATGTCGAGGCCCTTGCTGCCCACCTTGGGCATGTAGCGCGTCATGATGGCGTAGCGCGACTTCGGCATGCGCGGCGTCTCGGCGAAGCTCCATTTCGGACTGCCGCCGATGCCGAGGAAACGGATGCCGAGCGGTTCGGCGATTTCTCGAAGCACTGCCAGGTGCTGGTTGGATTCCTTGCAGGTCTGATGGAGGTTCTCGAGCGGCGCGCCGGAAAGCTCGAATTGCCCTCCCGGCTCGAGCGAGATCGCTCCATTGCCTGAGGGCTCGGCAAGGCCGATGACGTTCCCCTCGTCCATGATCGGCTCCCAGCCGTTCCTTTCGGCCATACCGTTCAGGAGCGCCTGGATGCTGGCATCGCCGAAATAGGGCACCGGGCTGTTGTCCGCCTTGAAGAAGGCGAACTTCTCATGTTCGGTGCCGATCCGGAACTTTTCCTTCGGCTTCGATCCCGATGCCAGATAGGCGGTCAGTTCAGCGACAGAGGTAACCGGCGTCTGGTCGGTAGTGTCTCGGGCCATGTTCGTCTTCTTTGCCTGGGGCGGCTCCTGCGGGGTCAGCAGGATCGGATGGAGTGCTTGAACCGTAATCAAGTGCGGCGCAAGTCAATTTCTTTCAAGATGCCCTCAAAAAAACTAGGGGCAAGCGGATGGACGGCTCATCGCCAGTCGCCGAGTGTCGCCTGAATGACGGCCATCGCAGCCACTGCCGCGGTATCGGCGCGCAGGATGCGCGGCCCGAGAGGGATCGCCGTCACGAAGTCACGGCTCCGCAACAGGTCCCGCTCCGCCTCCGAAAAGCCGCCCTCCGGCCCGATCAGGAGCGCCAGCCGGCGTTCGGCAATTCCCTCGAGGATGGGCAGTGGATTCTGGCTGTCGTTTCCCTCGTCGCAGAAGACGATGCGCCGGTCGCGCGGCCAGTCGATGAGGAGGTCCTCGAGCTTGCGCGGTTCCTCGACTGCCGGAATGCCGAGCACGCCGCATTGCTCGGCCGCTTCGATGACATTGGCGCGGACGCGTTCGAGGCTGCCGATCTTGCCCTGGACATGCTGCGTCATGACCGGCTGCAGAACGCCGGCACCCATCTCCACCGCCTTCTGCACGAGATAGTCGAGCCGCCCTACCTTGAGAGGCGCAAACAGGTAGACGAGATCGCAAGGGGCGGGCTGAGGGCGCGTCTGCTCGACCGCGACGAGAACCGCCTGCTTGCGCGACGGCATGGCTATCTCCGCCCGCCATTCGCCGTCCCGGCCGTTGAAGACCAGAAGCGATGAGCCTTCACCGAGGCGCAGGACGTTGATGAGATAGTTGAACTGCTCCCTTGTGGCTTCGTGTTTCGCTCCGGCGTGGAGCGGGTTCTCGATGAACAGTCGCTGCATGCGGAAATTGGCGCGCATCGGAATCGGGTACCTTCTAGAGAAACAGGCCGGAGAGGACGAGATAGAGGAAGGCCGAGAGCAGCGCCGACACGGGAACCGTGATGACCCAGGCGGCGACGATCGTCAGGAAGTGGGAGCGCCGCACCAGGCGCCGGCGACGCACTTCCGCAAAATTCGTCTCGCCCTTTTCCATGAATTCGGTCTGGCCCGTCTTGCGCCGGACATATTCGAGCCGCCGTTGCGAGTGACGCGTGTACCACTCGCGAAAGAAGCCGACGCCGAATACGGCGCCCACCGCCGTGTGGGTGGAACTGATCGGCAGGCCGAGAGCCGAGGCAAGCAGAACCGTCACGGCGGTCGCAAGCGCCACGCAGAAGGCGCGCATCGGATTGAGGCGCGTGATCTCCTCGCCGACGACACGGATCAGCAGCGGACCGTAGAGCAGAAGACCCACCGAGATGCCGAGTGCGCCGATGAGGAGTACCCAGAAGGGGGCCTCCGAATCCGCGCTCGAGATCACGCCGTCGACGGCCGAGACGATCGCCGACAGCGGGCCGATCGCGTTCGATACGTCGTTTGCGCCATGGGCGAAGGACAGCAGGGCGGCCGAGAAGATGAGCGGCAGGCGGAACAGCTTGCGAAGCGACTGGTTGCGGTTTTCGAGACCTTCCGACTGGCGGTGGATCCACGGCTTCGACACTATGTAGCAAGCGATCCCGGCCAGCCCGCCTATCGACAGGCCGGTCGGAAGCGGGACAAAAGCCAGATGATCGATGGCAAAGACCGCGACATAGGCCGTGAACGAACCGGCGGTGACACCGAGGACGACAGGCATCCAGCGCCGGGCGGCCGAGATCTTGTCATCGCGGTAGATGACGAACTCCTTGAGAAAGGCGAGGAAGAGTGCGGCAATGACCCCGCCGAGCACGGGCGAAATCGTCCAGCTCGCCGTGATGCCGGCGATCGCCCACCACTTGACGCTGGAAAGCCCGGCGGCGGCGACACCTGCGCCGATAATGCCGCCGATGAGCGAATGCGTCGTCGAAACGGGCGCACGCGAATAGGTCGCGATATTGATCCAGATCGCCGATGAGATAAGCGCCGACAGCATCACCCAGACCAGCCCTTCGGCGCCGACCAGCTGCGTGCCGTCGATGATCCCGGCCTCGATGGTCAGCGTGACCTTACGGCCGGCGATCAGCGCTCCCGCGATCTCGAACACCGCCGCAATCCCCAGCGCCACGGGCATCGATATCGCTTTTGCGCCGACCGCCGCTCCGACGTTGTTGGTGACGTCGTTGGCGCCGATGTTCATCGCCATGTAGCCCGCGACCGCCGCAGCCGCCACCACCACGGCCGCACCGGAGGCGCCCGTGAAATAGCTCGCCGCGAAGCCCATGCTGAGTATCAGGAAGAGAGCGGCAAGCCCGGGAGCAGCCAACCTGCGCATGACGTGATGCGACGCTTCCTCGGCAAGGCTGAACTTGTCGAGATCCTTGTCGAGCGTCAGCTTTTCGAGGCGCGGTCGCGGCTTGGCCAATGGCTGTTCTCCAACTGTAATATTCGCCAGTAGCGGCACAAACGGGCGTATTCAAGAGGAATTGAAGAGGGGGGACGAAGGGTGGGCCGGGGCGTTACCCGATCCGGCACATCGCATCCTGCGGCGACCTTGCGTGTTCGACCAGTCGCCGGTGCAGATGCCGTGGGCTTCCGCCTCGCCGTCAGTTGCTGGAGGCCTTCGGCCGCTGCTCCGGGTCGGGGTCGACGCGTCTGCCGAAATCGAGGATAAGCTCTTTCAGCGAAGGCTCTGCAACGCGCTTTGCCGCCTCACGATAGTCGACCCACTCCAGCCGCCTGCTGCCTTTCTCCGGGAAGTTCTTGCAAAAATCCTCAACTTCGAGCGCATGCACCTGCACCTTGCAGGAGATCTCGAGGCCGTGATCCTTCCGCTTCTGATAAACGTAGGCGCCGATGGCGGCCCTTTGCACCTTGCCCTTCACCCCGGCCTCCTCATAGGCCTCGCGCTCGGCGACCTCGTGCGCCTGCTTTCCCTGCATCGGCCACCCCTTGGGGATGACCCACCGGCCGGTGTCGCGGCTGGTGATCACCAGGATTTCCAGCGCATTCGTCTTCCTGGCAAGCCGATAGCACAGCGCCGCATACTGCATACGCGCCGGGCGACGCAGCATGAGTTGCACATCAGAAGCGAGCCGGTGCAGAAAGTTCAAGATTCCCGATACTCCTCAACGAATCAGTGGTTGCCGCTGCGCGACCCGAGTATGAACCGTCGCATGCCGCTGTAAATGCGTTCGTCAAAACACGCCGCATTCTTTCGGATTCATGCTCTTCCTTTTCGGGACCCATATATTAGCCAACTAACGCAAAGCGCGGAGTCGCGGTTCCGACAGAACCACTGCCCCATACGACCATATGTAGGAAATCGGCGGGAATTTTACCAAGGGGCACTCGCCATCCGTACTTTAGCGCTTGTCGCGCGCGACGGGTCAGGAACCGGAGCGATCGCGCTGCTGCAGGCGCAGACGGGCAATGCGCACCCACTCTCCGCTGCGCTCGGCCTCGCGCGCTGCCGTGGCGACGAAATCGATGTGGCTCTGCGCGGCTGTCTTAGCGGTTTGTGGATCGCCGACCATGATCGCCGCATAGATCGCCTCATGCTGCGCGAGAAGCTGGTCGCGCGCGCCGGGCGCGCCGAAGACGGAATTGCGGTGGAAGAAGATGCCTTGGGTCAGCAGCCTGTAACAGGCCCTGAGGGTGTGAAGCAGGATGATATTGTGAGCGCTTTCGCCGATAGCATTGTGCAGTTCGATATCGGCTTCGAGCTCTTCGGCGAAATTGCCGCTCTTGTGCGCGGAGCGCATGCGCTCGATGACGCGGGTAAGAATGTCGCGGTCGAAGTCGGTTGCGCGGGTCGCCGCCAGTTCCGCCGTCAAGCCTTCGAGTTCGCGCCGGTATTCGAGATAGTCCTGCGTCGCCTTGTGGTGGCGTCCGATGAGCTCGATCAGGGGTTTGGAAAAAATCTGGCCGACCACGTCGGCGACGAACGTGCCGCCGCCATGCCGGCTCTCGACGAGACCGCGCGCCTCCAACTCCTTGAGCGCCTCACGCAGGATCGGCCGCGACACGTCGAAGCGCCTGGAGAGTTCTCGCTCGCCCGGCAAGCGATCGCCGTCGCGCAACACGCCCTCGAGGATCAGAAGCTCGATCTGCTGCACGACCTCGTCGGCCGTCCGGCTATGGCTGATGCGGGCATAGAGGTCGTCCTGGTTTTCGGTCACGGCCACGTCTCCCGGAGCGCCAAGGGCATTGTGCACAGGTTTCGCCGGCCTCCGCTTCCATTCGGCAATCTAACAGGGCCTATCAAGTGGTCAAATTGATTGTCCACTCTGCGGGTGTTGACAAAGATCGAACTGCGTCAAAGCGCCCTGTTCTTTTTACCTTATCCGTTGATAAGAAGGTGATGATGAACGCGTGAGGGGGAAGAAGCGCTTCATGCCAAAGGGCAGTTTTGCATTTCCGGTGGCGCCGTTGCGCGCCCAGGCGCTCGGCGAGGTTCATTCACGGCCCTATGCGCTGGTGACGACTCCGCGCGTCATCTTTCAACTCGCCTTCATGACGGAGGGCGGGTCGATCGTCGATCACGCCGTGATGTCCGAGTTGTCGCGCTCGCGCGGCATCGCCCCGCCCGGTCGCGACGCCAATCACCACGCGATCCCCTGGGGGCAGGGAACGCTGCGCTGGGAGCGGCACACGGAATTCTCCACCTATTTCTGGGACGCGCCCGCGCCGGAAAGCTTCGGCGGTGAGGTGCCGATCCATCCGTTCGGCGACGGTTTTTCGCCCCCGGGCTCGCTGATTTCCGGAATTCGTCTGGAAATCCGTCCCGATACGCCGGACACCCGCGAGGCCATCGGCGCCTTCGATCCCACGAGCCTCTGTTACAGCGAAACCAAGAATGGCCAGGCGGTGCTCGTGACCGACTTTCGCCAGAACGGCGACGGGCTGACCCAGGTGCTCGTTATCGATCGCGGCATGACGGAGGCGGGAACAGGCGCCCTGGTGCAGCGCCTGCTCGACATCGAGACCTACCGCACGCTCGCCATCCTCGGCCTGCCGCTTGCCCAGTCGCTGTCGCCGGAGATCCGCCGCACCGAGGACGGCCTGACGGCGGTGACGCAGCGCATGAAGGAAAACGTCCGCGAGGAGGCTGACGAGATGCTGGCGGAGATCACCCGCCTTGCCGCCGATCTCGAAGCGGGTGCCGCCCTCAGCCTTTATCGCTTCGGCGCCAGCCGCGCCTATTACGGCATTGTCCAGGAACGCATCCGCACGCTTTCCGAGACGCCGGTGCCCGGTTACGAGACGATCGGCACCTTCCTCGAGCGCAGGCTGGCGCCGGCAATGCGCACCTGTCAGTCGGTCGAGGAGCGGCAGGCGAACCTTTCGCGCAAGCTCGCCCGCGCTACGGCTCTCCTGAGAAGCTGGATCGACGTCGAACTGGAACGGCAGAACAGCGCCCTGTTGAATTCGATGGATCGCCGCGCCAAGCTGCAATTGCGCCTGCAGCAGACCGTCGAAGGACTGTCGGTGGCGGCGATCTCCTATTATGTCGTCGGGCTCTTCGGCTACCTCGCCAAGGCCGTCAGTCATGAAATACCCGTCGATCCAGGTCTCCTGACGGGCCTCGCCGTTCCCTTCGCGGTCGCCGGGGTCTGGCTGGTGGTGCGGCGCATTCGCCGGCATCACGACGAGCACGGATAGACTATTGCTCCCAGTAGGGCACCGGCCCGTAGAGTGCGGCGAGATAGTCGATGAACTGCCGCACCTTGGCCGGCAGGAATTGCCGGCTCGGATAGACCGCCGAAAGCGTCAGCTTGTGCGATCCTTCCCATTGCGGCAGCACCTGAACCAGTCGCCCCTCCCGAAGTTCCCTGCCGATATCCCAGGTGGAGCGCAGCGCGATGCCGGCGCCGGCAATCACCGCTTCGCGGATGATTTCCGACGAGTTGGTGACGAGCGGTCCCTCCGGCCGATAGGAGAGGCTGCCGTCGGGCCCCTCCAGCTTCCAGTTGTCGTTGTTGTGTGCCGGAAGGCAGATGTGCTTCGCGAGTTCGCCGATCTCCGTCGGCGCTCCATGACGGGCGACATAGCTCGGCGCTGCGCAGAGAAGCCGGCGCACCGGCGCGAGCTTGCGGGCGACGAGGCTCGAATCGCTGAGTTCGCCTATTCGGATGGCGAGGTCGAAGCCTTCTGCGACGATGTCGGTGAAATCGTCGGTCAGCACGATGTGCAGCTTCAGGTCGGGATGGTCCTTCATGAAACCGGTCAGATGCGGCGCGATGTGCATGCGGCCGAAGGAGGTCGGCGCGGAAATGCGCAGCGTCCCCTGGACCTGGGAGGAGCGGCCGGAGGCATAAGCCTCCGCCTCCTCGAGGCCGGCGAGAATGCCGAGAACCCGGTCATAGAAACCCTGGCCGGCCTCCGTCAGCGAAATCTGCCGCGTCGTGCGCTGCAGGAGCCGCGCGCCCAGCCTGTCTTCGAGCCGCTTGATGCGTTTGGAAATCACGGCTGCGGAAAAGCCGAGCGCGCGTCCCGCCGCCGACATACTGCCGGTCGACACCACCCGCGCGAAAATTTCGAGATCGCCTAGATTCGTCATCAATCCTGATCATTGTTTCCAAAGGCGAAAAGATCATTAACATTTGCCGGGTGTCCGTCCACCTCTATAAAAGGTTTGAGCGGGACGCACTGAGGTCATTGTTTGTGTATGTCCTTGTCTCAGATCCGCTGCACACTTTTGGGCGACATGCATTAGTGGTAAGCAAAAAATACCACTTTGCTGTGAATGGGAGGCGCTCATGCCGGAGACGATCGGCTTTCTGAAGCCAAGGCAGGCCGTCCTCGATCGTCGGCGGGAAATCGTCGCCGATCTTGCCGATCTGTTGCCGGAAGGCGGCCTCATCAGCGACGAGCGCGGCCTCAAGCCCTTCGAGACGGATGCGTTTATCGCCTATCGGCGGATGCCGCTCGCGGTCGTTCTTCCCGAGACGACGGAGCACGTGGCCGCGGTGCTCAAATATTGCAGCCGCTACGGCATTCCGATCGTGCCGCGGGGCGCCGGCACCTCGCTCTCCGGCGGCGCCATTCCTCAGGAGGACGCGATCGTCGTCGGTCTGTCGAAGATGTCGCGCACCCTGGATATCGACCTGTTCAACCGCACGGCGACGGTTCAGGCGGGCGTGACCAATCTCAATATTTCCGATGCGGTTTCGGCCGACGGCTTCTTCTATGCCCCGGATCCGAGTTCGCAGCTCGCCTGCACCATAGGCGGGAACATCGGGATGAATTCCGGCGGCGCGCACTGTCTGAAGTACGGGGTTACGACCAACAACCTTCTGGGCGTCAAGATGGTGCTTTTCGACGGCACCGTGATCGAACTCGGCGGCAAGGCGCTCGACGCGCCGGGATACGACCTGCTTGGGCTCGTCTGCGGTTCGGAGGGGCAGCTCGGCATCGTCACGGAAGCGACGGTGCGGCTGATTGCGAAGCCCGAAGGTGCGCGGCCCGTGCTCTTCGGATTTGCCTCTTCCGAGTCCGCCGGCAGCTGCGTCGCCGATATCATTGGATCGGGCATCATCCCCGTCGCAATCGAATTCATGGACAGGCCGGCGATCGAGATCTGCGAGGCCTTTGCCCAGGCCGGCTATCCGCTCGACGTCGAAGCATTGCTGATCGTCGAAGTGGAAGGCTCCGAGGCTGAGATGGATGCGACGCTCGCCGGCATCATCGAGATCGCCCGCCGCCACGGCGTGATGACGATCAGGGAATCGCAATCGGCTCTGGAAGCGGCACTGATCTGGAAGGGGCGTAAGTCGGCCTTCGGCGCAACCGGCCGGATTGCCGACTATATCTGCATGGACGGAACGGTGCCGCTGAGCCAGCTCTCCCATGTCTTGCGCCGGACCGGGGAGATCGTCGCCGGCTACGGCCTGCGGGTAGCGAATGTCTTCCATGCCGGCGATGGCAACATGCATCCGCTGATCCTCTACAACATCAACGATCCGGAGGAAGCTGCCCGCGCGGAAGCTGCCGGCAACGACATACTGAAGCTTTGCGTCGAGGCGGGCGGCTGCCTGACCGGGGAACACGGCGTCGGCATCGAGAAACGCGATCTGATGCTGCACCAGTACAGCAGGGCCGATCTCGGCCAGCAGATGGCGGCGCGCGCCGCCTTCGATCCGCAATGGCTTATGAACCCGTCGAAGGTTTTTCCGCTCGAAGGACGGCCCGCGGCATGATCGTCCATTTCGAACCGGCAAGCGAGGAGGGGATCGCGTCCGTCGTGCGTTCCGCGGCGGCCGAACGCGTCACGCTCGCCGTGGTCGGCGGCGGCACGCGCGCAGGTCTCGGCAATCCCGTGCGTGCGGACAGGACGCTCTCGACCAGGCGCCTTTCCGGCATCGTCACCTATGACCCGGCCGAGATGACCATGAGTGCGCTTGCCGGAACGCCGGTTGCCGAAGTCGAGGCGGCACTGCACGCCAAGGGCCAGATGCTCTCCTTCGAACCGATGGACCACCGGCCGATTTTCGCAACGACGGGCGAACCGACGATCGGCGGGGTCTTCGCCGCCAATGTCTCTGGGCCTCGCCGCTACGTCGCCGGTGCCGCTCGCGACAGCCTGCTCGGGGTGCGTTTCGTCAACGGCCGGGGAGAACCCATAAAGGCCGGCGGCCGGGTGATGAAGAACGTGACGGGGCTCGATCTCGTCAAGCTCATGGCGGGGTCCTACGGCACGCTCGGCATTCTGACCGAAGTCACCTTCAAGGTGCTGCCACTGCCGCCGGCGGCGGCGACCGTCGTCGTCTCCGGGCTGAACGATGCGGAAGCCGCCGCGGTGATGGCCGAGGCCATGGCGCAGCCGGTGGAGGTTTCGGGTGCGTCGCATCTGCCGGAGAGCGTGCGAAGCCGCTTTCTCGACGGTGCATTGCCGGATGGCGCCGCAACGGTGCTGCGCCTCGAAGGCCTCGCGGCATCCGTTGCCATTCGGGCGGAGAAGCTTGGCGAAAAACTATCGCGCTTCGGGCGGATATCGCAGCTCGACGAGGCGCAGACAAGAACCCTGTGGGCGGAAATCCGCGACGTAAAGCCCTATGCCGATGGCACCAGACGGCCTTTGTGGCGCATATCGGTCGCCCCTTCCGCGGGCCATCAGCTCGTCGCCGCATTGCGCCTGCAGACCGGCGTCGATGCCTTCTACGACTGGCAGGGCGGTCTGGTGTGGCTGCGCATGGAGGCAGACCCGGAGGCGGAGCTGCTCCGCCGTTATATCGGCGCGGTCGGTGGCGGACATGCGGCGCTTCTGCGTGCCGGCGAGGAGGCGCGCGGCCGCATTCCGGCCTTTGAACCGCAGCCCCCGGCCGTGGCACGATTGTCGGAACGCATCCGCGCCCAATTCGACCCGTCGGGCATATTCAATCCGGGGCGCGCAGCAGCGTTGGTCCGGAACTAGGCGAAGGGGCCTTTCGCCATCGTGCGGTCTAAAAGATCGGCCTAAGACGAAGAGAATCGATCATGCGATTTCCGGCCAGCCCGACGGAGATCAAAGTGATCCAAAGGCCGCAAGGCGCCACATGGAGTACTCGGTTGCAGACCAACTTCTCCCCTGAGCAGCTCGCCGACCCGCATGTCGCCGAATCCGAAACGATCCTGCGCAAATGCGTGCATTGCGGTTTCTGCACGGCCACCTGTCCGACCTATGTGGTCCTCGGCGACGAACTCGACAGTCCGCGCGGGCGAATCTACCTGATCAAGGACATGCTCGAAAACGGCCGTGCGGCAGACAGCGAGACCGTCACCCATATCGACCGCTGTCTCTCGTGTCTTTCATGCCTCACCACCTGTCCTTCGGGCGTCGACTACATGCATCTCGTCGACCACGCCCGTGCCCATATCGAGAAGACCTATAAGCGGCCGTTCAAGGACCGGCTCGCCCGCTCCGTCATTGCCGCCACTCTTCCTTATCCGTCACGGTTCCGGCTGGCGCTCGGGGCTGCCGGTCTTGCGCGCCCGCTCGCCGGATTGCTGAAGAGGGTTCCCTTCCTCAGGACCTTCGGCGTCATGCTCGATCTGGCGCCGAGCGCGCTGCCGGCAGCGCGTGGGGCAAAACCGGCTGTCTACGCGGCAAAGGGCACGCCGCGCGCCCGCGTTGCGCTTCTGACCGGCTGCGCGCAGCCGGTGCTGCGGCCGGAAATCAACGATGCGACCATCCGTCTGCTCACGGGCCAGGGGGTCGAGGTGGTCGTTTCGGCGGGAGAGGGCTGTTGCGGGGCGCTCGTCCATCACATGGGACGGGACGAGCAGGCACTGCAGGCTGGCCGGCACAACATCGATGTCTGGCTGAAGGCGGCGGAGGAGGATGGGCTCGACGCCATCATCATTACCGCATCCGGCTGCGGCACGACGATCAAGGATTACGGTCATATGCTGCGACTAGATCCGGCATATGCGGAAAAGGCTGCGAGGGTTTCCGCGCTGGCCAAGGACGTCACCGAATATCTCGCGACCCTCGACCTGCCGGAGCAGGGGGCACGGAATCTCACCGTTGCCTACCACTCCGCCTGCTCGATGCAGCATGGACAGAAAATCACCTCGGCACCGAAGCAG
This sequence comes from Sinorhizobium meliloti, assembly GCF_017876815.1. Taxonomy (NCBI): domain Bacteria; kingdom Pseudomonadati; phylum Pseudomonadota; class Alphaproteobacteria; order Hyphomicrobiales; family Rhizobiaceae; genus Ensifer; species Ensifer meliloti. Next base: position 426,541 of record NZ_JAGIOS010000001.1, on the reverse strand, counting down.
CTCCTGAAACGGGCGGGCTTTTCGGTTCGCGAGCCGGCGGAGGGGCATCTCTGTTGCGGTTCGGCCGGAACCTACAACATCCTGCAGCCTGAGATCTCGGCGAAGCTGAAGGCGCGGAAGGTCAGAAATATAGAGGCGACCAAGCCTGAAGTGATCGCTACCGGCAATATCGGCTGCATCACGCAGATCGCCAGCGGCACGGAGATACCGATCCTGCACACGGTGGAGCTGCTCGACTGGGCCTATGGCGGCCCGAAGCCGGCGGGGTTGTGACAGTCAGGGGGTGAGCAGGCCCCCTCATCCGCCTGCCGGCACCTTCTCCCCGCAAGCGGGGCGAAGGGACTCGCTGCGCGCTCTACCTCCTCATCGGTGCGGGAGAATTGCTAGCGCAGCCGCTTGTTCCTTCTCCCCGTCAGACGGGGAGAAGGTCGCGGCAGCGGGATGAGGGGCCACACGCGGCGTAAACCGGACGTCGAAGGAATCCTGCCGGTGCGGCCCTCCCTTCCGGCCGTCAACCGCCGAAAATCGTGCGGAAAATGTCGACGCCGCGATCGTCGAAATAGGTGTCGCCGGGCTTGCTGCCGGGGCCGATGACGACGACTTTCGTGCCGATGCCGGCACGCTCATAGAGGTGTTCGACATCCTCGTTCATCATCCGGATGCAGCCCGAGGACATGTTCTGACCGATGGTCCAGGGCTGGTTGGTCCCGTGGATACGGAAGATCGTGTCGCGGCCGCCCTTGTAGAGATAGAGCGCGCGGGCGCCGAGTGGATTGTCGATGCCTCCGGGCTGGGTGATGGGCAGGATCCGACCCTTCGCTCTTTCTCGCACACGCATCTCGGCCGGCGGCGTCCAGCTCGGCCACTCGGCCTTTCGGCCAACCTTGACGACACCGGACCAGCCGAAACCGTCGCGGCCGACGCCGATGCCATAGCGCGTCGCCCGGTTGGGGCCATCGATGTAATAAAGATACTTGCTGTTGGTATCGACGATGATGGTGCCGGGGGCCTCGTCCGTGCGGAAGCGCACCTTGGTGCGCCAATATCTCTGAGGTGGCTTCTTCTGCTTGGCGACCTGAATGATGTCGGAACGCTTTACGCCCGCGCCGGCAATATCGGCCGGGCTGAATGCCGAAGCGTTTGCGGAAATAAGAAGAGCAGCGGCCGCGACTGCAAGCGCGGCCATCCCCGTGACATGACGTCTCATTTACGATTCCCTCTGAACCCTCGTTGCAAGCAAGCCACGCGATTTAACCGCAAGTGGACGCCCGCGATACATTCTATAGTGCGGCGATTTCGGTAAGACTTGTATCTGAGGGAACATCTGTTGCTTCAAAACCACGTTTTTGGGAGTTGAAGAGAGAAAACGCGGAAGAAGTATTGTGCATCCATAGTCGCTATATCACGATGACTTTTGTGCCGACCTTCACCCTCTCATAAAGATCGACCACATCCTCGTTGCGCATGCGGATACAGCCGGAGGAAACGCCGTAGCCGATCGTCCACGGTGCATTGGTGCCGTGGATGCGATAGAGCGTCGAGCCTAGATACATGGCGCGAGCGCCGAGCGGATTCTCCGGGCCGCCGTCCATCCGGGCTGGCAGATAGTGACCCCGGGCTGCCTCGCGCGCGATCATTTCCTGCGGGGGCGTCCAGTTGGGCCACTCGGCCTTGCGCGTGATCCTGTGCTCTCCGGCCCATTCGAAGCCCGGCTTGCCGACGCCGACGCCGTAGCGCCGCGCCTCGCCGTTGCCGGTGACGAGATAGAGAAAGCGGTTGTTGGTGTCGATGACGATGGTCCCGGGCTTCTCCTTCGTCTCGTAAGCGATCATCTGCGGGAGGAACTGCGGATCGATTTGCGACTTTGCAGGCTTCTGCCTGCGCGCGATCGAGGCTGGCTGAACGGCTGCGTTGGCGGGGCGGCGGCTGAGCTCGCGCCGCTCAAGCCGCTTTCGGGTGGTCTTGGGTACCTGCTGGCGATAGACCACGCGCTCGCCCGTCAGCTGCATCACCCAGGGGGCGGTCAGATCCGGGCTGACGATGACGGGCGGACGGTTTTGATAACGGTCCTGCGCGCCTGCAACCCCGGAAAGGATCGAGAATAAGCATGCGGCAAGACAAAGGGATTTCTTGAGCATCGGACGGACTCGCTACTTGGCCGGAACAATCTGGAGGAGCCCGGGTGAGTTGTCCCGCCCAGGCCTTTCGTTCAATTCAATGGGGCGGAGCTCGGGAAATCGCATGCGCGTTCCAGTGCTCCGGCAATTGCGCGATGCTCTCACCTGTCCGCAACCGAACGGTAAACGGCGCCGCGCTGAAGGGCGGCCGCGGCAATAAAGCTTTGGGTAGGGTTATTCGCCTCTTTATCGATGTGGTTTGCAAATGGTAAACGGAACAAAAGAGAAACGATGGAGAGAGGCGAAATGGCAGCCAGGGGCTTGATTACGGGGGACGACGGTCTTGATCGCTGTGCTTGGCACGGCAATCTGGAGGATTACCGCCGCTATCACGACGAAGAATGGGGCCGGCCGGTCGCCGACGATCACAGGTTGTTCGAAAAGATCTGCCTCGAAGGCTTTCAGTCGGGCCTCTCCTGGCTGACGATCCTGAGAAAGCGTGATGCGTTTCGCGCCGCATTTGCGGGCTTCGACTTCGACAAGGTCGCCGAGTTCGGCGAGGAGGACGTCGAGCGTTGCCTCGCCGATGCCGGCATCGTCCGCCATCGCGGCAAGATCGTATCGACCATCAACAATGCGCGCCGCGCGAAGGAACTGCGCGCGGAATTCGGTTCACTGGCCTCCTATTTCTGGTCGCATGAGCCCGATGGAAGCGAGCGTCCGCAGATCGTCGATTTCGAGACCCTCATCGCCAATCCGACGACGCCGGCCTCGGTGCGGATTTCGAAGGATCTGAAGAAGCGCGGCTGGACCTTTGTCGGCCCGACGACCGTCTATGCCTTCATGCAGGCGATGGGCCTCGTCAACGACCATATCGAGGGCTGCTTCTGCCGCGCGCCGATAGAGGACCTGCGCCGGCGCTTCGCACGTCCGGCGGCCTGATTGCCGCATCCGGTAAGGACATCGCCCTCCCCGTTCGATGGAGAGGGCGATGTTCTCTGACAGCGATTAAACCATCAGGGTTGGGCCGGGTATGGCCTGGCCGATTTGAAGGAGCGGAGCGCGTAGTATATCGCACCGGCTATGGCGACGCCGAAGAACCAGCCGTAGACACCCCACCAGGCCGGCATGACGGATGTAAGCCCCGGCAGGATCGAGGAGAAGACGATCCCGATGCCGGCGGCGATCAGCGCGTTGACGTGCCAGCCGTTCTCGAAGCGGAACTCGCCGTCTTCGCGGTAGAGCGCCTCCACATCCACGCGGCCCTTTCGGATGAGGTAGTAGTCGACCATCATGACGCCGAAGATCGGGCCCATCGTATTACCGATCATGTTGACGAAGTGCGCAGCCCCCCCTTCCCAAGGCGCGAAGGGATAGAGCGCGAGGGCGATCAGCGCCGCGATATAGCCACCCTTCTTGAAGTCGATGTGCTTGGGAAAGACGTTGGCGAAGTCGAAGGCGGGCGAGACGAAGTTGGCGACGACGTTGATGCCGAGAGTCGCCACCGCGAAGGTCAGCGCGGCGAGCAGCGCCAGGAACCAGCTGTCGAACTTGGCCGAAATCTGGTCGGGGTGCAGCAGCACCTCGCCATAGACATTGAAGGCGGCGATGGTGGTGACGCCGGCAACCAGCGAGAACAGGATGAGGTTGACCGGCAGGCCCCAGAGATTGCCGACCTTCAGCGACCGTTCGCTCGGGCAGTAGCGCGAGAAGTCGCAGAAATTGAGATAGAGCGCGGAGAAATAGGTGACCCAGATCGCGGCCACCGCGCCAAGCGCGGCGAACGACCCCGGTACCCCCGGCACGCCGGCGTTCTTGGTCTTTTCAAGCAACACGTCCATCGGGATCGTGTGGCTGAACGAGAAGCCGCCAGCCTTGACGACGAGATAGATCGCAAGCAGCAGCATCATCACCCAGACTGCTGGACCGGCCCAGTCCTGAAATTTTCTAACCGTTTCCATGCCGTTCTGGATGATCAGCAGTTGAAGACCCCAAACGACGACGTAGCAGACGAGTTCGAGGGTGGAATGACCGAGCATGTGGCTCGACTGGTGGAACTGAAGCAGGCTTTCATTGCGGACAAGCAGCGCGACGATGGCGCCCGAGGCTGCCGCCGTCTGCGCACCGTACCAGAAGCACGCGACGATGGCGCGGACGATTGCCGGGAAGTTCGCGCCCCAGATACCGAAGGACGCCCGGGCCAGGACCGGGAATGGCACACCGGTGCGCACGCCGGCAACGCCGACAAGCTGCATCAGGAAGAAGATGATGAGCGAGCCGATGCCGATGGCCAGGAGGAAGTTCATGAAGCTTCCGCAGAAGAGAAACAGGCTGGCGGCGAGATAATATCCCCAAAGGCTGTGCACGTCCGATGTCCAGACGTTGAAAATGGAGAATGCGCCCCAGTTGCGTTCTTTGGCGGGCGCGAGGTCTTCGTTGTACAATTGTGGAGATGCACCGGGTGGTATCGTCATCGTTTCCCCTCTTGACGTCATGGCACCTGTGCCTATGGAAGAGGAGCTTGCGGCCCACTGTCAATATCGGTGCCGCCTCGGAGCCGAGTGGCACCGGGTCCAAACGCGAAAATCTTTCCGTTCGTCACGTTAAACGTTCGTCCCGGTCTTCTTTGAACAGAAAAGGCTGCGCACGTCCCTAACGGTGCTCTAGCCGCCATTGTGGGCCAGCCATTCCTTCATCATCCTGATCTCTGCTTCCTGTGCCTTGATGATGTCATCGGCGAGTTTGCGGATTGCTTCGTCCTTGCCGTGTTCGAGCTCGACCTTCGCCATGTCGATCGCTCCCTGGTGGTGAGCGATCATGGCGCGTACGAAATCGAGATCGGCATTGCCGCTGAAGGCGATGTCCATGTCCTTGTGCATCTTGGCGTTCGCCTCGGCGAAGGCCTTGCTCGACGGGGACGCGTCACCCGCCGCGCCGCTTTCTGCCGAACCGTGATGCATGCTGCCGTGGTCGGTCTCCTGCGCGAGCGCGGGAGCAGCAGCGAATGTGGCGGCGAGAAACAGGGCAGCCATGAATCGTTTGGGGACCATATCGTTTCCTTTCATCGAGTCCGCCGCTGACGGGGGGACAGAATGCAAAGATGATGGAAATTGGCACGCGCCGTTACGCGTTCGGTTTTTCAGTCTCGGGTAGCGCGAACACGCCTTCGAGCGAACCCTCTGCGCCCTCGTCCGTAAGTGTCGAATTGCCGATGCAATAAAGCGGGGAAGGATGTCCCGTTGCGCCGCGGACGGTGGTCGAGAAGCAGAAGGACGAGGAGCTTTCCGTCGCCTGTTCCAGAATATTCAGGATCGTGGACCGGTCGCCTCTGTCATAGGCCCTGACAAGGTCGATGATGCCGCAGGGATTGCGCCGCAGTCCGAGGAGGGCGGCGGTTTTGGAACCTATCATGAAGGCGCCGCTGGAAAGGTCGCAGCGCCACGGCTCCACCAGGCAGCCCGCCTGCGAGACGCGGCGGGTCCAGGCTCTGTGCGTCTCCGGACTCAAAGGCTTTATGGCTCCGGATCCCGGTGTCATGAAGTTCAGCATATCGCTCAGTCCCCAAACTCGCGCTCGATCTGCTGCGTAACTTATACGCGTAAACGGTAAGATATACAATCACGGCATTGTGATCGCAGCTTTGGCGCAGGAACGCATGCAACGCCGCAATGTTCCGGAAGCCCGCACGCGCGCGGTCTCGCGGCTTGTCGCCGCCCTTGCCGCCCCTGCCATGATCCGGTAGGGAAGGCACCGACCAAGCTTGAAGTCCGGAATGCTTTCAATGAATGAAAAACAGAAGAAAACGCAGAAGCTCAGGGCACGCCTGCCGCGCGGCTTCGTCGACCGGTCGGCCGCGGACATTCGCGCCGTCGACGAGATGATCGCGAAAATCCGCGAGGTCTATGAACGCTACGGCTTCGATCCGGTGGAAACGCCGCTCTTCGAATATACCGACGCGCTCGGCAAGTTCCTGCCCGACAGCGACCGGCCGAATGAAGGCGTCTTTTCGCTGACCGACGACGACGACCAGTGGCTGAGCCTGCGCTACGATCTGACCGCGCCTCTCGCACGTCACGTGGCCGAGAATTTCAATGAAATCCAGCTTCCCTATCGTACCTATCGCGCCGGTTACGTTTTCCGCAACGAGAAGCCGGGCCCGGGCCGCTTCCGCCAGTTCATGCAGTTCGATGCCGACACGGTCGGTGCCGCCGGCGTGCAGGCCGATGCCGAAATGTGCATGATGATGGCCGACACGATGGAGGCGCTCGGCATTGCCCGCGGCGATTACGTGATCCGCGTCAACAACCGCAAGGTCCTCGACGGCGTCCTGGAGGCGATCGGTCTCGGCGGAGTCGAGCAGACGAATACGCGGCTGACGGTGCTGCGCGCCATCGACAAGCTCGACAAGTTCGGTCCGGAAGGCGTGCGGCTGTTGCTGGGCGAAGGGCGCAAGGACGAGAGCGGCGACTTCACCAAGGGCGCCGGGCTCAACGAGGAGCAGATCGGCAAGATCCTGTTCTTCGTTGGGATCACCGACTATGCCAGGAGCGCGGACGAACTGGCGGCGCTCGTCGCCGGAACGGCTCGCGGCGCCGAGGGCGTCAACGAGTTGAACACGATCCGCGGTCTCGTACTCAGCGCCGGCTACGAGGCGGACCGCATCAAGATCGACCCGTCGGTGGTGCGCGGCCTCGAATATTATACCGGCCCGGTCTTCGAAGCGGAGTTGCAGTTCGCCGTCACCAATGAAAAGGGCGAGAAGGTCGTCTTCGGCTCCGTCGGCGGCGGCGGCCGCTACGACGGCCTCGTGTCGCGCTTCATGGGACAGCCGGTGCCGGCGACCGGCTTCTCGATCGGCGTTTCGCGGCTGATGACCGCACTCAAGAATCTCGGCAAGCTGGGCGCCGAACAGGTCACCGCTCCGGTTGTCGTTTGCGTGATGGATCGCGATATCGAAAGCATGGGGCGCTACCAGCGCTTCGTGCAGGATCTTCGCCATGCCGGGATCCGCGCCGAAATGTACCAGGGCAACAAGAAGAACTTCGGCGATCAGCTCAAATATGCCGACCGTCGGGGATCGCCGATCGCCGTGATCCAGGGGGGTGACGAGCGCGCCTCCGGCGTCGTGCAGATCAAGGACCTGATCGAAGGCAAGCGGCTCTCGGGCGAGATCGAGGATAATGTCGCCTGGCGCGAGGCGCGTGTCGCGCAGGTTTCCGTTCCGGAAGGCGAACTCGTCGCGAAGGTACGCCAAATTCTGGCGGAACAGGCCGAGGACCGGAAAAGGGCGGGCTGACCGCAATGCCTCTGATCAATCTTCCCGCCTTTGCCGGCGACCTCCTTGCGGACTTCGAGCGCCGGAACACGCTGCGCGTCGATACGCCGGTCATCCAGCCGGCGGAGCCTTTCCTCGATATGGCCGGCGAAGATCTGCGCCGGCGCATCTTCATGACCGAGAGCGAGACCGGCGAGAGCCTTTGCCTGCGCCCCGAGTTCACCATTCCCGTCTGCCTCCGGCATATCGAGACCGCAACCGGCACGCCGCAGCGCTACGCCTATCTGGGCGAGGTGTTCCGGCAGCGCCGCGAAGGATCGAGCGAATTCTATCAGGCGGGCATCGAAGACCTTGGCGATCCGGATACGGCCGCTGCTGACGCCCGCGTGGTCGGCGACGCGATGTTCGTCCTCGCCAACCGATTGCCGGGCGAGCGGCTGAAAGTGACGCTCGGCGACCAGTCGGTGTTCGAAGCGGTGATTGCAGCCTGCGGCCTGCCCGGGGGCTGGCAGAAGCGCCTCATCCATGCCTTCGGCGATCAAAAGCAGTTGGAACGGCTCCTGGCGGCGCTCGCCGATCCGAAGTCGCCCGGCGTCTTCGGTCACGACGTCGAGCGCGTCGCGGCGCTCGGCATGCTCGAGGACGAAGAACGGCTCGTCGCCCATATCGGCGAGACGATGAAGGCGACCGGCTATTCGACCAATGCGGGCCGCTCGCCCCGCGACATAGCGCGGCGCCTGAAGGAAAAGGTCGAACTCGCCGCCATCCGACTGGACAAGGAAGCGCTCGGCGTCATGCGCGCCTTCCTGGCTCTCGATCTGCCGCTCGCCGATGCTCCGGCGGCGCTCCACCGCTTCGCCGGCAAGGCGCGCCTGAAGATCGATGATGCGCTGGCGCTCTTCGATGCGCGCGTGGCCGCGCTTGCAAGGGCCGGCGCCGATCCCGGTCTGATGCGCTACCGCGCCGCCTTCGGACGGCCGCTTGATTACTACACCGGGCTCGTCTTCGAAATCGGGGTCGAAGGCACGCCGGCGGTGCTCGCCGGCGGCGGCCGGTTCGACCGCCTCCTGACCTTGCTCGGCGCCCGCGAGCATATTCCGGCCGTCGGCTTTTCGCTCTGGCTCGACCGGATAGAACAGGCGATCGCTGCGGGGAGGGCGGAATGACCGTCACCATTGCGCTGCCCTCCAAGGGGCGAATGAAAGATGAGGCCTCGGCGATCTTCGAACGCGCCGGGATGAAGATTGCGGCGGTCGGCAGCGACCGGTCCTATCGGGGCCGCGTTGAAGGATGGGACGACGTCGAGATCGCCTATTTGTCGGCCTCGGAAATCGCCCGTGAGATCGGCAGCGGCGCGGTCGATTTCGGCGTCACGGGCGAGGACCTCGTGCGCGAAGGCCTGGCGGACGCCGATGCCCGTGTGGACTTCGCCGCCCGGCTCGGCTTCGGTCACGCCGATGTGGTCGTCGCGGTTCCCGAGATCTGGTATGACGTCGACACCATGGCCGACCTCGGCGATGTCGCCGCGGACTTCCGCGCGCGCCACGGCCGGCGGCTGGCGATCGCCACCAAATACTGGCGGCTGACGCAGCAATTCTTCTCGGGCAGCCACGGCATCCAGCTCTACCGCATCGTCGAGAGCCTGGGAGCGACCGAAGGCGCGCCGGCATCCGGCTCAGCCGACATCATCGTCGACATCACCTCGACGGGATCGACGCTCAAGGCCAACCATCTGAAGATCCTTTCGGACGGTGTGATCCTGCGCTCCGAGGCCTGCCTGGTGCGGGCGCGCAAGGCCACCCACGAGGGTAATCCCGTGATCGACCGGATCGTTGCTGCCGTGCGGGCGGTGCTCTGAGCGCGAGGACGGCGAAGGTGAAGGCCGGCAATTTGCCTTCCACCCTGACAAATGCAACCGGCGCTCCCTATGTTGGGGCGGCAGACACCCTTTCGATTTCCCACCTAGAGGCATCCGTCATGGCTGATCTTTCCTCGTTTCCGATCACGGCACGCTGGCCGGCGAAAAATCCCGATATCATCCAGCTCTATTCGCTCCCGACGCCGAATGGCGTGAAGGTCTCGATTGCCCTCGAAGAACTGGGCCTGGCCTATGAGGCGCACCGCATTTCCTTCGATACCAACGAGCAGAAGTCGCCCGAATTCCTGTCGCTCAATCCGAACGGCCGCATTCCGGCGATCATCGATCCGAACGGACCGGACGGAAAGCCGATCGGCTTGTTCGAATCCGGCGCGATCCTGATCTATCTTGCGGAAAAGACCGGCAAACTCCTTCCGGCGGACGCGGCCCGCCGCTACGAGACGCTGTGCTGGGTCATGTTCCAGATGGGCGGCATCGGACCGATGTTCGGGCAGTTCGGCCATTTCTTCAAATTTGCCGCCGACAAGGTCGCCAACAACCCCTATCCCGTTCAACGCTATCGCGACGAAGCGAAGCGTCTTCTCGGCGTCCTCGAAGCGCGGCTCGAGGGCCGTCAATGGCTGATGGGGGAGGAATACACCATCGCCGACATCGCGACCTATCCCTGGGTGGAAGGGGCGCGGAAGTTCTATGGTGGCGCCGAGGTGCTCGACTATAAGAGCTTCCCGAATGTCATGGACTGGGTGGATCGCGGCCTGGCACGCCCTGCGGCCCAGAAGGGCATGGAGATCCCGCGCAAGGAGTAGATCAAGAGCGCGGAGCCTTCCGGCCGGAGATTGACCGGACGCCGGCCGGGAGGATAGCGATGAGCAGAGACGATTGAGGTGGAGCAGGTGTCGGGAAGACTTGTTGTTGTCGGTGGCGGTCAAGCCGCATTCGCTTTGGTCGCCAAGCTTCGCGCCCTCAAGGACATGCGTCCGATCACCGTCGTCGCCGCCGAAGCGAGCCTGCCCTACCAGCGGCCGCCGCTCTCCAAGAAATACCTGTTGCGCGAAATGACCCTCGATCGCCTGCTTTACCGGCCGGAGGCCTGGTATGCGGAGCACGAGATCGACATTCGCCTTTCCACGACGGTGACGCGGGTCGATCGTCTCGCAAAGCAGGTAGCGCTGAGCGACGGCTCGATGCTCACCTATGAGACGCTTGCCTTCGCGACCGGCGCCACGCCGCGCCGGCTGCCGGCTGCGGTGGGCGGCGATCTCGCGGGCGTTTTCGTCGTGCGCGATTTCCGGGATGCCGATCGGCTGGCAGAGGAGATGCAGCCCGGCCGGCGGGTGCTGGTCGTCGGTGGCGGTTATATCGGCCTCGAGGCTGCGGCGGTTGCCCGGACTTCGGGGCTTGAGGTCACGGTCATCGAAATGGCCGATCGGATCCTTCAGCGCGTCGCCTCCGCCGCCACCTCGGCGATCGTCCGCGAAATCCACCGCTCTCACGGCGTCGACATACGTGAGCGCACCGGGCTCCATCGTCTGATCGGCGACAACGGCCGCGTGACGGCGGCGGAACTCTCCGACGGCTCCGTCATTCCCGTCGACATCGTGATCGTCGGCATCGGCGTGGCGGCGAATGATGCGCTGGCGCACGAAGCCGGCATCGAAACCGCAAATGGCATTGTCGTCGACAGCCATGGCCGGACCTCCGATCCAACGATCGTCGCCATGGGCGACTGCGCCGTCCTGCCGTGGGACGGCATGCGAATCCGCCTCGAATCCGTGCAGAATGCCGTCGATCAGGCGGAAGCGGTTGCCGCGGTTCTTGCGGGCGGCACCGATCCCTACGATCCGAAGCCATGGTTCTGGTCCGACCAGTACGACGTCAAACTGCAGATCGCCGGCTTCGGCCTCGGCCACGACGAAACGCTCGTCCGCCAGGGCCAGCGTCAGGGCAGCGTCTCGGTCTGGTATTTCCGCCAGGGCAAACTGATCGCGGTCGATGCGATCAACGACGCCAAGGCCTATGTGACGGGGAAGAAGCTTCTCGAGGCGGGGGCCACGCCGGACCGTTTGCTGCTCGCGGATCCGCAGGTCGATCTGAAGGCATTGCTTGTATAGTAGCCGCGATGCCGCCGTCTGCGCTGCAACTAGGGCATATACCATCTGATCCTCTCGCGGGACCATTGCCTTGGGGCAGATAAGCGGTTTTGACTTCACATGCCCAAACGATGCCACGGGCAGAACGCAGAAGCGGAAGCGAGAGCCCGCCGCAAATATTCTCCCCCTTGTGGGGGAGACGACAAGCGGCTTGACCTTCACCTATCCCGAACGATGCCGTCGGCAGACTGCATAACTGGAAGCGAGAGCCAGCCGGATTTCTCCGCGGCAACGGCCCCTCCCGAGGGCCAGACGTGGCAGCCAACTTATATTTCCGCGGATTGTGGCGGGGGCCGGAGCAATAAGACCTACGGAAACCAAATGGAAGCGGTAAGCGCCGAACATGGAAACCGCTGGCGGCCTTCGCGATCTCTGCTTCGTGGCCGGCGGCGTTAAACAAAAAGGGCGGCTCGAGAGCCGCCCTTCAGATCCGGATGGATCGTGCTAAGGCTGTCGCCTTATCACATCATGTCCATTCCACCCATTCCGCCCATGCCGCCAGGCATTGCCGGAGCGTCCTTCTTCGGCAGTTCGGCGATCATGGCTTCGGTGGTGATGAGCAGCGAAGCAACCGAGGCTGCGTCCTGAAGCGCGGTGCGAACGACCTTGACCGGGTCGATGATGCCCATGGCGATCATGTCGCCATACTCGCCGGTCTGAGCGTTGTAGCCGAAGTCGTCGGTGTTCTTCTCGAGGATCTTGCCGACAACGATGGAGGCTTCGTCGCCAGCGTTTTCAACGATCTGACGGGCCGGAGACTGCAGAGCGCGGCGAACGATGTTGACGCCGGCGTCCTGATCGTCGTTCTCACCCTTGACGGTGATCTTGACGGAAGAACGCAGCAGGGCAACGCCGCCGCCCGGTACGATGCCTTCCTGAACGGCAGCCCGCGTCGCGTTGAGGGCGTCGTCGATGCGGTCCTTCTTTTCCTTCACTTCGACTTCCGTCGCACCGCCGACGCGGATGACAGCGACGCCGCCGGCGAGCTTGGCAAGGCGCTCCTGCAGCTTCTCACGGTCGTAGTCGGAGGTGGTTTCTTCGATCTGGGCCTTGATCTGAGCGACGCGGCCTTCGATGTCGGACTTCTGGCCGGCGCCGTCGACGATCGTCGTGTTTTCCTTGGTGATCGAAACCTTCTTAGCGCGGCCGAGCATGTCGAGCGTGACGCTTTCGAGTTTGATGCCGAGGTCTTCCGAGATCACCGTGCCGCCTGTCAGGATGGCGATGTCTTCGAGCATGGCCTTGCGGCGGTCGCCGAAGCCCGGGGCCTTGACGGCAGCGATCTTCAGGCCGCCACGCAGCTTGTTGACGACGAGCGTTGCGAGTGCTTCGCCTTCGACGTCTTCAGCGATGATGAGGAGCGGCTTGCCGGTCTGCACGACGGCTTCGAGAACCGGGAGCATCGCCTGGAGGTTGGAGAGCTTCTTCTCGTGCAGGAGAATGAAAGCGTCTTCGAGGTCGGCGACCATCTTTTCCGGGTTGGTGACGAAATAGGGCGACAGGTAGCCGCGGTCGAACTGCATGCCTTCGACGACTTCGAGCTCGGTCTCGGCGGTCTTGGCTTCTTCAACCGTGATGACGCCTTCGTTGCCGACCTTCTGCATCGCTTCCGCAATGTCGAGACCGATCTGCTTTTCGCCGTTTGCCGAGATCGTGCCGACCTGGGCGACTTCGTCCGAGGTGTTGATCTTCTTGGCCTTGGCGAGCAGGTCCTTGACGACTTCGGCGACAGCCAGGTCGATACCGCGCTTCAGGTCCATCGGGTTCATGCCGGCGGCAACGGCCTTCGCGCCTTCGCGAACGATCGCCTGGGCGAGAACGGTTGCAGTCGTCGTGCCGTCACCGGCAATGTCGTTGGTCTTCGAAGCGACTTCGCGGACCATCTGGGCGCCCATGTTCTCGAACTTGTCTTCGAGTTCGATCTCCTTGGCGACCGAAACGCCGTCCTTGGTGATGCGCGGCGCGCCGAACGACTTGTCGATAACGACGTTGCGGCCCTTCGGGCCGAGCGTCACCTTGACTGCATCGGCGAGGATGTCGACGCCGCGCAGCATCTTTTCGCGCGCGCTGCGGCCGAACTTGACTTCTTTAGCTGCCATTTTGAAAGCTCCTGGTTTCGAAATTCCGGAACTGGTCCGGTTTCAAATTGCGGAAGTTTGAAGGGTTGCCGGCGATCAGCCGATGACACCCATGATGTCGGCTTCCTTCATGATCAGAAGGTCTTCGCCGTTGATCTTGACTTCGGTGCCGGACCACTTGCCGAACAGGATGCGGTCGCCAGCCTTCACGTCGAGCGGAACAACCTTGCCGCTTTCGTCACGGGCACCCGAACCGACAGCCACGATTTCGCCTTCCTGCGGCTTTTCCTTAGCGGTGTCCGGAATGATGATGCCGCCCTTGGTCTTTTCTTCAGACTCGACGCGGCGGACGACAACGCGGTCGTGCAGCGGACGGAAATTGGTGCTTGCCATTGTCTAATCCCTCGATCAAATGACACTGCGGGTCACGGATGGACCCGCCAGATGGGTGTTAGCACTCATATCAAGCGAGTGCTAGCGCCAGCCGAGATAAGGCTGGCCGTGAAATGAGTCAAGGATAGGCTCCGAGATTTTTTGCCGGCCATGATCGTTGACAGACCGGCCGCACTTTTGTTTGATGAGTGCCATGGGGTAAGCGAATGCCTCACGAGGCGCCATGCCGGAATTTCGCGTCCGCTAACGATCTAAAGGACGTCGTATCATGGCATCGTTCAACTCCATCTCATCCGAAAAACTCGCTCGTCTCGTTGGTACTCCCAAGGCGCCCGTCGTCATCGATGTGCGCGATGACGACGACTTCGCAGCCGATCATCATCTCGTGCCGGGCTCCTTCCATCGCGGCCATGTTCACGTGCCGCAATGGGCCGAGGAATACCGCGGCGGCTGGGTTGTCGTGCTCTGCAAGCACGGCGGCAAACTCAGCGAGGGTGCCGCCGCATGGCTGCGTCATGCAGGCGCGGCTGCGGAGATACTCGACGGCGGTATCGAAGCGTGGCGGGCCGCGGGACTGCCGCTCGTTCCGGTCGCAAGCCTTCCGAATTCAGACCCTGCGGGGGGATCCGTCTGGGTGACCCGATCGCGGCCGAAGATCGACCGCATAGCCTGCCCCTGGCTGATCCGGCGCTTCGTCGACCCGCGTGCCCGGTTTCTTTATGTCACGCCGGCGGAGGTCGAGGCGGTCGGCGAGCGCTTCGGTGCGACGCCGTTCGACATCGAGGGCGTCTTCTGGAGCCATCGCGGCGAGGAATGCACCTTCGACACGATGGTCAAGGAATTCGGTCTCTCGTTCCCCGCGCTGGAGCACGTCGCCCGTATCGTCCGCGGCGCCGACACGGACAGGCGCGAACTGGAACCGGAGGCGGCGGGGCTGCTTGCCGTTTCACTCGGCCTATCGCGCATGTATGCCGATGATCTCGAACAGCTCGAGGCGGGGATGACGATCTATGATGCGCTCTATCGCTGGGCGCGTGATGCGACGCAGGAAAAGCACGACTGGGTATCGCATGGCGGAAAGGGGAAAAGGCCATGAACGGAGGGACAGCCGTGGAAGCCGCGCCCGCCTTCCCGCCGCGGCTTGTTTGATTACCACATCCCTGGAAGAGGCGAGACTGCAGGATCCGTTTCCTGCCAAAGGAAACATGCAATAGGCCGCGCAGTCGGCACTCGAGGAATTCAAGCGCATCGCCATGCGCGCCGACAAAACCGACCGGAGCTTCAACGCGCCGCTTCCCGGAATTGCTTTAAAATCCTTGGGAAGTGCCGCGTTTTTCTCGGCGTAAGGCTTGTATTCTTGCCCCTTCCTTGCGATGTCAGCCGGAAAGCCGAGTTTGCAGGAAGCCAGCATGGCCGTCAGGATCAACAGTTTTCGGGAAATCGCCGGTCGCTACGACGTTGTCCTTTGCGACGTCTGGGGTGTGCTTCACAACGGCATTCAAGCCTTTGCATCCGCCTGCGAAGCGCTGGCCGAGGCGCGCGCCCAGGGGCTCACCGTCGTTCTCATCACCAATTCACCCCGGCCGCATCCGGGCGTCACGGTGCAGATCCGCGGCCTCGGCGTCCCCGACGAAGCCTATGACCGTATCGTCACTTCCGGGGACGTGACGCAGGCGCTGATCGCGGCGGCCGACAATCGCATCTTCTTTATCGGGGCGGACCGGGATCTGCCGCTGCTTGAAGGGCTCGGCACCGAGATCGTATCCGCCGACGAGGCCGAGACGATCGTCTGCGCCGGCTTCTACGATGACGAGACCGAGACGCCCGAGCACTACCGCGCGACGCTGACGGGGCTCGCCAAGCGGAAAATACCGTTCATCTGCGCCAACCCCGATCTCGTCGTGGAGCGCGGACATAGGCTCATCCCCTGTGCCGGTGCCATCGCCAAACTCTATGAAGAGCTCGGCGGCGAGGCCCGCATTGCCGGCAAGCCCTATATCGCGATCTATCGCGCCGCTCTCGCGGAGGCCAAGGCCGCCAGGGGTGCCTTCGATCTTTCGCGCGTCATCGCCATCGGCGACGGGATGCCGACCGACGTCAAGGGCGCACAGGATGCCGGCTTCGACCTGCTCTACATCAGCGCGGGCATCCATGCGCAGGAATACATGCACGAAAGCCGGACCGACGAAGCCAGGCTCATGGCCTTTCTGAGGCAGAATGGGGCCCAGCCGAAATGGTGGATGCCGCGGCTGGCATGACGGGACGATCGGCATGACCGTTTTTCACCGCAACGAGACCCGCGATCCGCTGCCCGAACATCTTCGCGGCGGTGTGGTCGCGATCGGCAATTTCGACGGCGTGCACCGCGGCCATCAGTCGGTGCTGAACCGCGCGCTGGAGGAGGCCGTGAAGCGGGCCGTTCCGGCGCTCGTGCTCACCTTCGAGCCGCATCCGCGTACCGTGTTCCGGCCCGACACGCCGGTATTCCGCCTCACCCCGGCACCGCTGAAAGCCCGCATCCTCGAGGGAATGGGCTTTGGGGCCGTCATCGAATATCCCTTCGACCGGAGCTTTTCGGAGCTTTCGGCCTCCGACTTCATTCATAGCATCCTTCGCGAATGGCTGCACGCCTCCCATGTCGTCACCGGTTTCGATTTCCATTTCGGCAAGGGGCGGGAAGGCGGGCCGGCCTTCCTGATGGCGGCCGGGGAGCGCGAGGGATTCGGCGTGACGCTCGTGGATGCCTTCCGCGACGAAAACGCCGCCGTGATTTCCTCGAGTTTCATTCGCTCCCTGCTCGCCGACGGCGACGTTCCGCACGCGGCCGGGCTGCTTGGCTATCGCTATACGGTCGAAGCCGAAGTCATCGACGGCAAGAAGCTCGGCCGCACGCTCGGCTATCCGACCGCGAACATGCGCCTGCCGCCAGAGGCGGAGCTTAAAAGCGGCATCTATGCGGTGCGTTTCCGCAGGGCGGACGGGTCGCTCCATGACGGTGTCGCAAGCTTCGGCCGTCGCCCGACCGTCGACAGCGACGGCGAAGCCCTGCTGGAGACCTTCGTTTTCGATTTCTCCGCGGATCTCTACGGCGAGATCTGCGCCGTATCCTTCTTCGGCCGATTGCGCGACGAACTCAAGTTCGACGGTCTGGAGCCATTGATGGTCCAGATGCGCAAGGACGAGAGCGAGGCGCGCGCGCTGCTTGCGGGCGTCCAGCCCCTGAGCGGGATCGACCGCAGGCTCAATTTCGCCTGAGCGGCGCCAGGGCCCTGTGCCACCCGATGCGTCAAAGAATTCGGGCATGTGCGGCCGGCGGACCTTTTCAAAAGGCGGAAAACGCCTTAAAGAACCGGCCACATGACCCGGTTCCATCGAGTGATCATCGATCAGCGAATTATTGGCCCGGCTTTCCGCGCGCTCTAGTCTGCGCCGGAAGGTCCGGGATTTCGGCGTTTCAACGCCCCCATTCATCTTCGAGATTACCGAACCCTTCCGCCTGCGTGACTGCCCCGCGCGGAAAAGACGAATGCGAAAACCATGACCGAGACCGCTGAAAAGATCGACTATTCTTCCACTCTCTACCTGCCGCAAACGGACTTTCCGATGCGGGCCGGCCTGCCGCAGAAGGAGCCGGAGACCGTCGCCCGCTGGCAGAAGATGGAGCTTTACAAAAAGCTCCGCGCGTCCGCTGCCGGACGCGAGAAGTTCGTCCTGCACGACGGCCCGCCCTATGCCAACGGCAACATCCATATCGGCCACGCGCTGAACAAGATCCTCAAGGATGTGATCAACCGCTCGTTCCAGATGCGCGGTTTCGACGCCAATTACGTGCCGGGCTGGGACTGCCACGGTCTTCCGATCGAATGGAAGATCGAGGAGAAGTACCGGGAGAAAGGCAAGAACAAGGACGAGGTACCGGTCAACGAGTTCCGTAAGGAATGCCGTGAATTCGCCAGCGGCTGGATCGGGATCCAGACCGAGGAGTTCAAGCGCCTCGGCATCGAGGGCGACTTCGAAAACCCCTACACCACGATGAACTTCCACGCGGAAGCGCGCATCGCCGGCGAGCTGATGAAGATCGCCAGATCCGGTCAGCTCTATCGCGGCTCGAAGCCGGTCATGTGGTCCGTCGTCGAGCGGACTGCACTTGCCGAGGCCGAGGTCGAATATGCCGACGTCGAAAGCGACATGATCTGGGTGAAGTTCCCGGTGACCGAGGGGCCCGAAGCGCTTGCCGGCGCCTTTGTCGTCATCTGGACGACAACCCCCTGGACGATCCCCGGCAACCGCGCGATCGCCTATTCGTCGCGATACGCCTATGGGCTCTATGAGGTCGCGACCGCCGAGAACGACTACGGCCCGCAGCCGGGCGAGAAGCTGATCTTCGCCAAGCGGCTCGCGGACGAGTCGGCGGCCAAGGCGAAGGTCACGTTCAATTTCGTGCGCGATATCGAAGCGGGCGAACTGGCGGCGATCACCTGCGCCCATCCGCTCCATGGCCTGGGCGGAGGCTACGCTTTCAGCGTGCCGCTCCTCGATGGCGAGCACGTCACCGACGATGCCGGCACCGGCTTCGTCCACACGGCGCCGAGCCATGGTCGCGAAGACTTCGAGGCCTGGATGGACAATGTCCGTCTCCTCGAGGAACGCGGCATCTCGTCCACCATCCCGTTCCCGGTCGACGATGCCGGCTATTTCACCGCCGACGCCCCCGGTTTCGGTCCGGATGCGGAAGGCGGCGCCGGCCGCGTCATCGACGACAAGGGCAAGAAGGGTGACGCCAATGAGCGCGTCATCAAGGCTCTGATCGGCCGCCACGCGCTCTTCGCGCGCGGCCGGTTGAAGCATTCCTATCCGCATTCCTGGCGGTCGAAGAAGCCGGTCATCTTCCGCAACACGCCGCAATGGTTCGTCACCATGGACAAGGATTTCGGCGACGGCACGACGCTGCGATCGCGCGCGTTGAACGCGATCGACGAAACCCGTTTCGTGCCCGGCGCCGGCCAGAACCGTCTCCGGGCGATGATCGAGCAGCGCCCCGACTGGGTGCTTTCGCGCCAGCGCGCCTGGGGTGTGCCGATCGCGATCTTCGCCGACGATGAGGGCGAAATCCTCGTGGACGACGAGGTCAATGCCCGCATCCTCGTAGCCTTCGAGAAGGAAGGAGCGGACGCGTGGTTCGCAGAAGGCGCGAAAGAGCGCTTCCTCGGCAACGACCACGATCATGCCCGCTGGCACCAGGTCACGGACATCCTGGACGTATGGTTCGATTCCGGGTCGACCCACACCTTCACGCTCGAGGACCGTCCGGACCTGAAATGGCCGGCCGACGTCTATCTCGAAGGGTCCGACCAGCACCGCGGCTGGTTCCATTCCTCGCTGCTCGAAAGCTGCGCGACGCGCGGCCGCGCCCCCTACAACGCCGTCATCACCCATGGCTTCACCATGGATGAGAAGGGCGAGAAGATGTCGAAGTCGAAGGGCAATACCGTCACGCCCCAGGAGGTGATGAAGGATGCCGGCGCCGACATCCTGCGCCTCTGGGTCATGACGACGGACTATTGGGAAGACCAGCGCCTCGGCAAGACCATCATCCAGACGAACATCGACGCATACCGCAAGCTGCGCAACACGATCCGCTGGATGCTCGGCACGCTCGCCCACGACAAGGGCGAGGTCGTAGCGCTTTCCGACATGCCGGAGCTCGAACGGCTGATGCTGCATCGCCTTGCCGAACTCGACCGGCTGGTGCGCGAAGGTTACGACGCCTTCGACTTCAAGAGGATTGCCCGGGCGCTCATCGATTTCTCGAATGTCGAACTCTCGGCTTTCTATTTCGATATCCGCAAGGATGCGCTTTACTGCGACGCACCTTCGTCGCTGCGCCGCCGCGCGGCCCTGCAGGTCATCCGTACCCTTTTCGATTGCCTGGTGACTTGGCTTGCACCCATGCTGCCCTTCACCGCGGAGGAGGCCTGGCTTTCGCGCAACCCGCAAGCCGTCTCCGTGCATCTCGAACAGTTCCCAACGGTCCCGGCGGAATGGCGCAACGACGCGCTCGCCGAGAAATGGCGGAAGATCCGCGAAGTCCGCAAGGTGGTGACCGGCGCGCTCGAGATCGAGCGCAAGGAAAAGCGCATCGGCTCTTCGCTGGAGGCGGCGCCGGCCGTCCATGTCGCCGATCCGGATCTGCTCCAGGCGCTCAACGGCCAGGACTTCGCCGAGATCTGCATCACCTCGGCAATCGAAGTCGACGGCGGCGATGGCCCGGAGGATGCGTTCAGGCTGCCGGACGTCGCCAAAGTCAGCGTCGTACCGAAACTCGCCGAGGGCCGCAAATGCGCCCGCTCCTGGCGAATCACCACCGATGTCGGCTCCGATCCGCTCTATCCGGACGTCTCCGCGCGCGACGCGGCTGCCCTGCGGGAGCTCGGCTTCAAGCCGTAATCGATCGGTTTACCGGGTGAATTGCACTCAGGCTCTTCATCCGGTAAAACCTGCCCGAAATTTGGCGGATTTTTCCGCCATGGGGCGCTGAATGGCCGCATCATGCGAGACGCGGCCGGCTGGAAGGAATCTCATGGGAATGACGCGAGAGTTGCGATTGGCCGCCGGCATTGCCGCCATCCTGGCGGGAGGCCTGGTGCTTTCCGGCTGCATCGGCGGCCCGACCTATGGCACGGACAAGACGGCTGGCGAGCATTTGCTCGACGATCTCGGCAGCGCGGTCAGCCTCGCTCCCGCGAAGAAGGATCCGGTCAAGTATCAGCCGCGCCCCGGTTTGGTGCTGCCGCCGCAACAGCAGCAGACCGCTCTTGTCGAGCCGCAGCAGTCGCTTGCAAGCCGCGAGGCCAACCCGGCCTGGGTCGAGTCTCCCGAAGAGACGCGCGCGCGTCTGCGCGACGAGGCGGACGCCAACAAGAACGATCCCAACTACGTCTCGCCGCTGGCAAAAGCGAATGCCAACGGCCGCCGCCTTTCCGCCAAGGAGCAGCAGGAGGCCTATCGCCAGGCGCGTAAGATCGAGCAGGGCGCCTACTCGGACAAGCGCCGCTTCCTGAGCGACCCGCCGCTCGAATACCGTCGACTGCCGGAGGGCTCCGAAGTCGATCTCGGGGAACCGGAGAAGGACAAGGAGCGCCGCCGCAAGAAGGAGGCGCAGATCAAGAACTCCGGAAGCAAGTGGTACTGGCCGTTTTAGAGCGGAATGAGAAAGTGCGCGCGGTTCCGCTCGCATCCAAGTTTTGGAATTGGTCCTAAGCCATGGCTATCAGCATTCGCGATGCCGTTCCCGGTGACGCTGCGACGATCCTCCGTTTCATTACGGAACTCGCAACTTATGAAAAGGCGCCGCACGAGGTCGAGGCGACCGTCGAGCGCGTGCACGAGTCGCTCTTCGGAGCCGATGCCGTCGCGCGCGCCGTGATCTGCGAAGCGGACGGCAAGCCCGCGGGCTTTGCCATCTGGTTCTACAGCTATTCCACCTGGCAGGCGCGCAAGGGGCTTTATCTGGAGGATCTTTACGTCTCGCCGGAGTTTAGGGGCTCGGGCGCCGGCAAGGCGCTCCTGAAGCACCTGGCGCGGACGGCAGTCGCGGAAGGCTGCGGCCGCTTCGAATGGAGCGTGCTTGACTGGAACGAGCCCGCCATCCGCGTCTATGAGGCCGTCGGGGCGGAGCCCATGTCGGAATGGACGCGTTACCGGCTCGCCGGCAAGGGGCTGGAAGCGTTCGCAGCGGACTGACACTTCACGCGCTCCCCGGGGAAAACGCTACCCCGAAGTGCTTTTAACGCCGGCCGGCGAAGAATTCGCGCAGAATGTCGGCGGCCTCCCGCTCGGCAAGACCGGAATAGACATCCGGCACGTGGTGGCAGGTGGGAGAAGCATAGAACCTGACGCCGTTGTCGACCGCGCCGCCTTTCGGATCCTCCGCGCCATAATAGAGGCGGCGGATGCGAGCGAAGGAGATCGCGGCCGCACACATGGTGCAGGGCTCGAGAGTGACATAGAGGTCGGCTCCCGAAAGACGCTCGTCGCCGACGGCCGCCGCGGCGTGGCGGATGGCCTCGATCTCCGCATGGGCGGTGATGTCGTTGAGTTCGCGGGTGCGGTTTCCTGCAGCGGCGATCATCTTGCCGTCGAGCACGACGACGGCGCCGATCGGCACTTCGCCGCGTGCCGCCGCTTTTCGGGCCTCCTGAAGGGCCGCCTGCATGAAGCGCGCCGTTTCTGCCATTGTTCGTTCGACAATTTCCTCTTAACCCACGGCCTACGACCTGATAGGACAGCCGCAAAAGGCAGGCAACACAAATGACATCCAAAGACAAGCCCACGAGGCCCGGCGGCAAGGCCAAGGGTCGCGACAAGAAACCTCATTCCGGCAGCGAGAAGCCAGCGGCACGGGCAGCCGGCAGTGGTCCGGCGGCGCCCGCCGGTGCGGACGAGCCGCAGCGCATTTCGAAGATCCTGTCACGCGCAGGCGTCGCATCGCGTCGCGACGTCGAGAGGATGATCATGGAAGGGCGGGTGAGCCTTAATGGCGTCGTGCTCGACACGCCGGTCGTCAATGCGACGCTCGCCGACAGGATCGAGGTCGACGGCCATCCGATCCGCGGCATCGAACGGACGCGTCTCTGGCTCTATCACAAGCCGGGCGGCCTCGTGACGACCAATGCCGATCCGGAAGGCCGTCCGACGGTCTTCGAGAACCTGCCCGAAGAACTGCCGCGCGTTCTGTCGGTCGGTCGCCTCGACATCAATACCGAGGGCCTGCTGCTCCTGACGAACGACGGCGGGCTTGCGCGCGTGCTCGAGCTGCCGTCGACCGGCTGGCTGCGCCGCTACCGCGTGCGGGCGCACGGGGAAATCGATCAGGAGGCGCTCGACCGTCTGAAGGAAGGCATCGCGGTAGACGGCGTCCTTTACGGAGCGATCGAGGCGACGCTGGATCGGGTGCAAGGTTCGAACGTCTGGATCACCATGGGCCTGCGGGAAGGCAAGAACCGTGAGATCAAGAATGTCCTCGGCGCGCTCGGCCTCGACGTCAACCGGCTGATCCGCATCTCCTACGGTCCGTTCCAGCTCGGCGAGCTGCCGATCGGCCAGGTTCAGGAAATACGCGGCCGCACGCTGCGCGAACAGCTAGGGCCACGGCTGATAGCCGACTCCAAGGCGAATTTCGACGCGCCGATCTATAACGACCAGCCGGCTGCTGCCGAGCCCGAAGCGGAGCCCGCCGATCACGGCAAGGCGGAATGGGGCAGCAAGCGCGAGAAGGCCGAGGACAAGCGCGAGCGTGCTCTTGCCCGCCTCGATACCCGCCGCGACGATGGTCGCCCGAGCGAACGCGGCCGCAGCCGCGGGAAGCCGGAGGAGCGTCCGGCGCGCCCGCCAGTCCGGCGTAACCGCTCTTCCAACGTCTGGATGGCGCCGGGTGCGCGTCCGACCGTCGAGAAAAAGCCGAAGGCAGCGGAGGACGACCTGTCGCCGAAGGGGGCGCGGCGCGCGCCTGCGGAAGGTAAACGCCGCGACCGCCCGAAGGACGCTGCGGCGAAAGCGGGCGGTTTCGATGCGGAACGCCAGGGCAAGGCGGGTAAATCCGCCGGTCGCAAGGACGCCGCGGGCGCCGGCGGCTTCGAGAGGCGTCGCCCGCTCGAAAGCGCGGAGCGGAAATCCCGCGACCATGGCGACCGTCCGCCGCGCCGGCCCAATGGCGAGCGAGCGGTCCGCCCGGCCGACGACCGCACCTCGTCCGAAGGACGCAAGGAGAGCGCTCGGCCGCCGCGTGGCGACGGCAAGAAGAGCTTTGCCGGCGACCGGCCACGCGCGAGTGCCGGCGGAAAACCGGTTGCTGCAAAGCCGGCTTCGGGAAAGCCGGCCGCCCATCGTTCGTCCGGCCCGCGTGCCGGAAAGCCCGCCGGCAGCAGACCCGCTGAAGGCAAGCCCGGCGGTCGTCCGGGTGGCGGCAAGCCCGGCAATCGTCCGGGCGGCGGTAAGCCGCCGGGCAAGGGGCCGCAGGGCAGGGGGAAGTAGGCGGCCGTGCGCATCGTCGGTGGAGAATTCCGCGGCCGCACGCTGGCCGCGCCGAAATCGGACGATATCCGCCCGACCACGGACCGCGCGCGCGAGAGCCTGTTCAACATCCTGAGCCACGCCTATCCGGAGGCGCTTGACGGAACGCGCGTTCTCGATCTTTTCGCGGGCACGGGGGCCATCGGGCTCGAGGCGCTATCGCGCGGTTGCCGGCAGGTTCTCTTCGTCGAGCAAGGGGTCGAGGGACGCGGGCTGCTGCGCATCAATATCGAGGCGCTCGGCCTTCAGGGCCGGGCCAAGATCTTTCGCCGCGACGCGACAGATCTCGGGCCGGTCGGGACGATGGAGCCGTTTCATCTGGTGTTCGCAGATCCGCCCTATGGCAAGGGCCTCGGCGAACGCGCTCTGAGCGCGGCCGCCCGCGGCGGTTGGCTCGTTCCGGGTGCCCTTGCAATCCTGGAGGAGCGCGCGGACGTCCGGCCGCAGTTTTCCGAAAGTTTCGAATCGGTCGATGAACGCGCCTTCGGCGACACGCTGATGCATTTTTTGCGCTTCCGAGGCGTCTGAGATCGGCGCAAAGTCGGCCGGAGCGGCTCAGATTCCGCGTGATCTCGGCCTGCCCGTCGTGCAGGATGGCCGATGACGGAGGTGGCGATGGAGCAGAACCTATCCACGATACGCAAAGCCGCGGGTAGCGAGGGAGAGCCGACCATCGCGCTTGCGCTCGGCGGAGGCGGTGCGCGGGGACTTGCCCACATCCATGTCATCGAGGCGCTCGATGAGATGGGGCTCCGCCCCGCAGTCGTGGCCGGTTCGTCGATCGGCGCCCTCATGGGCGCGGGCGTGGCCGCTGGCATGAGCGGGAAGGAAATCCGCGAACACGTGCTTTCGACCGTCGGCCGGCGTGGGGAGGTGCTCAACCGCCTATGGCGACTGAGGCCGACCAGTCTTGCCGAGGCTGTGGCGAGCGGTTTCCGCGTCGGCCAGTTCAATATAGAGCGCGTGCTGAAGGCCTTCCTGCCCGAGGCGGTGCCTCTCCGCTTCTCCGATCTGGCACTCCCCCTTAAAATCATCGTCACGGACTATTACGGGCAGACGGAGCGGGTATGCGAAAGCGGCGACCTCTACAAGGCGCTCGCTGCCTCCTGCGCCCTGCCGGCGGTCTTCATGCCGGTGAAGATCGACGGCCGCGTGATGATCGACGGCGGCATCTATAATCCGATCCCCTTCGATCACCTGCGCGGACTGGCAGATATCGTCGTCGCCGTCGATGTCGTCGGCGGGCCGGACGGTGACGGCGAGACGATCCCGAGCCGTATCGACAGCCTGTTCGGCGCGACCCAGTTGATGATGCAGTCGATCATCACCATGAAGATGCAGGCCGGCGCACCGGATATTCTCCTGCGTCCCGATGTCGGACGGTTCCGCGTGCTCGATTTCCTGCGCGCCCAGGAACTGCTTGCCGCCACCAGCGGGACCAAGGACGAGGTGAAGCGCGCGCTGGCAGAGCGCATCGATCGGTGGAGGAAAGGGATATAAGGCCGGGCACGAGCTTCCACAGCTGCCCCTCATCCGCCTGCCGGCACCTTCTCCCCGCAGGCGGGGCGAAGGGACTCGCAGCACTGCCTTCGCCACGATGACCGTCGTCGTATCATCAGGCACGTCCTCTCTTTCCGTCAGAACGGGGAGAGGGCTAGGGTGAGGGGCCAATGAACTGTTGGCCGGCGGTGATGCCCTCCGCTTCCTGCGGGACCAGCTGCGCGAGCGTTATGCCGCCGGGATATCGGTTTGCGAGAAATCGCTTCCCTTGAAGAGAAGCGGTTCATTTGTCAGAAAGGCCAGGGCATAGGAAAAACAATCACCGAAATTCAAACCGGCCGGATGACGGCCTTTGCCGAAACGGCGCCAGGCACGGCGGGCCTGGTCCATATGCTCGGCGGTTACCGCAACAATCTCCACGTTTGCCTTGTAAAGCCAAAGATCAAGTTCCGCTCCGGCAGCTTCGCCTAACCGGGTTTCGATTACCATGGCCGCTTCCAGAGCGGTTGCCGCGGAGATGAGCCGAACCGGGTCGTCCGCGATTTTTTCGCGGAAACTTCCGGCCTCCTGTTCATTGAAGGCAATCGCGGCAATGGCGGATGTGTCGATGACCATTATGAGGGGAGTCCATCCTCGTCATAACCGATAATGTCATCGGAGCTGCGACTGTCGAGGACGGGCATGGCATTCCAGCGGCGTTGAATGGCTTCCAGATCCTCCAGAAGAGCCGCGCGCCGGGCAGCGGTGTCGGTTCGGCGCAATCGTTCTTCGAGGGCACGCTTGGTGGCAAGCGTGATGGATTCCCCTGTCCGCCGGGCAAGTGTGCGGGCAAGCTGCTCGGTTTCAGTGTCCTTGATGCTCAGCGCCATCAGATGCTTCCTGGTTCCTGTCGATCTATATTCTACCAGAATGGCGCATTGATATCCAGAACGCACGTCCATATGCGGCAGCAGGGCCGGTCAATGGGTGGTGACGCGGACTTCCTGGGGGTCATGTCGGCCCTGAAATCACTCCGCCTTTTCCAGCGTCTCGTCGGCAAGATCCGCCAGAGCGTCGTCAGGCTGCGTGACTTCACGCTTCGGCTTTACCAGCGGTTCCGGCCGGACGGGCCTTGAATGCAGCATGTCGCGGCCGGCGGTGATGCCCTCCGCTTCCTGGAGCACCAGCCTTGCCTCGTCGCGGCGGCGGATATCGTCCATGATGCCAATGGCTTCATCGCCGTTCACGCCGAGCGCCTCGAGCGTCTTGCGGCCGAAAAGCAGACCCGACTCGAACGTCTCGCGCAGTTCGTAGTCGACCCCCCGCGCGCGCAGTTCCAGCGTGTGCAGGCGGTCGTAGGAGCGCGCGAAGATGCGGGCATTCGGGTATTCGGCATGGACGAGATCGATGATCTTGTCCGTGACCTCCTTTTTCTGCGTGCACACTGCGACGATCTTCGCCTTCTCTATCCCGGCGGCCCTCAGGACGTCGAGGCGTGTTCCGTCGCCGAAATAGATGCGGAAGCCGAATGTGGCCGCCTGACGCACGCGCGCCGCGGAATGGTCGATGATCGTTACGTCGCGGCCGCCGGCGAGCAGGATCTGCGAAGCGATCTGGGCGAAGCGGGAAAAACCGATCATCAGCACGTCGGCGCCGGCGCCGGCACCCTCGAAATCCTCTTCGATTTCCTCGGCCAGTTCGTCCTGCTTATGCATCAGCCGCCTGGAGAGCATCGCTGCCACCGGCGTCAACGCCATGGAGAGCGTGACGATGGCGACGAGCAGCGAGGAGGTGGCTTGCGAGAAGACGCCGGCCGCAGCGGCTGCGGTAAAGAGCACGAAGCCGAATTCGCCCCCCTGCGGCAGAAGCAGGCCGATGCGGACGGCGTCGTTATGGCGTGAGCCGGTCGCCCGGCACAGCCCATAAAGGACCAGACTCTTCACCAGCATCAGCACGGGCACCGCGATGATGATGCTCAGCAGGTTCTCCGCCACCACCTGGAGCTCGAGCGACAGGCCGACCGCCATGAAGAAAAGCGCCTGGAGGATACCGCGGAAAGGCTCGATGTCGGCCTCCAGCTCGTGACGATAGGACGATTCCGCCAGCAATACGCCGGCAAGGAAGGCGCCCATCGCCATGGAAAGGCCGGCGAGCTGCATCATGGTCGCCGCGCCCATGACGACGAGAAGCGCGGCTGCGATCATGACGTCGCGCGCTCCCGTGCGCGCGATCACCTGGAAGAGCGGATTGAGGAGATAACGACCGGCGGCGAAAAGCGCGGCCACGGCGGCGATCGCGATCGCGAAATCCTCGAGCGGCGTGGTCGTGTCCTCCGGCGCTTGCGCCGCCATCAGCGGAATGATGGCAAGCAGAGGCACGATCGCCAGGTCCTGGAGCAGGAGAATGGAGAAGGCGCGTTGGCCGTAGCGCGTGTTGGTATCGTTGTTTTCCTCCAGGATCTGCATGGCGAAGGCCGTGGAAGAAAGCGCCAGGCCGAACCCGGCGACGATGCTGCCGGCGCCTTCGAGAAGACCGCTGAACGCGATCAGGAACGAAAGAACGGCGCCGGTGATCACGACCTGCGCCGTACCGAGACCGAAAATGTCGCGCCGCATCTGCCACAGCCGCGACGGTTTCAGCTCGAGGCCGATGATGAACAGCAGGAAGACGACGCCAAGTTCCGAGACATGCAGGATCTCTTCACCTTCCGTGATTTGCTGGGCGACGGGACCGATCAGGATGCCGGCGGCGAGATAGCCGAGGATGGTGCCGAGCCCGAGACGCTTGAACAGCGGCGCTGCGACCACGGCGCCGGCAAGCAGCATGAGCGCCTGCGAATAGATTATCGTTGTCGTTTCCATGCTCGGTGCTTCCGCTATAACGGCCGGGGAGCCCGTGGGAGAGGGCTTGTTCGGCCGGATATCATTTTGCTGCTGGGGCGGGAATCACGATGATGCCCTTGATGCATGCTTCAGTGCACAATAAATGGGACAGGAATGAAAGGCCAAAATCATGTCTGAGACGATCGATTCCGCCGTCCTCGAGCAACGCGCCGCCGAGCTTGTCGATCAGGCCCGCCGCGCCGGCGCGGATGCCGCAGATGCCGTGGTGGTGCGTGGCCGCTCCCGTTCCGTTTCGGTGCGGCTCGGCAAGGTGGAGGCGACGGAAGCTTCCGAGAGCGACGATTTCTCGCTCAGGGTCTTTGTCGGGCGGCGCGTTGCCAGCGTCTCCGCCAATCCGGGCTTCGATTTGAAGGTCCTGGCAGAGCGTGCGGTGGCGATGGCCAAGGCGTCGCCGGAGGATCCTTACGCATCGCTCGCCGACCCCGATCGCCTGGCGAAGTCCTATCCGGATCTCGAACTTTTCGACAGTCGCGACGTATCGACCGAAGCACTCACGGAGACGGCGCTCGCCGCCGAAGGGGCCGCGCTTTCGGTCGCCGGAGTCACCAATTCCAGCGGGGCCGGCGCATCGGCCGGCATGGGCGGGCTCGTGCTCGTCACGTCTCATGGTTTTTCCGGCTCCTATATGGCCACCCGTTTCGGCTGCTCCGTCAGCGCGATCGCGGGCGAAGGCACCAAGATGGAGCGCGACTATGACTTCGACAGCCGCCTCTATTTCGATGAGCTCCGCACTGCCGAGGATATCGGCCGCGTCGCCGGCGAACGGGCGGCGGCCCGCGTCAATCCCCGCCGCGTCGCGACGCAGAAGAACGTGACGGTGGTTTTCGATCCGCGCGTCGCACGCGGCTTCGCCGGTCATCTGGCGGGAGCCATCAACGGCGCGTCGGTTGCCCGCAAGACGAGCTTCCTGCGCGACATGATGGGCAAGCAGATCATGAAATCGGGCATTGCCGTTACCGACGATCCGTTGATCGTCCGCGGCGCCTCCTCGCGTCCTTTCGACGGGGAGGGGGTCAGCGGCTCGAAACTGTCGATGGTCGAGGATGGCGTGCTGCGCCATTGGTTCCTGTCCACGTCCGCAGCCAGGGAGCTCGGCCTCGAAACCAACGGGCGCGGCGTTCGCGGCGGGCCGGCGGTCAGCCCGGCTTCGACCAATCTCGCCCTCGACCCCGGCTCCATCTCGCGCGATGACCTGATCCGCGGCGTCGGCACCGGCTTCTATGTCACCGAGCTCATCGGCCAGGGTGTCAACATGGTGACGGGCGAGTATAGTCGCGGCGCCTCCGGCTTCTGGATCGAAAACGGCGAAATCCTCTATCCCGTTTCCGAGGTCACGATCGCCTCCAACCTCAAGCAGATGTTCATGGCGCTGACGCCGGCCGACGACATCGACAGGAAGTTCGGCATCGCCGCGCCGACGCTTGCGGTCGAAGGGATGACCATCGCCGGAACATGAATGTGGGCGGCGCGTTGCACTACTGCATGTTTCCTTTAATCGTATCCGATTAAAGGACAAAAACATGCAGCAGATCAAAGTGCTACAGCGCCGCGTGTAAGGATTTGCATGTCAGAAACAGCCCTTTCGATCCTCCCGGCCTGGGACGAGGACCTCGAACTCATTCTTACTGCTGCAGTCGCGGCGGGCGACACTGCGCTCGGCTATTTCCGCAAGACGCTGGACGTCCGCTGGAAAAATGAGGGCCGTTCCCCGGTGAGCGAGGCCGACCTCGCCGCCAACGACATCCTCAAGGGGCGGCTGCTCGGTGCACGGCCGGACTATGGCTGGCTTTCGGAGGAGACCGACGACGACGAAAGCCGCCTCGTCCGCGAGACCGTCTTTGTCGTCGATCCCATCGACGGCACCCGGGCCTTCATCGCCGGCAAGGATCTCTGGTGCGTCAGCGTCGCCATCGTCCACCGTGGCCAGCCTGTGGCCGGCGTTCTCTATGCGCCCTCCCTCAACGAGATATTCCAGGCGACCCGCGATGGCGAAGCGCGGAAGAACGGCAAGGCGATTGCCGTGCGGGAGGCGGAATCCGGCGCGGTGCTGAAGGTGGCGGCGGCCGAGGATGTCATGGGCAGGCTGGCATTACCCTATCGCAACACGATGATGCGCGTCTCGCACGTACCGTCGCTCGCCTATCGTCTTGCGATGATCGCGGATGGCCGCATCGACGGTACGATCGTCAAGCGGAATTCGCACGATTGGGATTTAGCGGCCGCCGACCTCATCCTTTCGCGCGCCGGCGGGGCGCTTTGCGGTCTCGATGGCGAGCCCCTGTCCTACAACCGCCCGACTGTCACCCACGGCGTTCTGGGGGCCGCCTCGGGAACCGCGCTGCCGGCATTGCTCGCCGCCTCCAGGCCGCTTGAGCCCCATTGACCTTTAGGGGCGAATGCCGCAAACCACCCCAACACCAATAAGAACACAGATGGAACTTCGATGGCTCACGACTCCGAGAAAAAACAACGGCTGCACCTCGTCTTCGGCGGCGAACTGGCGACGCTAACCGGCGTGCAGTTTCGCGACCTCGAAAATCTGGATATCGTCGGCATCTTCCCGGACTACGAGAGCGCGCATGTCGCCTGGAAAGCCAAGGCCCAGATGACCGTCGACAATGCGCATATGCGCTACTTCATCGTCCACATGCATCGCCTGCTCGATCCGGAAGCGAAGTAATGCCGTCGGCGTCGGACGCGGCGGAGGGCAAGCGTTCATGAGCAGCCTGCGCGCAAGGCTGGCACTTTCCGGCTATCGCTGGCTCGGAACGGCCGTCTATCCCTTCTTCTGGTCCTATCTTGCGCTCCGCGCGGCGAAGGGCAAGGAGGACCCGGCACGCCGGCGCGAACGCTATGGCTATGCCAGTGCGCCGCGTCCCCAGGGCCCTCTCGTCTGGTTTCACGCCGCCAGTGTCGGAGAGACGAATGCAGTCACTCCGCTGATCAAGGAGATCCGCCGCCGCGGCATCGCCGTGGTGCTGACCACCGGTACGACGACCTCGGCGCGGGTCGCCGCAGAGCGATTGGGCTCGGCCGTCGTGCACCAGTATGTGCCGCTCGATTTCAAGCCGGCGGTGAGCCGTTTCCTGGAATATTGGCAGCCGGATCTGGCGATCATCGCAGAATCGGAAATCTGGCCGATGACGATCATCGAGCTCGGCCGGCGCCATATTCCGCAGGTTCTGGTCAATGGCCGCCTTTCCGACCGCACCTTCGCCCGATGGAGGCGCCGGCCGTCGCTTGCCGATGCTCTCTTCGAAAATCTCGCGCTCGTCATCGCTCAATCCGATGTCGACGCGGAGCGTTTCCGCACGCTCGGTGCGCTCCCGGTCACCGTCTCCGGCAACCTCAAGGTGGACAACGAGGCGCCGCCGCACGATCCCCGGGACCTGCGCGAATACCGCCAGCAGATCGGTGCGCGAAAGACCTGGGCTGCGATCTCGACCTTCGAGGGTGAGGAGAATGCGGCCGGGACGGTCCACCAGGCGCTGAAGGAGAGAACCGGGCTGCTGACGATCATCGTTCCTCGCCATCCGGAGCGTTGCGACGCGATCGAGGCTGCCCTGGTCGCGAAGGGGTTGAAGGTCGCGCGCCGCACGCGCGGCGATCCGGTCACACCTGAAGTCGACATTCTACTCGGGGATACGATCGGCGAGATGGGGCTCTATCTGAGGCTGACGGAAGTCGCTTTCGTCGGACGTTCGCTATTCGCCGAGGGCGGCCAGAACCCGCTCGAGCCGGCAATGCTCGGCTGCGCGGTGCTTTCCGGCGGAAACGTTCAGAATTTCCGCGAGACCTACCAGATGCTCGCCAAGAACGGCAGCGCCAAGATCGTGCGCGATACGGAGATGCTCGCCAAGGGCGTCAACTACCTGCTCGCCAACGACGACATGCGTCGCTCGATGATCAATGCCGGACTCGAAACCGTGCAACAGATGCGGGGCGCGCTGACGGCGACGATGAAGGGGCTCGATCCTTACATCAACCCGCTGGTGGTGAAGGCGCGGCTGGAGCCGCGCCCTGAAGCCTGAAAACCGAAGCCTGAAGCCTCGATTCTGGAAGGGATCATGCCCGCAACGAAACCGATCGCCGGCATATTGTTCGACAAGGACGGCACCCTTCTCGATTATGTGAAGAGCTGGGTGCCGGTGAATTACGAGCTGGCGCGGATCGCCGCCAAGGGCAACGAGAGCCTCGCGCGTGTCCTCCTTCAGGCGGGCGGGATGGATCCGGACAGCGGACATGTCGTTCCCGACAGCCTGCTTGCGGCCGGCAATACGGTGGAGATTGCCACCGGCATGGTCGGCGCCGGCGCGCCGTTTACCGTGGAAGAATTGACGGCGGTGTTCGACGGGCTCTTTGCACAATCCGCGCATTATGCCGTGCCCGTGACCGATCTCGCGTCCTTTTTTGCCGGATTGCACGCGAAAGGTTACCGGCTCGGCGTCGCCTCGAGCGACAACGAGCGGTCGATCCGGGAGACCGCCAAGCGCTTCGGCTTCGAGGACTACCTGCATTACGTCGCCGGCTACGACAGCGGCTTTGGGACAAAGCCGGAGCCCGGCATGGTGCTCGGGTTTTGTGCCGCAACGGGGCTTGCACCCGACCAAGTGGCCGTGGTCGGCGACAACAATCACGACATGCATATGGGCCGCAGTGCCGGCGTCGGCATGACGGTTGCCGTCTTGACCGGCACGGGATCGCGCCAGTCGCTTGCCGCGGCTTGCGACCACTGCCTCGCCGATATTACCGAGCTGGAAGCGGTGCTCACCAACTGATCGGCTTGCCTTTTTCTCCGTTCTGACGTTCTTTGTCGCCGGTCACACCGCTCACGGCCGATGCCGGCGGCGGAAAGTTCTGGATTTGCCCTTCCTGCCCACGAGGTGCCAGGAGCGGCCGCACGGATATTTACGAGTAAAGATGGTTTCAGAAGCGCCCCCGTTCTGGTGGACCAAGGCCGACTGGCGCGCCTACGCTCTTTGGCCCTTTTCCTGGGTGTACGGCCGGATCGCCGGGATGCGCATGGACCGGGCGCGGCGGGCGACCTCCGCCGTACCGCTGATCTGCATCGGCAACTTCACCGTCGGCGGAGCCGGAAAGACGCCGACGGCGATCGCGATTGCGCGGGCCGCCAGGGCACGCGGCCTGAAGCCCGCTTTCCTGAGCCGCGGTTATGGCGGGTCGCTGGACGTCACGACCGTGGTCGACCCCGAGCACCATCGCGCGCGCGATGTCGGCGACGAGCCGCTGCTGCTTGCCCGCGAGGCGCTGACCGTGATCTGCCGCCGCAGAGTGGATGGCGCACGCAAGCTTGCCGCGGAAGGCGCTGACATCATCATCATGGATGACGGATTCCAGAGTGCCCGGCTCGTCTTCGATTTCGCCCTTCTCGTGGTCGATTCCGGCCGCGGTATCGGCAACGGCCATCTCGTGCCTTCCGGCCCCGTTCGGGCGCCGATCGGCAATCAGCTGCGCCATGCCAACGCTCTGCTGAAACTCGGCCACGGTTCCGCCGCCGATCCTCTCGTCCGCCGGGCGGCTCGGGCCGGCAAGCCCGTCTATGTGGCCGAAACGGTGCGCACGGATGCAGGGTCGCTCGACGGCGTCAAGGTCCTTGCCTGGGCCGGAATTGCCGATCCGGAGAAGTTCTTCAAGACCGTTCGCGAGACCGGCGCGGTCATCGAAGAGACCCGGAGCTTCCCGGATCACCATCATTTCTCCGAGGACGAGATTGCCGACCTAATCGACCGCGCCGCAAGCCGGGGCTACACGCTGGTGACCACGGCCAAGGACATGGTCCGTCTGGAGCCCGGCCACGGGCGGGCAGGGGAACTGGCGGCAAAGAGCCGCGTGATCGAGATCGAAGTGCGCTTCGACGATCCGGCAGCGCCGGGAAAGATCATCGACGCGGCACTTGCCTCCGCCCGTGCCCGCCGATTGCGCGAGCGTAAGGCGGGCTAATGCTGGTTACGGAGGGCATCGTGCTGGGAAGGCAAAGTTGCAGATATGGTCGCCGACGGGGATGAAGCTTCCGGTGTTCATTACGGCAAGCGGGCGAGGGGCTGACAGAAGAGTGAAGTGCTCTATGGCTGCTGACCCGGCAAAACGCCGGCGCGTCGGTCAGCCTCGAGCGAGGCGGCAGCATCGACGTAAGCTTCCTGGCGGGCGACACTCCAGTAACGCAGTTCATCGACCGGGACGGGCTTGCCCGTAACGGCACAGATCACGTGCGAGCCGGCAAGTACGACTTGGAAGTCTCCGTCGAGATAGCGGATCTTCGCCTCCCGGGAGGAGCTTCCTTCAAAACGGTTCATCATGCCTGAACGGGCCTCGTCTTCTCGTGAACGTCCTGATCTATCGTGGCGCTCTGCAAAAAACCAGCGGTTTCGGAATATGGTTCCGGCAGGTTCTCAACTCCGGCCGAAAAGCCGCTCGATGTCGGCGAGCTTGAGTTCGATATAGGTCGGCCGGCCGTGATTGCATTGCCCGGAGCCGGGCGTCGCCTCCATCTGGCGAAGCAGGGCGTTCATCTCCTCGGTGCGCAGGCGGCGGCCGGAGCGCACGGAGCCGTGGCAGGCCATGGTGGCGGCCAGATATTCGAGCCGCCCTGCAAGTCCACTGGCCGTGTCCCATTCCGCAAGCTCGTCGGCAAGCTGCCGCACCAGTCCGGCGGCGTCCATCTCGCCGAGCATTGCCGGCGTTTCGCGGACGGCGACCGCCGCCGGGCCGAAGCGCTCGATGGCCAGCCCGAGCCGCGTGAACTCCTCGGCATGCGCCATCAGCCGGTCGCAATCGTCTTCCGGCAGGCCGACGATCTCCGGAATGAGCAGCGCCTGCGCGGGCACCGGGCGGGCGTGGAGCGCCGTTCGCATCGTCTCGAAGACGAGCCGCTCATGGGCGGCGTGCTGGTCGACGATGACGAGGCCGTCGTCGGTCTGGGCGACGATATAGTTTTCGTGAAGCTGGGCGCGGGCGGCGCCAAGCGGGAAGGAGGCCGCCTGTCCATCGGTCGCCCGCGTCGCCTCGACGGCGGCGGCAGCGCTGCGCGCAGACGGCTGGGCGAAATCAGAGAAGGCCGCCTGTGGTGCTTCTGCAAAACCGCGCGCGGCCTCTTCGAAGCGCAGCGGCCGATGGGGCGAGGCGGCTGCACTCCAGGGTTCCTGCGGCCTTTGCTGGCCTGCCCGGTGGAACTCGGGGCGGAAGGCGCGCATCAATCCATGCGCCCCGGTCGTCGCCGCCCGGTCTCCCTCACGCGTCAACGCCTCGCGGATGGCGCCGATGATCAAGCCGCGGATCAGTCCGGGATCGCGGAAGCGCACGTCCGATTTTGCCGGATGGACGTTGACGTCAACTAGAGCCGGATCGAGCGTGATCGACAGAACCGCGATCGGGTAGCGCCCCTGCGGGATGGTCTCGGCATAGGCGGCGCGGAGAGCGGACATGATCAGCTTGTCCTGGACCGGGCGGCCGTTGACGAAGGCATATTGCTGAAGCGAATTGCCGCGGTTGAAGGTCGGGACACCGGCAAAGCCCGTCAGCCGTGCACCCTCGCGCTCGGCGTCGATCTCGATGGCATTGTCGCGGAAGTCGCGGCCGAGCACTTGCGCCATCCGTGCCAGCCGGTCGTCGCCTGTTGCGGGGAATTCGAGCGTCGTGCGATCGGAGCCGGAAAGCACGAAACGCACTCTCGGAAAGGCGATCGCCATACGCCGGACGACTTCAGAGATCGCAGCCGCCTCGGCCTTTTCCGACTTCATGAATTTCAGCCGCGCCGGGGTCGCGAAGAAGAGGTCGCGCACCTCGACCACGGTGCCTACGATAGCGGCCGACGGGCGTGCGGGTTCGCTCCTGCCGCCGGTGACCGTGATCGCCGCGCCTTCCCGGGCCTCCGCCGTCCTCGTGGTGATCGACAGGCGCGCCACCGATCCGATCGAAGGCAGGGCTTCGCCGCGGAAGCCGAGCGTCCGGATGTCGGCGAGGCTGTCATTGAGCTTGGAGGTGCAATGTCGGCGGATCGCCAGTTCGAGATCGGCCGGCGACATGCCGATGCCGTTGTCGGTGACCCTGAGGAGCGTCTTGCCGCCACCGGCGGTCGCGATCTCGATCCTGGTCGCGCCCGCATCGAGCGCGTTCTCGATCAATTCCTTCGCGGCGCTCGCCGGTCGTTCGATGACTTCGCCGGCGGCGATCTGGTTGATGAGCGTTTCGGAAAGTTGCTTGATGGCCATGTCCTATTTTCCAGGATTCGGAGAGGGAGGGAAAGCCCCGCGCTCACACTTCTCCATAGCTGTCGGCCGGTACCTGCAAAAAGCAGGATTGCGACTTAATCGGGCTTTAACGTTCTGCTGCAATTTTCCACAGCAACCTGAATGATCGTCGGGTTTTTGCCTCTGGAGCACCGCGGCGTTGCTGGACGCCGCCCGCATCCCTTCAAGGATGCCCCAAAGGCGGCCAGCATGTCCCGAAATGAAACCGCTGCTGATCGGTTCGCCGGACCGTAACCGGGCCGGGAAGGCCGTTCAGCAGTCAGAGTGCTACAGCACCCGTTATGCGTCCGAGGACGGCTGGCGCTGTAGCGGGAACGAGGGCAGCGCGATGAATGATGTGGCGTCGGGCGGCGCAGACATCAGCAGGATCATTCTGGAGGCAAGCGGCGAAACGCTTGGCGCCGCCTTGCTCGTTTTCGGCCGGGACGACACCATCACCTTCGCGAGCACCTCGATACTGCAATTTTTCCCCGTGCCCGCCGGCATGCTGGTTCCCGGGACGCGGCTGCGCGATTTTTTGGGGGCGGTCTACGATACCGGCGTGCGCCCCGGAACCTTGCCGGAGTCCAGCCGGCACAGGCCGAACCGCGAAGACTGGATCGCCGAGCAGATGGCGCTTCACTGGCGGGAGCGCTACGAAAATGTCGAACGGGCCGGCCGGACGCGCTGGCTCTCTCTGCGTCAGCGGCGGCTGTCGAGCGGTATCGGCCTTCTCGCCGTCAGCGATGTCTCCGAACAGAAGAAGCGCGACGAGCAGGCCCGGACCGATCTCCAGCGGATCGCCCTGACGGAAGAGATCCTCAACGCTCAACCCAATCCCATCTGCGTCAAGGACCGTAACCTCCACTACATCGCCGTAAACAAGGCCTTCAGCGCCATCCACGATCTCGCGCCGGACGCCATGCTCGGACGTTCCGCCTCGGATCTCGTAGAAACGGAGCTTGCGGAGCACTTCGAACGGTCGGATCGCCACGTCCTGGAGACAGGCACGCCGTATTCGGAGGCGGAGCATATCGTTCGCGCCGACGGCAGCGACCTTTGGGTCGTGACGCGCAAATATCGTGTCGGCCTGCCCGACCGCCATTTCGTCGTCACCTGCATGAACGACGTCACCGATATCGCCGTCTGGTATGGCGGCTCGGAAAAGGGCGGCGACACCGGCCTGCAGATCCGCGACTACAGCATCTTCACGCCCGCGCAGAATTTCTACGATCCCTTCCGGTCGCTCGACATGCAGCAACTCGCCAGTGCCGGATCGAAGATCGGCATGCTGCCGGCACGCGGGTTGCGCGTGCTTCTGGCGACCGCCGACCGGGAAATGGAAGAGCGATTCGTGGCGCGGCTGCGCGGCTCCGGGCTCGACGCCTGTGCGGTCCGCAATGGCGAGGAGCTCGACGCCTTCGCGCTGGCCGCCGAGGCCCGCGGATTGGAGATCGACCTTCTTCTGCTCGACGCCGCTTTTCCGGAGAAGCATGGCGTCCTCGCCTCCTGGCGCGCCTGCACATGGGTCGAGGTATCGAGCGATACGGATGCGACGATCCTGCTTGCGGAGATCTTCGGCGTCTGTGCCCGCGGCGCGCGTTCTCCGTTGCTGCAGTCCGAATGGGGGATTGCGCTCGACCGCGATCAGGTGTCCGCGACGAATGCGCCGGCGGTGGAAGTCCTCGTCGCGGAGGACAACCAGGTCAACCAGTTCGTCTTCGCGCAGATTCTGGAGGGGCTCGGGATCTCCCACCGGATCGCCGCGGATGGAAGAGAAGCGGTGGACCTCTGGCACGAACTCCAGCCCGCCCTGGTCCTGATGGACGTCGCCATGCCGGTGATGAACGGCTTTGAAGCCGCTATTGCCATTCGACAGGCCGAAAAGCGCGCGGGCCGTCGCACGCCGATCGTGGCCGTGACCGCCCAGGCGCTCGATATCGACCTCGAGCGCTGCAGGACATCGGGAATGGACGACCACATCATGAAGCCGGTCAGCCCGGATATGATCGAGATGCTGCTGCGGAAATACCTGCCGGCGGGTGAAACGCGCGTTTCGGGTTCCGGTCGGAGCGGATCGCAATGACATTGCAGGAACTCGGTATCGATCGGCCGAAGCGCGACAGTACGCATGGCGCCCCGTTCGTCGATCCATTGACCGAACTCGGCAATGCACGCCACCTCAAGGAAACCGTTTGCACCCTCGCGGCCGAACGGGCAAGCGATCCCGCACCCTTTACCATCGGCCTTGCAAACCTGGATGGATTCAAGCCGATCAACGACCTCTTCGGCCCTGAGGCCGGCGACCAGATCCTGCGTCAGGTGGCACACCGGCTGAAGGCCTGCGTTCCCGAGGGCGCGACGGTGACGCGTACCGCGGATGACGAATTCGCCATCGTCCTGCCGCTGGTCTTTGAACGAAGGAGTGCGGAGAAGCGCGGCCAGATGCTCAAGGAAGTGCTCTCCTCGCCCTTCGCGCTCGGCGACCGGAACGTTCGGCTGTCGGCCTCGTTCGGCTTTGCTGTCTATCCCTTTGCCGGAGACACGTTCGACGACCTGTTGAAGAGCGCCGATACCGCGCTCTACCGCTCGAAACGGCGCGGCCGCGGACAGATCACCGTCTATTCGCAAGAGATCGCACAGGAGATGAAGCACGCGACGCAGCTTGAGCAGGCACTGCGCAACGCGATCATCGCCGGTGGGATCGATGTCCACTTTCAACCGATCGTCGATCTGCGCAGCGACCGTCCGGTGGGCTTCGAGGCGCTGGCACGCTGGTGCGACGCCGACCTCGGCTATGTCTCGCCAGCGGTGTTCGTGCCTTTCGCGGAAGAGCGCGGCTTCATCGACGCGCTTTCCGAGATGCTTCTGCGCAAGGCGGCGCGGGCTGCCCTGTCCTGGCCGGAGGACCTCTTCCTGTCCTTCAACCTGTCCTCGGTCCAGCTGATGGATCCGGCGACGAGCGCTCGGCTTCTGGCAATCATAGCTCAGGTGGGCCTCGACCCCCGGCGCCTCGAACTCGAGATCACCGAGACCGCTGCGATGGCCGACGCCGGCACCGCCCAGAGGATCGTCACCGAATTGAGAGCGGCCGGCGTGCGCGTGTCGCTGGACGATTTCGGAACGGGTCAGTCGAGCCTCGGGCGGCTCAGGGATTTTTCCCTCGACAAG
This sequence comes from Sinorhizobium meliloti, assembly GCF_017876815.1. Lineage (NCBI taxonomy): Bacteria > Pseudomonadati > Pseudomonadota > Alphaproteobacteria > Hyphomicrobiales > Rhizobiaceae > Ensifer > Ensifer meliloti. Next base: position 386,779 of record NZ_JAGIOS010000001.1, on the reverse strand, counting down.
GTGAAGATAGACCGGACCTTCGTTTCGGGGATTTCCACCGACCGGACTTCAGAACATATCGTCAAGGCGATCGTTTCGATGTGCGAGGGACTGGAACTCGCCGTGGTCGCCGAAGGCATCGAGCATTCATCCGAGGCGCTGAAGCTCAAAGCGCTCGGCTGCGGCCTGGGACAGGGCTATTTCTACGGCAAGCCCGCCGATGCCGATGCGACCCTGCGTTACCTTTCGGAGCATTATCGGGATACGGCGGTGCGCTGAAGCGCCTCATGCCCGCTCGCGGTGTCGGTCCCCGGACGGTCGCGCAGGCCCTCCTCCAAAAGCCAGTCGCGAATGCGCCGCGCCTGACTGTTGAGTTCGCGTGACCGCGGCCAGACGACGTAGAAGGCTTGGCCCGTCCGCAGCACATGCCCGCCGACCGGCACCAGCGCGCCGGAGCGCACCTGTCGGGCGGTCAGATGCTCCCAGCCGAGCGCGATGCCCTCTCCCGCCAGAACGGCCTGGATCACGAGCACGTAATCGTTGATCGCGAGGCGCTTGCCTTGGGTCGGGTAGGCAAGGCCCGCGCTCGCGAACCATTCGGTCCAGTCGCAGGCCCGCCTTACCGGTTCTTCGAGGTGGATGAGATTGTGCCTGATGAGGTCCGCGGGCGTTGCCGGCAGCCCATGCGTCTCGATATAGGCCGGCGTCGCCACGGCCTGGATGACTTCATCGGCCAGCACCGCCGCATGGTAGCGCGGCCAATGGCTCGGGTCCCCGCCGCGGATTCCGAGCGGGATCGGCTCATCATCCAGATCGAGGTCGCGCACGCTGGTCTGGATACGAAGGTCGATCTCCGGCAGGTCTTCGCGCAGGCGGGCGAGCCGCGGCAGCATCCACATGGAGGCGAAGGCCGTCGAGGCCGCCAGCGTCACGTTGGTCTCGCGCCCCTTGGCGCGGATGTCTTCGGCCGACTTCTGGATCCGCGCGAGGCCGACCGAGACATCCGCGTGAAACTTCTCGCCGGCTTCCGTCAGTTGGACCGCCCGGTGCACCCGGTGGAACAGCGGCACGCCCAGCTGGTTCTCGAGTCCTCGAATGGCGTAGGACACCGCCGCCTGAGTCATTCCGAGCTCACTGGCAGCGCGTGTGAAGTTCTGATGCCGGCCGGCCGCCTCAAAGACGATGAGGCTTGCGGCCGACGGGAGGAGACGGCGCAGGTTTTCCATAAGTACCACTTATATCAAGCGTCGAATTTTTCCTGCGTTACAACAGCCTCTCTCGTCAATACCATCATTGCAAATGATGGGAGATTGATCATGGAAATGGCGGAAGCAACCGGCGAGGCGCCGAAACGGACCCGGAGCGGGCGACCGCAGCGGCGCGAGGGCAGCAAGAATCTCGGCGTCCCCTACATCGTCCGCAATATACCGACCTATGACATCCTCGGCGAGGAGAACCTGGAGCGGATCGAGCGGGTGGCCGACCGCATTCTCGCCGAAGTCGGCATCGAGTTTCGCGACGATCCGGTGGCGCTCGACCACTGGCGGCGCGCCGGGGCAAAAATCGAAGGCCTTCGCGTCAGCTTCGAGCCGGGCATGCTGAAAGAGATCGTCCGCTCGGCGCCGGCGCAATTCACGCAGCACGCCCGCAACCCGGCCCGCAGCGTCGAGATCGGCGGCCGAAACGTGGTTTTCTCTCCGGCATACGGTTCTCCCTTCGTCATGGATCTGGACAAGGGCAGGCGCTACGGCACCATCGAGGACTTCCGCAATCTGGTGAAGCTCGCCCAGTCGAGCCCCTGGCTGCACCACTCCGGCGGCACCATCTGCGAACCGTGCGACGTGCCGGTGAACAAACGCCATCTCGACATGGTCTACAGCCACATAAAATACTCCGATCGCGCCTTCATGGGGTCGATTACCTCGGAGGGACGTGCCGAGGATTCGATCGAAATGGCCCGCATTCTTTTCGGCGCCGATTTCGTCGACGGGAACTGTGTCATTCTCGGCAATGTCAACGTCAACTCGCCGCTCGTCTGGGACGGCACGATGACGAAGTCGCTGCGGGCCTATGCCCGCGCCAACCAGGCCGCGGTGATCGTGCCGTTCATTCTCGGCGGCGCGATGGGGCCGGTCACCAATGCCGGGGCGATCGCGCAATCCTATGCCGAAACGCTTGCCGGCTGTGCACTGACGCAGCTCGAACGCAAGGGCGCGCCGGTCATCTTCGGCAACTTTCTGTCGTCGATGTCGCTCCGCTCGGGCTCGCCGACCTTCGGCACGCCGGAGCCGGCAATCGGCAGCATGGTCATCGGCCAGCTCGCGCGCCGGCTCGGCCTGCCGTTGCGCTGCGCCGGAAACTTCTCCAACTCAAAGCGGCCGGATGCTCAGGCGATGCAGGAAGGCGTCATGTCGATGCTTTCAGCGGTCCATTGCGGCGCCAATTTCGTCCTGCATTCGGCAGGCTTTGCCGACGGGCTGCTGGCGATGTCCTACGAGAAATTCATGATGGACATGGATTTCTGCGGGGCACTGCATTCCTACCTTGCCGGCGTCGTTGTCGATGACAATACGCTGGCCATGGACGCCTTCCTGGAGGTTGGTCCGGGCAGCCACTTCCTTGGCTGCGGCCACACGATGCGCAATTATCAGACCGCCTTCTGGGACAGCGCCCTTTCCGACAACGAACCATTCGAGAAATGGGTGGAACAGGGCGAAACCGACATGGCGCTGCGCGCGAACAGGAGCTGGAAAAAGGCTCTCGCCGAATACGAGGCGCCGCCCTTGGATGCGGCAATCGACGAAGCGCTGAACGACTATGTCGCAACACGCAAAAACGGCATGGCCGACGCCTGGTATTAGAGCACTCCCGCCGCGTCGCCACCTAACGACGGAAAGCGGCGCCATGGGCGCCGCTCCAGTCGTTCATTTTAGAGCCTACGGCTTACTGCTGAGGGGCAGGTTCCGCAGGCGCCGGTGCCGGGGTTGTACCCGTTGCGGAAGTCGTCGACGTATCGACCGGCTGGTCGGCGTTACGCTCGGCCATCAGCTGCGATTTCGTCTTGAACTCCGGTGCGGCCTTCAGAGAGTCGGCCGTTTCGGTGGTCGTCAGCTTGATGTCATCCGAGTCGGGCTGGTCGGCGACTGCGATCTTGTCGAACGGAACTGCGACGTTCTTTTCCCCGATACCGAGGAAGCCGCCAACTCCGACGACAGCTGCAGCGATACCGCCTTCCTTCTCGATGATCAGGTCGTTGATCTCGCCGATGCTTTCATCGCTGGCATTGTAGACGGACTGGCCGATATAGGTGTTGGCGGAAACTTGATTCTCCGCCTGCTCGGTCAGGTAGGTGGCGTCACCAGCCGCCATATCGGTCGTCTTGTCTGCCGTATCCGGGGTCTGCGCCTGCTCGTCGGCGGCCGGCGGTGTAGCCGGGGCCGGAGCCGGAGCCGGTTCCATGGTCTGGGTTTCAGGTGCCGTAGCCGGCGGCGTCGTGGTTTGCTGTGCGAAGCTCATCGGGGCAACGGCAACGCCCACGAGAAGCGCGCCAGCGGCAACGGAAGATATAAGTCTCTCTTTCATGTCAGACTGCCTTTCGTTGACGTTGTCGACCAGGACGGGACGAAAGTCTTGTGCGGGTTTCCGCCCGCATCCCGCTCTGGCTCTTTGGTATCGATCACGGCGAAATCACCGTGATCAGGCGCAGCCTCAAGTTGGGCCAGGGATGCTGCGCCGATGACACTCAAGCAACGCCCGGCAACGCAAACTGTTCCGGAAAAAATGAACGCCCAAAGTCGGCTGGCGCAAGGCTTTCATGCTTGCCGCCCAAAAACAGCTGCGCCGCAGGTTCGGGTGAACATGCGGCGCAGGAACATCGCATAAGAGTTGTCTTCGGGTCGATCGCCTTTCATGATCTCAGAACGAACCGACCTAAGATCATCGTGATCTAGTGGCTTTCGCGGAGAACCTCGCTGCCGCTCTTGCCGACGAGGAAATCGAGGTCCGCGCCCTTGTCGGCCTGCAGCACCGTGTCGTGATAGAGTTTGTAATAGCCGCGATGCCATTTCTGTTCGGGCGGCTGCCAGGCCGCCATGCGGGCCGCCAGTTCTTCCTCGCTGACGAGAAGGTTCAGCTCGCCTTTCAGGGCGTCGAGGCGGATCCGGTCGCCGGTCCTGACGATCGCCAGGGGCCCGCCGGCATTGGCTTCGGGGCTCACATGGAGAACGACGGTGCCGAAGGCGGTGCCGGACATGCGCGCATCGGAGATGCGCACCATGTCGCGCACGCCCTTTTCGACGAGCCTGCGTGGAATCGGCATGTTGCCGACCTCTGCCATGCCGGGATAGCCCTTCGGTCCGCAACCCTTGAGCACGAGGATCGTGTCTTCGGTGACCGGCAGGTCGGGATCGTCGATCTTGGCCCTGAGGTCTTCGATCGTGTCGAAGACATAGGCCGGTCCCTCGTGGGCGAGCAGGTGTTCGCTTGCTGCAGACGGCTTGATCACCGCACCGTTGGGCGCAAGATTACCCTTCAGCACGCGAATGCCCGCCGCCGCACGCAACGGGTTGTCGAGCGGGCGGATGACGTCGTCGTTATAGACCTCCGCGGCCTCCCAATATTTGCTGATCGGAACGCCGAAAACCGTCGGTGCGTCGGGATGAAGCAGGTGCTGGATACGGTTCATCACGGCCGGCAGGCCGCCCGCATAGGCGAGATCCTCGATGAGATACTTGCCCGACGGCATGCAGTTGACGATGCAGGGCACCTGACCGCCTACCCGATCGAAATCCTCGAGACAGAGGTCGATACCCGCGCGTCCGGCGATCGCCAGCATGTGGACCACGGCATTGGTCGATCCGCCGACGGCGGCATTGGCGATGATGCCGTTCTCGAAGTTCTCCTTTGTCAGGATTTTCGACAGCCTGAGGTCCTCATGCACCATCTCGACGATGCGCTTGCCGGTCATGTGAGAGAGCGCCATGCGGCGGGCGTCGACCGCGGGCAGGGCGGCGTTCGTCGGCAGCGACAGGCCCATGGCTTCCACGATCGACGCCATCGTCGTCGCCGTGCCCATGGTCATGCAGACGCCGGGCGAGCGCGACATGCCGCTTTCGGCGGCCATGAATTCCTGCAGGCTCATTTCGCCGGCGCGTACCGCTTCGGAAAACTTCCAGACATCCGTGCCCGAACCGATATCCTTGCCCTTCCACTTGCCGTTCAGCATGGGACCGGAGGAAACGACGATCGTCGGGAGGTCGACCGAGGCCGCCCCCATCAGCTGGCCGGGGGTCGTCTTGTCGCAGCCGCCGAGCAGCACGACGCCGTCGATGCCGTAGGCGCGGATAGCCTCTTCGACATCCATTGCGAGCAGGTTGCGGAAGAGCATGGCGGTCGGACGCATCTGCGTCTCCCCGAGCGACGACACCGGAAATTCGACCGGAAAGCCCCCCGCTTCCCAGACGCCGCGCTTCACCCCTTCGGCGAGGATACGCAGATGGCTGTTGCAGGGCGTGAGCTCCGACCAGGTGTTGCATATGCCGATGATCGGCCGGCCGTCGAAAACATGGTCGGGAAACCCCTGATTCTTCATCCAGGACCGATGAATGAAGCCATCCTTGTGCGTGCCGCCGTACCAGTGACGGCTTCTCAGTTCTTTTTTCTTGTCGCTCATCCGAGCACTCCTTCCACCGCGATTCAGCGCAATGGAGCAATTGTATGATTTTTCGCCGGCGCGACGCCAGTCTTTGTTGGTCGGCGGGATTTAAAGTCGGAATGCCGGCTCGAAGCGCCCTTTGACCTCGATCCCGAGCTCGAAGGTTTTCCCGGCATGCGGGTCGGCTGCCCGTGCGGCGTCGTCCATGCCTTGCCAGGCAGAGGTCACCAGAAGCCGTTCGGCCTTGGCGCCGACGAAAGCCGGGCAGCTCGGCTGCGTCGCCGGCACGGCGTAGCGGGCGACCTTCTGGCCGTCGGGTTTATAGACCTCCACGGCGCTTGCGCCCCAGCGGGCGTTCCAGATCAGCCCATCGGCATCGCAGACGGCGCCGTCGACGCCGCCCGGGCTCGTGCTTTCGTCCGAAAGCAGCACCGGATCGCCGGTCGGGAGCGCCGTCGCCGGATCTATGTCGACGCGCATCAGCTGGTTGACGTCGGTGTCGGTGAAATAGGCGGTGGCCCCATCCGGAGAAAAGCAGATCGCATTGGGAATGGTGATGTTGCTATAGAGCTTCGTGACGCGGCTGCCGGCAACGTGGTAGATCGCACCCGCATGCTTCTCGGCGCTGCGCCCCATAGTGCCGATCCAGAGCGCGCCGCAGGGATGGATGCGTCCGTCGTTGGAGCGGTTGCCCGGCTTTTCTTCAAGCGTGGCGAAGTGGCCGAGCTTCGAGCTCTCGGTGTCGCGCACGAAAAGGCCCTGATCCGAGGCGATCAACTGCCGCAAGGGATCGATCACCGCAAGCACGCTGCCGAGGAAGGGCAGGGGATGGATCGCCTTCCGTCCGCTTTCGAGATGCAGCTCATGCAGCTCGCGGCCCGTTATATTGAACCACCAGGCCGTTCCTGTGCCGGGGTCGAAGGTAGGGCCTTCGCCGAGTTCGGACGCGGCTTCCGAAAGGGTGCGGCCGGAAAAGGGAACGAGATCGGTCACTGCTGGCCTCCATAGACGGCATCATAGGCTGCGAGCGTCGCAATGGCCCGCTGTCGCACATCGCCGGCGCTCATTCCGGGCTTGTAAAGGCTCGAACCCAGCCCGAAGCTGCGGATCCCGATCGCTGCATAGTCGGCGAAATTGACCTCCGACACGCCGCCGACCGCCGCGATCTCGAGATCGCCCGGCAGCACCGCGCGGATCGCCGTGATGCCGGAGGGGCCGAGCACGCTTGCCGGAAAGAACTTGAGGCCGCTGGCTCCGGCGGCGGCAGCCGCCAATGCCTCCGTCGGCGTGAAAACGCCGGGCATCGTGACCATGCCTTTCGTCGCGGCAAGTCGGATGACTGCCGGCTCGACATTGGGGCTCACCATCAGCCGCCCGCCGACATCGGCGAGGCGTTCCACCTGGGCCGTCGTCAGCACCGTACCGGCGCCGATAAGGCACCCGGCCGGAGCCATCTTGACGGCCGTCTCGATGGAGCGAAACGGGTCGGGCGAATTCAGCGGGATCTCGATCGCCGTGAAGCCTGTTTCGATAAGGGCGCCGACGACGCCTTCCGCCTCCTCCGGCTTTAGACCGCGCAGGATCGCGATCAGCGGGCGTTCCATCGGCGGCAGGGGGATTCTGTCCATGTTCTTTCTTTCTATCACAAAGGCCAAATCGCACGGGCGGCAGCGGAAAGACCGGCCCGCACCGCCTCGTCGGCGTCGACCGCCCGGACGTTGAGGCCCTGGCTTTCGAGGGCAGTACGATAAAGCGTGCCGAGTCCACCGGAGCCGACGAGACATACGCCGTCCACCGAGCCCGACCCTGCGAGCGCTCCGGCGATCTCCAGGCCGATCAGGGTCCCGGACAATTGCGCTCTCGCGTCGGCGGCGGCGGTGCCGTGCAGAAGCTGCCCGGCACGAACGGAGAAAAGCAGATTGGTTGCGAGCGCCGGGTTCTCCCTCGTGCGGCTTACAGCATCCGTAAAGGCTGCACTCCCGGCCGCGAAGGTATCCGCTTCTGCCACCGCATGGCTGAGGATGGTGTGGCGCGCGATGGTGTCGAAGAGCTCGCCGGTCATGAAGGTGGAGAAGCCCTCGACCCTGTCGTCGGCAAGACGAACCCATTTGCTGTGCGTGCCGGGCATGCAGACGAGATGGCTGCCGGCGCCGAGATGCGCGGCAGCGCCGAGCAGCTGCGTTTCCTCGCCGCGCATGACGTCCGGATGCCGTCGGTCGCGCTGGGCAAGGCCCGGGAGGATGCGGATGTCGCGGTCGAGATCGGGAATGGCTGTGGCACGGCCGGCAATCTCGGCGAGTGCTGCCGGCGTTTCGATATACCCGGCCTCCTTCCAGCCCTGTCGGGCGCCTGCCATGCCGCAGATGATGATCGGCAGATGCGCAGGCGCGGAGACCGCGGCGAGATGGCCGTCAAGAATCGTGTGAAAACCGGTCTTTGCGGCCGTCGTCATGCCCTCGGCGCTGCGGCGTTCGGCCAGCACCGCACCGTCCTCTCCGATGATCCACAGGCGGAAGCTCGATGTCCCCCAATCCACTGCGGCATAATAGCCTGCCGTCGTCAAAACACGCCTCCATCGATGATCATGGCCTGTGCGGTCATCGCCGCCGAACTGTCCGACGCCAGAAAGAGGCAGGGCCCGACGAGATCGTCGGCGACGAGCATGCGCTTGAGGCACTGCCTTTCCTGCATCCGTGCGATCGATTCTTCCGTGAGCCACAAGCGCCGCTGCCGCTCCGTAACGATCATGCCGGGCAGGATCGCGTTGACGCGGATATTGTCCGGTCCGAGCTTGCCGGCGAGCGATTTGGTGAGGCCGATGATCCCGGCTTTGGCGGTCGAGTAGGCGGGGATCTCCGGCATATTGAGCAGGAAGGCGATCGAGGAGAAATTGACGATCGATCCGCCGCCTTGCCGCTGCATGTGGGGCGCGACCGCCTGGCACATGAAAAAGAGATGTCTGAGGTTGACGGAAAGACTTTCGTCCCAGCTCTCCTCAGTCACCGCTTCGAGCGCTTGCCGGTCGTCGCGCGCGGCGTTGTTGACGAGGACACGGACGGAGCCGAGTTTGGCCACCGCCTCATCGGCTGCGGCCCGCACGGCCTCGACATTGCGAAGGTCTGCTTGGATGAAATGCGGCGCCTGTCCGGTCTGCGCCGCGACCTTCTCGCAGAGCGCCAGGCTCGATTCCGCTGCGATGTCCACGAAGGCGACGCGGGCGCCCTGGCGGGCGAACGCCTCCACCAGTGCGGCCCCTATGCCGGAGCCGCCGCCGGTGACCAGAACTCCGCGATCGCGCAGGTCGGGAAACTGGCTGCTCGGCAAAGTCATGGCTTCTCCCCGATACCGCGGCTGCGGGATTGATTGTTCCAGTATCCGGAACTGTGTTTTATTATATGGAATTATCGCGCCAATGCTTTTACCCTGTCAAGATAGCGCAGCGGAAAGCGATGAGAATGAAGCAGAAGAAAGAAGACGACATGGAAGGGGACCCCGCCGGCACCGGCACGCTTGGCAAGGCAATGGCCGTGCTGGAGGCGGTAGCCATGGCCGACCGCCCTCAGCGCTTCACGGACATATTGCAGACCGTCCGTCAGCCCCGCGGAACCCTGCACCGGCTGCTGGGCCATCTCGTCGAAGAGGGCTTGCTGGTGCAGCGCCGGGACTTGTCCTACGAGCCCGGGCTTCGCCTGTTGAAATTCGCTTATCGCTCCTGGTCGGGGAACCGGTTTCGCGAGATCGCAGCCCCCTATCTCCTGCACCTGCACCAATTGACGGGCGAGACGGTGCATCTCGGCCTGCTGCGGGAGGCCGAAATCATCTACGTCGACAAGGTGGAAAGCCGGCAGACCGTGCGTATGAGCTCGCAGATAGGCAAGGCGTCGCCGGCCTATTGCACGGGTATCGGCAAGGCGGCTCTCTCGGTTCTTCCTGGAGGCGAATTGCAGCGGATTTCGACAGGAATGGAGTTTCATCCGTTCACGGCGCAAACGCATCGTTCGATAGAATCGCTCCTTGCCGAGATAGAGGAAATCCGGCACGACGGCCATGCGTTCGACCGGGAGGAGCACGAGGCGGAGATCTGCTGCGTGGCCGCCCCGATCAGCGTTCCGGAACACGACCTGGTCGGGGGGATCTCGGTCACCGGCCCCTCCTATCGGGTCAGCTTCAAGCAACTGACCGCCTGGGCGCAGGACGTGCGCAAGGTGGCGGCAGAGATCGAGGAAGAGGTCCGGATCCGGCTTGGCCCCGGGCGGGAAACGGGGGCTGCGGCGCCGCGTGTTCTGTCGGACGCGCAAAGGTCGCAGTAACGGTTTAAGGATTACAGCATGTTTTCCACGGAAACGTGCAACGGGACCGCTTTACGGTAAATTAGAAGTTTCGACTGGACGAAAAGGCTCAAGATAAGTAGCTTCAATGCCGGTCTGCTGCCACGGCTGGTTGCATCGGGCGGGATTCTGGTGGAAGCCATGGCGTGGGTATGACAGCGCGAGCGTCATGCTCCAGCTGGAGCGCGGATGTGAGAGGCGGGCGGAAGATGATCGATTTCAGCGTGGATATATCCTCATTGGTCCTCCCTGACGGTCACGCAATCAGCGGGGCGATCGACAGCGAGGATGATGTCCGGCGCGCGCTCGGCCGAGTGTCGGAAGGTTTCGGTTTTCGCGGCTTCATGGTCCTCGCCATTCCCGAGTCGGGGTCCCACAGCCTCACTGCGCAGGCGCTCATGACGACCTGGCCGATGGATTTCCTCAGGCGCTACGACAGTGCACGCCTGATCGACGGCAGTCCGGTGATCCAGCGGCTGCGGCGCAGCACCATTCCCTTCACCTATGATGCTCATCTGCTGGCGCGCGGGCGGGTGGACGGCAAGGGCGAAGCTGCCATATGCGTCTTCGAACAGGCGAACATGCCGCGCGGGGTGTATCTGCCGGTCCATGATGCCGCGGGTCACCGCGCCGCCATCGCCTTCGGCGGTGACAGGTCTGCCGTATCCGACGACGAGATGCAGGCTCTGAACCTCTGGGCCGGCCTTCTATACAGCCGGCTGAGCGAAGTCAGAACGCGCGACCGACGCGGCCCGGGCAGCCTTTCCCGGCGCGAGATCGAGTGTTTGCGCTGGGCCGCGGCTGGCAAGACGACGGTGGAGATGGCCCGCATCATGGCACTGTCGGAATATACGGTGAACCACTATCTCAACCGTGCGACGCGCAAGCTGGATTCGGTCAATCGCGTCCAAACCGTCGCCAAGGCGATACGTGCAGGGTTGATCAATTGATCGACGCCGGCCGGACCTAGAGCTCTTTTCTCCCTCATCTCGTGACAAGCACGGGAAATGGAGGCACCGAACCCGAACACGGCCGTCGGTTGAGGGCGGGGTCGGCTTTCATCGACACGGGCGAAATGCACAGGGTTTTGCGCATCAGAAGTGATGATCGTCAATCACCTGTTGGCATTGCGCGGCCGCTCGGGCTATTTGATAGTCGATGAATGCGATGGAACCGCGCTAATGCAAGAGATGATCACGATGGGGACGACTGATATCGATCTGCCCCGGGGCGGCGATTTCGCGTCTGAGATAGCAAGGCTCGAGACCCAGTTCGACATCATCCGCTACATGCGGCGGATCACGCAGATTTTCGGCTTCAAGACTTTTCTCATCTGTTCGATCCCTGCAGTCGAGGTAGAGCGGCTCTCCGCGACCACGGTCATCTCGAATATGCCGGCCGAGCTCCTCAACAAATATGACAGCCTTTCGATGCTGCGTTTCAGCACCGGGGTGCGCCGGTTGAGAGAGACGACGACCCCGTTTCAGGTCATGCTTGAAGACTGGGAGAGGGAGGGAGGCAAGCCCGACTCTGCCGCGGATTACATCGCCATGTTGCGCGAGAACGGCATATTCCAAGCCAATTACTTCCCGGTCCACGATGCCGAAGGTGGCCGCGGCGCGGTCATCCTCATGGGCCCGGAAGCGGAATTGCCGATGACGGCGGCGATGGAACTGCAGATGATCGCGATCCACGTCTATAACCGGCTCGCCGAGATCGGCTCGGTCTGGAAGAACACCAACACGGTTCTTTCCGAACGGGAAATCCAGTGTCTGAGCTGGACGGCCGCCGGCAAGACCAGCTCGGAAATCGCCGGTATCCTCGGCCTGTCGGAGCACACGGTCAATCATTACCTCAACCATGTCACCAAGAAGCTCGACGCGGTGAACCGCACACAGGCGGTCGTGAAGGCGATGAAAAAGGGCTATATCAGCTAAGACCTGTTGATATTCATCTGAGGAAAAGTGCGTGCGGTTTTCCGCCCGCATCCGCTCTAACCTATTGCGAGCATATTGTGCCCAAATAGCGCGCATGCTCAGGAATTGAGCAGCGCAGTCTCTTGCGCATCCTCCGCAGTCGAAGGGCAACTCCTTGGAAAATCTGGTTTTTTCCGGAAGGTTCCAACTGGCACGCATTGTGCATATTCAGTTCCGTGTCCAGAGGGGACCACAATAAGACAGCGCCCAAGAAGGTCGCGACAAGGGCCGCCGCCGATCGCCTGTGATCCCGGATGTACGGACACGGAGATCGGTTGGCGGCCCTCATTTTCCCACCTGTCGCATTGGCGAAGCGCCCCGGCTCGACTATCTAATACATAACGCCCTAGATCGGGTGCGATTTGGGCCAGCGATTGCAGCAGTCAAAACGTTGCGCGCCAACGAAAGAGCAAGAGGCCGACATGCCGGACGTCACCCGGGAAATGGTTCTAGAGAAGCTGCGGACCGTCCGCGGGCCGGACATGGAAGGAAACATCGTCGATCTCGGACTCGTATCCGATGTGTTCATTTCCGACGGCAAGGCCTACTTCTCGATCACCGTGCCGGCGGACCGGGCGAAGGAGCTCGAGCCGATGCGGGCGGCCGCCGAACGGGTCGTGCGCGAGATTCCCGGCGTGAACGCCGCCATGGTGGCATTGACTGCCGACCGCAAGGCCGCTCCCCAGAAGGCCCCGGTGGAGCGGCCGCGGCCGGCCCCGACGGGCCATGCGCCGGCGCAGCGAGCGGGCGGCGGTGGAGCACCAAAGGCGGGCATCCCCGGCGTCGGCGCCATTATCGCCGTCGCCTCCGGTAAAGGCGGCGTCGGCAAGTCGACCACCTCCGTCAATCTGGCGCTGGCGCTTCAGGCAAACGGGCTTAAGGTCGGGCTCCTCGATGCCGATATCTACGGCCCTTCGATGCCGCGGCTTTTGAAGATCTCCGGCCGTCCGCAACAGATCGAGGGGCGGCTTATCCGTCCGATGGAAAACTACGGCCTGAAAGTCATGTCGATGGGCTTCCTGGTGGATGAGGAGGTCGCGATGATCTGGCGCGGCCCGATGATCCAGTCGGCGCTCCTGCAGATGTTGCGCGAGGTGGCCTGGGGCGAGCTCGACGTCCTCGTGGTGGACATGCCGCCGGGTACCGGTGACGCACAGCTGACGATGGCACAGCAGGTGCCGCTCGCAGGCGCCGTCATCGTGTCGACGCCACAGGACCTCGCGCTCGTCGATGCCCGCAAGGGTCTCGCCATGTTCCGCAAGGTCGAGGTTCCGGTGCTCGGGATCGTCGAAAACATGAGTTATTTCGTGGCGCCCGATACGGGCAGGCGCTACGACATCTTCGGTCATGGCGGCGCGCGCAAGGAAGCCGAGCGCATCGGCGTACCGTTCCTCGGCGAGGTGCCCCTGACCATGGGTATCCGCGAGACCTCCGACGCGGGAACCCCTCTCGTCGCGTCCGAACCCGATGGCGAGGTCGCGCGCGTCTATCGCGACATCGCGGCGCGGGTCTGGGGAGAGGTCACCGCTGCCCGGCAGGACAAAAGCCGTGCGATGCCGAGCATCGTCTTCGAATAGCGCTTTGGCGCAGTCACCTGCGCGGCGCGACTGAGACATCCGACAGGGAAGCGCCGGATCCCCGAAGGCCATTGATTTTGCGCCGGGGTTGCGTCATATCCCTTGGCTCGCATAGGCAAGGCAAAGCTAGCCACTGCCATCGCCGGAGACTTTGGTCACCCGTCTGCCGTCAAGCGGCGTCGAACGGCTGAAAGCCTTCATCGGATGAATCTGCATCGTGGAAAATCGTGTGGCGGCTGATCCTACGAAATCATCACGGTTCATCGTCGTCGGCTGCATGAAAAAGGCGGCCACATGATCACAGGCTATTGTGTCAACGGTGAAACGGTCGCTCTCTCCACGGCCGAGCCGCCGTCGGCCCTGCGTCCCGATCTCGTCTGGATAGACCTTGTCGAGCCGACCAAGGCGGAAGACCTGATGATCGAGGGTCTGCTCGGAATTCCCATTCCGACGCGGGACGATCTGAGGGACATCGAACCTTCCAGCAGGCTTTATACCGACGACGGTGCCGTCTTCATGACCGCCTCGCTCGTCTATCGAAGCGACACGGAAATGCCGGGGCTGACCGATGTCGGCTTCATTCTGGCGGGCAAGTGTCTCGTCACCGTCCGCTACGCCGAGCCGAGGGCCTTCGGCCTGTTCAAGGCGGGTATGCATCGCATTCCCGGCGGCTGCCGCAACGGCGCAGTGATTCTGACGCGGCTGCTCGAGACGATTGTGGACAGGACGGCGGAAATTCTCGAGCAGGCTGTCGACAGGATCGACGATCTGGCGCTCCAGGTCTTCGGCGACAAGACGTCCGGCCGGCGGCACCGGCCACCGCACTTTCTCGAAGCACGCCTGCGCGACGTCGCGGGCCATCACCGGCTTGTTGCGAAAACGCGCGACAGCCTCGCTTCGCTCTCGAGGCTGCTGACCTTCGTCTACACGGTTCCCGACGTGCAGGCGGACAAGGAAACCCGTGAACTTTGCCGTACGGTATCGCGGGACATCCAGTCGCTTTCGGAACATACGGCTTTCATCTCGGGAAATATCACCTTCCTGCTCGATGCCTCGCTCGGCCTCATCAATGTCGAGCAGAATGCCATCATCAAGATCTTCTCGATCGCTTCGGTCGTTCTGTTGCCGCCGACCCTGGTCGCTTCCGTCTACGGCATGAACTTTCGCATCATGCCTGAGCTTGAATGGCAGTTCGGCTATCCGTGGGCGCTTGCAGCCATGGTGCTTTCGGCCGTGATCCCCTTTTTCTTCTTCCGCTGGAAAGGCTGGCTCTAAGGGCCTGTTGGGCAACATGTCTCAATTGTCTGCTCCCGCTACACCTGGCGTGGAAAATGCCCGCCGCCTGCTGGTTCTGGCGCTCGGCTCCGTCGGCGTCGTGTATGGGGATATCGGCACCAGCCCGCTCTATGCCTTCCGCGAAGCCTTGCGCCCCGTCTCGCACGACGGCGTGACGGACGTCGAGATCATCGGTTTGATCTCGCTGATGATCTGGGCGCTGACGATCATCGTCACGATAAAATACGTGCTATTCCTGCTGCGGGCGGACAATCAGGGCGAGGGCGGCACGCTCTCCCTGCTGGCACTGCTCATGAAGACCGCCAATGGTCACACGGCGATCCTGTTCTTCATGGGGATCGCCGGCGCCGCGCTCTTCATCGGCGACGCGATGATCACACCGGCACTGTCGGTGCTCTCGGCCGTCGAGGGTTTGAAGTTGGTTACCCCGGCCCTTTCGGACTACGTCGTTCCGATCGCCGTCGTGATCCTCCTGCTCCTCTTCACCGTCCAGTCGAAGGGTACCGCGGCGGTTTCCAACTTCTTCGGGCCGATTACGCTCATCTGGTTCGTCGTCATGGGCACGATCGGCTTCGTTCATATTGCCGACGATCTGTCGATTTTCAGAGCCTTCAACCCGTATTATGCCGCCAGCTTTCTGTTCAACGAAGGCTATGTCGGCATCGTCGTACTCGGCGCCGTCTTCCTGACGGTCACGGGTGCCGAGGCGCTTTACGCCGATCTCGGCCATTTCGGCCGGCGGCCGATCCAATGGGCCTGGTTCACCGTCGTCTTCCCGGCGCTCACGCTGAACTATCTGGGGCAGGGCGCCTTCGTGCTGAAGAACCCGGAGGCGATGTCCGATCCCTTCTTCCTGATGTTTCCGAAATGGGCGCTGCTGCCTGCCGTCATTCTTGCGACCGCAGCCACCATCATCGCCAGTCAGGCGGTCATAACCGGCGCGTTTTCGCTGACGCGCCAGGCCATTCACCTTGGCTTCCTGCCGCGCATGGCGATTTTCCATACGTCCGAAACCCATACGGGCCAGATTTACCTGCCGAACGTCAACACGCTTTTGATGTTCGGCGTCATGGCGCTCGTCTTCCTCTTCGGCTCCTCGGAGGCGCTCGCGACCGCCTACGGCATTTCCGTCACCGGTGCGATGGTGGTCACCACGGTGCTTTCCTTCGAATTCCTGCGTATGCGGTGGAATTGGCCGACCTGGTGGGCGGCCGGTGCGCTGCTGCCGCTGTTCGTGCTGGAATTCGTCTTCCTGGGCGCCAACATGCTGAAGATCCACGATGGCGGCTACGTGCCGATCCTGATCGCGGCGACCTTCATCGTCATCATGTGGACCTGGAAGCGCGGCACAGCAATCCTGCACGCCAAGACCCGCCATATCGACATTCCGCTGGCAAGCTTCATCAAATCGGTCGAGCGCCAGAGCGAGCACGCGCCGGTGTCGGTGACCGGCACGGCGATATTCCTGACCAGCGATCCGGAATCGACTCCTGCCGCCCTGCTGCACAACATCAAACACAACCACGTTCTGCATCAGCAGAACTTCATCCTGACGATCCGGACGGCAAACACGCCGAAGGTGCCGAAGGAAGAGCGGGTCAGCGTGCGGCGGTTGTCGGAGCGTTTCACTCTGCTGGAAATGAAGTTCGGCTTCATGGAGACGCAGAATGTCTCTCAGGCGCTGGGCCTCTTCAGGAAGTCGGGCCTGAAGTTCGACATCATGTCGACCTCATTCTATCTCGGCCGGCGCAAACTCGTGCCCGACGCCCAGTCCGGCATGCCGCATTGGCAGGACCGCCTGTTCATCGCACTCGCCAATGCTGCGATCGATCCCTCCGACTATTTCCGCCTGCCGACGAACCGGGTGGTCGAACTCGGCTCTCATGTGATCATCTGATCCGAAGACGCTGTCCCTCAAACTGCGCACTTCCGCACGGAAAACCGCTACACACTTTTCCTGGAAGTGCTTTGGCAATGCCAGGCGAATTGCCGGTCTCGGCGCGTCCGCATTAACCAAACATCAAGGTTAATGCCGCATTTTCAAGGCTCAAGAGAAACGGTCCCGGCGAGCCGGCCGACCAACCTTAGCGTCCTGCATGGAATCTTGCCGCTGGCCTATTGCCGGCTTGCGAGAACGCGTGCCTGAGAAAGAGTTTCTGGAGCCGACCGGTGCGTAAGAGTTGGAAGTTGCGTGACAAGTTTCGGTTTTCGTTCTCGGCCTGGCGCGGTCCGGCGATCCTAGGCCTTGCCGTCTTCCTCGGCTTTCCCTCGGCGGTCGCCTATTCGGACATCGCGACGTTTCTGTCCGGCATCAACCGCGGCGGCGAGCGGTGGCGCACCTATCTCACTCCGTCGCCGGCCGGCTCCCTCCACGAAGTCGAGATGGTCTTCACGGACCCGATCACCACCGGTGCGCTCGATGGCGGCGCCGGCATGACCCTGCCAGATGGCGGCCGCGTGGCGCTGACCGCCGAATCGAAGCACCAGGGGACGCCGGACGAGGATCGCGTGACGCGGAAGCTGAAGAAGGGGCGAATCGTCGCGGTAACGCCGGTGACCCCGCCCAAGGACTTCAGCGCCGGCTCCATCCTTCAGCGCACGAGCTCGCTTATCGGCCCGGCCCTCGACGGCCCCGAAAAGATGGTCTTTGCCAAGCCGAAGATCAAAGGCAAGGAGATCGAGATCGCCACGGCCTTCTACCGCAAGACGCCGCCGAAGCCCGAACCGGGCCTCTCGCCGATGCTTGCCAAGCTCGTCACCAACGACAAGCCCGACATTCTTGCGACTGCCTATGTCCGGCCCGAGCCGGACTATGCGCGTGAATCACCCTTCGATTCGATCCTGCGGAACGACGAAAATGCAGGGCGCTTCATCCCGGATATCGCGCCCGACGATCATGCCTGGGCGGCAACGCCGCTGCCGCCAACCGTCTTCAGCAAGGAAGAGCAGACCTGTCTGGCCGAGGGGATCTATTTCGAGGCCCGCAGCGAATCCGTCAAGGGTCAGGCCGCGGTGGCGCAGGTCATTCTCAATCGCGTCCGCAACCCGACCTACCCGAAAACGATCTGCGGCGTCGTCTACCAGAACAAGGCCTGGCGCAACCGCTGCCAGTTCTCCTTCGCCTGCGACATGATCCGCGACCTGATCTATTCGCGATCGCACTGGAAGACGGCCAAGGAAGTCGCGCTCGCGGTGACCGCCGGCAGAATCTGGCTCCCCGAAGTCGGCTCGGCGACCCATTATCACGCCACCTATGTGAATCCCGCCTGGGCAAAGACGATGAAGCGTGTCGGCAAGATCGGCCTGCACATCTTCTACAGGACCTATGGCGGCGGCTGGAGCTGACGGCGAAGCTGCCTGCGCGCCCCTGTCAGCCGCCGGAGCCGCGGGCGTGACCCCGCGGCTCCGGCGGCGATTCCCTCTGCACCTTTGTCGCAGCTTACCGGATTTATCGCTAAACCACTGAATTGAAACAAGAATATTGTCCACGTAGAAGGTGCCTGCATGCCTTGACTATGCGGGTGCCTAAAACTATGTTGCGCGCGACTTCAAATGGGGCCGAAGCGTGGCTTGAACAGCGGCCGTTTGTATGACCGAGATCGCGTTCGACCGCGTGGGGCTGCAAAGGGGAGCCATGTGACGGAGAAGCCGGAAGAAAGTCTGGAAGCGCGGCTCAAGCGCCTCGGCGACGACATCAAGTCCAAGAAGCGGGCGGATGTTTCGGAAGGGGCGGATGGGCGCGCTGATGAAAGCCGCAAGGGATACGCGGCGGCGATGAAGCTTTCGAGCGAATTCATCGCCGGCATCCTGGTCGGGGCGTTTCTGGGCTATCTTTTGGACCACTTTGCGGGTACAGGGCCGTGGGGCATGATCGTCCTCCTGCTTCTCGGCTTCTGTGCCGGTGTCTTGAACGTGCTGCGTTCCGCCGGTTTGGTGGCGACAACCGACCAGCGGAAAGGCGGGTCGGGCACGGATAAAGAGGACGGCGGCGACGCCTGAGGTGTCGCCGGGAAGAACAGTATTTCCGCTCGCGGGCGGGCAGAACGAAAGAGAAGCGCGGTGTCAAACGATCCGACCCACCAGTTCCTGGTCAACAAGATTGTCCCGCTCGAGATCGGCGGAATTGACTTTTCCTTCACCAATGCGTCGCTGTTCATGGTGGCGACCGTCGGTGCGGCTGCCGGCTTCCTCTATCTGACGACATCGCAGCGCGGGCTTATCCCGACGCGCATGCAGTCGGTTTCGGAAATGTCCTACGAGTTCATCGCCTCGATGCTTCGCGAAGGCGCCGGCAGTCACGGGATGAAATTCTTCCCGATGGTCTTCTCGCTGTTCATGTTCATCCTGACGGCGAACCTGCTCGGCATGGTCCCCTATTTCTTCACCGTCACCAGCCAGATCATCGTCACCTTCGCGCTTGCGGTCTTCGTGATCGGCACCGTCCTTCTCTACGGCTTCTACAAGCACGGCTTCGGCTTCCTCAAGCTTTTCGTGCCGCAGGGAGTGCCGGGCGCGCTCCTGCCGCTGGTCGTGGCGATCGAAATCATCTCGTTCCTTTCCCGACCCATCAGCCTCTCGGTCCGTCTCTTCGCCAACATGCTGGCCGGCCATATCACGCTGAAGGTCTTCGCAGGCTTCGTCGCCTCGCTCAGCGCCTTTGGTGCGCTCGGCATCGGCGGTGCGATCCTGCCGCTCATCATGACCGTCGCGCTTACCGGTCTTGAATTCCTGGTCGCCTTCCTCCAGGCCTATGTCTTTGCGGTGCTGACCTGCATGTACCTCAACGATGCGGTCCACCCCGGAGGCCACTAAGGAATAAACAGTCGCTGGTTTCCGGTCGGCTTGCCGCCGGAAGCACAAATCTTAAGCCGCAACACCATTTCGAAGGAGTCAATCATGGAAGCGGAAGCAGCAAAGTACATCGGTGCAGGTCTTGCATGCCTTGGTATGGCCGGCACGGCTCTCGGCCTCGGCAACATCTTCGGCAGCTACCTGTCCGGCGCACTGCGCAATCCGTCGGCAGCTGACGGCCAGTTCGGCCGCCTCGTATTCGGCTTCGCCGTTACGGAAGCTCTGGGCATCTTCTCGCTGCTCATTGCACTCCTCCTCCTCTTCGCCGTCTGATATCGGCAGAAGTTTTGGCCGCGGCCCGAAAGGCCGCGGCCGCGCATATTCTTGAGTGCACCTGGAGGTGAGCATGTTTGTGACCGCGGCATATGCCCAGTCATCCACCACCGAAGGCGCCGAAGCACACGATGCCGCTGCGGCCGGTGAGGTGCACACCGAAACGGGTGTGGCCCACGAAGCCGATCATGGCGCCGGCGTGTTCCCGCCCTTCGATACGACCCATTTCGCTTCGCAGCTTCTGTGGCTCGCGATCACCTTCGGCCTGTTCTATCTCCTGATGTCGAAGGTCATCATTCCGCGCATCGGGGGGATTCTCGAGACGCGTCATGACCGGATCGCCCAGGATCTCGATGAGGCATCCCGCCTGAAGGGCGAGGCCGATGCCGCCATTGCTGCTTACGAGCAGGAGTTGGCAGGCGCCAGAGCCAAGGGCCATTCGATTGCCGACACCGCCCGCGAAGCGGCCAAGGCGAAGGCCAAGGCCGACCGCGACGGTGTCGAAGCCGGTCTTGCGAAGAAGATTGCCGCTGCAGAAGCGCGCATCGCCGACATCAAGTCGAAGGCTCTTGCCGATGTCGGCGCGATCGCCGAGGAAACGGCGACAGCCGTTGTCAAACAATTGATCGGCGGGACCGTCACCAAGGCCGAGATCGCTGCGGCGTTCAAGGCTTCGGCCGGCAACTGAGGAAAAGAGAACCATGGCTCTTGATGCGACTTTCTATGCCCTCGTAGGCCTCATCCTCTTCTTTGTCCTCATCGCCTATCTCAAGGTCCCGGGCATGGTCGGCAAGGCGCTCGACGCCCGCGCCGACAAGATCAGCAATGAACTGGCCGAAGCCAAGCGTCTGCGCGAGGAAGCCCAGAGTCTCGTTGCCGAGTACCAGCGCAAGCGCAAGGACGCCGAAGCCGAAGCCGCAAGCATCGTCGCCGCGGCCCAGCGCGAGGCGGAGATGCTGACTGCGGAAGCCAAGCAGAAGACCGAGGAATATGTCGCGCGCCGCACGGCACTTTCCGAACAGAAGATCAAGCAGGCCGAAAGCGATGCGATCAACGCCGTCCGCGCAGCTGCGGTGGACCTGGCAATCAGCGCGGCCGAGAAAGTGCTCGCGAGCAAGGCCGATGCAGGCGCGCAGGAGACGCTTTTCAAGAAGGCGATTGGCGAAGTCAAAGCGCGCCTGAACTAAGCGTAGCCGATAATACCCTGGAGATTGAAAAGCCCCGCTTCGGCGGGGCTTTGCTTTGCGGGATCCGTTATCCGGGCAACCGTACGTCATGTGGGGCGAGCAGGAGAGCAGACCCCCTCTGGCCTGTCGGCCATCTCCCCCACAAGGGGGGAGAATACCTGCGGCGGGCCTTCGCTTCCACTTCTGCGTTCTGCCCGTGGCATCGTTTTGGGCGTGCGAAGGTCAAACCGTTTGTCGCCCGCCCCAAGGCAATGGTCCCGCGAGAGGATCAGATGTGTATATGCCCTATCGCAGGCGGGGAGAGGGGACTTAAGAGCGTTCCGCGAGTCCCTTCGCCCCGCCTGCGGGGAGAAGGTGCCGGCAGGCGGATGAGGGGGGGCTTCACCTCCGTCAAACCTGGCGGAACGGGCGGAAGCTCATGCGGTGCAGGGAGCAGGGGCCGTGGCTTTCGATCGCCGTGCGATGCTTCACGGTCGCATAGCCCGCATGATGGGCAAAGCCGTAGAGCGGGAAAGTTGCATCGGCGCGGGCCATCATGCGGTCACGGGTGACCTTGGCGACGATCGATGCGGCGGCGATCGACACGGAGCGGCTGTCCCCCTTGACGATCGCTTTTGCGTGGCAGGAGAGGCCGGGCGGCACGTCGCGGCCGTCAACCAGAACGATGCGGGCCGCCAGTTCGAGGCCGTGAACGGCGCGGCGCATCGCATCGAGGCTGGCCTTCAGGATATCTGTCGTGTCGATGCGCGCCGACGAGGACGAGGCGATGGAAACCGTCGATGTCGCCAGAATTTCTTCGAACAGCGCCTCGCGCTGCTCCGCGGTCAGCAGCTTGCTGTCGTTGAGACCCGCCGGGATGGCGTCCGGATCGAGAATGACCGCGGCGGCGACGACCGGGCCCGCAAGCGGTCCCCGCCCAGCTTCGTCGGCTCCCGCGACCGGCCAGAAACCGTCGCGATGGGCGGCGCGCTCGAAGGTGAAATCCGGAACGGGCGCCTGAAGAGGAAAAAGAGGGGAATCGGGCTGTTTGCGACGTGACATGAAAAGACACTCGCATACTCGCCCGATTCCCTTCAAGCCCCCGGCTCGGTTTGCGGCGGTTGCCGGGGGGAACCAGCGCCGCCCCGTGGGGCAAAGGGCGGATGCTGGAATTTTCAAAGCCGTTCCACAGCGGGAAAGAGTGGCGGCTTATGCTTTCGATCTAAAGAAGCGACAGCTGAACGCCCATTCCTAGCGGCGGCACGAAGAGATCGCTGCGCAATTGCCGGCGCGTCAGATTGAGGCCGAGCCGCTTGGCCGCAAGCTCGAATCGACGGCCGATCTGCCAGGCGTAAGGTCCGCTGCCCTTCATTCGTTTACCGAACTCGGCATCGTAATCCTTGCCGCCGCGCATGGAGCGGATGAGCGACATGACGTGCCGGTAGCGGTCCGGGTAGTTTCTGAGAAGCCAGTCACGAAACAGGGGGCTCACCTCCAGCGGAAGCCGGAGGAGTACGTAGCTCGCATCCGACGCGCCCGCCGACTTCGCCGAATCGAGCACGCGCTCGATCTCGTGATCGTTCAGCGCCGGAATGATCGGCGCGACCAGTACTCCAGCGGGAATGCCGGCCTCGGAAATTGCGCGTAGCGCCTCCAGCCGCTTGGTGGGCGTCGACGCCCGCGGTTCCATGCTGCGCGCCAGTTTCCGGTCGAGCGTGGTCACCGAAATGCCGACCCGGGCAAGACCCTTTTCCGCCATCGGCGCCAGCAGGTCGATATCGCGCGTCACCATGGCCGATTTTGTAACGATCATCACCGGATGATTGGCCTCCTTCAGCACTTCCAGGATCTGGCGCATGATCCGCCATTCCTTTTCGATCGGCTGATAGGGATCGGTATTTGTGCCGATCGCGATCGGGCGAAGCTTATAGTCCGGCTTCGCCAGCTCGCGCTCGAGAAGACGTGGCGCGTCGGGCTTGGCGAAGAGCTTGGCTTCGAAATCAAGCCCTGCCGAGAGCCCCATATAGGCGTGCGTAGGCCGCGCGAAGCAGTAGATGCAGCCATGCTCGCAGCCGCGATAGGGGTTGATCGATCGGTCGAAAGATATGTCGGGAGATTCGTTGCGCGTGATCGCCGTCTTCGGCTTTTCTATCTGGACCTCGGTCTTGAACGGCGGCAACTCCTCGAGCGTTTGCCACCCGTCATCGAAGACTTCGCGCGATTTCTGCTCGAAGCGTCCCGAGATGTTGAGGGCGGCACCGCGGCCACGCCGACGATCGACGTCGATTCGGATGCCGGATCCGGCGACGAGGGCCTCCGCCACATCCACGCTGTTGCCGGGCGCATAGACGCCCTGCTTGAGTTGAGACAGATCGTTCATCGAAATCTCCCCGGAACCATGCTCGGCTCGCTTGGTGCTGATTATTTTCCTAGCGCAGAAAATAGAACAAATCAAGAACAAATATTCAGCACATCTCCTGGGAAGGCGCGCGTTCATCCGCCACCCTGTGCGGACCTGCACTTGTAGCAATCTGCGCTGCGATGCGGTAGGAACGGCTATGCTGACGGTCATCATGGAAACGAAGGACAACGAAGCGGAGCTCGCACAGACGCTCTCGGCGCTCGTTGCCGGCGCGGTGGAAGGGCTCGTCAGCGATGTAATAATCCTGGACCACGGATCGACCGACGGCTCCCCCAGGGTCGCGGATGCTGCCGGTTGCCGTTTCTGCCTTGAGTGGGATCTCGGCGATGTCCTTCGTTCCGCCCGCGGCGAGTGGTTGATGCTCCTGGAGCCTGGTGCCCGCCCTATCGGTCGCTGGGTGGATGAACTGGCCGAATACGTCTCTCTGAACAGGAGCCCGGCGCGGTTTTCTCCCTCGCGAATGCATAAGCGCCCGCTTCTCAAGCGCTTGGCGCACAGGGCGCCGCCGCTGGAGTCCGGATTTCTGCTGCCGAAGGGGGACGCGGTCGCGGCTGCCCGCGGCAAGATGCCGCTCAGCGCCCTTGCGAGCGGACGAGCCGCCCGCAAACTTGCGACCGAGCTCGTCCCGTCCTGGGTCGCATTGGACAACCGGTCGGTGGGAGAACGGCACCGGACGCCCTGTTCGTAGAGCGGGATAAGGAAAAGTGTGTGCGGCTTTCAGCCCGCTTCCCGCTCTAACTTATCGAGTTGACGGTCTACCGCATCGGCCCGAAAATCGGAATCGATCTTCGGGCCGATGCGCCCGATGCCGGAGTGGCATGACTTTCAGATCGAGCGGACTGCAAGCGAGTTCAACTGCCAGGCCGAGTCGATCGAAATGTCGATGCTGACGTCATTGAGGAACGTCCAGATGCGATCGGCCACCCCGACATAGACCCAGAGCTTGCGGCCAGCGGGGAAGGCCATCTCGGTGAACAGGTTGATGATTCTTCGTTCCCCAGGAACGGCCTGGATGGAGGTACCTGGAAAGCTCTCGCCATCGCCGCTGCAGTCGAGACCCGAGGCGAACCACTGGTCGCTCACCTCGTTCGCCGGTTCGACATCCTCCCAGTTCCAGAACACGGCCAGCACTAGGCGGCCGCGCGTCGTGGCGTGAAAGTCGGACCACCCGAACTCGTCGTAGGTCGAGATGTGATGGCGGCAGATGAGGGCCGACAAGTCTGCCTTGACTTGCAGTATACCGGTGCGGAGCGTCTTGAACGGCACGAGGTAGCCGTTCTCCCGATAGGCGCAGAGGATTTCAGCATCGGAGGCACTATTGTTGCGGGCGATCAGTCTCGATCCCATCCGTCCCGCACAGTCCAAATAGGAACTGTTCTCCACGATTGCTCCGTCGCCGGTTGCCTGGTTCTGCTCGAGTCTGTCCCAGCAGCCTCCAAAGGGCGGGAGGAACAGCTTTTCCTTGTCGGGATCGGGCGCGACATACACGAGCGGCGGTTGTTTGAAGATGTCGGCGACGCTGCCGACCACCGTTTCGTGGCGGTGGAAGGCTTCGTGGCCCCTCACCAACTCGCCGACTTCGCCATAGGCACGCTTATGAAGCCGTTTGAGCGCGTTCAGATCAAGGCCGGTATTCCTGGCCTCGACGAGCGACCTGTATCGAAGACCGGGCCCGCGCGGATCATCACGTCGGCCCGACCTTGCGACCTGCGCGATCCTGTCGCGCAGGTCAGGTGAAAAGACCTGCCGGCGCTGCTCTGCGAAAGACTGGCGCAATGCGTCCAGCCTGGTTACCGTTGCCTGCCATTCATCCTTCTGCCGACGTTCGTAGAAGGCCTGCAGCCCCAGCGGAACCTCGGTCTCGGGCCGATCCGTTTTCGAGTAAGCGTGCTCTGCCGTTCCCATGACTTCCTCCTACCCTGGCGGGTTGCAGTGCGGGCCTTGTCGACCAGCGCGCCTGCGTCTGAGTGAAAACGAGGAAAAGGGGCTCCGAGGCGGCAAATGCGAGTGGGCTTTCTCCGTCGATGAGAAGCCGTGACATGGTGGCCGTAGCCCCGAGCTGAGCCGCTTCTCCGAAGCAAGAATGGGGCGTACCTTGCGGTACCCCCAAAGTGGCTCTCAAATGACCTTGTTTATGAAAAATATCCGTCTGTGAAAATGTCTTGCCATGCATGCCCATCGTTTCGGACGGGCAGCACGTCGTAGCCTTCTCTCTTTCCCAATATTGCCCCGGAAAGAGGCCGGGCATTCGCTCGAAGCAATTAAACGGTGCTTGCCTTGCCCGCTTCGAGCCAAGCCGACGAAGGCAAACTAGCGGGATTCGGGGCGCGGGTCTGTTCCAAACGGAACACGAATCTCGTCAGCCGCGCTTCAGGTGCTCGTCGAGCCGCGGCATGATCTCGACGAAATTGCACGGCATGTGCCGGTAATCGAGTTGCTGCTTCAGGATTCCGTCCCAGGCGTCCTTGCAGGCACCGGGGGATCCGGGCAGGACGAAGATGAACGTCGCATTGGCGACCCCGCCCGTGACCCGCGACTGGATCGTCGACGTGCCGATCTTCTCGTAAGAGATCCGGTGGAACACCTCCGAAAAGCCATCCATGCGTTTCTCGAAGAGCGGCTCCAGCGCTTCCGGCGTAACGTCGCGGCCCGTGAATCCGGTGCCCCCGGTGGTGATGACGACGTCGATCGCGGCATCGAGCGTCCAGGCCTTCACCTGTCCGTAGATCTTCTCGCGCTCGTCGGGAACGATTGTCCGCGCCTCGAGCCGGTGGCCGGCCTCTCGTATTCTCGCTTCGAGCACATCGCCGGACTTGTCGTCCGCGCGTGTGCGCGTGTCCGAGACCGTGAGCACGGCGATGCCGATGGGGATGAAGGGGCGTCTTTCATCGAGGCTGGGCATTCTGGCGTTATCCTGATTTTCCCGCGGTTCGCGTCGCCTGAACGTACCATCGCGGGTGGCCGGCGGAAATGGTCTCAGCGGCACGTTCGGCGCTTTTCATCCCCGTGAACAGGCCGAAGCAGGTGGCACCCGAGCCGGACATCCGCACGAGCGCCGCGCCTGCGTCGCGCAATGCGTTCGAGACGGTTTCGATCATCGGCTCGTGCGCACGTGCCGGCGGCTCCAGGTCGTTCCGCATGGCCGCCATGGCCGTCAGCCATTCGGCAGTCGAGCGGGCATCTTCAGGCAAGACCAGCGGAGGATTGGTCTTCCTGACGAGCGATCGGAAGATAACCGGCGTGGAGACCGCGACGAGGGGATTGACGAGGACGACGTCGAAGGGCGGCAGATCGGGAAGAGGCGTGATCTCTTCGCCGATGCCTCTCGCGACGAGGGGCCCCCGGTCGAGACACATCGGGACGTCCGCGCCGAGCTGCAGCGCAAGGCTGTTGAGGCTTGCCGCTTCGACAGTCGCGCCCCAGAGCGACAGCAGCCCGCGCAGAGTCGCGGCTGCATCGGCCGAGCCGCCGCCGATCCCCGATGCTATCGGCAGGTTCTTCTCGAGATGCAGATGAACCGGGCCTGCCATTCTACCCTGCGCCGCAAGCTCGCGCCGCAGCAGGTCCCGGGCGCGGAGCACGAGATTACCACCATTGCCCTCGGCTGAAAGGTCGGTCGCGAAGCGGCCCGACACCGTGAAACGGTCCCTGTCCGCCGCGATCAGCCCGACCCGGTCGCCACATTCGGCGAAGGTCACCAGGCTTTCCAGCAGATGGTGGCCGTCGGCGCGCTGCCCGACGACGTGCAGCGCGAGATTGATCTTGGCGGGCGCCGCAAAGGTCAGTGCGAAGCCCGGAATGCCGCCTGCCTGCATGTTGCAGTCAGGACTTCTTGTCCGGCGCTGTCTCCGGGCCGGTCTTTTTCGGCAGCTTTTCCTTGGCATCCGCCGCCGCCGGGACCGGTTCCTTAAGCGGCGGCAGACCGTTTTCGATCTTCGCCTTGATCTTCGGAATTTCCGCTTCCTCGGGCTTCAGCTCCAGCGCCTGATTCCACTGGAACACCGCTTCGAGCTTCCGGCCGACGCGCCAGTAGGCGTCGCCGAGGTGGTCGTTGATCGTCGCGTCGCCGGCCATCAGTTCCGCAGCGCGCTCGAGCTCGGTCACAGCCTCGTCGAACCGGTTCATGCGGAAATAGGCCCAGCCGAGCGAGTCGACGATGTAGCCATCGTCGGGCTTGAGCTCGACCGCCTTGCGGATCATCTCAAGCCCGTCCTCGAGGTTGATGTTCATGTCGACCCAGGAATAGCCGAGATAGTTCAGAACCTGCGGCTGATCCGGGTTGAGCTCCAGCGCCTTGCGAAAGTTCGGCTCGGCCTTTTCCCAGAGCTTCTGGCGTTCGTAGGCAATGCCGCGCTGGAAGAAGACGGTCCAGTCGCTCCGCTTCGGCACGGGGCCGATCGCGGCGACCGCGCGGTCGTAAAGCTCGCCCATCTCCTTGTAGTTCTTGGCGTCGGAAAGCACGCTGCCATAGGCGAGATAGTTGCGGATGTTCTTGGGATCGACGTCGATCAGCCCTTTCAGATGCTTCTTCGCCTCGTCGACCTTGCCGATGCCGGCGAGGCTGAGGCCAAGCTGGAGTTCGGAAAGGCGACGCATCGGCGAGCTCTCCGGCACGCTCTTGTAAAGCTCGATCGCCTCTTCCGGCTTTTTCAGATTTTCGGCGATGCCGCCGAGCATCACGAGAATATCGGCGCTTTCCGGGTCGAGCCGTCGCGCCGTCTGAAGGTAGAGCGAAACTATGTCTTCCGCGCCCTCGCGGTTGAGTGCGCCGCCGATCGAAAAGAGCACGGCGGCCGCACCCTGCACGGCGTTGCGTACCTGCTGCTCCTGCGGCTTTCCTTCCTCGACACTCTTCCTCAGCGCCTCGAGCGGAGTGTAGTTGTTGACGAGGCTTTCGCCGACGGAAATCGTATCCAACGCCTTCTGCTTGTTGCCTTCGCGCGCTTCGAACCGCGCCAGCGCCTCGACGGCCCGCATGAAGGTGTCCGGCGCGGCGCCGCCGCCTTCGCGGTCAAGAATGGCGTCGTTGAGCCGGGCGCGCGCAGTCGCCTTGTCTCCGGCCGCAAGCGCAATCGCCCCGGCATGATAGTTCCTGAAGATCCGGAACCATTCCGGGCCCTCCAGATTCTTGATCTGCGCCAGCGCCTCCTTCGGCCGGCCCTGGCCGAACTTGGCCCAGGCGGAAAGCAGCGAACTCATCAGCCGGTCGAGATCGTTCGGACCATCGTAGTTCAAGAGCTTTTGCGCGTTGCGGTATTCGCGCTTGCGGATCGCTTCGATCGCGCGGACCACCGTGGTGATCCTTTCGACGGCGGGATCCGATTTCAGCTCTTCGGCGATCTTGGCGCCTTCATCGAACTTGCCGCTCATCAGCAGCGTGATCATCAGCCGCTGCTTGACATCGTTATTGCCGGGCTCGAACCTGAGTGCGGTACGATAGAGCTCGGTTGCCGCAGCAAAGTCGCGATCGACGTCCGCCGTGCGCGCCGCAAGGAATGCGCCGGCAAAGGTGTTGACGCTCCTGATGTCGAAAGGCTCGGCGTCTTCGACCGGCGCCTTCTCCTCGGCAAAGGCCTGCTGGTTGCCGCTCACCGTTGCAAGAACCAGCATTGCCACGCCGCTGAAAAGGCGAAGGAATGTATTCTGCCGCATATCAAACCTTTCATTGCCGATGGTACGCTTCGAGGCGCCACCGCTGGTTGGCCCGGAGCCGATTGGAAATCGGGCGCAAGTCTTCAAGAATAGAATGGCTTTTTTGGCGCAGCGCGGCAAGAAAATCCTCCGGGGAGGTCTTCGTCCGCGGCTCCTGCGGCGCCGCGTGTCTTGCCGGAAGCGCAGGGCTCGCGGCAGCACTTTGATTTGCTCCATGTTTCCGCCCTTGGATCGGCCGCGATGCAAGGAAACATGAAGTGGCTCAGCTTACCCGATCGATGCAGAAATCGATCACCTCGACGAGCGCCGATTTCCATGGCGAAGCCGGCAGCGGCGCGAGCGCGTCGCGGGCGATCGTGCCGTAGTGCTTGGCACGGGCGATCGTATCCGTAAGCCCCCCGTAGCGACGGATGAGACCCAGCGCCTTTTCGAGATTTGCCGCATCGCTTGCGCCGCCCTCGATCGCCTCGCGCCAGAACGCCCGGTCTTGCGGCGTGCCGCGGCGATAGGAGAGAATGACCGGCAGTGTGATCTTGCCTTCGCGAAAATCGTCTCCGACATTCTTGCCGAGATCGCTCGACGTGCCGCCATAATCGAGAACGTCGTCGACCAGCTGGAAGGCAAGGCCGAGATTGGTGCCGTAGGACTTCAGCGCGTTGCGGTCGGCTTTGCTTCCGCCTGCGACGATCGGCCCGACCTCGGAGGCGGCGGCGAAGAGGGCCGCTGTCTTGGCGCGGATGACCTGCAGATAGTCGTCCTCGGTCGTCTCCATGTTCTTGGCGACCGAAAGCTGCAGGACCTCGCCCTCCGCGATCACCGATGCGGCGGTCGAAAGGACGTCGAGCGCATCGATCGAGCCGACGTCGACCATCATGCGGAAAGCCTGCCCGAGCAGGAAATCGCCGACGAGCACGCTTGCCTGGTTGCCCCAGATCGTCCGCGCCGTCGATTTGCCGCGCCTCAGGTCGCTCTCGTCGACCACGTCGTCGTGCAAAAGGGTCGCCGTGTGCATGAACTCGACGCTGGTCGCGAGCTTGATGTGACCATCTCCCTCGTAGCCGAACATCGAAGCGGCTGCGAGCGTCAGCATCGGCCGGAGCCGTTTGCCGCCCGAGGAAATCAGGTGGTTGGCGACTTCCGGGATCATCTGGACGTCGGAGCCCGCCTTGGAAAGAATGAGCTGGTTGACCCGCTCCATGTCGGACAGCGTCAGGTCGACAAGCGGCTTCACAGATGCCTGTTTGTTTTTATTGTCTTCCAGCGGTATCACTACGCCCAACGCCCGGACTCCTGTTTCGTTGCGGGTTCGACAATAGAAAGAGGGGCTTCGGGCGGCAAGAGGCGAATTGCCCCGCCCGCAGCTTTAAGACAGGAAAATAGAGCCGGATGAAAGAACTGATCCGCACCAATGATGCCGTCCTTCTTTCCTTTGCCGAAAGCCTGATGAAGGACGCCGGCATCGGATGCTTCATCGCCGATCAGGACATGAGCATACTCGAAGGATCGCTCGGCCTCTTGCCGCGGCGCTTCCTGGTCGCCGAGGACGATGCCGATCGGGCGCGGCGCATTCTGATCGATGCGGGCCTCGAATTGGAATTGCGGCAATGATCGGCTGCGGCCCTTCCGCGAGGCGGAAAGCGGCATGACGGGAATTCCGGAGACGGTGGATGCTTTCCACCGCGGCAGGTTCCACCTGATCCAGCCTCTTGGTCAGGGGCACCGTTCGGGAATGGATGCGATGCTGGTCGCATCCCTCGTTTCCTGCCGCGGCGCGTGCCGCGTCGCCGATCTCGGCGCCGGAGCCGGGGCGGCCGGCATGGCCGTCGCGTCGCGGATCGAGGAGGCCGAGGTGCTGCTGGTCGAGCGTTCGCCGGTCATGGCGGATTTTGCGCGCCGCAGCCTCGCATTGCCTGAGAACGCCCATCTTGCCGACCGCGTCTCGGTGCTCGAAGCCGATGTCTCGCTGAGCGGCAAGGCGCGCGCAGCCGCGGGTCTTCCGGACGACACATTCGACCACGTGATCATGAACCCACCCTTCAACGACGCCGCGGACCGCAGGACGCCCGACCGGCTAAAGGCGGAAGCCCATGCCATGAGCGGCGACCTGTTCGAAGCGTGGATCAAAACGGCCGGGGCAATCATGAAGCCGGGCGGACAGCTTTCTCTGATCGCCCGGCCGGAATCGATCGCCGGGATAATCGGGGCCTGCGGCCGCCGCTTCGGCGGTTTAGA
This sequence comes from Sinorhizobium meliloti, assembly GCF_017876815.1. Classification (NCBI taxonomy): domain Bacteria; kingdom Pseudomonadati; phylum Pseudomonadota; class Alphaproteobacteria; order Hyphomicrobiales; family Rhizobiaceae; genus Ensifer; species Ensifer meliloti. Next base: position 355,374 of record NZ_JAGIOS010000001.1, on the reverse strand, counting down.
GATCACCCCGCTCCTGCCGCGGGCGGGCGAAAATGCCGTGCGCATCCTCGTTTCCGCGATCAAGCAGAGCCGCAAGCGGCTGGCGCTGCGCGCGCCGCTCGTGATGCACGGGGAGGGCCACCGCTTTTCGCCGGAGGTCGACGATCTCAACAATGGCCGCGCGGCCTATCATCGCCGATGATTAACCGTAAGCAGGGCATTGCGTTTGCGACGCCAATGCATACATGCACGACGACAATTTGGATTGCTGCATGTCTTCGTTCTTAAATCGGCTAGGATTTAAGCAGATATGCAGAGATTGCAGCGGGCAGGAGTTGAAATGGCCGGATTTTTCAGAAAGCTGATGCCGAAGCGCTTCCGCAGGGATGGTGTGACGATTCCGGCGATCAGGCTGCATGGCGCAATCATGGCCGGCGGCAGCCCGCTCCGACCGGTTCTCAATCTTGCGACGGTTGCGCCGCTGCTCGAAAAGGCCTTCTCCGTCAAAGAGGCCCCGGCCGTTGCCATCTCCATCAACTCTCCGGGCGGTTCGCCGGTGCAGTCCCGTCTTATCTATCAGCGCATCCGCGATCTCGCGCAGGAGAAGAGGAAGCGTGTGCTGATCTTCGTCGAGGACGTGGCCGCGTCCGGTGGTTACATGATCGCACTGGCCGGCGATGAGATCATCGCCGATCCGACCTCGATCGTCGGCTCGATCGGCGTCGTTTCGGGCGGCTTCGGTTTCCCCGATCTCCTGAAGAAGATCGGCGTCGAGAGACGGGTCTACACGGCGGGCGAAAACAAGGTGGTTCTCGATCCTTTCCAGCCGGAGAAGGAGCGTGACATCGAATTTCTCAAGGGCCTGCAGCTCGAGATCCACGACATCTTCATCCAGATGGTCAAGAGCAGACGCGGTTCGCTCCTGGCCGACCATCCGGACCTTTTCTCGGGGCTGTTCTGGACGGGGCAACGGGGTCAGGAACTCGGCCTGGTCGATGCTCTCGGCGACATCAGGGGCGAAGTGAAGAAGCGCTATGGAGAAAAAGCGCGGCTCGAGCTGATCCAGCCCGCGCGAAGCCTCTTCGGGCGGCGTCAGCCCGGAGCAGCCGTGGCCGGAGCAATCACGGGACCGCTCGTCGCATCGGCGGCTGCAGGTCTCGTCGAGGCCGTCGAGGAACGGGCGCTCTGGGCGCGTTTCGGTCTTTGAACCGGCCCCGTTGCTTGCGCGGGCGTGTGTTTTTGAAGAATGGTCTCGCGGCATCTGGCCAGTACCGCAAGAGCGCGCTAACACTGCGATTTGCTGCATCCCCTCGCGCCCCCGTTCCATCTGAGGGAAATGCAGAGGAGGAACCATGCCGCAGATCATCCTGCTTCTGATTATCGCCGTCATCGCCTGGATCGGCTATCGCAAGTTCATCGCGGACGCCGAGAAGCTGACGCGTCAGCGTGAGCGCCTGCGCCGTCAGCGCGAGACCGGCGCAAACGGCACGCTCGTCAAGGACGCCGAGACCGGCGAGTACCGCCTGAAGCGCGACGACGAGTGAGCCTGCCTGACTGAATACCGGCGGGTGAAGGCGCTTGACCCTCGCCCTGCGGCATGGCACCTGTCCCCGCAAATTTTGACGAATTCGGACCCGGATCCCATGACCATTGCACCCCTCCCGGACCACATGAACCCGAAGCGCTCCTTTCAGGCACTGATCCTGACGCTGCACAATTATTGGGCCGACAAGGGTTGCGCCGTGCTTCAGCCCTACGACATGGAGGTCGGTGCAGGCACGTTCCATCCGGCGACGACGCTCAGGGCGCTCGGCCCGAAGCCATGGCGCGCGGCCTATGTGCAGCCGTCGAGGCGTCCGACCGACGGTCGCTACGGCGAGAATCCCAACCGGCTGCAGCACTATTACCAGTACCAGGTGATCTTGAAGCCCAACCCTTCCAATCTGCAGGAGCTCTATCTCGGCTCGCTCGAGGCGATCGGCCTCGATCCGCTGCTGCACGACATCCGTTTCGTCGAGGATGACTGGGAGAGCCCGACGCTCGGCGCCTGGGGGCTCGGCTGGGAATGCTGGTGCGATGGCATGGAAGTGTCGCAGTTCACCTATTTCCAGCAGGTTTGCGGGATCGAATGCTCCCCGGTTTCCGGCGAACTGACCTACGGCCTCGAGCGCCTGGCGATGTATGTCCAGGGCGTCGACAATGTCTACGATCTCAACTTCAACGGCCGCGAGGGCGCCGAGAAGATCAGCTATGGCGATGTCTTCCTGCAGGCGGAGCAGGAATATTCGCGGCACAATTTCGAATACGCCAATACGGCGATGCTGCATCAGCATTTCATCGATACGGAGAAGGAATGCCTGGCGTTGCTGGCCGCCGGTGCGCCTGGTGACTCCAGCAACAACCGCCTGCACAAATGCGTCTTCCCCGCCTATGACCAGTGCATCAAGGCGAGCCACGTCTTCAATCTTCTGGATGCCCGCGGCGTGATTTCGGTGACGGAGCGCCAGAGCTACATCCTGCGCGTGCGTACGCTCGCGAAAGCCTGCGGCGAAGCCTTCCTGCTGACGGAGGCCGGTGGCGCCAACTGGAACAGGGAAGCGGCCTGATCAAGAGGTCGCGGAGGTCCTCCGGCCGCATGGCGGGGCAAGCTGATCCGATCGCTGCGAGCAGAAGTGCTCGCTCCCGTCGAGCCGCCACTTCAGCGCCGGCGCTCTGACGCTCGACAACTCGCCGGCATAGATTTGCAGCGCGCGGCGCACACCGCTCGGCCTTTCGATCGGACCCGCGCTTGCATGGGTCGCGAAAAGGGCGGTAAAGGCGATCACGTTGATGAAGCTCACGGGCGTGTTCATGGCGGGCACTAGAGCGGTATGTATTTAAGCCCGTTCATATCCCGCCTCTTTGAAGTAGGCTGCGCATTCCTGTGGGGTGACGGCTTGGAGAATGTGGCGCAGTTCGTCATGGATTGCGTCGCGTGATCTGGCCTGTGCCTCACGCAACCAGTGCTTGATTTTGGCGAAGAGCTTTTCGATCGGATTGAGATCGGGGGAATATTTCGGCAGAAAGAACAGGCGGGCGCCGGCCTTACGGATGGCGGCGCGGATCTCCTGACCCTTATGGGAGCCGAGATTGTCCAGGATGACGATGTCGCCGGCTTTGAGTTCCGGCACCAGAACTTGCTGGACATAGATGCGGAAGCGTTCGCCATTGATCGGGCCATCGAGGATAAAGGGAGCGCTGACGCGGTCGGCCCTGAGTGCGGCGACAAAGGTCATGGTGTTCCAATGGCCGAAGGGGGCGTAGCCCACCAGTCGTTCGCCGCGAGGCGCCCAGCCCCGCAGCGGCGCCATGTTCGTCTTCGTCCAGGTCTCATCGATGAAAACGAGGCGGGCGGGATCAATTCCGGGGCAGTGCTTCAGCCATCGTGCCCGGTGGCGGGCGACGTCGGGCCGCTCCCGTTCGCTGGCGACCAGCGTCTTTTTTTATAACTCAACCCCTCTTCGTGCACGAAGGTCCAGACGGCGCGATAATCCACCTTCAGGCCGCGCTCGCTCAACTCGGCGACAAGTCCGTGCAGCGTGAAGTCGCGCTCGCGGCAGCGGCAAAGCAGCCAAGCCCGGTGCGGACCGGAAAGCTTGCGGGGCTTGTGCCCACCCATCTGGCCGGGTGCGGCGCTGCCCGTCTCGCGAAACCGCCGCACCCAATCGATCGCGGTGCTGATGCCGATGCCGAAGCGCTTGGCCGCTGCCCGGCACGATAGGCCCTCGCCCGTCACCGCATCGACAACGCGTTCCCGAAGATCATTCGAAAAAGGTCTCGCCATAAAGGCCGGCCTCCTTCACCGGCCTGAATGGTGAATCTGATTTGCGCAGAAAAAGGAATCCCCTTTCCGATTCCGCCTAAATGCATCCCGCTCTAAGCGTTGTGGTTGTTCGATGAATAGACTATCGAGCATCCGCCGACGCGTTGCCGTTACCGGTGGAACAGCCTGAGGCTGCAGGCGTCGGCACGACCTGCTGGGCAGGGGCAGGGGCGGTCTTGTGATCGGCCGCTGTAGAACGTTGGTTTGTTCTTGAATCGAATGGAATTTAAGAAAGCATGCAGTAGGATCGCCGTGATCCAAAGGAGGGTTTGATGATCGGGCTGGCAATTGGCGTCGCCGTTATTCTTTATCTCGTCTTCGTCTATAACGGCCTCGTCAAGGCGCGGCAGATGGCCGAGGAGGCCTGGTCCGGCATCGACGTGCAGTTGAAGCGCCGCGCCGATCTCATCCCGAATCTGATCGAGACGGTGAAGGGCTACGCCGCTCACGAGAAGTCGACGCTCGAAGAGGTCGTTACGCTGCGCAACCGGGCTCAGGCGGTGCCGGAAGGCGATGTCGCGGCGCGGGCCGCGGCCGAAGGCGCGCTTTCGCAGGCGCTTGGCCGCGTCTTCGCGCTCGCCGAAGCCTATCCGGACCTGAAGGCCAACGAGAATTTCGCAGAACTCCAGCGTTCGTTGGAAACGATCGAGGGCGAGATCCAGATGTCCCGGCGCTATTACAACGGCGCCGCGCGCGATCTCAACGTCAAGGTCGAGAGCTTCCCGTCGAACCTGATCGCCAACGCCTTCCGCTTCGTCAAGGCCAGCTATTTCGAGATCACCAACGAGGCGGACCGTGCGGTTCCATCGGTCAAGTTCTAGATCAGTTTCACTGAATCGATAAAACGATCTATCGGTTTGAAACCACGCACTTCCGGACGGAAAACCGTTACATGCTTTTCCTGGAAGTGCTCCGGCGGGCCTGAAAGAGGGAAATCCCGATGAGGCGGCTTTTCGCGGCGCTTGCGCTCGTCACCTTCGTTCTTGCAGCGCCGCGCGTCGCGGCGGCGGAAGAGTTCATCTCCGCCTACCATTCGGTCATCGAGCTCGCGAAAGACGGCACGCTCACGGTCACTGAGACGATCACGGCGAACGTCGAAGGCAACCGCATCCGGCGCGGCATCTATCGCGATTTTCCGCTGACCTTCGCCGATGAGCGCAATGGCCGCAGCAAGGTCGACTTCAACCTTCTCTCCGTCGAGCGGGATGGCGACGAAGAGGAATACCGCACGGAATCGATCAGCGGCGGCATCCGCATCTACACGGGAAGTGCCGACGTGCTCCTGCCGCATGGCGAACACACCTTTCAGATCACCTACGAGACGAGCCGGCAGATACGCTTCTTCGACGATCACGACGAGCTCTATTGGAACGTGACCGGAACCGAATGGGCATTCCCGATCGAGGAGGCGACGGCCACCGTCACCTTGCCGGAGGGCGTGAAGGCGGAGGCGCTAGACGTCTTTACCGGCGGCTACGGCGCGACCGAAAAGGATGCGCGCGCGGTGGAGGAGGGCGACGAAATCTTCTTCGCGACCACGCGCCGGCTGCGCCCGCAGGAAGGATTGACCGTCGCGATCAAACTGCCCAAGGGCAGTATCGAACGGCCAACCTCCTCCCAGGAAAATATCTGGTGGCTGCGCGATCACATGACCGTGGTCATCGCCGGGTCCGGCCTCCTCCTCGTCCTGCTCTATTACGGGCGTGCCTGGGTGCGTGTCGGCCGCGACCCGGCCCGCGGGGTCATGGTCCCGCGCTGGGACCCTCCGGACGGCGTGTCGCCCGCGCTCGTCAACTACATCGATAACAAGGGCTTTTCCGGCGAAGGATGGACAGCTCTTTCCGCGGCGGCGCTCAACCTTGCGGTCAAGGGGCATGTCATCCTCGAGGACCTGAAGAACGCGGTCGTCATCACCGCCACGGGCAAGAACGGCGAGAAGCTGCCGACCGGCGAAGCGGCCCTGATGAAAGCGGTGGATGCGGCCGGCGGCAAGCTCACCATCGACAGGGCGAACGGCAAGAAGATCCAGGCGGCGGGCTCCGGCTTCCGCAGCGCGATGGAGCGCGAGCATCGCGGCAAGTATTACCGCGCCAATACCGGATACGTGGTCGGCGGCATCGTGCTTTCGGTCGCCACCCTCGCGGCGCTGTTCGTCTTCGGCGACTTGAGCGAGGACAGCGTTCCTTTCGTCATCGTCCCTGTCTTCCTCGCCGTCTTCATTTCCGCCTTCGCCGTTTCGGTCGGCAAATCGCTGCGGCGTGGCTCGAGCCTCGCACGCCGCATTCTGTCGATCGTCGTGCTTGCCTTCGTCGGTTTCGTGCTGTTCACCGTTTTCTCGAGCATTCTCGCCGCGCTCGTCTTTTCGGCCAGCGATCCGGGCGACCTGCCGCTGTTCTTCGCGATCGGGGGCATCGTCCTCGTCAACGGGCTTTTCTATTACCTCATGGGCGCGCCGACGCCGCTCGGCACGCGCATGATGGATGGCATCGACGGGCTCAGGCAATATCTTACGCTTGCCGAGAAAGACCGTCTGAACATGCAGGGCGCGCCGGAAATGTCGCCGCGGCATTTCGAGACCCTGCTCCCCTATGCCGTCGCACTCGGTGTGGAGAAGCCCTGGAGTGAGACCTTCGAGCGTTGGCTGCTTGCGGCCTCCGCGGGCGCGGCGGCAGCCGCCTATCAGCCGAGCTGGTATCACGGCGACAGCTTCGGGCCCGGGTCCTTCACCGACACGATCGGCGGTTTTGCCGGTTCGATGGCGGATACGATGACGTCTTCCTTGCCGCCGCCTCCGAAGAGTTCGTCCTCGGGCTTTTCTTCCGGCGGCGGATTTTCCGGCGGTGGCGGGGGCGGCGGCGGCGGTGGCGGCTGGTGATGGCGGATTTCCTCGCCGGCCGTGATGACATTTTCGCCAGAGCTTGCTAAGTCCGCCGCAACCTTCCGGAACAGAACGAAGTCTCGAATCCATGCCCGATCTCCTTATTGAATTGCGATCCGAAGAAATCCCCGCCCGCATGCAGCGCAAGGCGGCCGGCGATCTGAAGAAGCTCGTGACGGACGCTCTGGTTGAGGCGGGGCTCACCTATGAAGGCGCGCGCGAATACTGGACGCCGAGGCGGCTGGCGCTCGACATCCGCGGCCTGACCGCGCGCTCCGCCGATCTGCGCGAGGAGCGCAAGGGTCCGCGCATCGACGCGAACGAGAAGGCGATCGAAGGCTTTCTCCGCGCGGCGGGCCTCTCTTCCCTCAGCGAGGCTCATGTCCATAATGACCCGAAGAAGGGCGATTTCTACGTCGCGCACATCGTAAAACCCGGCCGCGAGGCGGAAGAGATCATCGCCGACGTGATGCCGGCGATCATCCGCGACTTTCCCTGGCCGAAATCCATGCGCTCCGGTGCCGCTTCGGCGAAACCGGGCAGCCTTCGCTGGGTCCGGCCGCTGCAGTCGATCGTCTGCACCTTCGGCGCGGAACACGACGAGACGAAGGTGATCCCCTTCGAGGTCGATGGCATCGTCGCCTCGAACATCACCTACGGCCACCGTTTCCATGCGCCGGAAGCGATCACGGTCCGCCGCTTCGCCGACTATGCCGAGAAGCTCGAAAAGGCGAAGGTCGTGATCGATGCGGAGCGCCGCAAGGAGATCATCTCCGCCGACGCCCACAATGTCGCCTTCGCCAACGGCCTGGAGCTGGTCGAGGACGAGGGCCTCCTGGAGGAAGTCGCCGGTCTCGTCGAATGGCCGAGGGTGCTGATGGGCAGCTTCGAGGAAAGCTATCTCGAAATCCCGTCCGAAATCATCCGGTTGACGATCAAGACCAACCAGAAATGCTTCGTCACGCGGAAGCCGGGCGCCGAAACGCTGTCCAACCGGTTCATCCTCGTTTCGAACATCGAGGCGAAGGACGGCGGCAAGGAGATCGCCCACGGCAACGGCAAGGTCGTGCGTGCGCGGCTCTCCGACGCGGCGCATTTCTGGAAGCGCGACCAGAGCGATCTGCCGGATCTCGAAACGCTGACGGCGTCAGCCGAGAAGTTCGGCCTCGATCTGAAAAAGCCTCTCGACCAGCGGATGGCAAAGCTCGACGCCCTGAACGTGACTTTCCATGCCAAGCTCGGCACGCAGGGCGAGCGTGTCGCCCGCATCCGCTCGCTCGCCGCAGCACTCGCCAGGCTCACCGGTGCCGATGCGGCCTCCGTCGATCGCGCGGTCGTGCTCGCCAAGGCGGACCTGCGCACCGAGGCAGTCGGCGAATTCCCGGAACTGCAGGGCATCATGGGCCACAAATATGCAGTGCTGCAGGGCGAAGCCGCGGCCGTCGCCGATGCGATCGAGGATCACTACAAGCCGCAAGGACCATCCGACCGTGTGCCGACCGATCCCGTCTCGGCAACGGTGGCGCTTGCCGACAAGCTCGATACCCTCGTCGGCTTCTGGGCGATCGATGAAAAGCCGACCGGCTCCAAGGATCCCTATGCGCTGCGCCGTGCGGCACTCGGCGTGATCCGGCTCATTCTGGAGGGAAGTGCACGGCTGCCGCTTCTGCCCTGTTTCGATGTGGCGCTCGCCGCGCTGAAGGCACAGCGTCCGGATATCAGAGCCGAGATCTCCGCCGATCTGCTCGCCTTCTTCCATGATCGTCTGAAGGTTTACCTGCGCGATCTCGGCGCGCGATACGATCTGATCGATGCGGTGCTCGCGCCGGATGCGGACGACCTGTTGATGATCGCCCGCCGCGTCGAGGCGCTGACCGCCTTCATCACGGCCGAGGAGGGCAGGAACCTGCTCACCGGCACGAAACGTGCGACGCAAATCCTGGCTGCCGAAGAGAAGAAGGGTACGGAAGTCGCCGAGAGCGTCGACGAAGCACTGTTCCGGCTCGATGCCGAGCGGACGCTGCACGCTTCGATCAAGGTGGCGTCGGACGATGCGCGCGACGCGATCGTCAAAGAGGATTTCCGTTCGGCCATGCAGGCGCTCTCGAAACTGCGCGCACCGGTCGACGATTTCTTCAATGACGTTCTCGTCAATGACGAGGACAAGGCGATCCGTGCCAACCGCCTCGCGCTCCTGGGCCTCATCCGCTCGGCGACGGGTGAGGTGGCGGACTTCTCGAAGATATCCGGGTAACTCGGAGCGCTCTGCACTGCAGAGGTTGCCGCGTTAACGGCCGGCCGATATGAAGGCCCATGACCGCCAGGATTCTCGTCAGTGCCTGCCTCATGGGACATGCCGTGCGTTACGACGGCGCGTCGAAGCCGCTCATTCACCCGGCGGTCGATCGCTGGAGGCGGGAAGGGCGGCTCGTCACCATCTGTCCGGAAATGTCGGCCGGCATGCCGGTGCCGCGTCCGCCGGCCGAGATCGAAGGCGGCAGGACGGGCGCCGACGTGCTCGCCGGGAGGAGCCGCGTCCTCGAAAAGACGGGCGGCGATGTGACGTCGGAGTTTCGCCGCGCTGCGGAGAATGCGCTTGCCCTGGCACGCGAGACGAATTGCCGGTTTGCCCTGCTGATCGACGGCAGCCCGTCCTGCGGCTCCGGCTTCATCTATGACGGCCGGTTCAGCGGCGAGCGAATTGCGGGTGAGGGCGTGACGGCCGCGCTGCTGCGGGCCAACGGCGTCGAGGTCTATTCCGATCGTGAGATAGAGACTCTGGTCGCGAGGATCGGCGGCGATACAGGCAATGGAGTTGGGGGCTGGCAATGAAGTTGGGGTATCGCCCTAAAGATTACGCCCCTGCTTCTCTCAGGGGCGCAACCTCTCGCTATTGCAGCGAATTTGCCCATCAGCCTTGAACGTCGACTGACTGGGGCAGGGAACCTTAATGATATGGTGTCAATCTAGGCGAAGATCGAAAGCAGCTGGATCAATTTTCCGTGAACCGTCGCTGGCCATAGACGCGGCAACCGCGGCGGTTTTTGCGGTATGGTCGATGGAGATTTCCGCAATACTAGCGGGGAGGGTGCTTGACGAGATGTCGGCCACTGCCGGCTCGCTGGTCTCCATTCCCGCGGCCCGGATCGCGTCATCCGATGCATCGTTGACGAAAATCACCGGCGAGCCGCCCAGCCACGCCTCCGTGCGGACCGACTTCACCTCTCCATGGATTTCCTTGAGCTCCACGCGATCCGTGCCCGGCGCAAGATCCGGGACGACGTAGGAAGGCTTCTTCTTTGGCTGCAAGGGCGGGCAAGCCTCGCAGGAAACCGTCGCGACGCTCGAATTGACGGCCTCGCCGGAGGTGATGTTGTCGATCGAAGAGGCTGCCGCGGGACCGGCGGCATAGACGAGAGCGGCTGTGATCAGCAGGGAACGCATTGATCTCTCCTCGATTGGTCGAGGTGAGAATAGCGGTATCCCCTTACCGCCCGGTCAGGAGAGATGATAAAATTTGAACGATACGGCTTTTCCTGCAGCGCCGCTCGCTGGAGCCGTCAGGCAGTCTCGCGCGCGACCGCCCGCCAGCCGATGTCGTTGCGATAGAAGCCGTTCTCCCAGCTGACGTCGCGAACGGCCGCATAGGCTGCGTCCTTCGCCTCGCCGACGGTCTTTCCCGTGGCGGTGACGTTCAGCACCCGGCCGCCGGCTGCGACCAGCCCGCCGCCCTTCATTGCGGTTCCGGCATGAAATACCTTCGTCGCGGCGGACGCGTCGGGCAGGGCCGCGATCGGCGTATCTTTCTCGTAGGCGCCCGGGTAGCCGCGCGAGGCCATCACCACGGTCAGGGCAGCTTCGTCGCGCCACTCCGCTTTCATCCCTTCGAGCGTTCCGGTGGCCGCCGCGTAGAGCAGCGGCAGGAGGTCGCTCTCGAGCCGCATCATCAGCACCTGGCATTCGGGATCGCCGAAGCGGACATTGTATTCGATGAGCTCCGGGCCTTTTTCCGTGATCATCAGGCCTGCAAAGAACACGCCGGTGAAGGGATAACCGCTTTCTGCCATGCCGCGGACGGTGGGCTCGATTATCTCTTTCATCGTCCGTTCCACCATCTCGGCGGTCATGACGGGCGCGGGCGAATAGGCGCCCATGCCGCCGGTGTTCGGCCCGGTGTCGCCGTCGCCGACACGCTTATGATCCTGCGCGGAGGCGAGCGGCAGTACGCTCTTGCCGTCGCAAAGGCAGAAGAAGCTCGCTTCCTCGCCGTCGAGATAGGCCTCGACGACCACCTCGGCGCCGGCCGCGCCGAAGGCGCCGGCGAAGCATTCGTCGACTGCGGCAAAGGCCTCGTCGAGGCTCATCGCGACCGTCACGCCCTTGCCGGCGGCAAGCCCGTCGGCCTTGATGACGATCGGTGCGCCCTCTTCGCGGATATAGGCCTTGGCGGGCTCGGCATCGGTAAAGCGTCTATAGGCGCCGGTCGGGATCCCGTATCTCGCGCAGAGGTCCTTGGTGAAACCCTTGGAGCCTTCGAGTTGGGCCGCTGCGGCCGAAGGGCCGAAGGTGGGAATATCGGCCGCGCGAAGCACGTCGCCGAGGCCGGCGACCAGGGGCGCTTCGGGACCGACCACCACGAAGTCGATCGCATGGGTCCTGCAGAAATCGACGACGTCCTCATGATTTTCCGTGTGGAGGTCTACGATCGCGGCCTCCTCGGCGATGCCCGGATTACCGGGGGCGGCATAAAGCTTGGTCAGCCTCGGCGACTGCGCGATCTTCCATGCAAGCGCATGTTCGCGGCCGCCCGATCCGATCAGAAGAACCTTCATCGCCATCCTCGCCGTCAGGAATTGTTGCGCTGCGGTTAAGACGGCAGGCAGGACGAGGTCAAGGAAAAAGCGGCCCGTGCTGCAAATTTCCTGGTGTCAGCCAGCGTCCTTCTCTCGCAAGTGACGTCAGCGCCGGCTTGCAGCCACCGGCCAGCCGTCGCCGTCAGCCGGCTTGTCTGCGGCGAGCGCGACCCGGGAAAGCGCCCAGATCGCCAGCTCGGCGAGCGGGAGCGGCTTGCTGATCAGATAGCCCTGGAAGCGATCGCAGCCCGCCGCCGTCAGCATGGCGAGCTTTTCCGGCGTATCGACGCCTTCGCCGACCACGGTCATCTCCTTCGCGTGGCATAGCGCGACGACCGCTTTGAGCACCGCCAGCGATCGCGAAGCGGCCAGGTTGGAGACGAGCGCCCGGTCGAGCTTGATGGTGTCGGCGGCATAATCGATGATCTGCTGAACCGATGTGTAGCCGGCGCCGAAGTCGTCTATCGAGAGCCGGAAGCCCTTGCTCCTGAGCTCTTCCATATTCAGGCGCAATTGATCGCTGATTTGGACGGCGAATGTTTCGGTGAGCTCGATGTCGATCGATCGCGCCTCCAGGCCGTGGCGCGTGAGGCAGTCCGAAAAATGCTCGTTGATCGACTTCGAGTGCAGCTCGGCCGAGGAAATGTTGATCGCCAGAACCGTATCGGGGCCGAACAGCGCCTTCAGTTGGTGGCAATCCGACATCGCCTTGTCGATGACCCACCAGTCGATCTTCGTGAACAGACCGGAGCTCTCGGCTATCGGAACGAATTCGTCGGGCGTCACATGCCCCAGGACCGGCGAGTGCCAGCGCAACAGAGCCTCACAGCCGGTGACTTTTCCGCCGGCGTCGACGATCGGCATGTAGACCAGGTGAAACTGTTCGTCGGGATCGAGCGAGCGCAGTTCATCCTGGATCTGCCGCTGGCGGGTGCGCTTGTCGTTGAGTGCGCGGGAGAAGCGGGCGGACCGGTTCTTGCCGGCGGTCTTCGCCTGGTACATGGCGGCGTCGGCATTCGAGATCAGCTCCGCGACCGAGCTCGCATCATCAGGACATGCCGCCACGCCGATGCTTGCCGTGACCGGATAACGCTTGCCGGAAAGTTCGAACCCATCTGAAAACAGAGCGAGGATCGCGCCGCAGATCTCCTGCACCGCGCCGTCGCCGGGCTGCGAACGCAACAGAACCGCGAATTCGTCGCCGGAGAGCCGCGCCAGGATGGCCGGCTCCTGCCCGCGTCTGCGCGTGATCTCTTCGACGTCGCGTGCGATCCGGGTGGCCAGCGTTTTCAAGAGCTCGTCGCCGACATCATGGCCATGTTTGTCGTTGACGAACTTGAAATTGTCTATGTCGATGAAAAGCAGGCTGCATTTCTCGCCGGATGCGACAGCCTCCTGGACGGCCTGCGCGGCAAGCATGTTGAAGCGCCCCCGGTTGCTGATGCCCGTCAACGTGTCGGTCCAGGAACTCCGCTGCACGAGTTGGAGCGACTGCAGGGATTGTCGATGCATCTCCCGGATGTTTCGCGTCAGACGGCCGATCTCGCCGGCCTCGTCCACCTCGGCGATCTCCTCGCGCGCCCCGGCCATCACCGCCATGACGTTGGTATCGAGCGTTGCGATCGGTCCCGTGATGAAGCGGCGGATGAGCACGATGATCAGCCAGATCGAAAAGAGGCTCATGGCCAATGCGCCCAGGGCGAGGAGTACTTTCTGACGCAGCATCTGGGCTTCGAAATGCGCATCGGAAACGGTCAGCGTCGCATGCAAGGCGGGCCCGAGAGGAACGCTTGCCGACAGATCGTCGGTCACGGCAAGCGGCCACGGCTGGAGCACGATCTCGGCGCCATATTCCCTTTTCAGGGGGGCCTGCAGCCTGAGAAAGCGGTCGGGCTGTACCGCAACCTGCATCAGCAGCGCATTTGCCTTGTTGCTGGGAGCCGGCCGGCCAAAGGTCACCGGATCGACGAACAGCGAATAGATGACCCGCGGCCGGTCGCCGGCGGAATCGACATAGCTCCAGTCGCCGAGTTTCGATCCGTTGAGCAACTGGCGTGCGAGATCGAGCTGTGCCGGATCGATTTCCGCAAAGGGATCCCAACTGTTCTCGAAATAGTACTCCGCTTCCAGCTTGCTGTTGAAAACAGCCAGGGAGATAAAGCCCGCAGGATCGTCGGACAGCGACGTCAGGCTCTCCTGCAGCCGCACACCGAGCGCATTGGCGCGATATTTCTTGTCGGTTTCGGCCACGTATTGCCGCAGCGCGTTGCCGCTCAAGAGCGCGTTGAGGGCACCGCGGCTGCGCCGAACCTCGTTCTGGAAGACGGAGGCGGCATGCTCGAGCCGTTGTGAAAGTTTGGCGTGCTCGAGTGCGCGGATGGAACGGCTCTGCGCGACGTGAACGGAGAGAGCTGCGAGAAGATAACCCGCCAGCACGACCGGAAAGATGAGGATGAGCGCACGCTTGCCGAGGGTCACTGGAAGTTCGCCAACGTGTTGATGATTCGCCGGCGCGCTTCAATAGATCGGACGGACAATTCCTGGTGATGCTGGTTCTTCGCCATGATTTCGGTCGGCGGGTAGATCTCCGGATCGGAGCGCATGGTATCCGGAAGGAGCTTGAGCGCCGCGTTGCTTGCAGTCGGCATGTTGAGCGCGATTGCATTGGCAGCGGCGGCCTCGGGCGACCCGATGAAGTTCAGGAATTCGAGAGCCCGTTGCTTGCGAGGGGATGCGGCCGTGACGGAAAAACAGTCGAGCCACGACAATGTACCCTCTTTCGGGACCGAATAGCGCCATAGCCCCGCCTTGCCGGCTTTGCTGTTGAGCACATGCTGATCGCCGCTGTAGCCCAGCGCCAGATATATATTTCCGGCTAACGCCGGATCCTGGATCGAGGTGACGACGTAGTCGTAGGTCAGCACGAATGGGGCCTGCGTCTTCAGGAGCGCGAATGCGGCCTTCAGCGTCGGCGTGTCGTCGGCATTGACGGAGGCGCCGAGCAGCATCAGCGGAGGCACGAAAATCTCGCTGTGGTCGGCGAACATTGCGATGTGTTTGCGCAGCGCCGGCGCAGGACGCATCATGTCCCGCCAGGACGTCGGTGGCGGCGTGACCATATCGGAGCGATAGAGGATGCCGACCGTGCCCCAGAAGTAGGGAAGGCCGTAACCGGCGCAGGATTTGCGCCATTCCGGCGCATAGTCCTCGAGCGCGGGCAGATTGGTCTCGGAGAGCGGCTCGATGATGCCCTTCCGTCCGAAAAGCGTCGCGCCGTTCTCATCGACGATGACAAGATCGATGTTACGGCCCGGATCGGCAAGAATCTCGTCGCGGGCATCGTCGCTGTCGAAATTGATCTGGCGGATGGAAACGCCCGTCTTCTCGGTCCAGCGGTCGATGAGACCCTCGTCGATATAGTCTTCCCAGATAAGCAGGTTGAGCGTTTCGGCGCGGCTCGCGGAAGCGCAAAGCAGTGTCGCCAGAAAGACGGAAATAACCCCGCGTGCCTTCATTCTCTGCCCCTGCACACCCCCATCGCCGGACGCTATCCGGCAATGATTGAGGAATGCTTACGGCTGGAGCAAAGATCGTGCGGGCGCGAGGCGCCCGCACGCCTGTTTATCGCGCGGGCAGCTTCGGCAGAAATACGGTGAGCAGCCCGAGGAGCGGCAGATAGGAGCAGATCTTATAGACGAACTCGATGCCCTGCCGGTCGGCGAAGATGCCGAGGACCGCGGCGCCCATGCCGCCGGCGCCGAAGGCGAAACCGAAGAAGACGCCGGCGATCAGCCCCACCCGGCCCGGAACGAGTTCCTGCGCGAAGACGACGATTGCCGAGAAAGCGGACGAAAAGATGAGGCCGATGATGACGCTCAGCACGCCCGTCCAGAACAGGTTCGCATAGGGCAGAAGAAGGGTGAACGGGACGACGCCGAGGATCGAGAACCAGATGACGAAGCGGGCGCCGTACCGGTCGCCGATCGGGCCGCCGAGGAAGGTTCCTGCGGCCGCCGAACCGAGGAAGAGGAACAGCATCAGCTGCGCCTGCTGTACGCTGGTGTCGAACCTTTCGATGACGAAGAAGGTGAAATAGCTCGAGATGCTGGTGAGATAGACGTTCTTCGTAGCCGTCAGCAAGACGAGGATCGCGATCGTCCACAGGACCCGCGTCTTCGGCAACGGCAGCGCGCGGCTGGGGACGGGACGGCTCATGGTCGCGCGGCGGTGGCGCACGTACCACATGCTCACCCAGGAAAGCACGAAGAACCCGGTGATGGCGACGATGGAGAACCAACCGAGGCTACCCTGGCCGAAAGGGAGCACGATGAATGCGGCCAGCAGCGGGCCAAGCGCGCTTCCGGCATTGCCGCCGACCTGGAACAGCGACTGTGCCAGGCCGTGGCGGCCGCCCGAAGCAAGCCGGGCCACGCGGGAGGATTCGGGATGGAAGATCGCCGACCCGATGCCGATCAGGCTCGCTGCCAGGAGAAGCATCCAGAAGTGGTCGGCATTGGCGAGAAGCAGGAGGCCCATGCAGGTCGAGAGCATGGCGAACGGCAGCGAATAGGGGAGCGCCCAACGATCCGTCACGATGCCGATGGCCGGCTGCAGCATCGACGCCGTCACCTGAAATGTAAACGTCAGAAGGCCGATCTGGACGAAATCGAGCGCGTAATTTTCCTTGAGCAAAGGATAGAGCGCCGTCAGCAGCGATTGCATGATGTCGTTCAGCATATGACAGAAGCTGACCGCCAGGATGACCGAGAATGCTGTCTTTTCCGGGCTGATGCTGCCCGCCGACGTGACCGTTGCCATGGAATGTTTCCTTAGGAGGCGGCTCGCCAAGGGAGCCTTTTCGGCCATCTCTAGACGGCTTGTCGCTGGCCTGCTTTTGTGATTTGGTCGAGTTCTTTCGTGAGTGGGCCATATGGCGAAATCGGACCGACATCACCTGCCAAAGTTGCCGGACGCGGACCATTTCAGAAGCCTGGAATGGATCGAGAAGGCGAACGCGCCCGTTCTCGCGATCGGGAGGGATTACGCCTGCGGGCTCACCGTGCCCTCCCACAGCCACAGCCGGACTCAACTCTGGTGGGCGCGTTCGGGGGTGGTGCTCGTCTATACGTCGGGGGGGCGCTGGATGATTCCTCCGGGACATGCCCTGCTGATCCCCGCGGGTATCGAGCATTCGGCCGAGATGGTCAGCGATGTGCGTATGCATTCCATTTACATCTCGCCGGAGGCAAGCGAGGCGCGCCGGCCTCTCGTCCTGGAGATGAGCGCGCTCGTCGGCAGCCTCATCGACGAACTTGTCGGCGCCGGGAACGAAGCATCGTCCGAACGGCGCGAAAGCCTGATGATGGAATTGCTGCTCACGGAAATACCGCGGCTCAACCAGCGGCCTTTAGGTCTGCCTTTCCCGCGCGACCGCAAGCTCGCAGCCCTCTGCCGGCAGTTTCTGGAGGCGCCGTCGGCATCGGCGAATATCGACGCATGGGCGGCCCGCATGGGCATCAGCCGGCGTTCCTTCACGCGGCTCTTCCGGCAGGAGACGGGCGTGAGCTTCGTCACGTGGCGACAGCATGCCTGCATTTTCGCCTCGCTGCCGCGCATCGCGGACGGCGAACCGATCACCACGGTGGCGCTCGACGCCGGCTATGAGAACGTCGCGGCTTTCACGACCATGTTCCGCCGCATGCTGGGTGCGCCGCCGAGCGTCTATCTGCGTGACCAGCGGACCTGAACGGCGTCGGCACTTTCTGGGATTGCTCTAAGTCCTGTTGAGATTCGGAATACCCGCCGCGGCTTGTTCTATGTGACAAGCACAGAGATGAGGAGAGATTGCAGCCGACAAAACCCACCAGAGCTACAACGCCATTATCCAGCTCACAGCAGCATTCATAAACTCAAGATGATCCTCAAATGACCTTAGTCCAATTTGCGAGATAGCCGCAGTTCTGTGTGAGTGCGTAAGCTGAAAAGATCAGGTTAACGGAAATCTAAGGGACTTGTCGAAGATAAGAATGCGTTGTATGACTTAGGAAGTCACTCCTTATACGTGCTTAAGTCACGTACCAGGTTTCCTCCACTGACGGACTATTCTTCGGAGTATAGATGCGCATTCATGTTGTTTTTCTTGCGTCTCAGGCTTTTCTTCTTGCAGCTGGAGCCGTTGCTGCCGAAGAAGGCCGGTACCCATGGTCTGGAGACTGGTATCTGAAGATAGGCGCCACTGGTTTTCTCGGTCCGGAGTATGAAGGCTCTTCGAAGCGCATGCTTCAGGCGGCGCCGCTCGTTTCGCTCGGCAAGGCTGGCAGCGCCGTGCGCTTTTCGTCGCGCAACGACAACATGTCCTACGCCCTGCTCGACCAGGGACATTTCCGCGCTGGCGCCGTCGGCAAGTTGATTTTCGAGCGTGACGAGGACGACTCGAGCGATCTTGACGGACTAGACCGTCCCAAGTTCGGCGGCGAAGTCGGCGGTTTCGCCGAGGTCTACCCCACGGACTGGATGCGTCTTCGCGCCGAGATACGTCAGGGTATCCGCAGCCATCACGGGGTCGTCGCCGATGTCGCGGCGGATGCCTTCGCCGATCTGGGCGACACCGTCCGCATTTCCGCCGGACCGCGGTTGACGGCGGCATCGAGCGATTATTTCGACGCCTATTATGGCGTCAACGCAGCGGAATCCGCTGCTTCGGGACTCGGCACCTATGATCCGGGTGGCGGTATTCACTCCGCGGGTCTCGGCGCGGAGATCAACTGGATGGCGACCGAGAAGCTGGAGACGGGTGTCTATGCCGAATATCGGCGATTGATGGGCGCTGCCGCCGATTCAAGCCTCGTACGCGAGCGCGGCAGCCGCGACCAGTTCCTCGTCGGGGTGACCGCAACCTATCGCTTCGATTTCACGCTTCCCTGACGGGCCGCCTGGAAGGCGGCGGGATGAAATGGGGCGCTTGACCGGCGGGTTTTGCGGGGCCAAACAAAGGCCATGAACAGTTTTATCGATTCCGGCCGCGTGCACGACGCGCCGTCCAATAATTGGGTCTATCGGGTTCTGCCGCGAGCGCTGTGGCCCTATGCGCAGCTCGCCCGCTGGGACCGGCCGATCGGCTGGCAATTGCTGCTGTTGCCCTGCCTCTGGTCGGCCGCCATGGCGGCCGGGGCGGCGGCTTCGCTCGGCAGCTTCTCGGCCGGGCGCTTCCTTTTCCATATATTTCTCTTCACTGTCGGCGCGATTGCCATGCGCGGTGCCGGCTGCACCTACAACGACATCGTCGATCACGACATCGACATGGAAGTGGCACGTACGCGTTCGCGCCCGCTGCCTTCCGGCCGCGTCACCCGCTTTCAGGCGAAGGCATTCATGCTGTTGCAGGCCCTTGTGGGTCTCGTCGTGCTCCTGCAGTTCAACGGTTTCACGATTTTTCTCGGCTTCCTTTCGCTGGCGCTGGTCGCGATCTATCCCTTCGCCAAGCGTTTCACGGACTGGCCGCAGTTTTTCCTCGGGCTCGCCTTCTCCTGGGGCGCGATCATGGGCTGGACCGCGGAGTTCGGCAGCCTCTCCCTGGCTGCGATCAGCCTCTACGCTGCCGCCATCGCCTGGACCATCGGTTATGATACCATCTACGCCTATCAGGACAGGGAGGACGACGAGCTGATCGGCGTCCGCTCGACCGCCCGCCGCTTCGGCGACAACCCGCAGCCCTGGCTTATCGGGCTATACGGGATTGCGGTTTTCCTGATGCTTTTCGCCTTTCTGGCGGCCGGTGCCGGATTCTTCGCCTATGTCGGGCTTCTGGTGGCCGCGGTGATGCTCGCCTACCAGATCGTCGTATTGAACATTCACGATCCGCTGCAATGTCTCGCGCTGTTCAAGTTCAACGGCGTCGTCGGCCTGATCATCTTTGCCGGACTTGTGCTCTCGCTTCTCGCGAGGCTCATTTGAATACAAAAGCCGGCCATAGGGCGCGGAGCGTCGTAGGGCCGGCTTGCTGATCTATGTCTTACAGCGTGGAACGCTGCGGTCACGCCCGGGCGATGATTTCGCGGCCGTCGATCTTCATCTGGATACCGAGACTGCCGGTGGAGCGGCGCACGAGAAAACGCGGGCGGCGCTCGGCGAAGAAGGAATGACGGCGGCGCGGCTTTGCGGGAGCGGTGCGGACATCGCCGATATGTTCCTCGAGCGGCCGCGCGACCCCGTCGGCTTCCACCATGAGCATCGGAATGCGATAGGCTTCGGCCCAGGCGCGCCAATCGGCGGCGATGTCCGAAAGATCATGAGCCACGAGCAGCGGGATACAGAGATCCGGATCATCGTGATGAAGTTCGAGCGTCACTGTAACCTCCCCGTCGCCATGGTCGATTGCCCGTGCCGCCACACCCTTGAAAGCTCGCGCCGGCAGAGCGATCGAAAGCGGCAGGCCGCTGAATGGTAGCACCTTGCGCAGAACAGCGCCACGCTCGTCAAGGCTGATGCTGACATTCCCCGTGTGCCCGCGCAGCACGTAGCTTGCTTGCTGCGGAAAGCGCTTCGGGTCAAGTCTGAGCGTGTTTTCGACCCAAGCCGGCTGAGAGAGTGTATTGCGCATTTCATATCGCCCTTGTTTTTCCTTGAGAGCCGTTCCCGGCCTTCCTGTCGGGACTTTTCGTCCTCTACGGGCTGAGGATAGGTGGGCTCCGTTCCGGGCGGCTTAAAATTCGCGGTTAAAAAAACTTTGCTGTCTCCGATGGTTAGCAAAAGCCGAGGCCGCAAGGTTTCTCATTCGTCAATGAAACCGCGGGCATTTTCGACGTGCTTTGCCAGGGCGCGGGATGCGAGCGGAAAATGGGCACTCACTTTCCTCGTCCCGCTCCAGCGGGAAAAGCCACACACAAGCATGCTGCGCGATCTTGGTCATCATCGGAGTGGTTTCAGGGGATGTCGGAGCGCCGGCGGTCCCCGTTCCTTGCTGGCGGGCGACGCATGGTTTCGACTTATCTCGACTACAATCTGATCGCACGGGACATGAAGCTCAGCCTGAGGCGCGTGTCGGAGCAGACGATCGTCGCCCGCGATACGCAGTATTACAGGGAGAACATCGGCAGTGTGGCCTCTGTCGACGAGTTCCTAGCCGATTACCGTCTCTATTCCTACGCGATGAAGGCCTATGGCCTGGCGGACATGATCGAGTCGGTCGCCTTCATGCGGAAGGTGCTCGAAAGCGATCTGTCCGACGACAACAGCTTTGCCAACAAGCTGACGGACGAACGATACCGCGATTTCACGATGGCGTTCAGCTTCAGCGGTGGAACGGCGGTTTCCCAGACCGAAGCGCAGCTCGACGAGATGATCGGCCTCTATAATACGAGTATCGCCAGCATCGGGGAAACCCAGAAGGAAGAGACGCGCTACTACAACGTCATGATCGACAAGGTCACCAGCGTCGATCAGCTTCTGAACAATGACCGTCTGCGGACCTATGTCTTCACTGTCTTCGGTATCGACGAGAGCACTTACTCCCGTGAAACGCTCCGCAAGGTTCTCTCCAGCAATGCCGACGACCCGGACAGCTATGAGAACACCGTGCTCGAGCCCAGACTATCGGAGCTCGAGGCTGCCAGAGCCGACGCTCAGGCGAAGCTCCAGCAGAGCGGCACGACGCAGGCGGAAAAACTGGAACTCCAGGCGAAGATAGCCGCCTACAACAAGTCGATTTCCACGGTCAGCAATTACCTGGCGATGGCGGCGGCTTTCCAGTTCGAAGCCGACGGCACGGTGGCCGCGGGATCGGCACAGACCGCCGCGCACAAGAAGACCATGAATGAACTCTACGTCTCCAGCAATTCCCGGGTCACGCCTCAGGCGGCGCTCCTGAATAAGGCCTATTTCGAGGAGAAGATCGCGAGCATCACGACCGTCAGCGAGCTTGTCGCCGATACGCGCCTCTATAACTACATCCGCACGGCCTTCGATCTCAACGAGGTCACGATCGTGCCGGCGACGATCAAGAATATCCTGACCAGCGATCCGGACGACCCGAACAGCTACATCAACACGATCGGCAAGGGAAACGAGAACTACAAGGCGCTCGCCAGGGCCTTCAACTTCCAGGCGGATGGCACGCTCGCGGCGGGCGATGCAGCGCAGACCGCGGAGCAGACGACACTCACCTCCAGCCGTTACATGACGCGCTACAATGACAAGGACGACGCAGCGGACGAGAAGGCGATCGGCGCCTATAAGCTTGCCGTAGAGAAGATGACGTCCGTCAGCGACTTCATCGAAACGGCTTCGATCTACGATTTCGCGCTGCAAGCCGTCGGCCTCGATCCGGATTCCGAAAGCGCGCGGACGATCAAGCGGGTGCTGACCAGCGATCTCACCGATCCGGAAAGCTTCGTCTATACGCTGAAGGACGAGCGTTATTTGAAGCTCGCCCAGCTGTTCAACTTTACGACATCGGGCGATATCGGCGTTCCGGCATTGGCCCAGTCGGAGACGCTGATCCAGGAGACCGCCAAGACCTACATCGTCAACAAGTCCCGTTTTGGTTCGGAGGAGGACAAGACCAAGGCCGAAGCGGAAGCCGAATATTATACGGCCGAAGTCGCCAAACTCTCCTCTCTCGACGAGTTTCTCGCCGATTCCCGCCTGGTCGATTTCGCTCTCGAGGCAAACGGCATCGATCCCGAGAATGTCACCCTCGATTTCCTCCGCGACATCTTCACCTCCGATCTGGACGATCCCAAGAGCTTCATCAATCAGCAGCAGAACTCCGGAGCCTACATCGCCCTGGTCACCTCGTTCAATTTCGACAGCGGCGGCAATGTTCTGCGCGAGGACAAGAGCGTCATCATCACGCGGCAGGGGCTTTACGAGACCCTCGACCGGTATCTGCACCAGTCGCTGGAAGAACAGGCAGGCGAGGACAATGCAGGTGTCCGCCTGGCACTCTATTTCGAGCGCCAGGCAGGCTCGCTCGTCGACGCCTACGATCTCCTGGCGGATGATGCGCTCGCCGAAGTGTTCCGCACCATCTTCAGCCTGCCCGACGAATTCAGTTCCATGGACATCGACCAGCAGGCAAAGATCGTCGAGAAGAACCTCGATCTCGAGAAGCTGAGCGACCCGGCCGAACTGAAGAAACTCCTCGCGCGCTTCACCGTGCTCTACGATCTGGAGAACAACATGGAAGTCGATCCGGCCGTGGTGGTGCTTTCAGGCAGCGGCAGCAATATCGGCATCAGCGCCGATACGCTCTTCCAACTGTCGCAGCTCAGGAAGGGCGGGTAGGGCTTAACGGCGGGCGGCCCGGAATCACGCACTTCCGGATGCCGTCGTTACTCGCCTCGATCCTCGCGCAGCACCTTATCGGGGTTCATGATCCCCGCCGGGTCGAAGGCGTGCTTGATCCGTCGCATGAGCTCGATCTCGATCGGCGAGCGGATCGCCGCGAGTTCGTCTCGCTTCAACTGGCCGATGCCATGCTCGGCAGAGATCGAGCCGTCATGTTTGAGCACGACGGCGTGAACGATCGCATTGATCTCGCGCCACCGATCGAGAAAGCTCTGCTTGTCCGCGCCGACGGGCTGGGAGATGTTGTAGTGGATATTGCCGTCGCCCATATGGCCGAAGGCGCAGATGCGCGCGCCGGGGATGGCCTTGGAGACCAGCGCATCCGCCTCCGTCATGAAGGCCGGAATGCTCGACACCGGGACCGAAACGTCATGCTTGATGGAGCCACCCTCAGGCTTTTGTGCCGGCGACATGCTTTCTCGCATGTGCCAGAGCGCTCTGCGTTGCGCTTCGTTCTGGGCGATGACCGCGTTTTCGACGAGACCGTCGGCAATGACGGCTTCGAGAAGGTCTTGCACCATCCGTTCCGCGCTTTCGGCGGTATCCGAGGTGGAGATATCGATCAGCGCGTACCACGGATGCGTCGTTTCCATCGGATCTCTGACGCCGGCGATGTGCCGGGTGGTGAACTCGATGCCGAGCCGCGGCATCAGTTCGAAGCCCGTCAGGGCCGGCCCGCAGACGCTTGTTGCCCGATCGAAAAGCGTAAGTGCGTCCTCGACGCTCCTGAGGCCGGCAAAGGCCACCTGGTGGCCGCGCGGTTTCGGAAAGAGCTTCAAAACGGCGCCGGTTATGACGCCGAGCGTTCCCTCGGCGCCGATGAAAAGATCGCGCAGATCGTAGCCGGTATTGTCCTTCCTGAGGCGTCTGAGCCCATCCCAGATCTCCCCGGTCGGGAGCACGACTTCCAGCCCCAGGCAGAGCTGGCGCATGTTCCCATAGGCAAGCACGGCAGTGCCGCCGGCATTGGTCGAAAGATTGCCGCCGATCCGGGCAGAGCCTTCCGAGCCGAGTGACAGGGGAAAAAGCCGGTCGACGTCATCGGCGGCCTTCTGGATGTCCGCCAGGATACAGCCGGCGTCGGCCACGATCACGTTGCCGACCGGGTCGATGTCGCGGATGCGGTTCAGCCGCTCGAGGGAAAGGACCACGTCGGCTTTGCCCTCGCGTGGAATCTGTCCGGCCACATGTCCGGTATTGCCGCCCTGCGGCACGACTGCCGTTCGGGTCTGACTCGCAAGCCGCATCACCAGCGAAACTTCCTCGACGGAGCCGGGCCTGAGCACGAGCGGCGTCGTGCCGCGGTAGAGCCCGCGGGACTCGACGAGGTAGGGTGCCGTGTCGGCGGGTGCGGTGAGGGCATTGCCAGGCCCGACGATATCGACGAAGGAGGCGATGAGTTCGGGAGAAGGAAGTACGGTGGTCATGGCCCTGCCTCGGATCAACGTGGTTGCTTCAAGCGTGCCGATGGCCATCAGCCCCGCGGCGCGGCCGCGCGCTGCAGCCGGTCGATTATCGCCTCGCCGAGCCCCTCGCTCGGGATCGGGCCGAAAGCGATGGTCGCGGCGCCGCTGGCATCCGCTTTTTTCATATAGTCGAAAAGATTGGCCGCGGCTTCCCGCAGGCTGCCGCCCGGACTGAGATCCAGGACGATCGCGGCATCGGCTTCACCGGGAAGCGCCTCTCCGCCGAAGCGGATCAGGGCTTCTCCCTTCCGGACCTCATCGGCATCGAGCCGCACAGCGGCACCGGGAGCGTAATGCGAGGCGAGCATGCCGGGCGCCTCGATGACAGCGCCGGCGGCCTCCGGGCGCTCGATGGCGAGCCCGGTCAGCGCTTCGATCTCTGCCGCGTCGAGCCCCCCGGGCCTCAGCAGCCGCAACCTTCCGTTCTCGACCTTGACGATGGTCGATTCCAGGCCGATCGCGGCCGGCCCCGCGTCGAGGATGAGCTTCAGCCTGGAACCGAGATCCGCCTGCACATGGGCCGCACTGGTGGGGCTGATCTTGCCCGACGTGTTGGCGCTCGGCGCTGCCAAAGGCCGCCCGAACCGGGCGATCACCCGGCGCGAGAAGCCGTCGGGCATGCGAATTCCGAGCGTATCGAGACCGGCGGATGCGAGCGTGTGCACGGTGCTCTCCCGCCGCTGCGGCAGGATCAGCGTGAGGGGGCCGGGCCAGAAGGCCTCGGCCAGACGTCTCGAAACCGGATCGAAGGTCACATGCGCCTCTGCCATCGCCAGATCGCAGACGTGGCAAATCAGCGGATTGAACCGCGGCCGCCCCTTCATCTCATAGATGCGGCTGATCGCATCGGGGGTCGTGGCATCGGCGGCAAGGCCGTATACGGTCTCCGTCGGGATCGCGACCGGTTCGCCGTCCGAAAGAACCGCGCAGGCTTTCTCGATTGCCCGCTCAGGTTCGATGCGCGTGTCGATGATTTCGGCCATGGCGTTCTGATCCTTTCCGTCGCTTCCTTAACGGAGCGACCGCAAAAACAGAACGATTTTCTTTGTCAAAGGCTGCGAACGATCCGGCGCAAGGCTTCGTCGCGTGCGCCGAGCATCAGCACGTTCTTCAGCGCCACCTTCGGATCCTGCGTCCGGAAAATCAGCCCGTTGCCGCGCACGTTGCGGTTGACGACGATCCGTTCCTCGCTGGCGTCGGGCTCGATCGCGACGGCGAAATACATGCGCGAGTAGCCCGGCTGGATACGGTCGAAGAAATGGGTCTCGTTCCCGAGCTCGCAGAAGAAGTTCGCGAAATAAAAGGACCAGGTGATCTCATGACCATTGGCGAGGCAGGTTTTCGCGGCGGTCACGTGGCAATAGCCGAGATGCGGACTGCTGGGGAGCGTGCGATGGAAAACCATCTTCGGGAACTGGATCGAGGCATGAAACCCGTTGATTCGCCTGTGGGTCGTCTCGCCCGCTGTCGTCAGCTTCCGCGCCGTCTGCTGCGCCACCTCGGCATAACTCAGATACTGTCGCTCGTTCGGCATCCACCGGCGTCTATCGATCCGGCCGGTCCGCAGGAACTCGGTGTGAGCCTTGGCTTTCGGCGGTGCGGCCGCCTTGTCGGCAGCGTCGTAATATCGGAGTTTTGCCATGAGCGTCGTCGCGCCATCCTGTCCGCAAGCGGGTTGATCGCCGCGAACGTTAAATCATCACAGTTAACGAATTGGTCCCGGTATGTCCGGGCCGGCGTCGATCAGACCCTTGTGTTGGCGGGCCGTGTCGCAGAATGGCCACTCGCCTTCGCGCCATGAACGGCGCTGCCGAAAAATCCTCCAGCTGCGCAGGGATTCATCTACTTCCTTGTTTGTTATGGATAATATTGCATGCCTTCGTGCCGATTGTGTCGCGTCTGGCTGTCGTCTTTCTGGAATCGGATGTCGTCTATTGGCAGTTGCCGGGCCGGTCCTCAGGCTTAGATGAGGACACTCAAGGTGCCGCCTCGAAGGGAGGGCGGAGAATTGGGAAGCCGGTCAAATCCCGGCGCTGCCCCCGCAACGGTGGTGGAGCGAACAGCCACGGCAGAAGGCCACTGGACACCGCGTCCGGGAAGGCGCCGGGCAGGTCCCTTGCGGACGGCTCCAGAGCCCGGAAACCAGCCTTGAAGCAGAAATAGACCGTAGCTGGTTGCGGCGGGCAGCCGGATCGGAGCCAATTGCGTTGCGGGTCCATGCGGCCGGCGCGGGTTCCAGTCCTGCCTCTCCGAAACGGCGGAAAAACGAGGACAAGGGCATGGAAATTCAGACCGAAATGCTGCGCAAGCTGAAGACCCGTCGCGAAGGCTACAGCCTCGACCGCGCCTTCTACGTCGATGCTGATTATTACCGTCAGGACCTGGAGCAGATCTGGTACAAGGATTGGCTGTTCATCGGCCATGATTGCGAAGTCCCGCGGCCGGGGAACTATTTCACGGCGCAGGTCGGCGATTACCCGGTCGTTATCGTTCGAGACAGGCAGGGCGCGGTCCGGGCACTGCACAATTCGTGCCGCCATCGCGGCTCGCGCGTCTGCACGCAGCACAAAGGCTCATCCGCCAAACTCGTCTGTCCCTACCACCAGTGGACCTACGAACTCGACGGCCGCCTGCTCTTCGCGCGGCAGATGCCCGAGGGCTTCGACCCGGCCGAGCACAGTCTGAAGCCGATCCACTGCGAGACCGTCGGCGGTTACATCTTCATCAGTCTTGCCGAACACCCGATGGACTTCCGGCCGTTCCGCGAGACGGTCGCGGCCTATCTCGCGCCGCATCGCCTGGGGGAAACGAAGGTCGCCTTCGAGAGCACCATCGTCGAGAAGGGCAATTGGAAGCTGGTCTGGGAGAACAATCGCGAGTGTTACCACTGCGCCGCCAATCATCCGGAACTCTGCCGTACCTATCCGGAAGCGCCGACCGTAACCGGTGTCCAGGGGGCGATGAACGATCCGGAAATCGGCGCCCACTGGCAGAAATGCGAGGCGGCGGGCCTTCCGAGCGCCTTCAAAATCGCGCCCACGGGCCAGTTCCGCATGACGAGAATGCCGCTGATCAACGGCGCCGAGAGCTATACGATGTCCGGACAGAAGGCCGTCCGCAAGCAACTCTCCGCCGGCGTAGACGCCGATGGCATCGGGACGCTGCTCCTCTTCCATTATCCGACGACCTGGAACCACATTCTCGGCGACCATGCGATCACCTTCCGCGTTCTGCCGCTCGGGCCGGAACTGACTGAGGTTACGACCAAATGGCTGGTCAACAAGGATGCGGTGGAGGGCGTCGACTACACGATAGACGAGCTGACGCACGTCTGGACGGAGACCAACGATCAGGACCGGCAGATCGTCGAGGAAAACGCCTTCGGAATCCGCTCGCCCGCCTATGAGCCGGGTCCTTATTCCGCCGAACACGAGGGCGGCGTCATGCAGTTCGTCGAGTGGTATTCGAGCTTCATGCTGGACCGCCTTCAGGGCGGGGCCGCGCATCTCTCGCGGGTGGCATGACCATGGAAATGCCTCGCTCCTTTCGCCATTTCGACGAGCTCGATCCCTGGAGAGACCGTCAGCACATGCTGGAGTGCATGTCGGCCGTAGCCGAAACCGCTGACGTGATGACCTTCACCTTCCGCTCCGACAAGCCGGCCTGGTTCCGCTACCTGCCGGGGCAGTTCGTGACACTCGAACTGCCCGTCGCAGCCAAGCCGGTGATGCGCACCTATACGCTGTCATCCTCGCCCTCGCGCCCGCTTTCGGTCGCGGTCACGGTCAAGGCGCAGCCGGGAAGCATCGGCACCCGCTGGATGTTCGACAATCTGAAGCCGGGCATGATGCTCAAGGCGTTCGGGCCGCTCGGCGATTTCAGCTTCGTCCGTCATCCCGGTGAAAAATATCTCTTCATATCGGCGGGGTCGGGCGTCACGCCGATGATGTCGATGACGCGCTGGATGGCCGACTGCGCGCCGGAAACGGATGTCACCTTCATTTCCTGCGCCCGGCGCCCGGACGATCTCCTCTTCAGATCGGAGCTCGAAGTTCTCGCCCGTCAGATGCCGGGGCTCAATCTCGGCTTCCTCGTGGAGGGGCATGAGGCGCGGCATGGCTGGCATGGTCTGCGCGGGCGCATAGACGCGGCGAAGCTGCCGATGCTCGCACCGGATTTCCTGGAAAGAACCGTCTTCTGCTGCGGGCCCGAGCCGTTCATGGGCAATGTTCGGGCAATGCTGGAAGCGGCGGGCTTCGACATGGCCCGTTACCACCAGGAGAGTTTCCAGCCCGCCGCGGCGCCAGCGGCCGAGGAGCTTGCAATTCGGGCCGGGCCTACCGCCGATGCCGGGGCCGGGGCGGCGCGGGTGACCTTTACCATGAGCGGCAAGGAAGCGACCGCCGTTCCCGGCCAGACGATCCTGCAGACGGCCCGCGCCAACGGTGTCAGGATCGGGGCCGCCTGCGAGGGCGGCATCTGCGGAACGTGCCGGGTGTTGAAGATCGCCGGCGACGTCGAGATGAACCACAATGGCGGCATTCTCGACGACGAGATCGAGGAGGGCTACATCCTCGCCTGCTGTTCGCGGCCGACAAGCGACGTCCAGATCGAGGCCTGAGTTAACGCCGCTCGGATTGGTAGGGCAGGCGTGCCTCGGCGGCCCTGACGGCGATGGAGCCGGTAACCGTCTCGTCGGCGCCGGCTCCTGATCCGCTCTCCGCCTCGGCGCGGCTTATCACGAGCGGCCGCGAAAGAGTGGTCGTCGCATTTGCGTTCAGCGCCGGGATCGTGCCGACGGTGGCCGAGGCGATAACAGTGAGCACCGGCGGCTTCTCCGGAAGAAGCGCGCCATGAGGCCAGACGCTCTTCAGTGCCGATGCACTCATCGCTGCGACATTCACGTCTATATCGTCGAGGGTGCCGGGCACCCGATAGGGGCAGCGCTTCTTTCCGCAATTATGCGCCGAGGAGAATTGCCAGAGCGCGTAGCGGTCCCAGTTTCCCATCGGAAAGACTTTACGGATATCGGGCTTGTAGCGCGCATACCAGAGCGGAAGGCGCGAAAGAAGCCGATGCTTGATGCGGTTGGCGGCAATGTGTTTCGCGGTTGCGTGGTTGGTGTAGAGGACGGGATAGCGCCCCGTCCGGGCCTTCACATGGCCGGCGAAGATCGCGGCGTCTTCGAGCGACATGTATTTTTCCGGATCGATCCCTTCGATATCGAGCACCATCAGCTCGTCGTCGCGCGGATCGGCATAGTCGATGAAGTGGTTCGCCTGATCGACGGGGTTGCCAGGCCTTGCGAGATGATAGGCGCCCCAGAGCAGACCATGCGAGCGCGCGAGCATCCGGCGCGTCTGATAGAGTTCGCGGCTGACCGCATATTTGCGCCACATCGTCCTGCAATGGGCAACCGTATCGCCGCCGTGGTCACCGGTACAGGTGTAGCTTTCCGGCAGGCCGTCGGAAGCCTTCGCGATGAAGCCCGCGATCCGCTTGTCCTTCAGCATGGCTTCCCAGTCGATGCTGTTCAGCTCGTAAGCGTCGACGATGATGGCGTTCCGCCGCTCTTTCCACGGCTCCACTTCGCTAGCGCGTGCGTTCGCCGCCGCGAAGGTCAGGCCCATGAGGACTGCCAGGCGCAAGATCATCCCTATGATCGAGATTCCCCGCTTTTCCATTCTCTGAGATTGCCGACTTAGCGTTAAGAGGTCGTAAATCTCAGCCCCGGCCCCAATCTGCGCGAGGCGAACACTTCTGTACACCGACCTCAAGAGGCAAAGTCGACGGCCCGATTCCGCCCAGGATTGTACCGACGGAGGGATTTTTCCATTGCTGCATCCGCGCGCAGCAGTTGCTTCCGGCGATTTCTGCTCTAGTCTTGGTATATCGCCCCTGCAAGGGCCGGTTGTACGCGAAATCGAATGCGAGGAGGAAATGATGTCACGCAAATGGCTTTCGGGCGCGCTTGCAGCGCTCGTGCTGGCGGCATCGGCGGTGCCGTCGCAGGCTTTCACGCCTCTGCCCCCGCGGGTTGCCGCCGAGAGCGCCGTCACGGACGTTCAGTATGCGCCTAGGCGTGGCTATTACCGGTATGGCGACTTCTATTATTACAACGGTCACCGTGGTTACCGCTACCAGCGCCCCGGCTATCGCTATTACCGGGGCTGGTGGTACCCGCCGGCTGCTTTCGGAATCGTAATCGAGCGCCGTCCCGCTTACCGCCCGCCGGTCCGTTACGGCAGCCGGCATGTCCAATGGTGCTATGATCGCTATCGCTCTTACAGGGCCTACGACAACAGTTATCAGCCCTATAACGGCCCCCGCCGGCAGTGCTATTCGCCCTATAGCTGAGCTAGGGCATATACACACTCTGATCCTCTCACGGGACCATTGCCTTGGGCGGATAAGCGGTTTTGACTTCACGTGCCCAAACGATGCCACGGGCAGAACGCAGAAGTGGAAGCGAGAGCCTGCCGTAAATATTCTCCCCCCTTGTGGGGGAGATGGCCGGCAGGCCAGAGGGGGTCTGCTCTCCTGCTCGCCCGTCAGCACTACATGACGCAGTCGTATGACCGCATCTTCGGATTGCCGCAGGGTATCCTCGCGGCAAATTCGATTTCGGCGGCATGCAGAGTTTTGCGTTCAACCCCCTCTGGCCTGCCGGCCATCTCCCCCACAAGGTAGGGCTTTCGCATATGGCCGATTTCGAGGAATCGAATGGCGAACAGAACGGAATCGCATCGAGAACAAACCCTTCGATGTTCCATGCCTGTTCCGCATATGCGATTCCCCTGCCCCACAAGGGGGGAGACCACAAGCGGCTTGACCTTCACGCCTCCCAAACGATGCCGTCGGCAGACCGCATAACTGCGAGCCAGCCGGTTTCTCCCCAAGGCAACGGCCCCGCCGGCAGTGCTATTCGCCCTATAGCTGCGCAGATCGCCTCTCAGATAATGCCGATGCGCTTGAGGACGATCCAGGCAAGGCCCATGGACGAGGCAATGAGCATGCCCGCAAAATTGGTGCCGCTGCCCTCGGAAAAGGGGAGCGCCCCCGTGTTCATGCCGAAGAAGCCGGTGACGAGCGTTGGCGGCAGCAGGAAGGCGGTCATCAGCGAGAGGATATAGAGGTGACGATTCGTTTCCGAGGAAATCTTGCTGTCGATTTCCTCGTGCAGCAGCCTCGCGCGTTCCTGGAGGGCGAAGACATCCCGGTCGACGGCCTCCAGCCGATCCGAAAGTCTCTCGGCCACGTCGATAAAGCCCGGCGGCACCTCGTCCTCTTCCAGGGCTCCGGCCCGGCGCAACAGGGCGAGCACCGTCCGCAGGTGCCGGTGCAGCCGCACGACGGTCCGGCGCAATGGCGCCAGGCCCGGCTGCTTGCTGTGCCCGGCCTCCCCATAGACATGGTCCTCTATGACGTTCAATTCCTCCGTCAGCTCGAGCACCAGCGTGATCAGAGTGCGCTGGAACTCCACGACGAGCATCTCGAAGAGGTCGATAGGGCGGCGGCATCTGGCGCTCTTCTCCACGGCCGCTTTCACGCGATCGACACTTCTCAGCGGATGCAGGCGCGTGGTGATGATCATCCGGTCGCTGACGGCAAAATGAAGCCAGCCGATCGTCTGCGTCACCGCATCGAATGTCCGCTCGAAATCGACCAGAGTGCCGTGCACGACGTCGTCCGCCACCGTGATCGCGGCCTGCGTGTCGTGACTCGTCAGGGTGGCGATTGCCTCCTGCGGGAGATTTCCGATGCGCTCGATCAGCGCCGGTGTGCGTGCGTCGCTGAGCGCGAGGTGCAGCCAGACCCAGTCTTCGCCTGCCTCAAGGCTCTCGACGGGCGAATCGGCGGCTATGCGCCGGCACCGGCTTTCTCCCGGTACGAACCGGTAGGCCCAGACGAGGCCCGGTATATCGGGTGAGATCAGATTCATCGCAGTGCCTCGGCCGGATCGGTCGAGACGGCTTCTATTCGCGGCCCGTGACAGTTTTGTTAAAGTTGCCCGGCCGCAGTCGCCGTCCGGATGTAGTGAGTGACGTTGACGTTCACGTAAAATTAGCTAGTCTGCCGCCCATCCAATAGGCGCCGGCGGAAGCAGGGGAGGAGCACCATGTACAAGGCACCGGTCGAGGAGATCGCATTCACCCTGAAGCATGTTGCCGGCATGGCCGAGGCTCTCGACGCCGGGACGTTCGGCGAACTCGGCGAGGACCTTGTCGACGCGATCCTCGGCGAGGCCGGGCGCTTCGCCTCGGAAGAGGTGGCGCCGCTCGGCGACGCGGGCGACCGGCAGGGGTCGCGGCTCGTCGATGGCGCCGTCAAGACGCCGGAGGGTTGGCGGGAACTCTACCGCAACTGGATTGCCGGCGGCTGGAACGGCCTGACGGCTCCGGAAGCCTTCGGCGGGCAGAACCTGCCGCACATGCTGCACGTCGCCGCCATGGAAATGTGGAACAGCGGCTCAATGGCCTTCGCACTTGCGCCGACGCTCACCATGGGCGCCATCGAAGCGCTCGAGAAGCACGGCACCGACGCTCTGAAGGCGACCTTCCTGCCGAAGATGGTGTCGGGCGAATGGATGGGGACCATGAACCTGACCGAGCCGCATGCCGGCTCGGACCTCGGCGTGCTCAAGACCCGCGCAGAGCGCCGCGACGACGGCACCTATCGCATCCTGGGGCAGAAGATCTTCATCACCTGGGGCGAGCACGATTTCACCGACAATATCGTCCATCTGGTACTCGCGCGGCTACCCGATGCGCCAGCCGGGACGAAGGGCATTTCGCTGTTTCTCGTGCCGAAGTTCCTCGTCAACGAGGATGGTTCGCTTGGCGAGCGAAACGACGTTTTCTGCCATTCGCTGGAGCACAAGCTCGGCATCCACGGATCGCCGACCTGCACCATGATCTACGGCGACGGGAAATTCGGCCGCGAGAAGGGGGCGATCGGCTATCTGGTCGGTGAGGAAAACCGGGGTCTCGCCTGCATGTTCACGATGATGAACAATGCGCGGCTTGCCGTCGGGATGCAGGGCGTCGCGATCGCGGAGGCCGCCACCCAGAAGGCGATCGCCTATGCCAAGGAGCGCACGCAGGGCCGCGCGCCCGGGTGGAGCGGCGACGGCATGAGTCCGATCATCGAGCATCCGGATATTGCCCGCACGCTGCTGACGATGAAGGCGCTGACCCAAGGATCGCGCGCCATCGCCTATGCCTGCGCCCACGCCGTCGACATGGCGCATGCCGCGCAAGGCGAGGACGCCCGCCAGTGGCAGGAGCGTTCGAGCCTGCTGACGCCGATCGCCAAGTCCTTCGCCACCGACGCCGGCGTCGACGTCGCCTCGATGGGCATTCAGGTCCACGGCGGCATGGGATTCATCGAGGAGACCGGGGCCGCGCGCTATCTTCGCGACGCCCGCATCGCGCCGATCTACGAAGGCACCAACGGCATCCAGGCGATCGACCTCGTCACCCGCAAGCTGCCGCTTTCCGATGGCGCACAGGTGCGCGGCTTCATCGCCGAACTCCGGGAGGTCGCCGCTGCCGTCGCCGCGTCGAACAGGGAAGGCTTCGGCGAAACGGCCGCACGGCTCGATGCGGCGGTTGCGGATCTCGAAGGGGCGACCGACTGGCTGCTTTCGAGGCTGCGCGACGGAAAGCTTGCCGAGGCGCTCGCCGGCGCGACCGCCTATCAGCGCCTGTTCGGCCTCGTGCTGACCGGGGTCTATCTCGCCAAGGGCGGGCTCGCCGAAGCCGGTGACGGGGGGCAGGACCGGCGCGTTGCACTTTGCCGCTTCGCAGCGGAAAATCTGCTTTCGGAGACGAGCGCGCTCAAGGACCGCGTCGTCAACGGCGCAGAGAGCCTTGCCGCTGCCCGTTCCATACTCGACTGAGGAAACCTCATGACCGACCACGTGCTCGTCGAACGGCCGGATGCCTATCCCGGCGTTCAGCTCATCCGGTTCAATCGGCCTGAGAAGAAGAACGCCATCACCCGCCAGATGTACGCCAGGATGACGGAGGCGCTGACCGCTGCCGGAACGGATCCCGCCATTCGCGCGATGGCATTCCTCGGAACGGAAGGGTGCTTCTCGGCCGGCAACGACATGGCCGACTTCCTCGCCTTCGCCATGGGGGGCAGCATGGGGGGCGAGGTTCTGGATTTCCTGCGGGCGCTTGCCGGCGCGACGAAACCGATCGTGTCCGGCGTCGACGGACTGGCGATCGGCATCGGCACGACCATCCACCTCCATTGCGACCTGACGGTCTCCTCCGCCCGCTCGGTGTTCAAGACCCCCTTCGTCGATCTGGCGCTCGTTCCGGAAGCGGCCTCGAGCCTGATCGCTCCGCGCATCATGGGCCATCAGCGCGCCTTTGCCCTGCTTGCAGCCGGCGAGCCGCTTGACGCCGCCGGTGCGCGCGAGGCCGGGCTGATCTGGAAGATCGTGGAAGAGACCGCCGTCGAGGAGGAGACGCTTTCAGCTGCAGCGCGCCTCGCAAAAAAACCGCCGGAAGCGCTGCGCATCGCCCGCGACCTCATTCGCGGCGACCGCAGCGATGTGCTTGCCCGGATCGAGGAGGAGGCGAAGCATTTTGCCGCGCAATTGAAAAGCGCCGAGGCGCGCGCCGCGTTCGAAGCCTTCATGCGCCGGTAGGGCGGTCGCTTCCGGCCATTGCGACGTTCATGGAGCAATTTTAATCGCTTCTTAAATAGCTCCCGCTAGCGTCCAGCCGCAGTAGGTCTCCTTCGGCGCCGCAGGAATTTTGCGGCACGCGAGGCCCCCGGCCGCATGAAGCATTGCCGGCTCCGCCTTTGCGGCATGTCCCATCGTTTTCCCGCCGTCCTTCAAGTCGCTCAGCGGCCGATCCGTCGCGCCCGGGAAAATCATCACGAGCTCATCCCCGGCGGCGATGCCGCCTCTTTCAGGGAGCCCCACCTTGTCCAAACGATCGAATCTCATGACGCGCATTCTCGTTGCCGCGTCCTGCGTCGTCGTCGGCGCCTTTGCAGGCTTTTCCGTCTATATCGACAGTCTCCAGCGCGCCACGACCACGAAAGCAGTGGAGGAGGATATCGCTTCCTCCGGCAACCAGGCGGCGCAGAGCGTCGCCAACTGGCTGAACGGCCGTGTGACGCTGACCGCGATGGCGGCGGACGCTGCCGGCCAGGTGGCTGACGAAGCCGCCATCGGGAGCGTCCTGAAGAACGACGTGCTGACCGGCGAATTCATCTCCACCTATGTCGGCAACGAGAGCGGCCAGTTCATGATCTGGCCGGACTCGAAGATGCCCGACGGTTACGATCCGCGCCAGCGCCCCTGGTATCAGCAGGCGGTGAAGGCCGATGCGCGCGTCCTAACCGAACCCTATGTCGACGCGTCGAGCGGCGACCTGATCATCAGCGCCGCCGTACCGGTGAAGCACGAGGGCAAACTTTACGGTGTGACGGGCAGCGATTTCTCGCTCAAGGCCCTCGTTTCCATGGTCAACGGCATCGACGTCGGCGGCGAAGGCTTTGCGTTCCTCGCCAACAAGGATGGCCAGATCCTGGTTCATCCCAATGCCAAGCTCGTGACGAAGACGCTCGCCGACGCCTTCCCGGTGGATCCGCCGGCGATCGGCACCGGGATCATGCACACCGAGCTCGACGGTAAGCCGATGCTCGTGAGCTTCGTGCCGGTGAAGGGGCTTCCGTCGGTCGAATGGTATGTCGGCTTCGCGCTCGATGCGGATGTCGCCTATTCGGCGATCAGCCAGTTCCGCGTCGCCGCGACGATCGCCACGATCCTGGCGGTCGGCGCGATGATCGCCTTCCTCGCCACGCTTCTGAGCCGCCTCGTCATCCGTCCGGTAACCGACATGACCGGTGCCATGGAGAAGCTCGCAGCCGGCAGTCTCGACGTTACGATCCCGGGAGAGGAGCGGCGCGACCAGATCGGGTCGATGGCGGCGGCCGTCGCCGTTTTCCGTGCCAATGCGGTCGAACGGAAGCGCCTCGAAGACGAGGCCGATTCCAACCGCTCGCTTTCGGAGCGCGAGCGTCTCGAGCGCGAGGCGCAGAAGACCCGCGATGCCGCCGAGGTTCAGCATGCGGTCGATGCGCTGGCGACGGGTCTCGGACGGCTGGCCGACGGCGATCTCG
Source organism: Sinorhizobium meliloti (assembly GCF_017876815.1). NCBI lineage: Bacteria > Pseudomonadati > Pseudomonadota > Alphaproteobacteria > Hyphomicrobiales > Rhizobiaceae > Ensifer > Ensifer meliloti. Next base: position 318,840 of record NZ_JAGIOS010000001.1, on the reverse strand, counting down.
CCTATCGGATCGGCAGTCCCTTTGCCGACCGCCTGGATCGCCTCCGGGAAGACTTCAACAACTCGGTCGCCAAGCTGCACAACACGCTTTGCGCAGTGGGCGCCAATGCCCGCGCGATCGACGCGGGCGCGACGGAGATTCGCTCGGCCGCCGACGACCTCGCACGCCGCACCGAACAGCAGGCGGCATCCGTCGAAGAAACGGCCGCTGCGCTCGAGGAGATCACCACCACCGTCCGCGATTCCGCCCACCGGGCCGAGGAAGTCGGTGCGCTGGTCGCCCGCACCCGTGCCGGTGCGGAGAAGTCCGGCGAGGTGGTGCAGAATGCGGTCGAGGCCATGCACGCCATCGAGAAATCGTCCGGAGAAATCTCGAACATCATCGGCGTCATCGACGACATCGCCTTCCAGACCAATCTCCTGGCGCTCAATGCCGGCGTCGAAGCGGCACGGGCCGGCGAGGCGGGCAAGGGTTTCGCTGTCGTCGCCCAGGAAGTGCGCGAACTCGCCCAACGCTCGGCCAATGCCGCCAAGGAAATCAAGGCGCTGATCACCACCTCGGGCGAGCAGGTGCATTCCGGCGTGACGCTGGTCGGTGATACCGGACGGGCGCTGCAGGCGATCGTCGTCGAGGTGCAGGAGATCAACAAGCATGTAAGCGCGATCGTAACGGCGACGCGCGAGCAGTCGACCGGTCTCCAGGAGATCAACACGGCCGTCAACACGATGGACCAGGGCACCCAGCAGAATGCCGCTATGGTCGAGCAGCAGACGGCTGCCAGTCACGGCCTCGCATCCGAGGCCGCGGCGCTCAACGCGCTGCTCGCCCAGTTTATACTGGGCGAGACGCAAGCGGCCTCTTACCAGGCCACGAGCCGCCGCCGCGCAGCCTGACGGCAATTCCAAGAAAAATGTGCAGCGGTTTCCGTCTGGAATCGTAAAACTAACAAGGCCCGGTTCGTCACCGGGCCTTTTTCACTTTTCGAGCGTCGCTACCGTTTCCACATGGGCCGACCAGAGGAACTGGTCGATCGGCGTCACCCCCGTAATGCGATAACCGGCTGCGGTCAGTATCGAAAGGTCCCTCGCGAGCGTCACCGGATTGCAGGAGACGGCGGCGATCTTCTTCACGCCGGACCGGGCAAGCTCGTGACATTGCGTTTCGGCGCCGGCGCGGGGCGGGTCGAAGACCACGGCGTCGAAGGCTTTCAATTCCTGCGCCATCATCGGCCGGCGGAAAAGATCGCGCTTCTCGGCGGTCACCGGCTTCAGTCCCTGGGTGTTGCGTGCGGCGAAATCCAGCGCCTTCACCGCCCTGTCGTCGCCTTCCACCGCGTGAACGCGTGCCGTTCGTGCAATCCTCAGCGCAAAAGTGCCGATGCCGGCGAAGAGGTCGGCAACGCGCTTCGCCTTGCCGACGTGAGCCAGCACCAGCTTCGCCATGGCGTCCTCGGCGGGCCGCGTCGCCTGGGTAAAGGCGCCGGGCGGCGGCGAAACCGTCACGCCGTCGAAATCGATCGCAGGCTTGAGCGGCTCGACGACGATTTCGCCATTCAAGCTGACGCGCGCGATACCCCGCTCGCCAAGAACGGCATCGACGGCCGAGCGCCGCTGCGGGTCGCTGAGCTTCAGTCCCTCGAAGGCGAGATCGAGGCCGGTATCGGTTTCGAGCACGGTGATACGGAATGGTTCGGCGCTCGACGCCATGGCCGCGGCGATCTTGCGGATGGTCGCCAGCCGCGAGACGATGCCCGGGCTGGTGATGGGACATTCGCCGATCGAAACGATGTGATGGCTCTGCATCTGGTTATAGCCGAGCAGCAGTTCCTTTTCCGTCCGCCGGGCGGTGAAAGCGGCGCGGCGGCGATCGCCGGGCCGTGCGATGATGAGTGCTCCGACTTCCGGCGTCAGCCCTTTCGACCTCAAGGCGTCGATGACGAGATTGCGCTTGAAGGCGTGGTAGAGCGCGTCGGATGCGTGCTGCAGCGTGCAGCCGCCGCACGTCCCGTTGACGCCGTCCGGCCCGAAATGCCGGCATGGCGGCTCCACCCGCTCCGGGGAAGCCTCCTTCAGCGAGATCAGCGTCCCGTTCGCCTTGTTGACCGCGAGCGAGACGGTTTCGCCGGGGAGCGTGAACGGTGCAAAGACGGGCCCGGCTTCCGTCCGAGCGACGCCGTCGCCTTGGGCGCCGAGTCGATCGATGGTCACGGTCCCGGTGCTCATGGCTTGCGCCCCGCCAGAAGAAATTCGCTGTTGCCGTCACCGCCGGCAATGGGCGAGGGGATCAGGCCGAGGCTTCGCCAGCCCATGTCCTCGACAAGCCACCGCTCGAGTTCGGCTGCCACCGCCGGAGCGCTCTCCGGATCCTTCAGCAGCCCGGCCTTGCTGATCGCATCGCGGCCGGCCTCGAACTGCGGCTTGACGAGCAGGATGCAGCAGGCGCCCGGTTCGGCCAGGCCGAGGGCCGGCGGCAGCGCCAGCTTCAGCGAGATGAAGGAGACGTCCGAGACGATGAAAGTGATGGCGCGCTCATCGATGTCGCCGCGCGTCATGGACCGGGCGTTCAAGCCCTCGATATTCGTCACGCGCGGGTCTTCGGCGACGCGCGGATGGATCTGACCGTGGCCGACATCGACGGCGACCACATGCGCGGCGCCGCGCTTCAGCAGCACCTCGGTAAAGCCGCCGGTCGAAGCCCCGACGTCGAGACAGGTCTGCTCCGATGGATCGAGGCCGAAATGATCGAGCGCCGCGACGAGTTTCAGTGCCGCACGCGAAACATAATCCTGCGCCGGATCGTCAATGGTGAGCGTCACGCCTTGCGCGAAGGTCGAAGCCGGCTTGGTCACGGTGCGGCCGTCGACCTTCACGGTTCCCCGCTGGATCGCGTCACGGGCGCGGGCGCGGCTGGCCACCAGGCCCCTGTTCAGGAGCAATTGATCGAGGCGGATCGTCATCTGTGTGTCTTGGGACATGGGCCGTCATCGCGCGTCCCGCCGCGCAATGCAAGCGAACTCTTGGACGGCTCAGCCGGCGGCGCCGAGGCCGACGCCGTGCTTCTGGCCGAGCGCCTTGAAGACGGTGGACACGATGCCGGCACGGTCGAGCCCGGCACGGGCATACATCGCCTCCGGCTTTGCCTGCTCCATCCAGATGTCGGGCATCACCATGGGGCGCACTTTGAGGCCGCCGTCGATGAGGCCTTCTTCCGCCAGGAACTGCAGGACGTGGCTTGCGAAACCGCCGACCGCCCCTTCCTCGATGGTGATCAGAACCTCGTGATGGCGGGCAAGCTGGCGTATCAGATCATGATCGAGCGGCTTGGCGAAGCGGGCGTCGGCGACGGTCGTCGAGAGGCCGGCCGCATCCAGGTCTTCCGCCGCCAGCAGACAGTCGGCGAGCCGTGTGCCGAAGGAAAGCAGCGCCACCTTGTTCCCTTGCTTGACGATCCGGCCCTTGCCGATCGCAAGGATCTCGCCGCGCTCCGGCAGCTCGACGCCGACGCCCTCGCCGCGCGGATAGCGGAACGAGATCGGACCCTCGTCGTAGGCCGCGGCGGTGCGCACCATATGCTTCAGTTCCGCCTCGTCGGCCGCCGCCATGACGACGAAGCCCGGCAGTGTCGCCAGATAGGTCGTGTCGAAGGAGCCGGCATGGGTCGGCCCGTCGGCGCCGACGAAACCGGCGCGGTCGATCGGAAAGCGGACCGGCAGCCCCTGGATGGCCACGTCGTGGACAACCTGGTCATAGGCGCGCTGCAGGAAGGTGGAATAAAGCGCCGCAAAAGGCTTGTATCCCTCCGCCGCAAGGCCGGCCGCGAAGGTCACGGCATGCTGCTCGGCTATGCCGACATCGAAGCAGCGCGAGGGATGCACCGACGCGAACTTGTCGAGGCCCGTCCCGGACGGCATGGCGGCGGTGATCGCGACGATCTTGTCGTCGAGGCTCGCCTCCTGCGTGAGCGCGTCCGCGAAGACGGAGGTATAGGCGGGGGCGTTGGGTTTGGCTTTCGCCTGAGCCCCGGTAATCACGTCGAATTTGTTGACGCCGTGATACTTGTCGGCCGCGGCTTCGGCCGGCGGATAGCCCTTGCCCTTCTGCGTGACCACATGGATCAGGACGGGGCCTTTCGCATTGTCGCGAACGTTGCGCAGGACCGGAAGCAGGTGGTCGAAGGAGTGTCCGTCGATCGGGCCGATATGGTAGAAACCCATCTCCTCGAATAGCGTGCCGCCGGTGACGTAACCCCGGGCATGCTCCACCGCGCGGGTGATCGCCCGGTCGACGGTCTTGCCGAGATAAGCGGTGAGTTTCTTGCCGACCTCGCGAATGCCCATATAGGTCCGCCCGGAGGCGAGTCGCGCCAGATAGGCGCTCATCGCGCCGGTCGGCGGTGCGATCGACATGTCGTTGTCGTTGAGAATGACGATGAGGCGCGCATCGAGCGCGCCGGCATTGTTGAGCGCTTCGAAGGCCATCCCGGCCGACATCGCGCCATCGCCGATCACCGCGATCACATTGCGGCTCTTGCCGTCGAGTTCGGCGGCGACAGCCATGCCGAGACCGGCCGAGATCGAGGTGGAGGAATGTGCTGCGCCGAAGGGGTCGTATTCGCTTTCCGCCCGCCGGGTGAAGCCCGAGAGCCCGTCTTCCTGGCGCAAGGTGCGGATGCGATCACGCCGGCCGGTCAGGATCTTGTGCGGATAGCACTGGTGTCCGACATCGAAGATCAGACGGTCATGCGGCGTGTCGAAGATCTTGTGGATTGCGATCGTCAGTTCGACGACGCCGAGGCCCGCGCCCAGGTGCCCCCCGGTGCGCGACACGGCATCGACCATCTCGGCACGCAATTCGGCCGCCAGCTGCGGCAGGTCCCTGTCGTCGATCTTCTTCAGATCGTCGGGATAGTCGACCTTATCGAGCAGGGGAGTTGCCGGCATCGGGTTGGTTGGCAGTTGTGTCACGCTGCATGCCTCATGCGCGCCGGAGACAGGCGCGCGCATTGTTGATGGGTCGTCGGAACGGCTCTTTATTAGAGGTAATCGCCGTTGAATGCAAAATTAGGCTTTCCTGCGGCTTCAACCAAGTGCGGGATGAGGAAAACCTGCGCGGTTTTCCGCCGCACCGCGATCCAACGCCTGAAAGCGAGCTTGACGGAGATCAGCTTGCGGGCAAGGGTATGAACTCTTCCTCGTCTCCCGGCACGATATCGAAGCGTCCCGTGCGCCATTCTTCCTTTGCCTTGTCGATCCGCTCCTTGGAGGAGGAAACGAAATTCCACCAGATATGCCGCGGCGAGCCGAGCGCTGCCCCGCCGAAGAGCATCACATGACAGCCTGCAGGCCCTGCGGTGATGGTGATTTCGTCGCCGGGACGAAATACGAGGAGCTGATTGTTGTCGAAATGGTCGCCGGCGATGATCGCTTCGCCGGAAAGGATGTAGAGCGCCCGCTCTTCCCAGTTGGCCGCGAAAGGCGCGCTCTTGCCGGGCTCGATCATGAGGTCGACATAGATCGTATCGGTAAAGGTGGAAACGGGCGAAGCCGCCCCTTCGAACTGGCCGATGACGACGCGCGCGCGAACCCCGCCGTCGGCAAGATGCGGCAGCATACGCTCCTCGGTGTGCGCGAAGACCGGATCGATCTCCTCCATGGCGTCGGGCAGCGCCAGCCAGGTCTGCAGTCCTGAAAGCGAGCGTTCGTGCCCGCGCTGGTTTTCCGGCGAGCGCTCCGAATGCACGATGCCGCGCCCGGCGGTCATCAGGTTCACGTCGCCCGGGCGAATGACCATTTCGGTGCCGAGGCTGTCGCGGTGCTTGATCTCGCCGTCGAACAGGTAGGTGACGGTCGAAAGGCCGATATGCGGATGCGGGCGGACGTCGATCGCCTGGCCGGCACGCAGCAGCGCCGGGCCCATCCGGTCGAAGAAGATGAAAGGACCGACGAGCCGGCGTTTCGCGGTCGGCAGCGCCCGCCTGACCTGCAGGCCGCCGATATCGCTGGTGCGCGGGATGATCAGATGCTCGATTGCGTCGCAGGCGGGCTTGTCTCCGGCGAGCGGATCGGGACCGGGAAAGAAGGACATGGCAGGCGCTCCGGTTGGTGGCATTCACTGAAGATTACCCTCAGTGCTTCCGGTTCGGTAGCGGCAATCGGGAGACGGAGCGTTTCCTGTTCCGAGTCCCGCAAGCGGAGAGAGGGACTTTTGCACCGATGCGTGCCGCTTGTCCCTTCGCCCCGCCCGCGGGGAGAAGGTGGCCGGCAGGCCGGATGAGGGGGCGAATCTCGCCTGGAATGAAGGCTACTCCGCGTCGAGCGGCTCGACTCCCTGCGGCCGGCCGGCGCGGTCGAGGCGGATCTTTTCGATACGATCCTCTGCCGCCTTCAACAGGGCCTCGCAGTGCTTCTTCAGGGCCTCGCCGCGCTCGTAGATCTCGATCGATTTGTCGAGTGCGACGTCGCCGCGTTCAAGCGCCGAAACGATACGTTCCAATTCCTCGACGGCCTGCTCGAAGGAGAGGGCGGAAACGTCCGGTTGCGCATTGTTGTTCATGAATTACCCTCTCATCAATCTCAGAATATGCAGGCCGGCCGACTCGGCGAGCCCTTGCAGGTCATAACCGCCTTCGAGCAGGCTGACGATGCGGTTTCCGGCGCTCCTGCCGGCAACGTCTAGGAGGCGACCCGTCGCCCAGTCGAAATCTTCGCCGACGAGATTGATCTGGGCCAATGGATCGCGGTGGTGGGCGTCGAAGCCGGCGGAAATCAGAAGGAAATCGGGCCGGAAATTTTCAAGCGCGGGCAGCACGCGCGATCGGAAGGCATCGCGGAAATGCTCGCTGCCGCTGTTGGGCGAAATCGGCGCATTGACGACATTGTTCCTGACGCCCGTCTCGTCCTTGGCACCGGTGCCGGGATAGAGCGGTATCTGATGCGTGGAGCAGAAGAGCACCGACGGGTCGTCCCAGAAAATGTCCTGTGTGCCGTTGCCGTGGTGGACGTCCCAGTCGACGATGGCAACACGTTCCGCACCATGCGCCGTCTGCGCGTAGCGCGCGGCGATCGCTACATTGTTGAAAAAGCAGAAGCCCATGGCCCTGTTTTTCTCGGCGTGGTGGCCGGGCGGGCGGGCTGCCACGAAGGCATTGTCCGCTTCGCCGGCGAAGACCGCGTCGACGGCCGCCACAGCACCGCCGATACCGGTCAACGCGGCCTCGAGGCTTTGCGGGCTTGCATAGGTATCGGACTCGATCTGGTTGATGTCCTCGTCCGGAATGTCCCGCTTGATCCCCAGCAGGTGCTCTTCGGTGTGGGCGAGCAACACCAGATTTTCGTCACCCTTCGATGCCTCGAGCCGCTCGAGATCCGCGAAATTCGGATGCTCCAACGCAAGATTCAAGGCCTTCAGCCGATCCGGCCGCTCGGGGTGCCCTTCCGGGACCTCGTGCTTCAGGAAGACCGGGTTTTCGTAGAGATGCGTGGTCATCCGGCGAAACTAGTGCGCATGCCTGTCAAAATCCATGGTGGGCGACGCGAAACTGCCGATTTTCAACAGCGCGGATCGAGCAGGATCTTGCCGTCGCGACGCGGGTCGGCCTGATGCGCAAGGGCGTCGGCAAGCCGGCTCAAGGGGTAGGTGGCGGCAATAGGGCTGGCAAAGAGGCCGCTCTGCAGCCCGGCGAAGCTGCGCAGGAAAGCGGCTTCGAGTGCCTCCCGGCCGGCGGAATGCACCCAGGTTCTCAGCCAAAGAAAGGCGAAGCGTATGTCCGGCCGGCCGCTGATCGCCGTCTGCGGCACGGGTGCGCCGCTGAGCGCTCCATACTGGATGAAGGTCCCGCCGGGGCGGATGGACCGCCCGATCAGTTCGCCCGCCAGCGTGCCGCCGACGGCGTCCAGCACCGCATCGAATTGGCTGCCCATAAGGCCGTCGCCGCTGTCGGCCACCAGGATCCGGTGTGTCTCGCCGAGACGGCCGCGGCTTCTGTCGCTGCGAAGCATGGCCGTCGGCACCGCGCCTTCGAGCGCAAGCAGCTTCATCAGCATGCCGCCGATGGCCGAGCCCGCCGCGGTCACGCCGACATCCATGCCCTCGAGCGATCCGAAATGCTCCCGCAGCGCTTCGGCAAGCGTCAACGCCGTTAGCGGATTGACATAGCTCATCGCTGCCTGTGCGTCCTCGATCCCGCCTGGCACGTGAAAGCACCACTCGGCCGGACGGAGGAGGAATTGCTGCCAAAGCCCGCTCGCGCCGATCGGGACGACCCGGTCTCCGGCCTTGAAACCTTGCACGTCCGGCCCGACGCGCCTGACGATGCCGACGCCCTCGAAGCCGGGGACGAAAGGCAGGGCGGTGCGCGCGCTATAGGCGCCCGTAACGGGGATCAGGTCCGAAGGATTGATTGCCGCGAGCGATATCTCGACCTCGACTTCGCCCGTGCCTGGGGCAGGGCGGGGTGCGTCGACGAGCTCGATGACTTGTCCGGGGTCGCCAAACTGTCTAACGAGTGTGGAGCGCATCGGGGAGCCTCGCATGGACGGCACAGAGCGGGAAAATGTCACGGAAATTCGCATTCCGTTCCGCGATATAGACATGCACGGCCATATGCACAATGCGGCCTATTATGCGCATGCGGAGGCCGCACTTGCCAATCTCTGGCGGCACCGGCCGGCAATCGCGGAAGAACCGGCCTATCTCGTCCGCCGCTCCGCCTGCATCTTCCATCGCGGTCTGCGCTTCGACGAGCCCGCGCGCTTTACGGTCACCGTCGCGAAGATCGGCGGCAGCTCGATAGGTTTTGCCGTGCGCGTCGAGACCGGCGACAAGCTTGCTGCCGAGGTCGAGATCGTCTGGGTGGCCGTCGACCGTGCCCGCCATCAACCGGTACAGCTGCCAGGCCCCACCCGGGAATGGCTCGCCGGCTATGCCGCCTGATCCGGTCTGCAGCTGCTGAAGTGGGCGGCGATCCCCATGCCGCCGCCGATGCCCATCATGGCCAGCCCCTCGGCCGGGGATGAAGCCGCCAACATCTGCGAAAACAGCCGGACGACGAGAATGGCGCCGGAAGCGCCATAGGGGTGGCCGAGCGCGATCGCGCCGCCGTCGCGATTGACGCGTTCGGGTGCGATATCGAGCTGGTCGAGGCTCCCGAGAACCTGCGAGGCAAAGGCCTCGTTGAATTCGATGAAATCGACGCGGGCCACATCGAGCGCGGGATTGCGCGCGCGAAGCTTCGCCATGGCGGGGACGGGGCCGAGGCCGAGCAGCTTCGGTTCGACGCCGGCCGTCGCAGCATCGGTGAAAGCGAGGCCGAAGCGCGCACCGAGCTTCCGCGCCTCCGCGAGGTTCGTCATCAGTACCATCGCCGCGCCGTCATTGACCGGGCAGGCATTTCCGGCGGTGACGGTGCCGCCGGCAACGAAAACCGGCCTCAGTCGCGAGAGCGTCTCGGCAGAGGCGTTTGCGCGAGGACATTCGTCCCTCGCGATCGGCCCCTCTGGTGTCGGCACGGGCACGATCTCGCGCGAGAACCGGCCCTCCGCTTCGGCCGCAACGGCGCGTCGGTGGCTTTCGAGCGCAAAACGATCCTGCCGCTCACGCGAGATGCCGCAGGCAGTCGCGACGTTCTCCGCCGCAACGCCCATATCCGGATCGCCGATCGAGTCGGGAGCCATCCGCGCGCGCTTGACCGGCTGAGGCTCTTCGCCGCGCGTGAGCGGGGGCCGAAGGCGGATATGGGCGCGACTGGCGCTCTCGGTGCCCCCGGCAAGGTAGAAGCGCCCCGCGCCGGCCTGGATCTGCCGGGCCGCAAGGACAATCGCCTCCAGCCCCGAACCGCATTGACGGTCGACGGTGACGCCCGGAATTGCGACGGGCAATCCTGCCTCGAGCGCGGCCAGGCGCGCGAGATTGCCGGCACTGTTGGCGGCATTACCGACGAGCACGTCGTCGATCTCTGCCCGGTCGATGCCCGTATCCGCAATGATCCTTTCGATCAGCAAGGCGGCAAGGCGTGCCGGTTCGACCGCAGCAAGGCTGCCGTTGACGCGGCCGACCGGCGTCCGCAGCGCGGCGATAACGACCGGGGTGCGAGCGGGGTCAGACGAGGCGTTCAAGGGCGCTGTTCTCCGTCGCAATCCATTGGCGAAGCTCCCCGGCCGCGACCTTGCCGGAGGCGGTCATGGGCATCTTCCGGCAGAGCCATATCCTGCGCGGGCGCTTGTAGCGCGGCAGGTCGGCGGCAAGATGACGTTCGAGTGCCGCATGATCGAATCCGTCGCCGGGCTCGATCACCGCCGCAAGCTCGCTGCCGAGATCCGGATGATGGAGACCGAAGACGAAGGCCGCGTTCACGCCGCCGGCTCCCTGGATCACGGTCTCCACCTCCGATGGATAGATGTTGTTTCCGCCCGAGACCACCATTCCGCCCGCCCGGCCGATGAGATGCAGCGTACCGTCTTCGTCAAGGAAACCGAGGTCGCCGACCGTCGCGAGCTTTCCTTGCCGGCGGAATCCCGCTCCGTCGCCGCCCGCGATGTAACCGTCGGATATCAGTTCGCTTTCGACGAAGATCGTGCCCGTCTCTCCTGCAGGAAGGCGCTCGCCTCTCTCGTCCCGGATCTCCAGGCGAACGCCCGGAAAGGCCTTTCCGACTGCGGTCGGCGTGTGCCTGTCCTTCGCCCGGGAGACGCTGATGAAACCGAGTTCCGAGGCGCCGTAATATTCCGTGACTTGAGCCTCCGGAAAAGCGCGTCTCGCCGCATCCCGATCCGCCGTCGTGAGCTTGGCTCCGGCAACGGTAATCTGTCCGACTGATGTCAACGGCGAACCGGCCGCGCGCTCGCATAGCCGCCGCAGCATCGTCGGCACCAGCACCAGCCGTTTCGCCCCGGTGGCCGCAATCGTGGCCAAAACCTGATCCGCCTCGAAGTGCCGGGCGCCGACGAATTCGGCTCCGGCCGTCAAGGTTTCCGCAAGCGCGTAGAGCGTCAGGCCGTGCGCCAGCGGTCCCGGCGCGTAAGTCGTTGTCTCCGGCCCGAGCCCGAAAAAGCCCTGGCCGGTCTTGAGACTCACCCGCCAGGACCGGCGGTTGCGGATGATCGCCTTCGGTTCACCGGTCGTGCCCGAGGTGAAGACCACGAGAAAGGGTTCGCCGCCGTCGCCGGCGGGGATTGCAGGCGGAGCATCGGAGGCGCCTTGCAGCAGACGGCTTTGTCCTGCCGATGGCACATCGATGCGCAAGAGATCGCCTTCGGCGCGGATGACGACCTCCGGCCGCAGCCGTTCTTTCATTCGCCGGCGTACGATCTCCGGCAAATGCGGGTCGATCAGAGCGGCACAATGGCCGGCCGCGGTCGCAGCGATGAAAGCCGCAGGAAAAAGTGGATGGTTGCCGGTTTCGAGCGCAACCAGCCGCACGGGCCCGGAAAGGATGCTTCTCTCCGTCGCCTCTGCTGCCGATCGTTGAACGGCCGGGAGAATGCGCTTGGCTCCCGCGGCAAGCTCGCCAAAGGTGAAAACCCGGCCTTCCATGCGGAAGGCCGGGGAATGCGGGCGTTCGCTCGCATGGAGCGCGACTGCCTCTGCGAGCGGCACTGCGTCAGACGCGCGCCGGCAGCAGCGGGTAGCCGGCGTAGACGGCCCGGGCGGCGAGCGTCGCGATCGCGGCTTTCAACAGGTCGCCCGGAATGAAGACGAGCGAGCCGGTTGCGGCGGCCGCGAGAGGCGTGCCGGTGACGGCCGAAAGCCACGGAACGCCGATCCCATAGAGCACGACGATGCCGCCGAGGACCGAGGCGAGGAAGAAGCCGGCAAACTGGCGCGCTTCGGAAGTCGCAGGCTTGACGAAGCGCTCGGCGATCAGGCCGGTGACGAAGGCGGCAACTGCCCAGCCGAAGATGAACCCGCCGGAAGGACCGGCGAGGACGGCCAGCCCGCCGCGGCCGCCCGAGAGCACCGGCAGTCCGATGGCGACGAGCAGGACGAGGAGGAGGAAGGCGAGCGCGCCGCGCTTCGCGCCGATGATGCAGCCGGCGAGCATCACGCCCATCGACTGCGCCGTGATCGGAACGGGAATGAAGCCGAGCGTGATCGGCGGTACGAGGCCGAGCACGACGATGATGGCAGTGAAAAGCGCGACGAGGACGAGATCTCTGGTATTCATATAGTCCTACCTCTTATTAGAAAGCGCGAATTTATTGACGGCGAAATCCCCTCGCGTCAATGGCGGCCGCGATCGTGTCCGCATCTTTCAGCGTCAGGATGATCAGCGGGCCGATGATGGTCAACGGCCGGACCGGCAGCCCGCGTGCCCGATGCGCTTCGGCGAGTGCCTGATACCGGGTGAAGATATCGGGCACGAACCGCAACACGAGGCCAAGCGCCAGGCCGACATCTGCCGCCCTCAGGAGACCGAGGCGCTCCAGCGGCTTCAGAATGATCGTTATCTCGTCCATGAAAGCGCCGATCGTCGTGGTCGCCGTGACCGCAGCGGCGAAGAGCACGAGAGCCATCAGCCGCAAGACGAGCGCTGCGACCTGCGGCACGGGAACGAGGAACAGATTGACCGCGGCAAGGATCAGTATGGTGAAGAAAACGAAACCGACGCGCGACAGCGCTTCGCGCGGTCTCAGCCCGAGCGAGAGATAAAGCCAGCCGCTGAGGAGAAAGGCAGGTAGCAGCAGGAAGGGTGAGTCCGTCGCAAAGAGCGCGATGCTCAAGACGGCGAGCGCGACGAGCTTGGCGCGCACCGGCACGCGGTGAAACCAGCTTGCTCCCTCGACATAGAGGCTCGTCAGCATCCGGCGACCTCGTGATAGCGCCGGATGGTTTCGTCCGGCGCTCCATCGGCAAGGAGGCGGCCCTCGTGAAAGAGCAGGACCCGTTCGGCGCTCTCGGCAAGCGCCAGATCATGGGTGATGACGATCGTGTCTTCGTCGAGCGTGTCGATCGTCTCGGCGACCATCCGGCGGTTTCTGAGGTCGAGCTGATTGGTCGGCTCGTCGAGGATCAGGATTTTCGGCCCGGTGACGATGACGCTCGCCATGGCGACGAGCTGCGTTTCGCCTCCGGAAAGCTCATGCACCCGCCTTCGTGCGAGATGGCTGACGCCGAAGCGTGCAAGGACCGCCTCGGTCCGCGACGAGATCTCATGCGCCGGCAGCCCGCGATTCTTGAGCCCGAAGGCGATATCGTCGATGACGATCGGCATGATCAGCTGGTGCTGCGGATTTTGAAAGATGAAGCCGGCCTCAGTGAGCACCGCCCTGTCGTCCTCGACCGTGTCGAGGCCGTTGACCTTGACCCGTCCGGTCGTCGGCTTGACGAGCCCGTTGATCAGCCGTGCGAATGTGGTCTTTCCGGAGCCATTGAGACCGATGACGCCGACCCGCCGCTCATCGAGGGCCAGGCTCAAAGGATGAAGCGCGACCCGTTCGCCGAAGCTGACCGAGCAATCGGTAAAGCGGATTTCCAAGCCGTCGGTCCTCGCGATGTTTTGCGTGATCGCTCTATAGGACAAGTCGATCGTAAAGGGCAATGTAGCGCGGACTATACATCTATTGCCGTCTGACGTTTGAAACTTGGGAATAAAAGCCTACTCTCTGTTCATGACGATTCGCCTTTCCAATCGCGATGCCCGGCGCATCTTTCTCGCCAAGCAGGGGCTCTCGGCCGCGCCGCATCGCGCGCTCGGCAAGGACGGCTTGCTGCAATTGATTCACGACATCGGCTTCGTGCAGGTCGACAGCATAGCGACCGTCGAGCGGGCCCATCATCAGATTCTCTTTTCCCGCAATCAGACCTATCGCCGCGAGCATCTGGCCGAGCTCCTGGAAAAGGACGGCGAACTCTTCGAACATTGGACCCACGACGCTTCGATCATACCGAGCACCTTCTTCATTTATTGGAAGCATCGCTTCAAATGGGAGAGCGAAACGCTCCGCGAGCGCTGGCGCAAGTGGCGCGGAGAAGACTTCGATGCGGGCTGCGAGGAGACCTATGCGAGGATCGCGAACAATGGCGCCGTCATGGCGCGCCACCTCAAGGAGGACGGCCACGAATCCGGCGGCTGGTGGAACTGGCACCCGTCGAAGACGGCTCTCGAGGTGCTCTGGCGCCAGGGCAAGCTTGCGATCGCCCGGCGCGAGAATTTCCAGAAGGTCTATGATTTGACGGAACGCGTCATTCCCGCCCGCCATTACGACGGTGAGGTCGCGCATGAGGAGTTCATCGACTGGGCCTGCCGCAGCGCGCTCGAGCGGCTGGGCTTCGCCACCCACGGCGAGATCGCAGCCTTCTGGGATCTCGTGTCGCCGGACGAGGCGAAGGACTGGGTCGCCGCCCATCGCGACGAACTGTGCGAGATCGTCATCGAGCCTGCCAATGGCGGCAAGCCGCGCCCGTCCTTTGCCTTCGCCGGCTTTCCCGACGGGCTCGGCGACATTCCCGACCCGCCCGCCCGCGTCCGGGTGCTGAGCCCCTTCGACCCGCTGCTGCGCGACCGGAACCGGGCCGAACGGCTTTTCGACTTCTTCTACCGCATCGAGGTTTTCGTACCGGAGCCGAAGCGGGAATATGGCTATTATGTCTTCCCTCTGCTCGAAGGCGACCGGATGATCGGCCGCATCGACATGAAAGCCGATCGCAAGCGCGGAAGCCTCGACGTTCGGCGCCTCTGGCTGGAACGTGGCGTCAAACCCTCTTCGGGCCGGATGGAAAAACTCATGGCCGAACTCGACCGCATCGCCCGCTTTGCCGGCGTCGAGGAGGTCAAATTGCTCGAGGGCTGGAACGCTGCCCTTTCCTGACCGATTTTTCGTGCTTTTGTTTTTTCTTGGCTTGCGGGCCGGCGCTCCCTAAATGGAGCCAGTAAGTTTCACGACCCAATCCTTCACGGCAGGGAGCAGAACCATGGACACCAACCTGATGAGCCTCTTCGATGCGGACGAGGCGACGGTCCGCAAGGTTCTCTCCGAAACGCTTGCCGGCGCCGATGACGGCGAGCTCTTCCTCGAACATGCGCAGGCGGAGGTGCTTTCCTTCGACAACGGCCGCCTGAAGGGCGGCAGTTTCAACACAGACCAGGGCTTCGGCCTGCGCGCCGTCGCCGGCGAAGCCGTGGGCTACGCCCATGCCGGCGAACTGTCGCTTGCGGCCCTGAAGAGGGCGGCGGATGCCGTGGAGCAGGTGACCCGAGGCTATTCCGGCTCCTACGCGGCAGCCCCGCAGCGCACCAACAAGAAGCTTTACGGCGACGAGAACCCGATCGGCGAGCCGAGTTTCGAGACCAAGGTCAAGCTGCTTCAGGAGATCGACGCCTATCTGCGCGCCAAGGAGCCGAAGGTCCGCCAGGTGACCGCGACGGTCGCGGCGAGCTGGCAGGTCGTGGATATTCTGAGAGCCGACGGGCACCGCGTCCACGATGTCCGGCCGATGACGCGGATCAATATCTCCGTCGTGGTCGGCGAGGGCGACCGTCAGGAAAGCGGCTCCTTCGGTATCGGCGGACGGCGCGGCTTCGGCGATTTCATAACCGAGGAAAACTGGAAAAGCGGAGCGGACGAGGCTCTGCGGCAAGCGCTCGTCAATCTCGAGGCGATCGATGCGCCGGCCGGCACCATGGACGTCGTGCTTGCCTCCGGCTGGCCGGGCGTCATGCTGCATGAAGCCGTCGGCCACGGCCTGGAAGGCGACTTCAACCGCAAGAAGACCTCCGCTTTCGCCGGGCTGCTCGGCGAGCAGGTCGCTGCGAAGGGCGTCACGGTCGTCGACGACGGCACGATCGAAGCCCGGCGGGGCTCCATCTCGATCGACGACGAGGGAACGCCTTCCGGCTACAATGTCCTGATCGAGGACGGCAAGCTCGTCGGATATATGCAGGACCGGCAGAACGCCCGCCTAATGGGCATGGAACCGACCGGCAACGGCCGCCGCCAGGGCTACGCCCACGTGCCGATGCCGCGCATGACCAACACCTACATGCTTGCCGGGGACCGCACGCCCGATGAAATCATCTCGTCGGTGAAGAGGGGCATCTATGCCGTCTCCTTCGGTGGCGGCCAGGTCGATATCACCTCAGGCAAATTCGTCTTCGGCTGCACCGAGGCCTATCTGATCGAGAACGGCAAGGTCGGAGCGCCCGTCAAGGGCGCGATGCTGATCGGCAACGGTCCGGATGCGATGAAGCGGGTGACGATGGTCGGAAACGATACGAAGCTCGACACCGGCATCGGCAATTGCGGCAAGGCCGGCCAATGGGTCCCGGTCGGCGTCGGCCAGCCGCACCTGCGCATGGATCAGATCACCGTCGGCGGCACGCAAGCCTGACAACGTTCCCTCATCTCTGTGCTTGTCACAGAGATCCAGCAGCGCCGCGTCTGCGGCGCGGAAGAGTTTTTCAGCCCAAGGACTTGGTCTGGCTGGATTCCTGTGACGAGCACAGGAATGAGGAGCGGAGGAGTTGCGGACTCACCCCCCATCAGGAAGCAAGACGCAGTCATAGGACCGCTTTTTCAGGATGCTGCAGGCGGTCGCGGCCGCCTCGCGACTGGCGAAGCCTGCGAAACCTATGCGATAGGCTCCGCCCGAGCCTGCGGTCTCGGTGTGGGGGGCGGCGCCGAGAAGGGCTGCGCCGCCGGCCGATTGCGCTTCGACGAGCATCTTGCGCGCACCTTCCGCCGTCGGTGCGGTGGAAATCTGAATGCGCCAACCGCCGGCCGGTGGTGCCGTACTCGCGGCCGCCACCGGGGTTGGCCGATCCGCCGGGACGATACCGGCCAACGGCGCTGCGGCGACAGGTTCGACCGCGGGCTGGGTACCCACATAAGACAAGGAAACGCCGGGCAAGCTTGCCACGTCGGCCAGGCGGGGTGCGCTTGCTGCTGCGATCATCGGGCGGCCGGGCGAGGAGACCCTGCCCAGGTGCTGGTCGAGGAGCGCCGCCATCTTCTCATCACGGCTTCGCGCGCTCCGCCCGCCGAGCACCACGCCGATGAGGCGTCGGTTGCGGTCGTTCACCGCGCTTACGAGATTGTAGCCGGAGGCTCGCGTGTAGCCGGTCTTGATACCGTCCATCCCCTGGTATCGATACATCAGATTGTTGTGGCCTCGGATCACACGACCGCGGAAGGCGAAACTCTGGACCGAGAACAGGCGGTACTCGCGTGGATAGTGTCGCATGAGTGCCACGGCCAGCCGCGCCATGTCGCGGGCCGTGGTCACCTGTTCGCTTGCCGGCAGACCCGAAGCGTTGACGAAGAATGTGCGGTTCATGCCGAGCTGGCGTGCCTTTGCGTTCATCATTCTCGCGAAGCCTTCCTCGGAACCGCCAAGCCGCTCGGCCATCGCTGCCGCCGCGTCGTTGGCCGAACGGACGATCATGCCGTAGACAGCCTCTTCGACGGTGATCGTTCCTCCGGCCTTGACGCCGAGCTTCGTCGGCGGCTTGCGTGCAGCGGTCGCGGACACGGGCACAGGCGTTTTCCAGGCGATCTGGCCGCGGTGAAGCGCTTCGAAGGTCATGTAGAGCGTCATCATCTTGGTGAGAGACGCGGGATGGTGGAGCGTGTCGGGGTTTTCGGCAGAGAGAACCCGGCCCGTCCGAGCGTCGACGACAAGCGAGGCGTTGCCTGCCATTGCCTGAACGGCACCGAAGAAAAGCACGGCGATCGTCGCCATAGCCAATCGAAAGCTCGTCATCGAACCCCCCTCATAGAGATGTGCGGCCGATATCGACGCGGTACGCTGTTTTGACAGGCTCAAGGCGTAGTTGCAACCTCGCCGCCCAGACGCGGCCCGGTCTTTCGCATCGCCCGGCCGATTCAGCAAGGCTTAACCCCGCAGACGTTACCGTCCGGGCCGCAGTGCCTGTCCAAGCTCGACATGACGATTTGAGAAGACGGAAGAAGATGAAACACGGCTTCGCGGGTCTGGTCCGCTACCATGCCAAGCGCACCGCTATCACCGGCGGGCTCGAGGCTGCGCATCTGCTTGCGCGGGCGCGGCTGATGGGCGCGGCTCGCGGGCGCGGGGCGATCTTCACCCTGCATCATGTTCGCCCGAAGGTTCCGCGAGCTTTCGATCCCAACGCCCACCTGGAAATCACACCGGCATTCCTCGAAGAGGCGATCGTGACATTGAAGCGGGACGGCTATCGCCTCGTCCCGCTGGATGACCTGCCCGCCTGCCTTGCTTCCGCCGATAACTGGCCCTTCGCCTGCTTCACTCTCGATGACGGCTACCGCAATAATCTCGATCACGCCCTGCCGGTCTTCGAGCGCCACGGCGTGCCCTTCACCGTTTTCGTCACGGCCGGTTATCTCGACCGCAGCCATACGCTCTGGTGGGAAACGATCGCCGATCTCCTGTCCGTCTGCGGCAGGTTTCGTTTCGATTTCGGCGCAGGTGAGGAAGCAGTAGCGAGCGACAACCTTGCGCAGAAGCAGGCCGCCTTCGATCGGATCGCCGCCTATGTCCATGGCAGCGATGAGGCCCATGCGCTCGCGACACTGAATAAGGCCGCGCACGAGCACGGCATCGACCCGCTGGCCATCACCGAGCGTCTGACGCTCGACGAGGAGGGTCTCCGGAGCCTGATCCGAAGTCCGCTTGCGAGCCTCGGCGGGCACACGATCAGCCATCGCGCACTCGCGCGGCTTGGCGACGACGAGGCGCGCCGCGAAATTTCAGCCTCCGCCGAACGCGTCAGGACGATCACCGGTCGCCGGCCCTCGAGCTTCGCCTATCCCTATGGTGACAGGCTCGCGGTTTCGCCCCGCGATCATTTGCTGGCGGCGGAACTCGGATTTGCCGTGGCGGTGACGACGCAGCCCGGCATGCTGTCCGAGGCTGCAAATCCTCATGCGCTGCCGCGGATTTCGCTCAACGGCCATTTCCAGGCCGCGCGCTATGTGACCGCACTCGGTTCCGGCATCCCGTTCCGGCTCCTTGCCCGCCGGGCAGGTTGACTCGCGGTGGCAGCGTCTTTTCGTCAGGGGTACATCCGCACTTTCGTCCAGCCGCCATCCGGCGTTTCGCGGCGGAACTCGACACGGTCGTGCAGCCGGAAGGGGCGGTCGTGCCAGAATTCGATCGACAGCGGACGGATGCGGAATCCGGACCAGTAGTCCGGACGTGGAATCTCGCCGATCGCATGCCGAGCCGTGTACTCGGCGACGGCCTTCTCCAGCGCAAAGCGGCTTTCGAGCGGCCGTGACTGCTTCGATGCCCAGGCGCCGATGCGGCTGCCGCGGGGCCGGCTCATGAAATATTCGTCGGCTTCCTCGTCGGAGACGATTTCGACCGGACCGCGCAGACGCACCTGGCGGCGCAGCGATTTCCAGTGGAAACACAGGGCCGCCTTGCGGGTCGCGAGCATTTCCCGGCCTTTCTGACTCTCGAAATTCGTGTACAAGACGAAGCCGCGTTCGTCGAACCCCTTGAGCAGGACCATGCGCACATTGGGCATGCCATCCGGGTCGACGGTCGCAAGGGCGACGGCGTTCGGATCGTTCACCTCGTTCTTTTCGGCTTCCTTCAGCCATGTGCCAAAAAGGGAAAAGGGCTCGCTTGCTTCCGTGAAGTCACCGGTTATTAACTCGTTCGCGGTCATATTGTTTTCCAATGCCGTGTGTCTGGCGCGGGAACGCTTCGGGATGAGCCCGAGTGGTGTTTCCGCATCGTAATAATGTCAGAGCCTGCCTGCGGACTTCCTCGGGACGTGGTGCGCTCTGGCGAGTCTGACAGGATTGCCGTGCAAGACATAGCAAAGCGGAACGATGGCAAGAAGGGTCTTTCCTTCGCATTGCTGCGCAGCGCGGCAATTTGCGTGACGATTCTCGCTCTGCCGGGGTGCATGGGCGCGGGCCTCGACGTCTTCGGGGGATCGGGCGTCGATCGTTCGGTCTCGACCGGAACCGTGCCGGTGGCGAAGACATCCGACGGCCTTTCCGATGCCATAGCCGTGCGCGACCTCGTTACCTCTGCCGACATCAGTCAGGGCCACGACAGCACCATCCCCTGGGCCAATGCGAATTCCGGCAGCGCCGGCGTCATCAGCAGCATCCAGGAAGACCATGCCTCGGGCATGCGTTGCCGCCGCTTCACGACGACCCGGCACTCCTTCGAGGGCATTGCCAAGTTCGATGGCAACACCTGCCAGCTCGGCAACGGGGAATGGTACCTGACGAGCTTCGGCCCGCGGAGCTGAAATCGCAGGTTAACCATATTGCCGCAAAGCGGCCGGCGAAGCGTCCCGGACGATGCTTTCGGCAGCGCGTCCCCGCCTCCGACTAACCGATAGTTAGCAACTTCGCCCGATCATCTCTCGTGGACGGAGAAGGTTTTCCCAGACCCTCTTCGATCGTCGTGAGGTGTCAGGCGGGCATCCGGGGAAGGACCGCCGAGTAAAGAAAATGATAGCAGCCATGCGCGATCCCTATGCAATTCTTGGTGTGCGTCGCACCGCCGGGCAAGAGGAAATCAAGGCGGCCTGGCGCTCCGTAGCCAGAGCGGTCCACCCCGATCACAACCAGGACGATCCCACCGCCAACGAGCGCTTCGCGGAAGCGGGCAGGGCCTATGAGCTGCTTCGCGACCCGGTGCGCAGAAGCCGCTACGACTGGGCGCGGCGCGAGGCGGAGCTTCGTCGCATGGAGGCGATGAAGGAGAAGATGCGAGGCGCGGAGGTGCCGGACGAGCCTGTCGGCGCCGAAACGGCCGAGGAAGCGATTTCGCGCATATTCGGCGTCGAGCCGCAGGCCACTTCCGCGAGGCCGAAGTCTTCCGCGCGTCCCGCCGAAAGGGAACGTGCGCCGGTGGAAGCCAAAACCGAGCCTGCCGCCGAAGCAAAACAAGAGCAGCCGAAAGCCGACGCGCTTGCCCGTCGCTCGATCATGCCGGCGGCGGATCTGGTCGCGGCGATCGTCCAGCGTATTCGCGGACGCATCGCGAAAACGGCCGAGAAGGTGCCCGATCTTGCCGTCGACGTTCACGCCAGCGTCGAAGACGTGATCAATCTCGCGCGCGTGCCGGTGGAGCTTCCGGATGGAGAGCTGCTGAAGGTCCCCATCCCGGCCGGCGCGACGGACGGCCAGGCGATCCGCCTGAAGGAGCAGGGCTACCGTGTTGCCGGGATGGCGCGCGGCGACGTGGTGGCAACCCTGCGCCTCAGTCAGGACGGCCCGTTCCGGACCCGCGGTCTCGACATCGTCACCACATTGCCGATCGATCTTCAGAACGCGGTTCTCGGCTGCGAAACGACGATCGAGGCACCGAACGGACCGCTCACGGTGGCCGTACCGGCGTGGTCGGGCTCCGACAAGGAGATCCGCATCGCCGGCAAGGGCTTGCGCGGCGCCGACGGGGAAAGCGGCGACCTGATCGTCGAATTGCGGGTGGTGCTGCATGAAAAACCGGACGACAAGGTGACGGACCTCATGCGATCCCAACGTGACGGCCTCTTTTTATGAAGCTTTTCTGACAAGCTGAACCAATATTACGGGGACTAACAGTTCCTGATCCGCCTCCTGCTTGAACCGCTGTGGCGCCTATGCCATAGGCAATGCTCGACAATTTGCCGCACCCGCTGCAGGAGGCGCGGCATCCTGGCATTTGTGAAATTTTGCCACCGGCAGCAGCTGGTGGAGGCAGACAGTATTGGGGACATTCCATGGCTCAGGCATCGGGTCTGATGAATGGCAAGCGCGGCGTCATCATGGGCGTCGCAAACAATCGCTCGATTGCGTGGGGCATCGCGAAGGCCTTGGCCGAGGCAGGGGCTGAAATCGCGCTGACATGGCAGGGCGATGCTTTGAAAAAGCGCGTCGAGCCGCTGGCGCAGGAGCTTGGTGCCTTCATGGCCGGCCATTGCGATGTGACCGACCTCGCCACGATCGATGCCGTATTCTCGGCCCTCGAAGAGAAGTGGGGCAAGATCGATTTCGTTGTGCACGCGATCGCCTTTTCCGACAAGGACGAATTGACGGGGCGCTACCTGGATACGAGCCGCGACAACTTCGCGCGTACGATGGACATTTCGGTCTATTCCTTCACGGCGGTCGCCGCACGTGCGGATCGCGTCATGAACGACGGCGGCTCGATACTGACGCTCACCTATTACGGCGCCGAGAAGGTTATGCCGCACTATAACGTCATGGGTGTCGCCAAGGCGGCCCTCGAGGCAAGCGTTCGCTATCTGGCGGTCGACCTCGGCAACCGCGGCATCCGCGTCAACGCGATCTCCGCCGGTCCCATCAAGACGCTTGCTGCGTCCGGCATCGGTGATTTCCGCTACATCCTGAAGTGGAACGAATACAACGCCCCGCTGAAGCGCACCGTCTCGATCGAGGAGGTCGGCAATTCTGCCCTCTACCTGCTTTCCGATCTGTCGAGCGGCGTCACCGGCGAAGTCCATCACGTCGATTCCGGCTACCACACGGTCGGCATGAAGGCCGTTGACGCGCCGGACATCAGCGTTCTGAAGGATTGACAGCCTTTGCTCGACAGCCGCCATGCGTCCTTCGGCCGCATGGCGGCTGTAACACTTTGAACTGCTGCATGTTCTATCTTCAAACCGGCTGCGGTTTGCGGAATGTGCGGTAGGGATCGCGGCGGCTCGCCCGGAGTGGACATTGTGCTCATCTACATGGTTCGCCATGGACAAACGGACTGGAATGCGGAGAGCCGCCTTCAGGGTCAGAAGGACATCCCCCTCAACGAGACCGGGCGGCAGCAGGCGACCGGGAACGGCGTCGCGTTGAGCAGGATCATCGGGAGCGGCGCGGCCGACTTCGATTTCGTCAGCAGCCCGCTCGGCCGTACGCGCGAAACCATGGAGCGTCTTCGGCGGGCGATGGATCTCGATCCCTTGGCCTACCGCACCGACGAGCGTCTGAAGGAAGTGTCCTTCGGCGACTGGGAAGGCTACACGCTTCCCGAACTGAAGCGGCTCGTGCCCGAGCGGATCGCGGAGAGGCGCGTCGCGAAATGGGATTTCATTCCGCCCGGTCCTGACGCCGAGAGCTACGAAATCCTGTCCTGGCGTGTCGGTGCCTGGCTCAGGAGCGTGACGCGGCCTACGGTCTGCGTCAGCCATGGCGGCGTTATCAGGGCATTGTTCAAGCTGCTTGGGGAGATGGATGCCGATGAGGCGGCGGCCGCTGCGATACCGCAGGACCGCCTGCTGAAAATCGTGGATGGCTCGATAGGCTGGCTCTGACGCCGCAAACCTACTGAAGGATCTCCAGGTCGTTGATGACGCGCTTGCCGTCGACTTCGGTGTAGAAGACAAGCACCTTGACGCCGGCCTCCAGCCCCTCGAAGTTGAATTCCTCTGGCGCCTGGTAGCTCTTGCCGTCATCGAGGGAGAGGCTCAGCCGGTCGGTATCGACGCTGGTGATCACGGCTTCGACGTCGGCACTCTCGGCAAGCGCGGAGAGCGGCGAAAGCAGGCTTGCGGTGGCCATGAGCGTGGCAATGACAAATCGCATCCTTCTTGCCCTCTTCAATGATTCTGCGAATTTTGTTGTCCTCACGCTTTGATCCCCGATTGTGGCAAAAGTAGCCCTATGTTGTTGCTTTTTCGATGCAGTTGCCCGCCGCATGGGAGGGTGAAGGCCGGTTCAGAGAATTACAACCCGATGATTCCGTGAAAGCGGCGGAGCGGCTCTGCGGCAGCCGCTCTCGCCGGGTTCTCCACGGGAATTTCACGGCATCTTCCTTAAGGCGCCAAGCCTGGGGAACAGGGGAGATGGCACCCGCGCCAGCCGACGCGCAGAAGGACTTTCCCGCGTGCCCGCTTTCCACTAAGAGAGGGCACGCGCGTCTGACGCGTGGCCCTCGGAGCGGGCCAGCTGCGGCTCCGGGGTGATTGGAATAGACGCGAGGGGGTCCATCGGCCATCTTCGCGATCCGGAGTTCGGTAGCCGCCATGTCGCACAATACATTCGGTCATCTTTTCCGCGTCACGACCTGGGGCGAAAGCCACGGTCCCGCACTTGGCTGTGTCGTCGACGGGTGTCCGCCCGGAATTCGCTTTACGCTCGCCGAAGTCCAGGCCTGGCTCGACAAGCGCAAACCCGGCCAGTCGCGCTTCGTCACCCAGCGTCGTGAGGACGACCTTGTGAAGGTCCTTTCCGGCGTGATGCTCGATGACGACGGCGAGACGATGATTTCGACCGGTACGCCAATCTCGATGATGATCGAGAATACCGACCAGCGTTCCAAGGATTATTCCGAGATCGCCAAGCGATACCGTCCCGGTCATGCAGACTATACCTACGATGCGAAATACGGCATCCGCGATTACCGCGGCGGCGGCCGCTCCTCGGCGCGCGAGACGGCTGCGCGCGTGGCGGCGGGCGCTATCGCGCGCAAGGTCGTGCCGGGCCTGGTGGTTCGCGGTGCACTCGTCCAGATCGGCAAGCACCGGATCGACCGGTCCAATTGGGACTGGGCGGAAGTGAACAACAATCCGTTCTTCGCACCCGACCCGGCGATCGTGCCCGTCTGGGAAGAATATCTCGACGGCATCCGCAAAGCGGGATCGTCGATCGGCGCCGTGGTCGAGGTGGTTGCCGAAGGCGTTCCGGCCGGCATCGGCGCGCCGATCTATGCGAAGCTCGATCAGGATATCGCCGCCAATCTGATGTCCATCAACGCGGTCAAAGGCGTCGAGATCGGCAACGGCTTTGCCGCAGCCGAGATCAGCGGCGAGGAGAACGCCGACGAAATGCGCATCGGGGCGCAGGGCGAGCCGGTTTTCCTGTCCAACAATGCCGGCGGCATTCTGGGCGGGATCGCGACCGGGCAGCCGGTCGTTGCGCGCTTCGCCATCAAGCCGACTTCGTCCATTCTCACGGAGCGCCGTTCGATCGACAGCGACGGCAAGGAGGTCGACGTGCGCACCAAGGGCCGCCACGACCCCTGCGTCGGCATTCGGGCGGTGCCGATCGGGGAGGCCATGCTTGCCTGCGCCATCGCCGATCATTATCTGCGTGACCGCGGTCAGACCGGGCGGCTGAAGTAACTCCACTGCTGCAGCGGCCTTTGCGCGTCCAAAAAGACGCGCGCCGCTGTCAGGCATTGCGCCAAACAAGATATTCGCGGAGGCAATATATATGTCCTACGACCAGAAGCGCGTCGTCGAAGCCATTCGCGCCTTCGAAGCAGGCGAGATCGTCGTCGTCACCGACGACGGCGGCCGTGAGAACGAGGGCGACCTGATCGTCGCAGCGGTGCACTGCACGCCTGAGAAGATGGCGTTCATCGTGCGCCATACCTCCGGCATCGTCTGCACGCCGATGCCGCGCGAGGAGGCAAAACGCCTCAACCTGAATGCGATGGTTGCCGAGAACGACTCCGCCCACACCACCGCCTTCACGGTGTCGGTCGATTTCAAGCACGGGACCACGACCGGCATTTCCGCAGACGACCGAACGCTTACGGTCAGAAACCTTGCCAATCCGAATGTCGGGCCGACGGATTTCGTCCGGCCGGGCCACATATTCCCTCTCGTGGCGCGCGAGGGCGGCGTGCTGATGCGCTCCGGCCATACCGAGGCCGCCGTCGATCTCTGCAGGCTCGCGAGCCTGCCGCCGATCGGCGTCATCTGCGAACTCGTCAACGATGACGGCACCGTCATGCGTGGGCCGCAGGTCGAAGCCTTCGCGGAAACGCACGGCCTGAAGCAGGTCTCCGTGGCCGATCTCATTGCCTATCGCCAGCGCAAGGAGACCTTGATCGAGCAGGGCCATTCCTTCGAAATGGACACGCCCTACGGCAAGGCCAAGGGCCACACCTATTCGCTGCCCTGGGATACGATGCAGCACCTGGCCGTGGTTTTCGGAGACATTCGCGACGGCGTCGACATTCCCGTGCGTCTCCACCTCGAAAATGTCGGAGCCGACGTCTTCGGCCGCGGCCGCCAGATCGACGAGATCATGAAGCGCATCGCCGCCGAGGGGAGGGGCGTCATCGTCTATCTGCGGGAGGGCTCCGTGGGGGTCGGAATTTCGCAGACAGCGCGAAAGGGCAAGCACGAGAGGGAGGTCCACTCGGAGGCACAGGAGCGCGAAAGCGAGTGGCTGGAGATCGGCCTCGGCGCGCAGATCCTGAAAGACCTCGGCATCACCTCCATTCGCCTTCTTTCGTCGCGCGAGCGGCATTATGTCGGCCTGGAGGGCTTCGGCATCAAGATCGCCGCTACCGAGATTCTGTAAATCCGGAAGAGCCCAAAATAAAAGCCGCGTCACCCGACGCGGCTCCCTCGCCTTGAAGCAAGCTGCCGTTACGGCAGGGCGTCGTAGCCTTCGTCGAAGCCCTTGAGGTCGACGGGGATGCCAATGCCTTCCTCGGGCGACTGGAAAACGATGAAGGTCGCCGTCGCGCCGGCGCGGAAGGTCTTGAGAAGCTCGTCTTCGAGCACGACCTCGGCGTAGCAGCCGTCGGAGAAGCAGCGCACGAAATAGGCGCGGCCGATGTCCTTGCCGTCGACATTGAGGCCGAGGCCGTTCGGCAGGAGCACGCCGAGCGGCGCAAGCACCCGAAGGATCTTCGCCTTGCGGTCGGCGGTCTTGAGGACGACGACCGAGAGACCGACTTCAGGCCTGTCTTCGGCGATGACGTTCTGCATCAGCGCGCACTGTTCGGCCGAGGCGCCTGCCGGCTGGTCGCAGACGATCGACCACGCGCCGTGATTTGACTTCACCGTGCCCGGCGTTGCGTTGGATTGCTGGGCCAAGCTTGCTGCGGGGAGTGCGAAGGCGGCAATTGCGAGCGCGGCCAGGGCGGGCAGCCGGGAGAAGAGGGACAGGCCCATGTAAACCTCAAAAACCTCGAATCATTAGGGCTATTCTTGAAGCGCGCGAGGATAAATGAAAAGCCCTGGTCGTTACATTCCAGTGTCATATGGCCGAAATTGGGCCCTCCCGGTACGAAATCGGCGTGCCGAGGGCCGCTTTCTCTCCGCCGGTGAGCGTGGCTGCCCGCAAATGGGGCGGCGAATGACCGGTCCGCGCGCGGGCGCCGGTGCGTGGGAGGGCTTTCGACCGGTTGCGAGGTCTCCTGTGCGAAAACTTCCGCTTTGTGCAAAAATGCCGCACGAGGTTGCTTGGACAGATGTTGCGGCGCTGGTCAAACTGTGGTTTGAAGCGCTTCAGTATCGCAGGGATTCTGTGTTCCGGGTTTGATCCTGATCAAGCGCATTGGGGAGACGTAATTGTGAAAAACAAGGCCTATGCAGTTCTGGCAGCGCTTGCCTGTCTGCTTTTTGCTTCGAGCGCCTTTGCTGACAAGCCTGTCGACTGGCAGACGAACTTTCAGGCGGCTGCTACGGGCATCATGGAAGAAATCACGTGGTTTGAACACTACACCCTGTGGTTCATCATTCCGATCACACTTTTCGTTCTCCTGCTGCTGGTCATCGTGGTCGTCAAGTTCCGCGAGAGTGCCAATCCTGTTCCGTCGAGGACCAGCCACAATACGCTGATCGAAGTCGTCTGGACGGTCGGCCCGGTTATCGTGCTGCTTTTCCTTGCGATTCCCTCATTCCAGCTTTTGACCGCGCAACTCACGCCTCCGGAGAATCCGGACCTGACGGTCAAGGCGACCGGCAACCAGTGGTACTGGTCCTATGAATATGAGGTCGGCGAAAGCCCGCTCTCCTTCGATAGCCTGCTCCTGAAGGACGAGGATCGTGCGGGCCTCGGCAAAGAGGACAAGGCGCAGTATCCGCGTCTTCTCGCCGTCGACAACGAAGTCGTCGTGCCGGTCGGCAAGACCGTTCGCCTGCTCGTCACGGCTGCCGACGTAATTCATGCCTTCGCCATGCCGGCTTTCGGCGTCAAGATCGACGCGGTTCCCGGCCGTCTCAACGAGACCTGGTTCAAGGCCGACCGCGAAGGTCTCTATTATGGCCAGTGTTCCGAGCTCTGCGGCAAGGATCACGCCTATATGCCGATCGCCGTCCGCGTTGTTGCGCAGGATAAATACGACGCCTGGCTCGCCGCCGCCGCAACCAATGTCGGCGAAGCGAACAAGGCGCTCATGGCGTCCGTCGACGGCGCGGCCAAGGCCGTTGACGTCGCCGACAACGCCGCACAGTAATCGGAAGTGGAGCTTGACCATGGCTGGAACAGCCGTTCATCACGATCAACGCCATGATCATTCCGATCATGGCCACGCGGACCACGCGCACAAGCCGCTGACCTTCTTTCAGCGCTGGTTCCTATCGACCAACCACAAGGACATCGGTACGCTCTACCTGATCTTCGCGATCATCGCCGGCATCATCGGCGGCACGCTGTCGGTCTTCATGCGCGCCGAACTGCAGGAGCCGGGCATCCAGATCTTCCACGGTCTGGCCCAGATGGTCTATGGTTTCGAGGGTGATGCTGCCATCGACGGCGGCAAGCACATGTTCAACGTCTTCACGACCGCTCACGCGCTGATCATGATCTTCTTCATGGTCATGCCGGCGCTGATCGGCGGCTTCGCCAACTGGATGGTGCCGATCATGATCGGTGCGCCGGACATGGCGTTCCCGCGCATGAACAACATTTCCTTCTGGCTGATCGTGCCGGCCTTCCTGCTGGTGCTGCTTTCGATGTTCGTCGAAGGTCCTGCAGGCGCCTATGGCGCGGGCGGCGGCTGGACGATCTATCCGCCATTCTCGACATCCGGCATGCCCGGGCCCGCGATGGATCTCGCGATCCTCGGCCTGCACATCGCCGGCGCCTCGTCGATCCTCGGCGCGATCAACTTCATCACCACCATCCTCAACATGCGCGCTCCGGGCATGACGCTGCACAAGATGCCGCTCTTTGCCTGGTCGGTTCTGATCACCGCCTTCCTGCTCCTGCTCTCGCTGCCGGTTCTCGCAGGCGCGATCACCATGCTGCTGACGGACCGCAACTTCGGCACGACCTTCTTCGCGCCGGAAGGCGGCGGCGACCCGATCCTGTTCCAGCACCTGTTCTGGTTCTTCGGTCACCCGGAAGTGTACATTCTGATTCTGCCGGGCTTCGGCATCGTCAGCCACATCATCTCGACCTTCTCGCGCAAGCCGATCTTCGGTTATCTCGGCATGGCCTACGCCATGGTCGCGATCGGCGCCGTCGGCTTCATCGTGTGGGCGCACCACATGTACACGGTCGGCATGTCGCTCCAGACGCAGCGCTACTTCGTCTTCGCGACGATGGTCATCGCCGTGCCGACGGGTGTGAAGATCTTCTCCTGGATCGCGACGATGTGGGGCGGCTCGATCCGCTTCGCGACCCCGATGGTCTGGGCGATCGGCTTCATCTTCCTGTTCACCGTCGGCGGCGTCACGGGTGTCCAGCTCGCCAATGCCGGCCTCGACCGTGCGCTGCACGACACCTATTACGTGGTGGCGCACTTCCACTACGTGCTGTCGCTCGGCGCCGTCTTCGCAATCTTCGCGGCCTGGTACTACTGGTTCCCGAAGATGACCGGCTACATGTACTCGGAGTTTCTCGGCAAACTGCATTTCTGGGTGATGTTCGTCGGCGTGAACCTGATCTTCTTCCCGCAGCATTTCCTCGGGCTCGCAGGCATGCCGCGCCGTTACATCGACTATCCGGACGCCTTTGCCGGCTGGAACATGGTTTCGTCCTACGGCTCCTACATCGCGGCAGTCGGCGTGCTGATCTTCCTCTTCTGTGTCGCCGAAGCTTTCGCGAAGAAGCGCGTTGCGGGGGATAACCCCTGGGGCGAAGGCGCCAACACGCTGGAATGGCAGCTGTCTTCGCCGCCGCCGTTCCACCAGTGGGAGCAGCTCCCGCGGATCAAGTGACGGGTAACGAACAGAAGCCGCCGGTTTCGGCGGCTTCTCCCCGCCGGCAGGCCGGCGTGACGCGGCTGTTTCTGCCGCAGCAAGTTCAAGGTACGGACATGACGGTCATCGGCAATCACGAGGTAGTTGGCATGGAAGGCGCACCGCGACTTTCCGAGGCCTCTGCACGCGATTATTTCGAGCTCCTGAAGCCGCGTGTCATGTCTCTCGTCGTCTTCACCGCATTCGCCGGGCTCGTCCTTGCCCCCGGCCATATCAATCCGTTCATCGGCTTCACCGCCATTCTATGCATCGCCATCGGAGCCGGCGCTTCCGGAGCGCTGAACATGTGGTACGACGCGGATATCGACGCGGTGATGAGCCGCACGGCCAAGCGTCCGATTCCGGCGGGCAAGATTCTGCCCCAGGAGGCGCTTGCCTTCGGACTGACCCTGTCGGCATTCTCGGTGATCATCCTCGGGCTCGCCGTCCACTGGCTCGCAGCCGGGTTGCTCGCCTTCACGATTTTCTTCTACGTGGCCATCTATACGATGTGGCTGAAGCGCTCGACGCCGCAGAACATCGTCATCGGTGGAGCCGCCGGGGCCTTCCCCCCGATGATAGGCTGGGCCTGCGTGACCGGCGGCGTGTCGGTCGAGAGCATCGTGCTCTTCCTCATAATCTTTCTCTGGACGCCGGCGCATTTCTGGGCCCTGGCTCTCTTCAAGATGGGCGATTACGGCGCGGTCGGCGTGCCGATGATGCCGAATGTCTGCGGCGAGGCGACGACCAAGCGGCAGATCGTCATTTACGCAGTGCTCACCGCAGTCAGCGGCGTCTGTCCCACCTTGCTCGGCTTCGCGAGCCTCGGCTATGGAGCCTTTGCCACGGCCATGGGGCTCGGCTTCGTCTGGTATTCGCTGGGCGTACTGCGCATGCCCGAAGGCGACAAGCGCATGGTGCCGGCGAAAAAGCTCTTCGCATTCTCGATCGCGTATCTTTTCGCGATATTCTCGGCGCTCCTGGTTGATTACGCGATCGCCCGGATCTGGCTTGGAGGCATTGTCTGATGGAAACCGTTGAACTCAACGAGGCTCAGAAGAAGTCCCGCCGCGGCCGCAACATCGCGCTCGGCATCGTGCTGGCGGCCCTGGTCGCAATTTTCTACGTCGTCACGCTGGTCAAGGTCGGCGGCGGCATGGTGAATTGAAGGCGTTGCGCATGGCGGACAATGGGCAGGCAGATCGGAAGGAACGCTCGAACGGCGTGATCGTCGGCACGTGCCTTGCCTTTGTGGCAGGCATGATCGGCATGGCCTATGCGGCCGTTCCGCTCTACGACATGTTCTGCCGGGTCACGGGCTATAACGGCACCACGCAGCGGGTCGAGCAGGCATCCGACCTAATCCTCGACGAGAAGATCAAGGTCACGTTCGACGCCAACGTCGCTGCCGGACTGCCCTGGGAGTTCGTCCCGGTTCAACGGGATATCGACGTCAGGATCGGCGAGACGGTGCAGATCATGTACCGTGCGAAGAACCTGGCTTCCACGCCGACGACGGGCCAGGCGACCTTCAACGTGACGCCGATGGCGGCCGGTGCCTATTTCAACAAGGTGCAATGCTTCTGCTTCACGGAGACGACGCTTGAGCCGGGCGAGGAAATGGAGATGCCGGTCGTCTTCTTCGTCGATCCGGAGATCGTCAAGCCGGTAGAGACGCAGGGCATCAAGACTTTGACGCTGTCCTACACCTTCTACCCGCGCGAACCCTCCAAGCCGGTCGCGCAAGTGAAGGCGAAGGCCGAAAACAAACTTTGACATGAGCGCCTTTTCGGCTATGCCGGACGGCGACAAGAGAGGACTATCGGGGATTATCGACATGGCCGGAGCGCACCAGAAGCAACACGACTATCACATCATCGACCCGAGCCCGTGGCCGCTGCTTGCCTCCATCGGAGCCTTCGTCATGGCCTTCGGCGGCGTCGGCTACATGCGCTATCTCTCCGGCGGCTCGTTCAAGATGTTCGGGCTTGAGTTCGCCAATCCGTGGGTCTTCTTCATCGGTCTGGCGCTGATCCTTTACACCATGTTCGGCTGGTGGTCGGATACCATCAAGGAAGCGCATGAGGGCCACCATACCCGCGTCGTGTCGCTGCACCTGCGCTACGGCATGATCATGTTCATCGCTTCCGAGGTGATGTTCTTCGCTGCCTGGTTCTGGGCATTCTTCGACGCCAGCCTCTTTCCCGGTGAAGCGATCCAGGCCGCGCGCGCCGAGTTCACCGGCGGCGTCTGGCCGCCGAAGGGCATCGAGGTCCTCGATCCCTGGCACCTGCCGCTCTACAACACCGTCATCCTGCTGCTCTCCGGCACGACGGCGACCTGGGCACACCATGCGCTGCTGCACAACGATCGCAAGGGCCTCGTCTACGGCCTGACGCTCACGGTCATGCTCGGCGTTCTGTTCTCCTACGTGCAGGGCTACGAGTATGCGCACGCGCCGTTCGCCTTCAAGGATTCGATCTACGGCGCGACCTTCTTCATGGCGACCGGCTTCCACGGTTTCCACGTGCTGGTCGGCACGATCTTCCTGCTCGTCTGCCTGCTGCGCGCCCTGCGGGGCGACTTCACGCCGAAGCACCACTTCGGCTTCGAGGCGGCGGCCTGGTACTGGCATTTCGTCGACGTCGTCTGGCTGTTCCTCTTCTTCTCCATCTACATCTGGGGTGGCTGGGGCGCGCCGATCGCCCACGGCTGACGCCGTTATGCTTCGATGATGACGGGGCGGCTGAGAGGCCGCCCCGTTTCATTTGAACATATGGCTTATTTCGGCTGGCTGGCGTTTTTGACGCACATGTTCGATTGGACGAATGGCTGCATTGCCGTTACCAATGCCGAGATGGACGAAATCCGGGACATGGTTCCCAACAATACCGCGATCGTGACCAACCCATGAACGAAGACAAGGCGCTCTATCCGCCCGTCGATCCCGTGATGACGGGAATCAAGGGTCTTTGCCCCCGCTGCGGCCAGGGAAAGCTCTTCGACGGGCTGCTGAAGGTTCGGCCGGCCTGCGGCAGTTGCGAGCTCGATTATGGTTTCGCGGATTCCGGCGATGGTCCGGTCGTCTTCGTCATCCTGATCGTCGGCTTCGTGGTCGTCGGCGCGGCGCTCTGGATGGAGATCAATGTCAACCCGCCGCTCTGGCTGCATTTCCTCCTGTGGATTCCGCTTGCAACCGTCTTGAGCCTGGCGCTGACGCGTATGCTGAAGGGCGTGCTCATCAATCTGCAATACCGCAACAATGCACGTCCGGGTGAAATCGACCGTGGTTGACGAGCGCATGCCGGCTCCGCGCAGCCGCGCCGGCCGTGCGGCCGGCGTTGTCCTGGTGCTCGCCGCTTTCGCTGTGCTCGTGTCGCTGGGCACCTGGCAGATGCAACGGCTGCATTGGAAGGAGGCGCTGATCGGCGCAATTGCCGAGCGGCGCTCGGCGCCGGCCGTCTCGTTCGACAAGATCGAGGCCATGGCCGCGGCCGGCGGGGATATCGACTACCGGACAGTGTACGTGTCCGGCGTGTACGACCACGGCAAGGAGCGCCATTTCTTCGCCACCCATGAAGGCCGCACGGGCTTCTACGTCTTCACGCCTCTTATGCTGGCCGACGGCCGGGCCATTTTCGTGAACCGCGGCTTCGTCCCCTTCGAGAAGAAGGATGCCTCCACGCGGGCCGAAGGGCAGATCGCCGGAAGTGTGACCATCAACGGTCTGGCGCGGCCGAAGCTTTCCGGAAAGCCGTCGTCCCTGGTACCGGACAACGACGCCGCCAAGAACATCTTCTACTGGAAGGACCTCGATACGATGGCGGACTCTGCCGGCCTCGCATCCGATCGCGTCGTTTCCTTCTTTATCGATGCCGATGCATCGGACAATCCCGGCGGTCTGCCGATCGGCGGCGTGACCCAGTTCGATCTGCCGAACAATCACCTGCAATATGCGCTGACCTGGTACGGCCTTGCAGCCGCCCTCGTCGCCGTCAGCGGCATCTACATCTACCGGCGCAGGCGGTAGGGCGCGCCGGTTCTTCCTTGTGTGCCCGATCGTTGCCGCTATATATGGCCCATGCCGACATCCGGCTTTGTTCGTTCCACTGGCGTTTTCATGATGGCCCCATCCGCAGCAGCAAAAACCCCGATCACCATCCGCCTCTGCGGGCCGCGTGGCTTCTGCGCGGGCGTCGACCGGGCGATCCAGATCGTGGTGCTCGCGCTCAAGGAGTTCGGCGCGCCGGTCTATGTCCGTCATGAGATCGTGCATAACCGTTACGTGGTGGAGGGGCTCGAAGCCAAGGGGGCGATTTTCGTCGAGGAGCTCGACGAGATCCCGCCCGAGCACCGCAAGCAGCCCGTGGTCTTCTCCGCCCATGGCGTGCCCAAATCCGTTCCGGCCGATGCGGACGAGCGCAATCTCTTCTATCTCGACGCCACCTGCCCGCTCGTCTCGAAGGTGCACAAGCAGGCGATGCGCCATCATCGCATGGGACGCCACGTCGTGCTGATCGGCCATGCCGGACACCCCGAGGTCATCGGCACCATGGGGCAATTGCCGGAGGGGGCGGTCTCCCTGGTCGAGACCGTCGAGGATGCCGACGTCTATATGCCGCCGGACGCGGACAATCTCGGTTTCGTCACGCAGACGACGCTCTCGGTCGACGATACCGCCGGCGTCATCAAGCGGCTGCATGAGCGCTTTCCGAACCTGACGGCGCCTGCGGCCGATTCGATCTGCTATGCCACCACGAACCGGCAGGAAGCGGTGAAGCAGGCGGCGCCCGGCTGCGACCTTTTCCTGGTCGTCGGCGCACCCAATTCATCGAACTCGAAGCGCCTCGTCGAGGTTGCGCTGAGGGCAGGGGCGAAAAAAGCCGTTCTCGTCCAGCGCGCCTCGGAAATCGACTGGGCGACGGTGGGGGATATTTCGATGGTCGGGTTGTCGGCGGGTGCTTCCGCGCCGGAGGTGATCGTCAACGAGATCATCGAAGCGTTCCGCGAGCGCTACGATGCCACGGTCGAGCTTGCCGACACGGTGGAGGAAAACGAGCACTTTCTCGTCAACCGCGAGCTCCGGCACGTCGAACTGACGGGGGCCGACATGGCCTTCGTCAACGGCGAGTAGCGCAGCTAGAGCATTTCAATGTTTCATGGAAACACTGGAAGGCTCTACCCATTTGAACCAACGCACTTCCGGACGGAAACCGTTACACACTTTTCCTGGAAGTGCTCTAGCCGCTTAGATTCTCGCAATTAGCATCTCTGGAAAGTAACGCGCCTTGGCAGTTTATACCGATATCACGGAAGACGAGCTGATCCGTTTCCTCGCCGCCTATGAGGTGGGATCGCTGACCTCCTACAAGGGCATCGCCGAAGGCGTGGAGAATTCAAACTTCCTTCTCCACACGACCAAAGGGGCCTATATCCTCACGCTCTACGAGAAGCGGGTAAACGCCGACGATCTGCCGTTTTTCCTGGGCCTCATGCATCACCTCGCCGAGCGTGGGCTTTCCTGCCCGCTGCCCCTTCCACGCGCCGACGGCAAGCTTCTCGGAACGCTCTCAGGAAGACCTGCGGCCGTGATCTCGTTTCTGGAAGGCATGTGGCTGAGAAAGCCCGAGGCGCAGCACTGCCGCGAGGTCGGCCGGGCGCTCGCATCGATGCACCAGGCGGGTGAGGGCTTTCCCCTGAAGCGCCCCAACGCGCTCTCCGTCGAAGGCTGGCGACCGCTATGGCGGAACTCCGAAGCGCGTGCCGACGAGGTTCAAGCCGGCCTCAAGGACGAGATCGCGACGGAGCTCGCCTTTATCGAGGAGCATTGGCCGAAAGACCTGCCGGAAGGCGTGATCCACGCTGATCTCTTCCCGGACAACGTGTTTTTCCTCGGCGATCGTCTTTCCGGCCTTATCGATTTCTATTTCGCCTGCAACGATTTCCTCGCCTACGACGTCGCCATCTGCCTGAACTCCTGGTGCTTCGAGAAGGATGGCTCCTACAACATCACCAAGGGCATGGCGCTGCTTTCCGGCTATGAGAGCGTGCGGAGATTGACGGCGGAAGAGATCGAGGCGCTGCCGCTGCTTGCGCGCGGGTCCGCGCTCCGCTTCTTCCTGACGCGCCTCTATGACTGGCTGATGACGCCGCCGGGCGCGCTTGTGGTCAAGAAAGATCCGCTCGAATATCTGACGAAGATCCGCTTCCACCGCGCCATCGTCTCGAGCGCCGAATATGGCCTCAGACGCGAAGAGGCCCCGGCATGAAGCACGTCCACATCTTTACCGACGGTGCGTGCTCGGGAAATCCCGGACCGGGCGGTTGGGGCGCGGTCCTGCGCTACGGCGACGTGGAGAAGGAAATGTCCGGCGGAGAGGCGGAGACGACGAACAACCGCATGGAGCTTCTCGCGGCGATCTCTGCCCTCAACGCGCTCAGGCAGCCCTGCGAGGTCGATCTCCATACCGACAGCAAATATGTGATGGACGGTATCTCCAAATGGATACACGGCTGGAAGCGCAACGGCTGGAAAACCGGCGACCGGAAGCCGGTGAAGAACGGCGAGTTATGGCAGGCGCTCGATGAGGCAAGGAACCGCCACAACGTGACCTGGCACTGGGTGAAGGGCCACGCCGGCCATCCGGAGAACGAACGCGCCGACGAACTTGCGCGCAAGGGCATGGAACCGTTCAAGAAGGCGCGTCGTGCGGACGCGGTGAAATAGAAAGCTCTCCGTCTGTTATTGCCCCTCATCCCGCTGCCGCGACCTTCTCCCCGCACGCGGGGAGAAGGGGCAAGCGGCGAACGCCCCGGGGTCTTTCCCGAGCGCTCGCTCTAGAACTGGAGCATGCCGCTTGTCCCTTCGCCCCGCGTGCGGGGAGAAGGTGGCCGGCAGGCCGGATGAGGGGCAGATGCACGCAGTCCGTTTTAAGAATCAAAGCAGCTCAAGCATCGCGGCCGCACCGGAAGCGGTCGCCTGTCCCGGGCTTTCCTCGATGTTCAGCGCCTTGACGACGCCGTCCTCGACCAGCATCGAATAGCGTTTCGAGCGGATGCCGAGCGTGCCGGCCGAAAGATCGATCTCCATCCCGATCGCCTTGGTAAAGGCGGCATTCCAGTCCGAGAGGAAATGGATCTTGCCCATGCCGCCGGAATGGGTCGCCCAGGCGCCCATCACATGCAGGTCGTTGACCGCGACAACGGCGATGTCGTCGACCCCGCGCGCAAGAATGGCATCGCGATTTTCCAGATAGCCGGGCAGGTGGTTGAGCGAGCAGGTCGGGGTAAAAGCACCCGGCACCGCGAAAAGAACCACGCGTTTGCCCTTGAAGAGCAGCTCGGTCGTTACCTCGACCGGGCCGTCTGCGGTCTTCTCCTTGAAGGTGGCGTTGGGCAGCTTGTCTCCGACGGCAATGGTCACTGGTCTCTCCTCGTCTCTATGCAGTAGCGGGGTTTCGCAGGACTATAGGGTCGGCTCAATCAAAGGCAAGCATCGTTTCCATGCTGCGGCTGCCCGCGCGCAGGGTGAGCGTGATCGGCTTACCCGCGATGTTCTTGTCCTTGCCGGAGAGCTTCACCGGAACGTCGGCCCGACGCTCGGCGCCCTGCGCATCGTGAAAAACCGGCTTGCCGAAAAAGACGCCGGGCGGCCCGGCGAGAAAGAGATCGGCTGACCCGGCAGCCGCATCCGGCGGCAACAGGAACTCGAGTCGTACCATGCCGGCGGCCGCATCGAATTTCGCGTTCACCACCCTGAAGTTCTCGGACGGCTGCTCCGGCAGTGCGGAGAAAGCCTTTTCGATGCGCGCACCGTCGAGCGGATTGTCGAACTCGCCGCTTTTGAGCGCGACGGTCACATCCCCCTGCACGGGAATGCAGATATCTTCGCAGATGCCGAGGAAGACGGAGGCCCGGATGGTGACGTCTCCGCCGTTGCCGGTCCTCTTCAGCGTCAGCGGGAACGCCACCGGCACATCATATCCGGTGTAGCGTCCCGGTCCTTCGCCGAACGTCTTCGGCACCGGGAAGCGGATCGACTGCAGCGAGACGCCGCCGGAGGGATCGAGGGTGACCTGCGGCGGTATGCCGCTTGCGCCAGGATCCCGCCAATAGGTCTTCCAGCCGGGGTTGAGCCGAACCTCGAGAATGGCGGGAATGGCACCATCCGGCTTCGGTTGCGAAGCGACAATGCGGAAATCGCCGCCGGGTGAGGTCACCCATTCGCTGGCGGCTCCATAGGACCGGGCAGGCAGAAAAAAAGCGAGGAAAAGGCTTGCCGTCGCGATGCGCTGGGCCATCTTCATTGGGGTCGAGCGTCGGGTCATGCCAAAGCTGTATCGCGTTTCGCCGTTGGTCTCCAGCGGTCCCGATATGCCGCTGCGATCATAATTGCTTGATCGGCAAGACGAGAGCATGGACAGGGTGTCGCTTGCGTGGGCGCAAATTTCGGCGAACGCCACGTAGAAGCGCTTTTCATTTCGTCGCGAATTGATAGGCTATCATCATCATGGCGAAAAACGTGCTGCATACGATACGCGAACGCGGCTTCCTTGACGGTCAATTCCTGATCGCCATGCCCGGCATGTTCGACACCAATTTCGCCCGGACGGTCATCTTCGTCTGCGCCCATTCCGAAGATGGGGCGATGGGCTTCATCCTGAATCGTCCGCAGCGCCTGACCTTCCCGGATGTTCTGCTGCACCTGCAGCTTCTCGACCCGGATGAGGCGATCCGCCTGCCGTCGGCTACGCGCGAGTTCCAGATCCAGGCCGGGGGCCCCGTTGAGACCGGGCGCGGCTTCGTACTGCATTCGGACGATTACCTGAGCGACTCCAGCATTCCCGTCAGTGACGACATCTGCCTCACGGCGACGCTCGATATCGTCAGGGCGATCTCGCGCGGCGAGGGACCTCTCAAGGCGACCATGCTGCTCGGCTATGCGGGCTGGGGCCCAGGCCAGCTGGAGGCCGAAATCACCCAGAACGGCTGGCTGACTTGTCCTGCGCAGGAGGAGCTGATCTTCAGCCGGGACCTCGACGAGAAGTACGACAGAGCGCTGGCCCTGATGGGTGTCAGCCCGGCGATGCTCTCGACGGACTCAGGCCACGCCTGAAAACTGATTGATTGCCCCTCATCCGCCTGCCGGCACCTTCTCCCCGCAGGCGGGGCGAAGGGACAAGCGGCAGTCACTCGAGCATCTCTCACGCCGGGGGCTGCAGGAGGAACGTGCCGCCCCATCGCGCAATGAGCGGCTGACGGGGCAGATGCCCTCAAGCCCGCTTCATCAGCGGAAATCGCTCCTTCAGGAGCCTCAGGATCGATTCCGATCCCACCGGCGGACCGAACAGGAAGCTCTGACCGTAGTCGCAGCCCATCTGCGCGAGCTGGATCGCATCCTCCTCGGATTCGATTCCCTCCGCGACCACCCGCATGTCGAGCTCGCGCGCCATCGTGATCACCGCGCGCAGGATGACGGCGCGCTTGTCGCTTGGATCGCGCACCAGCGCCTTGTCGATCTTGATCGTGTCGAAAGGGAAGCGGGTGAGGTAGGAGAGCGACGAGTGGCCGGTGCCGAAATCGTCGAGCGCCAGCCGCAGCCCGGCCTCGCGAAGCTTTTCGAGCACGAGCCTGGCCTGCTCGGGGTTCTCCATGACAAGCGATTCCGTCAGTTCCATTTTGATCTGCGCCGGATCGCAGCGGCTCTTGCTGAGAATCGCGCGCATGTCGTCATAGAGTTCGTTGTTCAGCAGCTGTGCGCTCGACAGATTGATCGAGATGAAGATCGGCAGGTCGCCGGTCTGCGTCTGCCACTCGGCAAGATCGCTCGTGGCCTTGTCGAAGGCGAACAGGCCCAGCTGGTTTATCAGGTCGGAATTCTCCGCGATGGGGATGAATTCGGTCGGCGAAATATTTCCGCGCTTCGGATGGTCCCAGCGCATGAGGGCCTCGAAGCCGGCGATCTCGGCATCGCTGAGGCGGACGATGGGCTGGTATACGAGGGAAAGCTCCTTGCGCTCCATGGCGCGCTTCAGGTCGGCTTCGAGCTGTAGGCGGTCCGAGCCGGAGGTCCGGAAAGCCGGACGGAACGGCTCGACCCGGTTGCCGCCCGCCTTCTTGGCGCGGAACATCGCAAGCTCGGCATCGTCGAGCAGTCCGGCTGCGCTCTGCTCCTGATCGAGCCATGAGACGAGGCCGATCGAAGCGGTCAGGTTGATCTCCCGATTTCCGTAGTTGAGCGGGACCATGATCGCCTTGCTGACCGCATCGGCGAAGTCGGCGATCTTGGCCGGATCGCGCTCGGACATGAGGATCAAGCCGAACTGGTCGCCGCCAAGACGCGCGAGCGTGTCCTGCGGGCGCAGAAGCCTGCGCAGGCGGCGCGTCAGCGCGATGAGGACATTGTCGCCGGCGGCGATCCCCAGCATGTCGTTGACCTGCTTGTAGCGGTCGATGTCGATGGCAAGCACGGTCGGGCGTATCGAGTTGCTGCCGTCGCCCATCAGGAGGATCGCCTGCAGGCGATCGAGAAAGACCTGTCTGTTCGGCAGGCCGGTCAGATTGTCCAGAAGCGCGTTGTGCAAGAGCCGCTCGACCGAATTGCGCTGTTCGGTGATGTCGTTGATGGTCCCGACGCATCGGATGATTTCGCCATTGGCGCCGAGCACCGGGCGCGCCCGGATCGAGAGCCAATGATAATGGCCATCCTCGGCGCGCACGCGGAATTCATGGTTGAGCCGCCCGCGGCGATGTTCGAGCAGCACGTCGAGCGTTGCGCGGAAGCGGTCGCGGTCATCGGGGTGCAGCCGCGGCACCCAGTTGCGAACCGGCCCGTTCATCGTTCCGAGCGAAAGCCCGAGCTGGTGCGAGATATCGGGAATGGTAACGACCCGGTCGCGCGCCACGTCCCAGTCCCAGACGGTATCGCCTGATCCCGTGAGCGCCAGCGCCTGGCGCTCGAGATCGGAGAAAAGACCGAGTTGATAGGCCCCGCCGGAAAAGGCGTGCTGCATGACGGTGAAGCCGATCAGGAGCACGATGAGCACGAGGCCGCCGCCGAGTGCCGGCTGCACGATGTCATTGGCGAGTTGACCGGTCACCGCGAGCCAGGCGCCGAACAGCCACACGAGGATCAACAACCAGGCTGGAACGAGAAGGATCGCGCGGTCATAACGGTTGAAGCCCAGATAGGCGATCAGCACGATGCCGACGGTTGCCGTCAGCGCGAAGGACAGGCGGGCGATGCCGGAGGCGATCGCCGGATCGTAGACGGCGACGCCGAAAAGCAGCCCGAGGCCGAGAATCCATGCGAGCGTCGCGTAGCCGAGATGCTGATGCCAGCGATTGAGATTGAGATAGGTGAACAGGAAGATCACGAGACCGGCTGCGAGGAACACCTCGGTGCCCGCTCGCCATATGCGCTCGTCGTCGGCAGTCACGGTGATGAGCTTCGAAAGGAAGCCGAAATCGACGCAGATATAGGCAAGCACGGCCCAGGCGAGCGCGGCGGTGGCCGGCAACATCGACGTGCCCTTGACGACGAAAAGGATCGTCAGGAAAACCGCGAGCAGCCCGGCGATGCCGAGCACGATACCGCGGTACAGGGTGAAGGCGTTGACGGTATCCTTGTAGGCGTCCGGCTGCCAAAGATAGATCTGCGGCAGCTCCGGCGTGGTGAGTTCGGCAACGAAAGTGATGACCGCACCCGGATTGAGCGTGATTCGGAAGACGTCCGCTTCTTCGCTCGGTTGCCGGTCCAGCGCAAAACCCTCGCTCGGCGTGATCGAGAGTATGCGCTGCGAGCCGAGGTCGGGCCAGAAGAGCTTCGAATTCACGAGCCGGAAATGCGGTGCGACGATAACGCGTTCGAGCTGCTCTTCCGAAACATTGGCGAGCGCGAACACGGCCCAGTCACCCTGGTGATTTTCCGTGCTGGAACGCACTTCGATGCGTCTGACGATGCCGTCCGTGCCGGGGGCGGTCGAAACCTGAAAGGCGTCGCCTCTGCCGCTGTAGATCTCCGTCGTGGCGGTGAGATCGAGCGCCGTGTCCTCGCGCGAGATCTTCACCGGCTCGAGCGCATGCGCAACGCCGCCGCCAAGACCAAGGGCGAAAACGACGAGTGCGACCAGAAACGCCGCCAGCCTTGCGGCTGGCCATGCGAGCGGCTTACGGGTCAGGGGCATCAAAGGGGCAAATTCCTGTTGGGTACGGCATCGACGGAGAGGAGCGAAAACATCAAGTGGTCCCGCCACTGCCCGTTTATCTTCAAATATTGTCTCAAATAGCCTTCACGCTCAAAGCCGGCCTTTTCAAGGAGCCGGATGCTCCGTGCGTTTTCTGGAATACAGGCTGCTTCGATACGGTGCAACTCGAGCCCCTTGAAGATGTAGGGGATCGTCAGCTTCAAGGCCTCGTACATATGGCCCTGTCCGGCATGTTTCTGGCCCATCCAGTAGCCGATCATGCAGTTCTGCGCAGCGCCGCGGCGGATATGACCGATGGTGAGACCGCCAAGCAGCGTTTCGTCCGGCTTGTGGAAGAGGAAGAGCGGCACGGCCTGACCGGAGGCAAATTCCTGCTCGTTGCGATTGACGCGGCTGCGAAAGGCGCCTTCGGTCATTTCATCGGCGCGCCAGGTAGGCTCCCACGGCTCCAGGAAGGCGCGGCTTTCGCTGCGCAAGCGATACCATTGCCGGTAGTCGGCGTAGCGGGGGAGGCGGAGCAGATAATGCTGGCTGGCGATCTCGACCGTCTCCGGCTGCCGCGAAAGGAACCGAAAAACCGATCTTGTCATCTATGCCTCCAGGCCAGGACCGCGTCGATGCCGCAGTTCGGTCGAACCGAATGCATGTCGCCCAAACAATATGCGGCGGTTTTGGACGACGACCTGCACGAGAACAATGCCCTAGGGCACGTCGGATGGATCCGATCGAACGCGATGCGCTTCAGGGCACTGTCTCATTGCGAAACGTGGCACAAGTTTACGCCCAAATCGAATCCGATTTTAAGAATTGTACAAGGAAAAAGAGGACCTTGAAGGAAGGCATGCGACCGGCAGGGGCCGGTCAGCTCGCCGCAGCATGTATCGCGTCCGCCTTCGTGGTCAGCGAGGACAATATGTCGTTCAGGGGAGCCAGCTGTCCGAGCGGACCGATGGCCGACAACGTCGGAACCGTGTCGAAGAACAGGCGGCCGGCCAGGTCGGTGAGGCGCTCGATGGTGATGCCCGACAGGCGTTCCATCAGTTCCTCATTGGGGATCGGCCGGCCGTACAGCATCATCTGCCGTGCGATTTGTCCCGCACGCGCGGCCGGGCTTTCCTGGCCCATCAGCAATTGCGCCCGGATCTGTGCGCGGGCACGCTCGATCTCCTGCTGATCGATGCTCAAGGACGACTTGCGCAATTCATCGACGATCACCGGCATCAGCTCCGGCAGGTTTTCTCCGCCCGTTGCCGCATGCACGCCGAAGATGCCGGTATCGGAAAAGCCCCAATGGAAGGCGTAGACCGAGTAACAGAGGCCCCTGTGTTCGCGCACTTCCTGGAACAGGCGGGACGACATGCCGCCGCCGAGGATGTTGGCAAGGATCTGCGAACAATAGAAATCACGGGCGTGATAGGCCTTGCCTTCGAAGCCGAGCAGAACCTGCGCGTCCATCAGGTCGCGGCTCTCGCGGCTGTCGCCGCCGGTGTAGCGCGCGGTCTCGATGACGGGAGCGCAAACGGGTTCGGCGGGCAGGGAGGCGAAACGCTCCTCCACCTGGCGCACGATGGTGTCGTGATCGACGGCGCCGGCGGCTACGATGAAGGTGCGGTCGGTCGTATAGTTGCGGCCGAGATACTGGCGGATCTGATCCGCGCTGAAGGACATCACCGTTTCCGGCGTGCCGAGGATCGGCCTGCCGACCGTCTGGCCACGATAGGCGGTCTCGGCAAAACGATCGAAGACGACGTCGTCCGGCGTGTCGTCCGCCGCGCCGATCTCCTGCAGGATGACC
The DNA here is from genome assembly GCF_017876815.1 of Sinorhizobium meliloti. Lineage (NCBI taxonomy): Bacteria > Pseudomonadati > Pseudomonadota > Alphaproteobacteria > Hyphomicrobiales > Rhizobiaceae > Ensifer > Ensifer meliloti. The sequence continues at coordinate 275,013 of NZ_JAGIOS010000001.1, read as the reverse complement.
TGCTTCTCACGACGCAGCTCGTCCGCCTCGAAGGTGGATTCCGTCAGAATGTCGGCGAGGATATCGACCGCCAGCGGCAGATGGTCCTTGAGTACGCGGGCATAGTAGGAAGTCGTTTCGGTCGAGGTGGCGGCGTTGACCTCGCCGCCCACATTCTCGATTTCCTCGGCGATCTGGCGGGCGCTGCGCCGCCTCGTGCCCTTGAAAGCCATGTGCTCCAGGAGATGCGCAATTCCGTGTTCATTCACGGTTTCGTTGCGCGAACCGGACTTGATCCAGACTCCGAGCGCCACGCTTTCCAGATGCGGCATTCGCTCGGTAACCACCGTCAGCCCGGAAGGGAGCCGGGTGCACTCAACTTTCATCATCCGTGATCTTTCGCTCTATTCCCGAACGCGGGTACGCTCGCCGATGAAGGTTTCGACGCTCTTGAGCTCCGGATCCAGGATGTCGAAACGCTCCGCCCTAGTCATGAGATCAGCAAGCCACGTCGGAAGCGTGGGGTCAATACCACTTGCCGATTTTACTGCGGCGGGAAATTTTGCCGGATGGGCAGTCGCAAGGGTGACCATCGGGGCGGAGTTCTTCTCGTGCTTGGTTGCCACGAAAACGCCGATTGCCGTATGCGGATCAAGGAGATAGCCGGTCTCGTCGAAGGTCTTGCGGATCGTTTTCGCCACATCTTTCTCCGAGGCGCGGCCGGCGCGAAATTCCTTGCGGATTTTTTTCAGCGCTGCGTCGCCGATCGTGAACGAGCCGGATTGCCTGAGGCTCGCCATGGCCGCGCGGACTTCCGCCGGATCGCGCTCGTTCGCCTCGAAGATGAGCCTTTCGAAGTTCGACGAGATCTGGATGTCCATCGAAGGCGAGGTCGTCGCCTTGACGTCGCGCATCTCGTAGCGGCCGTTCTTCAGCGTGCGCGCCAGAATGTCGTTTTCGTTGGTGGCGATGATCAGCTTGTCGATCGGCAGACCCATGCGCTTGGCGACGTAGCCTGCGAAAATATCGCCGAAATTGCCGGTAGGCACGGTGAAGGAGATCTTCCGGTCGGGCGCGCCGAGAGCGACCGCCGTCGTGAAATAGTAGACGATCTGGGCCATGATGCGCGCCCAGTTGATCGAATTGACGCCGGAAAGCTTCACGCGGTCGCGGAAGGCCTGGTCGTTGAACATGGCTTTGACCAGGTTCTGGCAGTCGTCGAAATTGCCTTTGACGGCAACCGCGTGCACGTTCGATGCCGTGGACGTGGTCATCTGTCTTTGCTGCACCGGCGACACTTTGCCCTGCGGAAAGAGGATGAAGATGTCGGTGCGGTCGCGGCCGGCGAAGGCGTCGATCGCGGCACCGCCGGTATCGCCTGATGTCGCTCCCACGATCGTCGCCCGCTCGCCCCGTTCGGCAAGAACATAGTCCATCAGCCGGGCGAGCAACTGCATGGCGACGTCCTTGAAGGCGAGCGTCGAACCGTGAAAGAGCTCCATCACGAAAGCGTTCGGTCCGGTCTGGACCAGGGGTGCTACGGCCGGATGACGGAAAGTGGCATAGGCCTCGTCGATCATCTCGCGGAACTTGGCCGCCGGGATCTCGCCATTGGTGAAGGGTTCGAGAACGGTGAAGGCGATCTCCTGATAGGATTTGCCGCGCAGCGCCCGGATCTCCTTCTTCGAGAGTGCCGGCCATTCCTTCGGCAGGTAAAGCCCGCCGTCGCGGGCAAGTCCCGCCAGAAGAGCATCGCAAAAGCCGAGAGAGGCCGCTTCTCCCCGTGTCGAAATATACTTCACCATCGTCATCCTTCGTCGTTTGCGCGTCTGAATGAGACGCGCGGCGCTGCAGGCGCTTTTGCGTCAGTCCCTGGCAAATCGCGCGGCCATTCTTGTCACCGTGGCAATTTCACGTCGGTATCGGAAATTTCGGTTGGGGGGCGTGGACCGGTCGATTTTTGATTTCGCCGCTGCTATAGACGATGCCCGAAGGTCAAGAAAGGCCTCCAGCCGTTTTCGGCCCTGAGCTCGAGTTGACCCGACGCGGTCTCGAGCTCTCGCCCGTTGAAGCCGGCTGCGGCGAGTTTGGCTTGCTACAAGCCGATATCATCGCGGTTCGGGAGTTCGTCCGTTCAGTAGAGGTTGTGCAACGTGTCTGGCAAAGTATCTCGCCGTCTTCTCGCAGTATCCCTCCTTTTGGCCGCTGCCGGCTGTAACAAGACGCAATCGGGTGGCGCCATCGACGCCGGCGGAAGTGCGACGGCGCCGACACCTGCGGTGATCCAGGCGGCCTGCCCGCCGATCAGCCTTCGGGACGGTACCTCCTCCTACCGAACCTATGCAAAGGGTGCCAAGGACGATCCGAGCAAGATCGTCTATCAGGCCTCGCTTGCCGACACGACGCGCCAATGCGTGCAGAGCCCGGACAAGCTGACGATGACGGTCGTGGTGCAGGGTCGCGTGGTCGCCGGTCCAGCCGGCGGGCCGGGCAAGGTGACGCTGCCGATCCGCGTTGCCGCCACGGATGGCGAAAAGACGCTTTACTCGGAGCTCACCCAATACCCGGTCGAAGTGCCGGCGGGCCCGGCGGGCAGCGCCACCACCCAGTTCGTTTTCACCAAGGCCGATGTGACGCTTCCCGCCGGCGCCGGCGCCGAAGCGAAGGTCTTCGTGGGATTTGACGAAGGTCCGTATAGGGCGAAGTAATACCCGCCCCTCATCCGGCCTGCCGGCCACCTTCTCCCCGCAGGCGGGGCGAAGGACACGAGCGGCACGCTCCCAGCTCTTCCTTGGCGTTGAAAGTGCGGAGGCGATGCCGCTTGTCCCTTCTCCCCGTAAGACGGGGAGAAGGTGCCGGCAGGCGGATGAGGGGCGAGCTCAACTCGCTCAGCGGCCGCTTACTCGACCGCGACGCTCTGGCCGCCTTCCCACTTGTAAAGCGAGAAGCTTGGCGAGGTGAGATCGCCGCTTTCGCCGTAGGTCAGCTTGCCGATGACCGTGTCGATCGCCTCGCCTGACTTGATGGCGGTGGCAACGGCAGTCGCGTCCTCGGTCGAGCCCGCCTTCTCGATACCCGCCTTGAGAACCTGCACGGCGGCATAGGCGTTGAGCGTGAAGGCTTCCGCGGGGATGTTCTTGGCCTTGAGGGCCTCGATCACCGGTGCGGCGGCCGGGTTGCGGGTGGCGTCGCTGGCATTGGTGTAGACGGTGCCCGATGCGGCTTCGCCGCCGATTGCCCAGAACTCGGTGTTGGAAAGACCGTCGCCGCCGAGGAGCTGCGCCTTCACGCCCTGGTCATGCATCTGGCGAGCGAGCAGCCCGCCCTCCGCGTGATAGCCCCCGAAATAGACGACGTCGACATTCTCGGCCTTGAGGCGGGTGACGATCGCCCCGAAATCCTTCTCGCCGGGCGTCAGGCCTTCATAGACCACCTCGGTGATGCCGCCTGCGTTGATCGCAGCCTTGAATCCGTCGGCAAGACCCTTGCCATAGGCTCCCTTGTCGTGAAGCACGGCAACGCGCTTGTCCTTGAAGTTCTTGACGACGTAGTCGGCGGCGACGACGGCCTGCTGATCGTCGCGTCCGCAGGTGCGCAGAACGTTCCACAGGCCGCGGGTCGTCAGATCCGGGGTGGTCGCCGTCGGCGTGACCATCAGGATACCGTTTTCCGCCAGCACGTCGGATGCCGGCATCGAGGTGCCGGAGAGCACCGGTCCGACCACGTATTGTATGCCTTCGCCCGCCAGCTGGTTGGCGACCGAGACGGCCTGCTTGGGTTCGCCCGCGTCGTCGACGATCTTGACGACGAGCTTCTCGCCATTGACGCCGCCGGCGCTGTTGATCGCTTCGACCGCCGCTTCGGCGCCGTTCTTGACCTGCTCGCCGAAGGCAGCAACGGGACCGGTGAGCGGCGTGATGACGCCGATGGTGATGTCGGCATGGGCGAGCGGCGCAAACGCGACGCTGGCTGCCAGTGCCATTCCGGTCAATCGTGAAAGACGCATGGTGTTTCCTCCTTGGAAAATTCCCCCTTCTGGGGGTTTGCTTGATATGCCCGCGCGCAGTCTGAAAATCGGTCGATTCTCGGAGGAAGTCCATGCGCCTTCAATGCGGCATGGAGTCCTCGCCCGCCCTAAGCCGTCATGGACTCCGACCATTCCGCGAGCGCGGCGATTACTCCGGGAAGCGCCGCCATTCGCGAGATGACCGTTTCGGCGCCGGCTTCCGTCAGCTTGTCCGCATGGGCTGCGAACGTATGCGAACCGCCGGTGAAACCGACGACGCGCATGCCCGCCGCGCGGGCGCCATGAATGCCGTGAACCGAATCTTCGATGACAAGAACGCGTGCCGGATCGACGCCGAACTGGGCCGCCCCATGCAGGAAGATGTCAGGCTTCGGCTTGACGCGATCCGGGCCAAGGTCGCGCGCGGAGTAGATGTGTTTGCCGAAATGATCCCTGATGCCGACTTTGCCGAGCATCATCGCAAGCCGTTGCGAAGTGGAGTTCGAGCAGATGCAATGCGGAAGCGTCAGTTGCATGAGCGCCGGCCGCACGCCTTCGATGATCTTGACGTCGCGGGCAAGCCGCACGTCGAGAATGGCATCGACCTTGTCGATCAAGGAGGCGGAAAGCGGAATGCTCGCTTCCTTCTCGACCGCCAGCAACGTGTCGCGCCAGGTCATGCCGGAAAAGCGTTCGGACATTTCCTCGATGCTGATCGGATAGCCCGCTTCCGTCAGCAACCCGGCCTCGACTTCCGAGGCGATGATTTCCGAGTCGACGAGCACGCCGTCGCAGTCGAAGATGATGAGGTCGATACCGGTCATAAATCGGTTCCTTGGGAGAAAGGCGCCGCCGGCAGGGGAGGAGCTGAAAAGCGGCGCGGGAAATGGTGGCCGCAGCTTTATACGATGGCGGATCAAAGCTCAACCTGGAGCAGGAGACGGAGAACCGGGGATTGTGGCCGATTCAACTCGCAATCGTCGCAGCCGACGGTACAAATCGTCGTGATCACCGCGGGAAGAGCTCCAGAAAGGCCTTCTCGCCCGGCGCCGTAAAGCGAACCGCCCGGCTGTTCTGCTCCCGTTTCGCCCAGCCCTTGTCGATGAAGAGCGTCAGCAATGCCTCTCCCAGCGAGCCGGCGAGATGCGACCGCCGCTCGCTCCAGTCGAGGCAGGTGCGGCAGATCGGCCGCCGGGATTTCCTGAGCGCGGCGTAGTCGATCCCGAGCGACTCGATGCGGACACGCCCGGCATCGGTCAGAGCCAGATCGTCTTCGCCCGCCGTTTCGATCTGCCGGGCCCCGATCAGGCTGCCCAGCATGCGCACGCCGTAATCGCCGGCAAGATGGTTGTAGCAGACGCGCGCCTTGCGCAGTGCCGGGTCCTTCGGTCCGGGCCGCGAGCGCGTCAGGCCGCGCCCGGCGGCAAAACCCATGAGGCTTTCGAGCATGAGCCCGACCTCGTCCTCGCTCAGCGCGTAATAGCGGTGCCGGCCCTGCTTGCGCTGTGTCAGCAAGCCGCCCGCCTCCAGCTTGGCGAGGTGCGAACTGGCGGTCTGCAGCGTGATGCCGGCCTGGGCTGCAAGCTCCGTCGGCGTCAGCGCCTGGCCGCCCATCAGAGCGGTCAGCATGTTTGCGCGTGCGGGATCGCCGATCAACGAGCCGATCAGAGCTATGTCCGGGCCTTCCTTCATACTTCGATGATAATCGAAGTATCGCGGACGGGCAAGACCCGGATCGGCGGCGCCTGGACGATGACTCCTGCGGCGACGCAAATTTTTCCGGCGCCTTCAGGCTTTGGTAACCATCTTCGGTAACCATAAGCCTATCGTCAGTCCGAGTAAGCGTATTTGCGAGTTGCCAATGTCATCAGTTGTTTCGCTTGCCGAAATCTCCCGTGCCGCCCGTCCGCTGAACTGGCTGGACAGCATCATCAAGGGAGATTGCGTGGCCGCGCTGAACGCGCTTCCCGATCATTCGGTCGATGTCGTCTTCGCCGACCCGCCCTATAATCTTCAGCTCGGCGGCACGTTGCACCGGCCCGATCAGTCGCTGGTCGATGCAGTGGACGACGATTGGGACCAGTTTGCTTCCTTCGAAGCCTATGACGCTTTCACCCGCGCCTGGCTGCTTGCCTGCCGGCGTGTCCTGAAGCCCACCGGCACGCTCTGGGTCATCGGTTCCTACCACAATATCTTCCGGGTCGGCGCGATCCTCCAGGACCTGCACTTCTGGGTCTTGAACGATATCATCTGGCGCAAGACCAACCCGATGCCGAACTTCAAGGGCCGCCGCTTCCAGAACGCGCATGAAACGCTGATCTGGGCGACGCCGAACGCCAAGGCCAAGGGTTATACCTTCAACTACGAAGCGATGAAGGCGGCGAACGACGACGTTCAGATGCGCTCCGACTGGCTGTTCCCCATCTGCTCCGGTTCCGAGCGGCTGAAGGGCGACGACGGCAAGAAAGTACACCCGACGCAAAAGCCGGAAGCGCTGCTTGCCCGCATCCTGATGGCCTCGACCAAGCCCGGGGACGTCGTGCTTGATCCGTTCTTCGGCTCCGGCACCACCGGGGCGGTCGCCAAGCGCCTCGGCCGGCACTTCGTCGGGATCGAGCGCGAGCAGGACTATATCGATGCCGCCGCCGAACGTATCGCGGCCGTGGAGCCGCTCGGCAAGGCCACGCTCTCGGTCATGACCGGCAAGAAGGCGGAGCCGCGCGTCGCCTTCAACACTCTGGTGGAAAGCGGGCTCATCAAGCCCGGCACGGTTCTGACGGATGCGAAGCGCCGCTACAGCGCGATCGTCCGCGCCGACGGCACGCTGGCGTCCGGCGGCGAGGCTGGATCCATTCACCGCCTCGGCGCAAAAGTGCAGGGCCTCGACGCCTGCAACGGCTGGACCTTCTGGCACTTCGAGGAGGGAAGCGTATTGAAACCGATCGACGAGCTCAGATCCGTCATTCGAAACGACCTGGCAAAACTGAACTGATCAACCAGTTCCGCCTGGGTCTTCGATAGGCGCCCCCTTCCGGTTTTTGTGCCTTCAGTCCCGGATGAGCGCTTTAAACGCCCGGAATCCGAAGAGGATTCCGGGCGTTTGTATCAATGCGGGGCGTCAGCCGATTACAGCATGGCAGCCGCTGCCAGCGAGGGTGCCGCGTCCGAAGGCTGGATACCGTAGGCCGCGAGATCGGCTTTCAGCCTTTCGGCGCCGGTGAACTGAACCGCGTGCCAGCCGGCCGCTCGCGCGCCTTCGACATTGGCGGCGCTGTCGTCGATGAAGAGCGTCGCGCCCGGATCGAGGTCGAAGGCCTCGGCGTGGGTCCGGTAGATGGCGAGATCGGGCTTGATGAGCCGAACGTCGCCGGAGACCGTGACCCCGCGCGGCAGGGTCAGGAAGGGATAAAGCTTCTGCGCCTCCCGGAAGGTGTCGGAGGCGAAATTGGTCAGCATCGTGACGTCCCAGCCGTCGGCGATCAGGCCTCCCATGATGGCGACCGTCTCCACATAGGCGTGCGGTACCATTTCATGCCAGTGCCGGCGAAAGGCGCGGATGTGATCTTCCCTTTCCGGATGATTGCGGATGAGGATTGCCTCCGCCTCTTCCCAGGAGCGGCCGCGATCCTGCTCTATGTTCCAGTCGGACGTGCAGACATTGGCGAAGAACCAGCTGCGTTCCGCCTCGTCCGGGACGAGGCGGGAATAGGGAAGGTTCGGATCGTAATGGATCAGCACCTTGCCGATGTCGAAAACGATGTGGCGGATATCGATGCTGCTCATTGTTATTCCTGCCGATCCTTGGCTTGCGATGGAAATTGGGGCCGGAGCGGCCGGAAAGCGCTCCGCTTTGCATTTATCCCGCTTCGAACGCATGCGGTATAGCCTTGGCGATTGCCTTTTTCATGACAGTCGGAAGCGCCTGCGCCCTGAGCGAGGCGAGCGGCTCCCACCACCCGCTCGTGTCCGTTCGCGCCTCTCCGATATCGGCGCGCCCGACCCTGGCCCGAAAGACGGACAGGTGCAGCTCGAAATGCGTGAAGACGTGGTTGACGGTCCCGCATGGCTCCCACTCTGCGGGGAAGGGATGAGCGTCTATCGACGTGTCGCCGTCGCGGCGCGACGTCCAGTCCGTGCCGGGCACCTCTGTCATGCCGCCGAGGAGGCCCGTTTCGGGGCGCTTGCGAAGATAGACCGCCTCGAGGCCGTCGACGGCGACGAAGGCCGCACCCAGGCGCAACGGCTTCTCCTTCTTTGCTGCCTTGCGCGGAAATGTCTCCGGGTCGGCTGTTTTCAGGGCCCGGCAATCCGTACGAAAGGGACAGAGCGAACAGGCAGGCCGTTTCGGCGTGCAGATCGTCGCACCGAGATCCATCATCGCCTGGGCGAAATCGCCCGGCCGGTCGGCCGGGGTCAGCGCCTGGACGAGGGCTCGCATTTCGGGCTTGGCCGCGGGCAGCGGCGTTTCGACGGCATGGAGGCGCGAGATCACGCGCTCCACATTGCCGTCGAGAACGGCACTTGCCCGGTTGAAGGCGATCGCGGCGATGGCTGCGGCGGTGTAGTCGCCGATGCCCGGCAGCGCTTTCAGCCCCTCTTCGCTATCGGGAAAACGGCCGCCATGATCGCGGGCGACCGCTTCCGCACATTTCTTCAGGTTCCGCGCGCGGGCGTAGTAGCCGAGGCCGGCCCAGGCCTTCATCACATCCTCGGTGTCTGCCGCGGCAAGGTCGCCGACCGTCGGCCACAGGGCGAGGAATTTCTCGAAGTAAGCCTTGACCGCCTGGACCGTCGTCTGCTGAAGCATCACCTCCGACAGCCAGACGCGATAGGGGTCGGCAACCGCACCTTTCCGCGCCGCTGCCGGCGGCACCCGCCATGGAAGGTCGCGGTGGTGACGATCGTACCATTCGAGAAGAAGTGCGGCGCTCGCCGCCTGTGGAAGATCGCGCATCATTTGCCGGGAGGTCCTTTTGCGGCCTATACTTGGCCGATGCCGGCTTGAGCCGCAAGGTTCGATCGAAATTGCAAACAGAAAGTCGTTCCGTGAGTGAGAGAAAGACCCGAAAGGGCGTCGTTCAGATCAGCGAAGTTGCCAACGGCCTGATCGATCCGGTGCTGGCGAAGCGTGCCGGCATCAACACGATGCTGCTCGGCTCGTGGGACGAAATCGCGGGCGCGGAGTTTGCCGATTGCACCCGGCCGGAAAGAATTGCCTGGCCGCGCCGCGCTTCCGAAATCGCCGGCGAAGGCCGCTACCAGCCGGGTGTGCTGACGGTCGCGTGCGAAGGCGCCCGGGCGCTTTTCCTGACTCATGCCCAGGGCGAGCTGATCCAGCGCATCAACGGCTTCTTCGGTTTCCACGCAATCGGCCAGTTGCGCATCGTCCAGAAGCCGGTCGCACCGCCGCCCAAGCGCTACAGCCGCCCGCCGCCCCTTGTCGGCGAGGCTGCCCGGCGGCTCGAAACCATGATGGAAGGCGTCGAAAGCGAGGCGTTGAAGGCGGCGCTCAAGCGGCTCGGCACTGCCGTTCTGTCGACGCAGCGGCGATGACGGTCACAATTGTTTGAACGCTGTCGAAACACCCCCTCTTGTCGCCCCGCACGTGGCAAGTTATCGAAATCACGCTTCAATTTCCCTCGAGTAGAACACGGGTCCTGTCCATGTCCGCTTCCCAAACAAGCCTTCCGAAACGCCTGCTGAGCGGCGTCGCCGTTGCAGCGCTCGCTATGGCGCTCGCAGCCTGCAGCGATGAAAAGAAGGAGGCGGCTTCAACGACGCCCGCCGAGACCACGGCGAGCACCGATGCGACGACCACCGCCTCGACGTCTCAGGCGCCTGCCGCCGCGAGCGTGGCGAAGCCCGCGACCGAGGTGGCGCAGGCCTCTACCCCAGCCGCCAAGGTCGAGTTGCCGAAGTCGGAGGGCAGCGTCGACATGGCGAAGCTCCTGGAGCCCGGAGCGCTGCCGGAAATGGCGCTCGGAGAAGCCAATGCGCCGGTCACCATCGTCGAATACATGTCGATGACCTGCCCGCATTGTGCCAATTTCCACAACGATACCTTCGACGCGATCAAGGCGAAGTACATCGACAGCGGCAAGGTACGCTTCATCGTCCGCGAATTCCCCTTCGATCCGCGCGCGGCAGCCGCCTTCATGCTGGCGCGCTGTGCACCGGAGGGGCAGTATTTCCCGATGGTTTCCATGCTGTTCAAACAGCAGGAGCAGTGGGCGGCTGCACAGAACGGCCGCGATGCACTCCTGCAATTGTCGAAACTCGCCGGTTTTACACAGGAGAGCTTCGAGGCCTGCTTGACGAACCAGAAACTTCTGGATGATGTGAATGCAGTCATGCAGAGGGGCGCCAAGGAATTCGGGGTCAAATCGACGCCGACTTTCTTCGTCAACGGTGAGCACTATTCGGGGGACATGTCGGTTGACGTTATGTCGGCCCTCATCGACAGCAAGCTCTGATCCTTCGCTTTTGATTCCGACGGGCGACGGCAGCAGCCGTGCGCCCGTTTTTTGTGTTGGGCAGCCAGTGAGGTTTCGCCATGCCTCACGCTGACGTATCGCCGGAAGTTCGCGGCAGCGCGCGCCGCATGCGCAACAGCATGACGGAGGCGGAGGTCAAGCTCTGGAATGAACTTCGTGCGCATCGGCTGATGGGGCTTGGTTTTCGCCGGCAGGTTCCGACTGCCCCCCCCTGCGGGGCAGGGCTATCGCATATGAGCGATAAGAGAAGTGAGGAATTGGTCATCCCAGCCCGCCTTTTTGATTTTCCGGCGGATGGAGGCCTTGTCGGGGTGAGATCGCAAGAGGTTGAGAGCGATCTTGCGCAAGAAGGCAATGTTCTGAGGGCCGTTGTCCTTGCGGTTTCTGGCGGCGTCCTCGCGGAAGTGGACATCCAGAACCCAATGCAGTTTGTTTTCGATTTGCCAATGGGTTCTTACAACCTCGATCAGCGCGCTCGGCGACATGGTGGTGGAGAGCAGGAAGTAGCGGACATGGCTGGTCAAATGGCCGTTGGTATGACGGCTTGTGGTCTCGACGCAGCCGATGGCCTGCAGGCCCGGAAAGTTGATATCGTCGACAGCCACAACGCTGGCGCGGCGTGTCTCGGTGCGGTCATGGGCAGTCTCGGCTGCAATCTGGATGCTCTCGACGTGGTCGGCGTCCTCGATGCGGGCGAGCGCCTGGGCCAAGAGGCCGGGCTGGTTGGCCTTCAGTGCCAGAGCATAATCGCCGCCGGCAGCGAGGATGGCGCGGGCGGTGTCGGGCCGGCAATGCAGGGCATCGGCGGTGACGATAGAGCCCTCCAGTGCCAGCAGCGCGAGCGCATCGAGAGCCCCTTGCACCTCATTGCGGCCCGGCGCGAGCTTTTGGCCGATGACCAGACCGGGACCGGCAGCCCAGACATTGACGAAGTGGAGTGGCGTGGCCTTGGCGGCGCGCCGGTAGGCACCGCGCACCGCCTTGCCATCGATCGCTACCACCCCTTCGAGACCCTGCGCAAAGCTCGCCGTGAGACGGCGAAAGGCCGCGTCAAAGGCATCCGGATCGAGATGGCGGAAGACGGTGGAGAAGGTGTCATGGCTGGGAATGCCATAGGGCAGCGGCACGATTGTCTTCAGCCATTTCTTCTTGGCAACGCCGAAATCGGCCATATCGGTACAGCTTTCCGCACCGCAGACAATCGCCGCAACGGCAATGAACAGGATCGACGTCAACGGATGGCGCGCATTGCGACCGCGCGGATCGGGCAAATCTTCAAAGCAAGCGGCAAATCTACTCATCGAGACCTCCAAGTCAGCGGAGAACTCCAAGAATCGATTTGCCGCAACAAAACAACCGCTTATTTGCTAAATGCGATTCCCCTGCCCTGCGGGGGAGATGCCCGGCAGGGCAGAGGGGGGTGCCGGCTTGTCGCTGCCCCGGCGTGCTCCTCATGAAATTCACCAGGCTGCGCCTGCTCGGCTTCAAATCCTTCGTCGAACCGACGGAATTCGTCATCGAGCGTGGCCTGACCGGGGTCGTCGGGCCGAACGGCTGCGGCAAGTCCAATCTTGTCGAGGCGCTCCGCTGGGTGATGGGCGAGAACTCCTACAAGAACATGCGTGCCTCCGGCATGGACGACGTGATCTTTTCCGGATCCGGCAACCGCCCGGCGCGCAACACGGCCGAGGTCGGCCTGTATCTGGACAACAGCGACCGCACCGCGCCCGCAGCCTTCAACGACAGCGACGAGATACAGGTGACGCGCCGCATCGAGCGCGAGCAGGGCTCGGTCTACCGCATCAATGGCAAGGAGGCGCGCGCCAAGGACGTGCAGTTGCTGTTTGCCGATGCGTCCACCGGTGCACGCTCGCCCTCGATGGTGGGCCAGGGCCGCATCGGCGAGCTGATCGCCGCCAAGCCGCAGGCGCGCCGGCAGCTGCTCGAGGAGGCGGCCGGCATTTCCGGCCTGCATTCGCGCCGCCATGAGGCGGAACTGCGGCTGAAGGCTGCCGAAACCAATCTCGAGCGCCTGGACGACGTTACCTCGCAGCTCGAAAGCCAGATCGAGAGCCTCAAGCGCCAGGCGCGCCAGGCCAACCGGTTCAAGATGCTGTCTGCGGAAATCCGCCGGCACGAGGCGATCCTGTTCCATACCCGCTGGGTGCAGGCCAAGGAAGCGGAGGCCGAGGCGACCAGCCACCTGAACCAGATCACTGCACTCGTCGCCGAGAAGGCGCAGGCGCAGATGGAAGCCGCCAAGGCTCAGGCCGTCGCGAGCCTCAAGCTGCCGGAACTGCGTGAAAACGAGGCGAAGTTCGCTGCCGGGCTGCAGCGCCTGCAGATCGCTCGCGCCCAGCTCGAGGAGGATGCCGGCCGGATCCTGCGCCGCCGTGAGGAATTGCAGCGGCGGCTGGCGCAACTTGCGGAGGACATCGCCCGCGAAGAGCGGCTGATCGCCGACAATGCCGGCATTCTCGCCCGCCTCGATCAGGAGGAGGAAGAACTGCGGGACGTGCTGGCCGAGGCGGATGATCGCGGCGCTCAGGCACGTGAAAGGCTCGATGAGGCCAATGAAAAGCTTGCGGCGAGCGAAGCCGGTCTCGCCCGCATTACGGCCGAGCGCGCCGAGGCGCAGGCCGCGCGCAACCAGATCGAGAGAGCGCTACGCGATCTCTCCGAGCGGCAGGCTCGCCTTGCACGCCAGCTTGCGGATCAGGGGCGTGAACTCGACGATCTTGACGGTCAGATGGCGCGACTCCCCGATCCGGACGAGAAGAGAGAGCAGGTCGAGCTTGCGGAGGCGGCGCTGGAGGAGGCCGAGGCCGCCGTCGCCGCCGTCGAAGAGAGCCTCGCCGAGGCGCGCGCCGACGAAGCCGCCGCGCGCCTGCCCGTCGACCAGGCCCGGGCGCGGCTGAACGGCATCGAGACGGAAGCGCGAACGATCCGGCGCATGCTGGAGGCGGCCGGCGGCAGCACCTATCCGGCCGTCGTAGAGGAGATGAAAGTCGAGCGCGGCTTCGAGGCGGCGCTTGGCGCGGCTCTTGGCGACGACCTCGATTCGCCTCTGGAACAGGCGGCGCCGACGCACTGGCGCATGCCCGGCGACGATGCGGAAGATCCCGCATTGCCGGCCGGCGCCCTGCCTTTGATCGATTTCGTCCAGGCACCGGAGGCGCTGAGGCGAGCGCTCCGGCAGATCGGGATCGTAGAGAGCGACGGGGAGGCGGAGCGACTGCTGCCGCTCCTCAGGGCCGGCCAGCGGCTGGTGACGAGACAGGGCGCCGTCTGGCGATGGGACGGCCACGTCACCGGCTCGGAAGCGCCAAGTGCTGCGGGCCTGAGACTTGCCCAGAAGAACCGCCTTTCCGAACTGGAAGGTGAGGCGGAGGAGGCGAGCGATGCATCGCTGAAGGCGGAGGCGCATCTTGCCGCTGCCGGCGCGCGCATCCGCGCCGAGGACGAGCGGCTAAGGCTTTCGCGCGAGGCGCAACGCATGCTTGCACGGCAGCTCTCCGAGGCGCGCGATGCCCTGGCGGTGGCCGAGCGGGCGTCCGGCGATCTGGCGCGCCGCCGCGCGGTGCTTGCCGAGACGAAGCTCCAGATCGAAGGCCAGGCCGAGGAGATCGCCGAAGAGATCGAGGCGGCCAAGGAAGCCTCTGCCGGTCAGCCGGATCTTGCAGAACTCGACCTGCGGCTGAGCAGGCGGACGGCCGAAGTCGCGACCGACCGTGCGGCGGCGGCCGAGGCTCGCGCTGCACATGACGGTCTCGCACGCGAAAACGATGGGCGCCTCAGGCGGCTTGCGGCCATCGCCGGGGAGCGAGAGACCTGGGCAGCGAGGGCGGCCAGCGCCGAAGATCACATCGCGACGCTTCGCGAGCGCGAGGCGGAGGCGCGGGAGGAGGTCGAGGAACTGCTCGATGCGCCTGACGAGTTCGACGACAAGCGCCGCGCGCTGATGAACGAGCTGCAGAAGGCGGAGGCGTCGCGCCGAGAGGCGGCCGACAGACTCGCCGAGGCGGAAAACCATCAACGCGAAGCGGATCGCCAGGCCGCTACCGCGCTCTCGGAGCTGGCAGAGGTACGCGAAAAGCGCGGCCGCGCCGAAGAGCGGCTTGTTTCCGCGCGGGAGCGGCGTGTCGAGATCGAGGCACGCATTCTCGAAGCACTGTCCTGCGCCCCCCATGAAGTGATGCGCCTTACCGGTCTCGGCTCCGACGAAGGACTACCGGATATGCGCGGCGTCGAACGGGAACTCGAGCGGCTGAAGATCGAGCGGGAACGGCTCGGCGCCGTCAACCTGCGCGCCGACGAGGAGCAGAAGGAGCTTTCGGAGCGGCTCGCGGCGCTGCTCAAGGAACGTGACGACGTCATCGAGGCGATCCGCCGGTTGAGGAGTGCCATCCAGAACCTCAACCGCGAGGGCCGCGAGCGGCTGATTGCCGCGTTCGATGTGGTCAATGTGCAGTTCCAGCGGCTTTTCACCCACCTCTTCGGGGGCGGCACGGCGGAACTGCAGCTCATCGAGAGCGACGACCCGTTGGAAGCGGGGCTCGAAATCCTTGCCCGGCCGCCCGGCAAAAAACCGCAGACGATGACGCTGCTTTCCGGCGGGGAGCAGGCGTTGACTGCCATGGCGCTGATCTTTGCCGTCTTCCTCACCAATCCGGCACCGATCTGCGTTCTCGATGAGGTGGATGCGCCGCTCGACGACCACAATGTCGAGCGCTATTGCAACCTGATGGACGAAATGGCGGCCTCCACCGAGACCCGCTTCGTCATCATCACCCACAATCCGATTACCATGGCCCGGATGAACCGCCTGTTCGGGGTCACAATGGCCGAGCAGGGCGTCTCGCAGCTCGTCTCGGTAGACCTGCAGACGGCAGAGCGGCTGCGCGAAGCCGTCTGATGGCGGCTCTGCAATTTGGTGCACTGCAACAAAAATCTTCGCCGAGTGCATTTTCAGCCCGGAACATATACTGTAGATGGTCTAGATCGGGATAAGGAAACGTGTGCGCGGTTTTCCGCCCGCATCCCGCTCTAACGTCTTAGATTCGATCACGTTCCTGATTTTAGGTCGACGGCTGTTTCGGGTGGAGAACAGGCATGGCGAAATGGGTATATACCTTCGGCGCGGGACAGGCCGAAGGGAGCGCGGAAGACCGTGACCGGCTGGGCGGCAAGGGAGCTAACCTCGCGGAGATGTGCAATCTCGGCCTGCCGGTGCCGCCAGGGCTCACAATCGTCACCGCTGCCTGCAACAGCTATCTCGAGAAGGGCCGCAGCATGCCCGAGGGTCTGCGCGAGCAGGTCCGCGAGGGCATTACCCGGATGGAGAAAATCACCGGACGCGTCTTCGGCGATACCAATCGCCCGCTGCTTCTGTCGGTCCGTTCCGGCGCGCGCGCCTCGATGCCGGGAATGATGGACACGGTCCTGAACCTCGGCCTCAACGATCAATCCGTGCATGCGCTCGGTCACGACGCCGGCGATGCGCGCTTTGCCTGGGACAGTTACCGCCGCTTTATCCAGATGTATGGCGATGTGGTGATGGGGGTGGACCACGAGGTTTTCGAGGAAGTTCTGGAGGACGAAAAGGCGCGCCTCGGTCATGAGCAGGACACGGAGCTTTCCGCCGTCGAATGGCAGCACGTGATCTCGCGCTACAAGGAGGCGATCGAGGAGGTGCTCGGCCTGCCTTTCCCGCAGGATCCGGAAGTCCAGCTCTGGGGCGCGATCGGTGCCGTCTTTTCAAGCTGGATGAACCCGCGGGCCATCACCTACCGCCACCTTCACGGCATACCGGCCGGCTGGGGCACGGCCGTCAACGTCCAGGCCATGGTCTTCGGCAATCTCGGCAATTCGTCCGCGACGGGCGTCGCCTTCACGCGCAACCCGTCGACGGGCGAGAAAGAGCTTTATGGCGAGTTTCTCGTCAATGCTCAGGGCGAGGACGTCGTCGCCGGCATCCGCACGCCGCAGAACATCACCGAGGCGGCCCGCATCGCGTCCGGTTCGGACAAGCCGTCCCTGGAAAAGCTGATGCCGGAGGCTTTTGCCGAGTTCGAAAAGATCTGCAACGCGCTCGAGCGCCACTATCGCGACATGCAGGACATCGAGTTCACGATCGAGCGCGGCAAGCTCTGGATGCTGCAGACGCGTTCCGGCAAGCGAACGGCCAAGTCGGCGCTGAGGATCGCCGTCGACATGGCCGAGGAAGGGCTGATCTCGAAGGAGGAGGCCGTCGCGCGCATCGATCCCGCCTCACTCGACCAGCTTCTGCATCCGACGATCGACCCCCATGCCCGCCGCGACATTATCGGTTCCGGCCTGCCGGCCTCGCCGGGTGCGGCCACGGGCGAGATCGTCTTCAGCTCCGACGAGGCGGTGCAGGCGGTCAAGGAAGGCCGCAAGGTCATTCTCGTTCGCGTCGAGACGAGTCCTGAAGACATCCACGGCATGCATGCGGCGGAAGGCATCCTGACGACCCGCGGCGGCATGACCAGCCACGCGGCGGTCGTCGCCCGCGGTATGGGTACGCCTTGCGTATCGGGTGCCGGCAGCATCCGCGTCGACCAGCGAAACGAGCTCCTGATCGCCGCGAGCGTCACGCTCCGGAAGGGCGACGTGATCACCATCGACGGCTCCTCCGGCCAGGTGCTGAAGGGCGAGATCCCCATGCTGCAGCCGGAACTTTCGGGCGACTTCGGCAAGATCATGCAATGGGCCGACGCAAGCCGCCGCATGACCGTGCGCACCAATGCCGAGACGCCGGCGGATGCGCGCGCCGCCCGCTCCTTCGGCGCCGAAGGCATTGGACTCTGCCGCACGGAGCACATGTTCTTCGAGGACGACCGCATCAATGTGATGCGTGAGATGATCCTGGCGGAAGACGAAGCAGGACGCCGGACGGCGCTCGCCAAGCTTTTGCCGATGCAGCGCTCCGACTTCGTCGAGCTCTTTTCGATCATGCACGGCCTGCCGGTCACGATCCGTCTTCTCGACCCGCCGCTGCACGAGTTCCTGCCGAAAACCGACGAGGAGATCGCAGAGGTTGCGCGCGTGCTGACGATTGATCCCGCGGAACTGCGTCAGCGGGTCGATGCGCTTCACGAGTTCAATCCGATGCTCGGGCATCGCGGTTGCCGCCTGGCAATCTCCTATCCGGAGATCGCCGAGATGCAGGCGCGAGCGATTTTCGAGGCGGCGGTCCAAGCCGCCCACGATACCGGCGCTGCCGTCGTTCCCGAGATCATGGTGCCGCTCGTCGGCCTGCGCGCCGAGCTCGATTACGTCAAGGCGCGGATCGAGGCGGTCGCCAAGGAGGTCATCGGCGAGGCTGGCGTGAACATCGATTATCTGATCGGCACGATGATCGAGTTGCCGCGGGCGGCCCTCAGGGCGGACACGATCGCCGAATCGGCCGATTTCTTCTCCTTCGGCACCAATGACCTGACGCAGACCACCTTCGGCATTTCGCGCGATGACGCAGCGCTGTTCCTGGCCACCTATCAGCAGAAGGGCATCATCGAGCAGGATCCCTTCGTCTCGCTCGATTTCGAGGGCGTGGGCGAACTGATCCAGATCGCGGCGGAGCGGGGCCGGCGGACCAAGAACGGGTTGAAGCTCGGTATCTGCGGCGAGCATGGCGGCGATCCCGCCTCGATTCGCTTCTGCGAGGAAGCGGGTCTCGATTACGTCTCCTGCTCGCCCTTCCGGGTGCCGATCGCGAGACTTGCGGCCGCACAGGCGACGATCAACGGCCGCGAGGTCGCCGAGGTTCAAGCTCTGGCGGCGAGCTGACGGCCAAGGGCGTTCCGGCTACCGGATATCCCCCTCATCCGGCCTGTCGGCCACCTTCTCCCCGCACGCGGGGCGAAGGAGAATCGTCGCAACGTTCAGCGCTACTTGCCCCCGATGGTGATGTTGCTCGCTTCGTGGAGCGACGGTGGATGAGGGATCGGGCGTGCTCGGCGCGTCCCTTCGCCCCGCTTGCGGGGAGAAGGTGCCGGCAGGCGGATGAGGGGCAATCGCGGCCGGCGGAGCCGCTATGATCACGATGACTTTAGGTTGGGTCGACCTGGAATCATCAGCGTGATGATTCCGGCCGCACACACTTCCTCATCCCGCTCTAATGCCAATGGTAGGGGCCGCGCAGGAAAACGTCGTTGTCATAGCGGAAGGCGCGCGCTTCCGCGCGCCGGTCGAGATCTATACGCTGCAGGCAGGTTGCGAACGCATCCGTGCCCCTTCTGAAGCCGTAGGAGGCGCATGTATTTTCGTCTCTCGCTCGCCGTTCCTGCGGCGACATCGACTGGCACGCGGCAAGCACCAGCCCCGCGGCTGCAAGGCCAAGCAGTCTCATGGTCATCGTCGTCATCCTTGCCTCCTGATCGGCACCCCTTCGCGGGGACAGAGACCGATGGCATTCCGCTGGACGACAGGCATGATAATGCAACGCATAAGAAGAAGTCCGTGGGCGCGATTCAACTCGGCGACATCATGCGCCCGTTGCGCATCGCCGGTCAATCGCCCTGCGGAGTTCAGATCCGCTCGAGGACGCCGACGAAGGAGTTGGCGAAGCTCTTGAGCCCGGCGGTGCGCTCGCTCGGCTGCTCGACGCGGATGGTGGTGCCGTCCTGCGCGAGACAGATGAACAGGATGATAGGTGTCTTGTCCTCCGCCTGGCCGTGGCGTACCGCGGCGATCGTCACGCAATCGTCGACAAGACCGGAAGCCGGCAGGATGAAGAGCAGTTCGGCGCCGATGTCGTGAGCCACCTTATGGGTGAAGCCGACGAAATCGTCCTTGTCGCCGGAGAAGCGGTCGAGCGAAAGCTCCAACTCGAGAAGCGCCATGGGTATCGCAGCTTCGCCGACCGGGGGCGGAGGGGCGGGGATGGCGATGTCCATGGTAGACTGCTGTGCGGCCATGATGTCTCTCCGTTGATTTGCCGCGCCTCTTGCCGGCGACGACGGCCGATGCCTCCAAATGCTACAGCGCCGTGTGTCCGGCCAAATAGTGAACCTGAATAGGTGGTTAACGAGAATGGCAAATTTGCGGCACTCGTGTGAGTGGCGCCGCCATATTCGCCGCCCGCATTCTCTCTTTGCCCTCAATAGGGCGATCTCCATCGCCGATGGGGGAAAGATACGGGTTTGCACTACCCGAGCCATGGTCTAAGAAAGGCGAGGTCCTTTTCCGCCTCGGGGATTGATTCCGTTAGATGATTGTCCGGTACGAGCGTCCCTATTCCTACGCGGCCCATTGGGCGCGCCGCATCGCCCGCATCGCATTCATCGTTTTTCTGCTGTCGCTGCTGTCGCATCGTTTCGGTCCTCTGACGACGCCGCACTTTCTGGCGCTGGCGCTGATCGCCGGGGGCTTGGCTCTCCTTGGCGTCGTGCTGGCAACGATCGGGCTCACGCGCCTTTGGCAGGTGGCGGCGATCGGCGGCACCGCTTCCGTCTCGGCACTCTTCTACGCGGCGGTTCCGCTCGGGTTCCTCGGTTATGGGGCGGTGCAATACCTGACGCGACCGGCACTCTACGAGGTCAGTACCGATACCTTGACGCCGCCACCCTGGATCAGGACGCCGGCAACCGCGGAAAGCTGGCTCGGGCGCAAGCGTGCGGTGACGCGGGAAGACCGCGAGGCGCAGGTTGAAGCCTATCCGGGGCTTACCGGCCGGCGCTACGAAGGGGCGCTGGACCGCGTATTCCAAGGCGTGCGCAAGGTCGTCGAGCAGACGCGAATCGCCACCACTGCGGAGTTCGGCGCCGACAACGCGCGGGCGGATCTCGAAGACCTCGCCGTGCGACCCGAGGCAGGCGGGGAAGCGAATGCCGGCCCGAACGTCATCCCCGTCCCGACGGCGCGCCCCACGCAACTGGTCGACGACGGCATACCGGGACGGCGATCCAGCGACGTCGTCCTGCAAGGCGAATGGCGGAGCCTTGTCGTCGGTTTCCGATTCGACGTGCTGATCAGATTGCGCGAAGAGGCGGAAACGACCTTCGTCGATCTGCGCGTGGCCTCGCGCTACGGCCGCCATGACCTGGGCATGGGAGCGATGTTTGCCGAGGAGTTCCTGCGCGACCTCGACGCCGAGCTTCTGGGGATCGCGGGCGATTAGCAAGTGCGCGCGGTTTTGCGCCCCGAATTGCGCCTTTCAGCGATCGACCCAGCGTCACGCCAGCCGGTACGCGCTGGCGAGCGACGGCGGCCCCTCTGTTTCGACGCGCCCCTGCTCGATGAGGTCTTCGATGTGCGCCAGCAGCGAGAGCGCCGCAGCGCCATGCAGCCGCGGGTCGGTCGAGGCGTAGATCACCTTTACCATGTCGGCGATCTGCCGGTCGCCGGCGCGCAGGCGTTCGATCACCGCGCGCTCGCGCATCCTGCGATGCGCCTTCAACGCCCGCACGAAGGAGGCAGGCTCGTTGACCGGACCACCATGCCCGGGCAGGTAGAGCCGATCGTCGCGCTGGAGCAGCTTATCGAGGGAGGCCATGTAATCGGCCATGGCGCCATCCGGCGGCGCGACGATGCTTGTCGCCCAGGCCATCACATGATCGGCGGAAAAGAGGATCCCGGTTCCATCGAGCGCGAAGGCCATGTGGTTGGCCGTGTGCCCCGGCGTCGCTACCGCCGTCAGGCTCCAGCCGTCGCCTTCGACGCGTGCGCCGTCGCAAAGCGCGACATCGGGCGAGAAATCCATGTCCGAACTTTCGCCGAACGGATTGACCTCGCCGGCATGCAGCGGCCGGGCTGCCCGGTGCGGGCCTTCGCCCACAACCATTGCGCCGGTCGCCCGGGCAAGCCTGCCGACGAGCGGAGAGTGGTCGCGATGTGTGTGGCTGACGGCGATATGCGTCACTTCGCGACCTCTGAGTGCGTCCATCAGCGCATGGAAATGCGCGTCGTCCTCCGGGCCCGGATCGATCACCGCGACCGAGCGGCGGCCGACGATGTAGCTATTCGTGCCATGGAAGGTGAAGGGGCCGGGATTGTTGACGGTGATGCGCTCGACACCCTCGGCTACGCTCACCGCTTCGCCATGGGCGGGCTTGAAATCGAGGTCGAATTCCGGAGCTTGCATGTTCCTGGCTTCCCATCCACCTGCCGTGTCCCGTTTGCACGACCGCTCCCGGGGCAAGACCGGTTTCCCGGCCCGTCGGCGCGACCATAGGCCAAAGGCCACAGGGAGGGAACCATCCGTTGCTCGACCGACGTTGCGGCCCGAGCCTCAAAGGCATAAATCTGCGGGCGAAACGAAGTTAAGCATTGTGAGCGCGCACGAGCTTTGCTAATCAGGCGCTCGATTTGGCGAAGAGATTTCCCGCCAGTTTAGTTGGGGCGTAGCCAAGCGGTAAGGCAGCGGTTTTTGGTACCGCCATTCCCTGGTTCGAATCCAGGCGCCCCAGCCACACCCCCGCAAGCGTCGACAGTGAAGGAACTTCCATCCCGAATAAGGAGGAAGAAGAAGCTGCCTGTGATGAGCGTGGCAGGTCGCGGCTTCAGAATAAGCTGCAATAAGCGACCTTGTCTTCCGGGAATTCCCTGCCGATCTAAGAATGGACGACTATACTGGATGACCAGGTTTGAAATATATAAGTTATGTTGTCATAACCTATTCACTTCTGATGGGTTACTTTAAGGTGTATTTTATGATATGTTCATATATCAATATTCGTTATTGACATAAGTCAAATATAAATATACCAACCAAAGCCAGGGAATGGAGTGGAGTGGCTGAGGAGTGAATGGCATTATTTTTCAAACCGCATTGCTTTCTGTCACTGTATTGTTGTCTGCTTTTGCAGCGTGGGCAGGACCATTCGGCATTGAACAAGGGCAGAGGAAGGACTCTCTGCGGATAGTCCATGAGCCTTCGCATTATGGCGTCTACAAGCTTTGTACCGTGCCCAGGCGTCACCCTGCTTTCGAAGTATATTCCGCAGAGATAAGCGAAACTGTCGGTGTTTGCCGCGTAAACGCCGGATCGGTGATGTTTACGGCGGATCGGCTCGGTACGAAGGTTCGGGCGAAGTTTGACGAGATAGTACGCGAACTCGAAGATATCTATGGCCAGGGGAAGGACTTCAAGTCTCTCAAGGAAGGTTCGCGCTGGAGCGAAAACCGCGACTGGGTAATGTCCGTAACGGAGAACGAGCGGACGTACCGGCGCGAGTGGTCCGTTGCATATGGATCAAGGCTTAAGGACGGAATAAGCCGAATAAATCTGGCGGTGCATGGTCTCGGCGAAGATGTATCTTTTATCGCCTTGGAGTACGCCTTCGAAAACTACACCCAATGCTTGTCGGAGAAAACGCAGAGTACTGCAAGCGCGCTCTGAGGCGCCCCGCAGTTCATCGCCGGCAATCGACTCAATTCAGCCGGCGGGTTGGATATTCCGGCGAGCAATCTTATTGTTCCCCCCGATCTCCCGGGCTCGACCTGATCGCGCTCGGCAAACACATGAAGCGGTTGCGGAACAGGGACTGAAAATGACGAGCATGCGAATACTTCGTCGCGCTTGCGCGGCGGGCAATCTTTTCGGGGCGCCGAACCTTTCGGCCGGGGCATTGTTTCGCTTGCTTCTCGTCGCGTTTCTGGTGGCATTTTCATCAGTCGCCCTCGCTCAGGAGAGTGGAGCGCAGCCGGAAGCGGGCGCGGCAACCGGTGCCGAGGGGGCGAGCCAGGCGGATGCTGCGCCGGCATTGCCGCCGCAAGCCTTTCCGGAGGAACAGGCACGCATCGATGCCTGGCGGGCGACGCTGGAACGCGTGGAGCGTGGGCTCCAGGCCGAGCGCATCGACGACGTCACCCTCTCCGATCTGCGCAGGCAGCTCGGTACCATTCCCATGCATGCCGCCGGGCTCAAGGCGAAGCTGCAACCGCGACTGCAGGCGGTCAATCAACGTGTCGAGCAGTTGAAGCCTGCCGATGAGCAGGCCGCCCGCAGTCAGGCCGAAGCGATCAAGCTCGAACATGCGCAGCTCCAGGCGGAGGCGGCCGGTCTTCAGGGCATAGTGCAGCAGGCGGATTTCATCGCGCTGCGCGCACAGCAGAACATCGACATTATCGGAGAACGGCGGCGCGCCCTCTTCACGAGCTCTATCCTGCAGCGCTCGCAAAGCCTTGCCGATCCTTCCTTCTGGTTCGATCTGGCCGCCGCGACGCCGGAGACGCTCGCCAACCAGTCCGGCGTTGTCGGACACTGGTTCGGTGCCCTGATCGAGCGCACCGGCCGTTCGGCCGCAGGCGTTCTCGTCGTCGTCATAGGCTTCGCCGCCTTCCTTCTGTCGCCGGGCCGGCGCTGGCTGACCCGGCGCACGAGCCGCGACCCTTCGGTGCTTCACCCATCCGGGCTCGCCAGGGCGACCGCAGCAGCAGCCATCACGCTTGCCAATCTCCTGATCCCGGCCATCGCCTTCTTCGTGCTCTATCAGGCGATGTCCATTCTCGGTGTCCTGCCTGCAGATCTGGCGGCGGTCCTGAGGCCCGTGTTCTTCGGGCTGACCTTCGCGTCCTTCTTCTACGGCCTCTCCATCGCTGTACTCGCGCCCGAACGGCCGAGCTGGCGGCTCGTCGACGTCACCGACGCGGCGGCGGAGAAATTGATTCCGGTCATCGTTGCGATGGCGGTGATCATCGCCGGCGGCCTTGCCCTCGATGCCTTCCTGAAGGCGACGCATGCGCCCTTGTCCTTCGCGGTCGCGGCACAAGGCCTCGGTGCCGTCGCGCTCGGCATCCTCGCCATGATCGCGCTCAGATTCGTCGCTCGCGAAGACGACGACGAGAGCCAGCAGGGAGCGAGCTCAACCTGGCGACTCCTGATTCCGGTGACCTGGGCGGTCGCCGCTCTGACCGTCGTTGCACCGCTCGCAGGCTTTGTGGCCTTCGGCCGCTTCGCTGCGCTCCAGATCGTCTTCACGACGGCAGTGCTGATGAGCCTCGTGCTCTTGCTACGCCTTGCCGACGAGGCGATTTCCTACGGCTTTTCGGTACAGACCCGGATCGGCGGCTTCATGCGGCAGGCGATCGGGTTCAAGCCCAACACGATCAGCCAGATCGGCGTGATCCTCGCGGGCTTCGCGCGTCTGGTCGTGATCATGATTGCCATCATGGCCCTTCTTGCGCCCTGGGGCATCCAATCGGAGGACGTGGTCGGCACCTTCGCCTCCGCCTTTTTCGGTTTCGAGATCGGCGGCTTCTCGTTTTCGCCTTCGGCTATTCTCGGCGCGATCGTCGTCTTCATCATCGTAATCGTCGCGACGCGCGGCTTTCAGAGGTGGCTGGACGGCCGCCTCTTGCCGCAAACCAGCCTCGATGCCGGCCTCAGGACCTCGATCCATACGGGCGTCGGCTATGTCGGCGCGGCGATCGCAGGTCTCGTGGCCTTTTCCTATGCGGGTCTCAATCTTCAGAACGTCGCCATCGTTGCCAGCGCGCTGTCCGTCGGTATCGGTTTCGGCCTCCAGTCCATCGTCAACAACTTCGTCAGCGGGATCATCCTGCTCGCCGAACGGCCCTTCAAGGTCGGGGACCGCATCGAAGTCGGCCAGAACATGGGGATCGTCCAGCGCGTCAGCGTCAGGGCTACCCAGATCCAGACATTCGACAATGTGACCGTGATCGTACCCAATGCCGACCTGATCAGCGGCCAGGTGGTCAACTGGATGCATGGCGACTTCTCGGCGCGCCTGAAGATTCCGGTGGGGGTCTCCTATGATTCGGACCCGGAGCAGGTGAGGCGGGTGCTGCTGGAAATCGCCATGGACAATCCGCGCGTCTTGAAAATTCCGGAGCCTTTCGTTTCGTTCACCGATTTCGGAGCCGATGCCCTGCAGTTCACCTTGTTCTGCCACGTTGGCAACATCAACGCCGATGCGGGCGCGGCGAGCGATATGCGTTTCGAAATCGCCAGGCGCTTCCGCGAGGAAAAGATCGAAATGCCGTTTGGCCAGCGCGAAATCCATCTTCGCGATCTCGCCAGCATCGAAGGGCTGGTCCGCGAGCTGTTCGATGGCCGAGCCGCGACGCCGGCCCCAGCATCTTCTCAGCCGGGGCAAACGCGCGCGAAGCGCCGGAAGAGTGCCGCCGAGGCCGCCGGCGAATGAGTATGAAAGGCAGTTCCGGATGACGAAGCAGGCCCGCTGGCTTTCGGCAGCGGGCCGGGGGTATCCGGGGCGGATCGGGCTGCCTATTCCGCCTTTGCGCCGCCCAGAAACTCCTCGCACCAGGTCGGGCCGTTCGGACGCTTGCGGTCGCCGACGATCCGGATCGCGCGGATGACGTAGTCGGAGGAGACGGTGAGCTGAACGGAGCAGCTCAGATATTCCGTGCGCGGGGCCGAGATGCGCTTGCCGCGTTTGCCGTCGGCGGTCTTTTCGTATTCTGCCGCGATCTTGCGCGTCTTGTAACCGCCCTTCCAGCTATAGACGGTGTCGCCGCCCGCTTCGACGTCGGAAATGGGGGGGCCGAACTGGGCGAAGAATGGCCCCGCCGGCTGGCCGAGCCAGCGTGCCTCGACCGCATTTCTCGTGATCCCGGTCGTCGTCGTGCAGCCGGCAAGAAGCAGCCCGAGGGCGCCCGCCGTCATCATGCGGAAATTCATGTGTCTGTCCCTTAGATATGTCCTGAAACCTGCGGCGCGGAAGGGCCGGAATCCCCCGGTTTTCCTTGCGGTCCGCCGAGGCTCTAGCGCTAAAAGCCGTGAAAGAAAATCGGCACGGAGCATTGCCGCCGAGGAAATTGGAGAGCGTTGCAGAAACGCCCTATTCCCGCATGAGTCGGGCGTGCCGGCGGCCGGAATATTTTGACCCTTAGCGCGGTCTTTTTTGCGATAGGCGCTTGTGAAATCAAAAATGCTGTTCTATAGAGGCGCCGCTGGTCACGGAGTGTAGCGCAGTCTGGTAGCGCACCACGTTCGGGACGTGGGGGTCGAGTGTTCGAATCACTCCACTCCGACCAGCTGAAACAATCCCCCGATTATTGTTGTTGTTGATCCGGCTTCTTAGCCGGGTGACGCGCGGCCTCAGGTCTTGATCGCGATAGCGATAGGCCCCGCCAACCGGACGGTGCGGGTCCGGCGTAGCTTTGCCACGCTTTTATTGTTCACAGGGAAACGGCTTGTTCTCGAATCTCCGTCTTATCGGAGTGAACAATCGGCGCGAATATGCTTCAAAGTGCAAACCCGTGAGGCAGCGATGTCGAAAGAACCTATCTTCACTCTACGTGAATTTGTCGTCTGGGCAGCCATTCTCGGCAGCGTGGTCGGCTATCAGCTTTGGAATCATGCCGATCCGCCGCCGCTGACGATCGATCTCGCGACGATCGAGCCGCGCGCCTGAACGCCTTATTGCGCCAGATCGTCGAGATCCACGGAGAGAGCTTCGGCAATCTTCTTCATGGTTGAAAGACTTCCGTCCTTCTTCCCGCTCTCGATTTCGGAGAGATAGGGAGCGCTGATCCTGGCCTTCTTCGCCAATTCTCGAGCGGCCATGCCGCGATGGGAGCGCCAGACCTTGACCGCGTTCTCGCCAGCCAGAAGACGGTTGACGACCTCGGCCGGCACGAGCTCGTCGCGGCCAGCGGCGATATCGGCCTTCACCTTGTCGGCCTGCGCGATATCGGCCCTATCGAGCAAATCTTCATATTCAGCAATGGGAAGGACGACCAGGGTTTCGCCACCCGGGGTGGTAATGGTCTGCATAACGGACTCCTATTCGTAGACGCTGCCGCGAGAGCCGATCTTGATGATGTCGAGGACAACACCTTGATCGTCCATGATAACCCGCCAATCGCCAACCTGTCGAAAGCTGCGCAGCAAAAAGGGGCCTGACGGCCCCTCTGCTCATCGATGACTCTGTCAGGTCACCCGTCAATCGCGTCTATGATGTTGACCGCCTTGCCGGCCGTGACACGACGCACCTCCACGTCTTCGCGGCGGCTTGCAAAGAGCTCCGTTGCCATGAGCTGATCGGCGAGATCGGCCGGCAGAGACAGGATCACACGGCTCTCCTCGGCATGGATGCCCCCGAGCGCGGCGCGCTTGGCGGTGATCATGCCGCCGGCCACCGTGTTGTTGGTGTCGGGGTCGATCAGGATGAAGGCGCCGGTCGTGCGGTTCTGCTCATAGGTGTCGAAGATCGCCTGTTCGTCGAAGGCGAGGTGCACCTTGCCGATCGCATTCATCGGCAATTCGTCTGCGTGGTTCCACTTGCCGCTCTTGAGTTCGAGCTGACTGACCGGCTGCACCTGCACGCGCTGGCGGCGGCTGCCGGACTTCAGCCAGTAGCGCTTGCCCGGCTGGATGCCTTCCGGCTGCAGCGCCACGAGTTGCGCATCGAAGGCGAGCCCGGTCATCGGCTGGCTGTCGATCGAGGCGATCACGTCGCCGCGGGAAACGTCCACCTGGCGGTCGAGCACCAGCGTGATCGCGTCGCCGGCAACCGCCGCATTGCGCACGAGATCGAAGGTGACGATCTTGCTCACATTGGCGACCATGCCGGACGGCAGGATGACGACGGAGTCCCCCGGCTTCACCGAGCCGCCGGCGACCGTGCCCTGATAACCGCGGAAGCTTTCTCCCGGGCGCGATACGCGCTGCACCGGCAGGCGGAAGCCGACGGTCTGGGCGGAGCGGGTCGTGGCAAGCTCCAGAATCTCGATCAGCGTCGGGCCGTCATACCAGGGCATGGAAGCGCGGCCGTCATAGACGACGTTCTCGCCCTTGAGCGCCGAGACCGGAATTGCGGTGACCTGGCGGACTCCGAGCGAAAGGGCCAGTTCCCGGAACTCGTGCGAGATCTGATCGAAGCGGGCGCGGTCGTAGTTCGTCAGGTCGATCTTGTTGACGGCGAGCACGAACTGGCGGATGCCCATCAGCGTCGCGATCGTCGCGTGGCGGCGGGTCTGCTCCAAAAGGCCGACACGTGCGTCGACGAGCAGCACGGCGAGGTCGGCGGTCGAAGCGCCGGTCGCCATATTGCGCGTGTATTGCTCGTGGCCGGGCGTGTCGGCGACGATGAAGGAGCGCTTGTCGGTCGCGAAATAGCGATAGGCGACATCGATGGTTATGCCCTGTTCCCGCTCGGCCTGAAGGCCGTCGAGCAGGAGAGCGAAATCCGGGAGGCCGAGATCGTTCTGCTTGCCGCTGGAATCGCGCTGAAGGCTTGCCGCCTGGTCTTCCTTGACCGCCTTGGTGTCCCAAAGCAGCCGGCCGATCAGCGTCGATTTGCCGTCATCGACGCTGCCGCAGGTGATGAGGCGAAGGGGGCGCGTGTCGCGCACGACCCGCGCAGTCTCCTGCACCGGGAGGGATACGACGGTTTGGTCCAGGGCTGCGTTCGCTGCTGCCGGTGCGGTCATCAGAAATATCCTTCGCGTTTCTTCTTTTCCATCGAACCGGCCTGGTCGCGGTCGATCGCGCGGCCCTGACGTTCGGAGACGGTCGCGGTTTCAAGTTCGGCAATGATGTCGTCGAGCGTGTCGGCTTCGGAGCGGATCGCACCCGTGAGCGGGAAGCAGCCGAGCGTGCGGAAGCGGATGACTTCCTCGCGCTTGACCTCGCCGGGAAGCAGCTCGAGACGAGGATCCTCGGCGAGGATCAGCATGCCGTCGCGCTCTACGACGGGGCGCTTCTTGGCGAAATAGAGCGGCACGATCGGGATATCTTCCGCCTGGATGTAGCGCCAGATGTCGACCTCGGTCCAGTTGGACAGAGGGAAGGCGCGGACGCTCTCGCCCTTGCGGATCATGCCGTTATAGACGTTCCACAGTTCCGGGCGCTGGTTGCGTGGATCCCAGCGATGATCCGGCGTGCGGAAGGAATAGATGCGCTCCTTGGCACGGCTTGCCTCCTCGTCACGGCGCGCGCCGCCAAATGCGGCGTCGTACTGGCCAGCGTCGAGCGCCTGGCGCAACGCTTCGGTCTTCATGATGTCGGTATAGAGCGCCGAACCGTGCGTGAACGGCGTGACGTTCTCGGCTGCGCCGCGCGGATTGGTGTGGGCAACGAGGTCGAGATCGTATTTCGCGACCATCTCGTCACGGAATGCGATCATCTCGCGGAACTTCCAGCCGGTGTCGACATGCAGGAGCGGGAAGGGGATGCGGCCGGGATAGAAGGCCTTGCGGGCAAGATGCAGCAGGACCGACGAATCCTTGCCGATCGAGTAGAGCATCACCGGGCGCTCGAATTCGGCCGCGACCTCGCGGAAGATGTGAATCGCTTCGTTCTCGAGCGCCTTCAGATGCGGATCGAGCGGCGGTTTCGTGCTCTGCGGATTGTGCAGTTCCGTTTCCGGAAGAGTATGGGGCATTGCTGACTCCGGGGAAGATCGTGGTCTTCGGGTGCGGCGCGTGGCGCTCAGGCCGCGTTGCTGGCGTTGGGGATGATCGAGGAAGCCGCTTCCGGCACATGCAGGCCGCATTCGCGCTTCTCGTCGTTCTCCCACCACCAGCGGCCGGCGCGCTCCGGCTCGCCGGGCTTGATGGCACGGGTGCAGGGCTCGCAACCGATCGACGGATAGCCGCGACTGTGCAGCGGGTTGACGGGAATGCCCTCTGCCGCGACATGGGCCTGGATCGTCTCGATGCCCCAGTCGGCGAGCGGATTGATCTTGATGAGTCCGCGCTCGACGTCGGCTTCAGCGAAAGGGGTCGTGGCACGGTTGCCCGACTGCCCGCGGCGCAGGCCCGTGATCCAATAGCTTGCTCCGTCGAGCGCGCGCGCAAGCGGCTTCAGCTTGCGCACGCCGCAACAGGCATGCCGGGCTTCCACGCTTTCGTAGAACCCGTTCATGCCGTATTGCGCCACATAGGCGTCGATGTCGGCTTTCTCAGGATAATAGCGCTTGATGAGGATGTCATAGGTTTCCTCGGTCTGGTCGATCAGCGCCACCGTCTCGTTGAAGAGGCGGCCCGTCTTCAGCGTCGCGACTTCGATGTCGAGACGGTTGCTGCCGATCGCGGCGGTAATGACCTGGTCCTCGATGCCGAGCGACGTGGTAAAGACCGCGCGGCCTTCAAGCCCGGCAATGAGCGCCAGCCGGCCGGCGAGATCCAGGCTTTCGAGCTTGTCGTTGAGGGCCTTCGCCTCCGCATCGAGGGCCATCACGTCTGCTTCGAGGGCCACCGCTTCTGCTTTGAGGGATTGCGTCGTCATGGCTGCATCCTGTTGCAATTTGCACGGAATATGGCAGCCGCTGGTGTCAATGGACAGAAAAACGGATTTCTATTGCTCAAGGATCAGAGCAAATATCTCTCTGATCCATAAAGTTCTAAGAAAACCTAGTAATCCAGTAGATTATTGTCTTACGATTAAACCCGCCAGCTGTCTTCGCGCGCGGTGCTGCCGTTCAACAATCGTTGAATGCTCTGTCCATCTGCTTCGCGTGCTCCACTTTCAGACTGACCCCGCGAGCCCACGAAAGGAGACAAAGACATGGCAAAATCCTTGCCGTCCCGCATATTCGCTGGAGTGGCTTTCGGCCTGCTTCTGGTGACGGGCGCCTATGCGCATCACGGCTGGTCCTGGGCGGAGGCCGATCAGGTCGAGCTTTCAGGGACGATACGCGAGATCTCCATGGCACCGCCGCATCCGACCCTTCAGGTCGAGACGCGGAATGACGGCACCTGGCGTGTCGAACTCGGCAACCCGCGGCTCACCGAGCGTTCGGGCTTTGTGGAAGGGGCAGCCAAGGCCGGCGATCCGATCGTCGTGCTCGGCAACCGCTCGCTCGACCGGAACGAGAAGAGGATGAAGGCCGTGCGGATCACAGTCGCCGGAAAGGTCTATGACATCTATCCGGAGCGCATTCGGACAAATTGATGGAGGAGGCGCTGACGTGGATCGGGGCGTTGCCCTTCGCCGTGGCGATACGGCGCTCCGCGGTGCTCTACATCTTCGTGAACGCCGCCCACATACTCTCGATCGGGATAATCGTCGGCTCGATCCTGCCGCTCGATCTGCGGCTGCTCGGCTTCTTCCGCAGCGTGCCGGTCGCAGTGGTCGGACCCTATCTTTCACGTACGGCGGCAATCGGCGTAGCGTTGGCCATCGCCACCGGTTTCTGTCTCTTCAGCGTGCGCCCGGTTGAATATGCCGCCAACCCCGCCTTCCTGACGAAGATGACGCTGCTCGCGCTCGGCGTACTCAACGCGGCCATATTGCATCTGACCCCGCAATGGCGCGACGCCGTTAAAGGCGGGCCGCTCTCCCCGAGGGTCCGCCTTTCCGCGCTGCTTTCCATGTCGATCTGGACCGGCGCGGTCCTTGCCGGGCGCTGGATCGGTTTCCTCTCGGAATAAGTTACCTGTCGCTCACCGCCCAGCGCGGATTGATCCACGGCTCCTGGTTCGAGCGGGCGAGCGGCTGTCTGCCGAGGATATGATCGGCGGACTTCTCGCCGGTCATGATCGAGGGGGCGTTCAGGTTGCCATAGGTGATGTGCGGGAAGATCGAGGAGTCGGCGACACGAAGCCCGTCGACGCCGATAACCCGGGTTTCCGGGTCGACCACGGCCATCGGGTCGTCCTTCGCACCCATCTTGCAGGTGCCGCAGGGATGATAGGCGCTTTCGAGATGCTCGCGCAGGAACCCGTCGATCTCCTCGTCCGTCTGCACCTTTTCGCCGGGCTGGATTTCGGGGCCGCGATAGAGGTCGAAAGCCTTCTGCCCGAAAATCTCGCGCGTGAGCCGCACGCAGTGGCGGAACTTCTCCCAGTCCTCCGGATGGCTCATATAGTTGAAGCGGATCACCGGGTCGGCCTTCGGGTCGGAGGAGCGGAGCGAGACGTTGCCGCGCGACTTGGAGAGGTTGTAGCCGACATGCACCTGGAAGCCGTGCGACTTCGCCGCCGCCTTGCCGTCATAGCTGATCGCCACCGGCAGGAAGTGGTATTGGATGTCCGGCTGCTTCACGCCGGGTGCCGAGCGCAGGAAGGCGCAGGACTCGAACTGGTTGGAAATGCCGAGGCCTCTTTTGAAGAAGAGCCATTGCGCACCGGCGACGCCCTGCCAGAACCATGGCAGCCAGGAATAGAGTGAAACCGGCTTCGTGCTCACCTGCTGGAAATAGAATTCCATGTGGTCCTGCAGGTTCTGGCCGACGCCGGGCCGGTCGACCTTTACGTCAATTCCCATCTCCTTGAGGTGCGCAGCCGGGCCGATGCCGGACAGCATCAGCAGCTTCGGCGAATTGAACGAAGAGGCGGAGACGATCACTTCGCGATTGGCCTTCACCACCTCGATCCGTCCGCCCCGCTCGATCTCCACGCCCGTCGCCCGGCCGTTCTCGATGACGATCTTGCGGGCGAAGCAACGGATGAGCTCGACATTCGGACGTTTGAGCGCCGGCCTCAGATAGGCGGAAGCGGCCGACCAGCGGCGGCCCCGCCATGTCGTCTGCTCCATCAGCCCGAAGCCCTCCTGCTTCGAGCCGTTATAATCCTCGGTGACTTCGAAGCCGGCCTCTTTTCCCGCTTCGATGAAGGCGTGAAAAAGGGGATTCTTGACCGGGCCGCGCTGGACGTGCAGCGGCCCGTCGGTGCCGCGCCAGCCCTCTTCGCCGCCATGCGAATGCTCCATCCGCTTGTAATAGGGCAGCACGTCCGCATAGGCCCAGCCTTGTGCGCCGAGTTCCTCCCAGCGGTTGAAGTCTTCCGAGTGGCCGCGGACATAGACCATGCCGTTGATCGAGGAGGAGCCGCCGATCACCTTGCCGCGCGGCGCGGTGATGCGCCTGTTGTTGAGGTTCGGCTCGGGTTCGGAGAGATAGCCCCAATTATAGCGGTTCATGCTCATCGGCCAGGCAAGCGCTGCCGGCATCTGGATGAACGGACCGACATCCGAGCCGCCGAACTCGAGCACGATGACCGAATTCCTGCCGTCTTCCGACAGGCGATAGGCGAGCGCGGAGCCCGCCGAGCCGGAACCGATGATGACGAAATCTGCCTGCATTCTCGCTGCTTTCTTTTTTGGATGCACTCGGCATGCCCCTCATCCGGCTGCCGCCACCTTCTCCACGCTCGCGGGGAGAAGGACACGCGGCGCCCGCTCAGTCCCTCTGCCGCCGGCGCGGAAGCTCGCTGCCTCCGGTCCCCTCTCCCCGCGAGCGGGGAGAGGGTTAGTCCTCGGGTTAAACCCGAGGAGAGGGGCAAGCGCCAACTTTCAATACGGCGCCTCGACCGGCCCCATGCCGACATAGACGGTCTTGAGCTCGGTATAGTGGTTGAGCGCCGCGACCGAATTCTCCCGCCCGAAACCCGATTGCTTGGACCCGCCAAAGGGGATCTCTACCGGGCAGAGATTGTAGGTGTTGATCCAGAGCGTGCCGGCTTCGAGCCGGTCGGCGACCCGGTGGGCGCGGGTGAGGTCCGCGGT
Source organism: Sinorhizobium meliloti (assembly GCF_017876815.1). Taxonomy (NCBI): domain Bacteria; kingdom Pseudomonadati; phylum Pseudomonadota; class Alphaproteobacteria; order Hyphomicrobiales; family Rhizobiaceae; genus Ensifer; species Ensifer meliloti. The sequence goes on along the minus strand of NZ_JAGIOS010000001.1, from coordinate 241,136 downwards.
GAAGACGCCGGCCGAAAGGCCGAATTCGGTGGCGTTGGCGCGTGCGATGACTTCCACCTCGTCGTCGAAGTCGAGCACGCACATGACCGGTCCGAAGATTTCTTCGCGCGCGATCGTCATCCCGTCGGTGACGTCGGCGAAGACGGTCGGCTGGATATAGGTGCCTTCGCCGCTCACATTATTGGGAATGCCGCCGCCGGTGACGAGGCGGGCGCCTTCCGCCTTGCCCTTCCCGATATAGGAGAAGACCTTGTCGCGTTGCGCCGCCGAGACCATCGGACCGAGCTGCGTCGCCTCGTCCAGGGGGTCGCCGATGACGATCGCTTCGGTGCGTTCCTTGAGGCGGGCGAGGAAAGGCTCCTTGATCTTCCTTTGCACGAAGACGCGCGTGCCGTTGGAGCAGACCTGGCCGGTCGAATAGAAATTGCCGAGCATGGCGCCGCCGATCGCGCTTTCGAGATCGGCATCGTCGAAGACGATCAGCGGCGACTTGCCGCCGAGCTCCATGGTGACGTGCTTGAGTTCGGCCGCCGCGGCGCCCGCGACTTTTTTGCCCGTCGGCACGGAGCCGGTGAGCGACACCTTGGCGACGTCCGGATGGTTGACGAGGAGCGGGCCCGTCGCGCGGTCGCCCTGGATGACGTTGAACAGGCCCTTCGGCAGACCCGCTTCGATAAGGATTTCGGCGATCTTAAGCGCGCCGAGCGGGGTGTTTTCCGAAGGCTTGAACACCATCGCATTGCCGGCGACGAGCGCAGGCGCACCCTTCCAGCAGGCGATCTGCTGCGGATAGTTCCAGGCGCCGATGCCGACGCAGACGCCGAGCGGCACCCGCTTCGTATAGGCGAAGTCGCCGCCGAGCGGGATATAATCGCCGTTGAGTGCGGCGGGCGCGACGCCGCCGAAGAATTCGAAACTGTCGGCGCCGGACGTCGGGTCGGCGACGATGGTTTCCTGGATCGGCTTGCCGGTGTCGAGCGTTTCGAGTTCGGAAAGCTCGCGGTTGCGCTGGCGCATGAGCTCGGCGGCCCGCTTCAGGATGCGGCCGCGCGCCGTCGGGCTCATCGCCGCCCATTCCGGCTGCGCGCGCTTGGCCGCGGCGATCGCCTTCTCGACGATCCCAGGCGTTGCGGCATGGAGCCGGGCGATGATTTCGCCGGTCGCCGGATAGATGCTCTCGATCACCGTGCCGGCGGCGTCCTCGACATATTCGCCGTCGATGAAGTGCGAGGCTTTCGGTTGGGCTCTCATCTCATTCTCCTCGCGGATAGCGTTTGGATTCCTCGAGAGTGTCGAGGTTCATGTGGTTGCGCATGTAGCGCTCCGATGCCTTTTGCAGCGGCTGGTGGTCCCAGGGGTAGTAGGCGCCGTTGCGAAGCGCTTCGTAGACCACCCAGCGCCGTGCCTGGCTCTCGCGCACGGCAGCGTCGAAGGCTTCCATGTCCCAATGCGCCGCGCGCATGTCGCGGAATGCCGTGAGCGTCGCCTGATCGACGGGCCCGCGCGGATTTTCCGCGAGGTTCGTAAGCTCCAGCGGATCTGCCTCGAGATCGAAGAGCTGCTCCGGATCGAGCGCGCAGTAGACATATTTCCACTTGCCCTCGCGGATGGCGACCAGCGGTGCATAGGAGGCCTCAGCCGCGTATTCCATCAGCACCGGCTCCGTGCGTTCGACGCCGTTGACCATCGGCACGAGGCTGACGCCATCGGTCCAGGGCCTCACTTCCTCGAGCGAAATGCCGGCGAGGTCCGCAAGCGTCGGCGTCACGTCGAGATTGGAGGTCGGCGTCAGATGCAGGCCGGGTGCGATACCCGGGCCGGCAATCATCAGCGGCACGCGCGCCGAGCCTTCGAAGAAGTTCATCTTGAACCAGAGGCCGCGCTCGCCGAGCATGTCGCCGTGGTCGGAACAGAAGAGGATGAGCGTATCGTCGAGCATCCGCGTCCGCGTGAGCGTGTCGATCAGCTCGCCCACCTTCTCGTCGAGATAGGAGATATTGGCGAAATAGGCGCGGCGCGAGCGGCGGACATTCTCCTCGGTCACGTCGAAATTCTGGTAGTCGCAGGAGAGCATGATCCGTTGCGAATGCGGGTCCTGCTCGTCGAGGGGAATGGCGCCGACCTCGGGCGTGAGGTGCTCGCAATCCTCGTAGAGATCCCAGAATTTCCGCCGCGCGACATAGGGGTCGTGCGGGTGGGTGAAGGAGACGGTGAGGCACCAGGGACGCCGGCTCTCGTCGTCGTTCTCCCGCGAAAGCTGGTAGAGCTTCTGGTTTGCGAGGAAGGCCACCTCGTCGTCATATTCCATCTGGTTGGTGATTTCGGCGACCCCGGCGCCGGTGACGGAGCCGAGATTGTGATACCACCAGTCGATCCGCTCGCCCGGCTTGCGGTAATCCGGCGTCCAGCCGAAATCGGCGGGATAGATGTCGGTCGTCAGCCGCTCCTCGAAGCCGTGCAACTGGTCCGGCCCGACGAAATGCATCTTGCCGGAAAGCGCGGTGTAGTAGCCGGCCCGGCGCAGGTGATGTGCATAGGTTGGGATCGACGACTGGTATTCGGCAGCATTGTCGTAGACCCGGGTGCGGCTCGGCAATTGCCCGGCCATGAAGGATGCGCGGGCAGGGGCACACAGGGGCGACGAGGTGTAGTTGTTGTGGAAACGCGCCGACCGCTTGGCCAGCGCCTTCAGGTTGGGCGCATGCAGGAAGTCTGCAGGCCCGTCCGGAAAGAGCTTTCCGTTCAACTGGTCCACCATGATGATCAGAATGTTGGGCTTACCGGTGGTCACTGGTCGGTTCCTCGATGGTTCGAATTCTTGCTCGTCTTGCTTGGTTCAGGTGGAAATTGCCCCTCATCCGGCTGCCGCCACCTTCTCCCCGCCGGCGGGGAGAAGGGACATGCGGTGCTGCCGAAGTTCCCTCTCCCCGCACGCGGGGAGAGGGTTAGTCCTCGGGTTAAACCCGAGGAGAGGGGTATTTCCCGTCACCATTCGCCCGTAAATGCGCATTCACATAATCTTCCGTGAGCGCGACCGATGCTTCGATGCTGATCGGCGCCGACTTCAAACTTTGCCGGATGTAGAGCCCGTCGATCATCGCAGCCGCGCCTTCGGCGATGCGCTCCGCGTCGTCCGCCGGGCAGAGCGCTCTCAGGCCCACAAGCAGATTGGAGCGCAGCCGCCGTGCATAGATCACGAGCAGCCGCCGCACCTCCTCCGACCGTTGCGCCTCCGAATAGAAGGCGAGCCAGGCGGCGACCGTCTCCGGCGCGAACTGATCGGCGCGGAAGCTCACGCGGATCAACGCGCTCACCCTTTCGCGCGGCGTCGCCGCCGCTTTCATTGCCGCGACGGCGTCGTCGCGCAATTTGCCCAGGAGGCTGCGGATCGTGGCGATCAGCAACTGCTCCTTGCTGCCGAAATAGTGATGCGCGAGCGCGGGTGAGACGCCGGCCGTCCGCGCGATCTCCGACATGGTCACCGCGAGCGTACCCTGATCGCCGATCACGCGCAGCGCCGCATCGACCAGCGCCTTGCGGCGCACCGGCTCCATTCCGACCTTCGGCATCTTCGAACTCCTCAGGTGCCAGCTTATTTTTGATTGATCCATCAATCAATAAAAAAATCTGCGCTTTTCTCTTTCTTTTTGCTTGGAAATCCGGCTCAATCAGCGGGAGGCGTCCATGCGCATCGGCATGACTGGAGGTTGAAATGGTTCACGCGTCCGATCCAGCCGGCAGAGAGGCCCTTGCCGGAAAATGGGGGTGGTTCGTCGCACTCGGCGTGCTTCTGATCATGTGCGGCGGCATCGCCTTCGGAAACCTGCTGATGGCGACAGTCGCCTCCGTCTATTACGTCGGTCTCATCATGCTGATCGGCGGCCTGCTCAATCTCGCCCACGCCTTTCAGGTCAAAAGCTGGGGGAGTGTCCTTTACTGGATATTGAGCGGCGCCTTCTACGCCGCAGCGGGCCTGTTCGCCTTCATCAATCCTGTCCTCGCCTCCTCCGTGCTGACGTTTCTGCTGGCCCTGGCGCTGATCGCCGCCGGTTGCTCCCGCATCTGGGTAGGGTTCAGGCTTCGGCCGCTCGGCGGCTGGGGGTGGATGGTCATCGGCGGCCTCGTGACGCTGCTAGCCGGCCTCATCATCGCCGCCGGCTGGCCGGTCGACAGTCTCTGGATACTGGGTCTTTTCCTGGCGGTCGATCTCGTCATGCAGGGGCTGGCCTCGATCGCCTTCGGGGTTCTTGCGAGGGGCTGAGCAGGCCTTTTCCGAAGCTTCATCAAACTTTCACATTCGCGAAAGATTTCGTTGACGCCTTGCTCCGATGCTGGCGCGCGTTTGTGTGTCCTATCCCTGGAGCCCGGCATGTCGGCCGCCCCCGCAGAAATACTGTCGCTTCGCCGTTTCGGCGACGACCAAATCGTGACGCTTGCCAAACTCGTCATCGAAAATGCCCTCCAGCCGATCGTGGAAGCGACGACCGGGGCGGTGTTCGGCTATGAATCCCTGATGCGCGGGTTCGAGCGCCTGGGCTTCGCCTCGCCGGTCGAGTTGCTCGACAAGGCCGAGGCCGCCGGACAGTTGCTCGCGCTCGAGCACCTGATCAACAGCCGCGCCGTCGCCGCCTTTGCCACGCTCCCGGACTTTTCGGCGCGCACGCTCTTTCTCAATTTCGATGCGAGGCTCATCGGCGGCGAGGGGGACATTGTCGAACGCCTCGTCAGCCACTTGAAGCGCGCGAATATCGCTCCTTCCTCGCTTTGCTTCGAACTGTCGGAACGCTTCGACAGCAGCAAGATGCCGGACTTCCCGGTGCTCGTGCGGCAACTGCGGCTCGCGGGCTTCAAGCTGGCGATCGACGATTTCGGCGCCGGGTTCAGCGGCTTGAAACTGCTCTGCGATCAGCCGGTAGACTATGTGAAGATCGACCGGCATTTCGTTTCCGAGATCGACAAGGATGCGCGCAAGCGCCACCTTGTCCGCCACACGGTCAATATGGCCCATGCTCTCGGGACGCGGGTGATCGCCGAGGGTGTGGAGACGGAGGCGGAGTTTCTCGTCTGCCGCGACCTCGGTTGCGATCTGATGCAGGGCTATTTCATCGCGCGGCCGACGACGCATATCATGGAACTGCAGGCCGTCTATCCGCATCTCGAACCGACGAGCGGCACCCGGCGGCCCTCTTCGACGCTGGACAGCATCCTGATCCGGAAGGAGATCGAGCAGCTTCCGGCGGTGCGGGAGAGCGACGACCTCGATTCCGTGTTCCACCTTTTCCGGCTCAATCCGCGCCAGGCCTTCTTTCCGGTACTGAATGCCAATGGCGAACCGCGTGGCATCCTGCACGAGTACCACGTCAAGGAGATGATCTATCATCCCTTCGGTCGCGACCTCCTGAAGAACCGCCTCTATCAGCGCCGCATCTCGCATTTCGTCACGCCCGCGCCGATCGCCGATCTCGACACGCCCGCCGACGAGATGCTCAAGATCTTCGCCGGTATGGACGGGAGCGACTGCGTCATGCTGACGGAGAACATGCGCTATGCCGGCATTCTCTCCGCTTCGTCGCTCCTGAAGATCATCAACGAGAAGCAGTTGAAGATGGCCCAGGAGCAGAATCCGTTGACGGGCCTCCCCGGCAATCGGGCGATCCGCGATTATGTCCAGAACGCGATCCTGGACGGCGATCAGGCCCGCTACTTCTGCTATTGCGACTTCGACGATTTCAAGCCCTTCAACGACACATATGGTTTCCAGAAGGGGGATCTCGCGATCACCCTGTTCGCGGCGCTCCTGCGGCGCCACTTCATCGGCGAAGAAAAATTCCTTGGTCACGTCGGAGGCGACGATTTCTTCATCGGCATCGACGGCTGTACCGAGGAGGATATCCGGGGCGTCCTTTCACGCCTGATCGACGACTTCCGCTCGGACGTCCGCCAGCTCTATTCGCCCGAGCATCTGTCGGCGGGACGGATCAGCGGATATGGCCGCGACGGCCTCACGAAGGCTTTCCCACTGATGCGCTGTTCGATTGCGGTACTTGTGCTTCCCGAAGGCCTTGTCCTCTCGGACGGCCAGACCGTGAGCAAGCGGATTGCGGAGATAAAGGCGCGCGCCAAGGCGAGCGAAGAAGGTCTCGTCATGGAGCCCCTCGACCGCGCCTGAGCAGCGATGCAAGGCGACCTTTCCCGAGCGGCAGGAGGGCTATAGGTATAGGCGGAACCGTTTTGCGAGGATGCCGTCATGACCCTTCCGACAGAAATGACCTACGTCGATCTGCCTGGCCCCGGAGGGCCGGAGAATATGGTGCTGGCGCGAGGGCCGCTGCCTGAGGTCCGGCCCGGCGACATTCTGATCCGCGTCGAAGCTTTCGGCATCAATCGGCCGGACGTCCTGCAGCGCAAGGGAGACTACCCGCTGCCCGCTGGGGCGAGCCCCATCCTCGGGCTCGAAGCTGCGGGCGAAGTGGTTGCTCTCGGCGAGGGAGCGACCGGCTTCTCGACCGGCGACAAGGTCTGCGCTCTTGCCAATGGCGGCGCTTACGCGGAATATTGCGCGGTTCCCGCCACGCAGGCCCTTCGCTGGCCCAAGGGCTACGATGCCGCGAAGGCGGCAGCCCTGCCGGAGACCTTCTTCACCGTCTGGGCCAACGTCTTCGACATGGCCCGCCTGAAGTCCGGCGAAACATTCCTCGTCCATGGAGGATCGAGCGGTATCGGTACGACCGCGATCCAGCTTGCGAGGGCCTTCGGTGCGGAGGTCTTCGCGACCGCCGGCAACGCTGCGAAGTGCGAGGCCTGCGAAGCACTCGGGGCGAAACGTGCGATCAATTATCGCGAGGAGGATTTCAAGGCTGTCGTGCTGCAAGAGACCGGCGGCCGCGGGGTCGACGTCATTCTCGACATGGTGGGCGGGCGCTACTTCGATCGCAACATTGGCAGCCTCGCCAAGGACGGGCGCCTGTCGATCATCGCTTTCCTTGGCGGCGCCCGGGTGGACGGCGCCAACATTGCGCCAATTCTCATGAAGCGCCTGCAGGTAATGGGCTCGCTGCTCCGCCCGCGCACCGCCGCCGAGAAGCAGGCGATCCGCGACGGGCTTGCGGAAAAGGTCTGGCCGCTGCTGGAGGGGGGCGACGTTGCACCGGTCATCCAGGCGGTCCTGCCCTTCGCCGAGATTGCCGGCGCCCATCGGCTGATGGAGGAGGGCGATCATATCGGCAAGATCGTGATGCGGATCGGGTAGCAAAAAACAATAAGACGATGGTCGGCCTTGTATTGGCGCAAAGATCGCGTACGTTGAGATCAACGTCAACGAACAGAAAGGAAGGTGATCCAATGTCTAATGAGATTTCGGACCTCGCAATGGACATGGGAGAGGTGAAGGAGTCGAGGCAGCCCTCGGCCTGATAGCCGCCTTCCTTTGGGTCTCAGCACCCGGCCATTGTGAGGCCAAAGCTCATGGAAGGGCCGCCGAAGGGCGGCCCTTTTCCATTAGACCGAGCGCCGCTCATCTCAGATCCCGAAGCGGCCGAGTGCCGGTATCTTGACGCCGGGCCGCGCGACGTCGAAGCCCGCCACCAATCCCATGAAATGCAATTCCAGCCCACTGCGCCACCCGGCCGAGACGCCGGCGAGGCCGTAAAGCGTTGCGTGCAGGTCGCGGCCGTCGGCATCGACATGGAACAGTTTCCCCTCCGGCAGATAGTCGCGCCCGACTGCATCCGGCGGCAGCACGGCGTCGAGCTCCGACACCGATCGCAAGACATGGGCGACGAAGGTGTTGGAGTTTGGCCCGGGCCAGAGACGATAGGCGCCCGGCGAAGAATAGGGATAAGCCTCGATCGCCTTCTCGATCTTCGGGATCAGGCGCTTGGCTTCCTCGCCCCTGACTGCCACGACGATGCGCGGCTCGTTCGAATACCAGCGTCCGTCGGCCGGATAAGCGTTCCTGCGGATCGGCTTGCCCCAGCCGACCTTTTCATAACGGTTATAGGTCGACGCTCCTTCGTCTTTGGTGACGATCCAGGCGTGGCTTGCCACCGCGCCCTTCATGCCTCCGGTGGTCGCCGAGAAGACGTATATCGCCGCCTGCGGGCTCGCAGCCGCATCCGCCAGAATTCCTGACGACGACCAATCCGCGTCGTGCCAGCTCTGCGGCCGCTCCTTGAGGTACCACAGCCCCGCCGAGGCGAGCGCCGGAAGCAGGTAGACGACGGCGAAAACGAGAAAGAGCTTGCGGAGGAATTTCATCTACGGTGACTTTTCTGCCGTGGGATTCCTGATAGATGCATATCCGAATCTTGGAAAATTGAGGGCAGCCGATGTCGAATCCGGTTCTGGTCGAAGTAACGCGCGGAAATCTGGTCGAAAGCCGCCATCGGGGCATGATCGTCGCCGTCGATGGCGACGGAAAGACGCTGTTTTCCCTTGGCGAAACGGATGCCCACATCTTTCCTCGCTCCGCCTGCAAGGCAATGCAGGCCCTGCCGCTGATCGAAAGCGGTGCCGCCGACGCCAACGGCTTCGGCGACCGGGAATTGGCGCTGGCCTGCTCGTCGCATTCGGGAGAGCCGGAACATGTGGCGCTCGCCGCCAAGATGCTGTCCGCTGCGGGGCGGGACGTTCAGGCGCTTGAGTGCGGCGCCCATTGGTCCTCCGACCAGAAGACCCTGATCGCACAGGCCCGCTCACTCGAAGCGCCGAGCGCGCTCCACAACAACTGCTCCGGCAAGCATGCGGGCTTCGTCTGCGCCTGCTGCCATTCCGGTACCGAGGTCAAAGGCTATATCGGCTATGACCACCCGATCCAGCAGGAAATCCGCGGCGTCATGGCGGAGCTGACGGGAGCAGTTCTTGATCGCGACAATTGCGGCGTCGACGGCTGCTCGATCCCGACCTACGCACTCTCGATGAGGGGACTTGCTCACGGCTTCGCCAGGATGGCGAGCGGAGTCGGTCTCGGTGCGGAGCGGGCGCGTGCCTCGAAGCGTCTGATCGAAGCCTGCATGGCCGAACCCTTCTTCGTCGCGGGCACCAAGCGCGCCTGCACACGGCTGATGAAGACCGCTCCCGGCCGCATTTTTACGAAGACCGGCGCCGAGGGCGTATTCTGTGCTGCGATACCGGAAAAGGGCATCGGCATAGCGCTGAAATGCGAGGACGGCACGACCCGGGCCGCCGAGGCGATGGTCGCCGCGACGCTTGCGCGCTTCTTCTCGGACGATGCCGAAATCCATGAGGCATTGATGGCTCAGGCCAATCATGCGATGCGCAACTGGAACGGAATTCACGTCGGGGACGTGCGGGTGGTGACGGAAGCCTTTGCCGCCTGACGCGATACCGCTCAGGGCTTGTCAATCGCGGCGATTCGATCTTCTGTGCTTCGGCGCCGCCGTCGGCCGCGCATTTTGGGAGGAAGAACGATGCTGAAACTGTTTTATACGCCCGGAACCTGCTCGCTTGCCTCGCACATCGCGTTAGAGGAAGCCGGTGCCGGCTATGAAGTGCATCGGGTCGATTTTTCCAAAGCCGAGCAGACCAAGCCGGACTACCTCACCATCAACCCCAAGGGGCGGGTGCCCGCCCTCGTGACCGACCGTGGTATCCTGACCGAGACGCCGGCCATTCTCGCCTATATCGCCCAGAGCTTCCCGAAGGCGCGGCTTGCGCCGCTTGACGATCCTTTCGAGTTCGCTCGGCTGCAGTCGTTCCTGAGCTATCTCTGCTCGACAGTCCACGTCGCCCATGCCCATGCCCGTCGAGCCGCGCGGTGGGCAGACGACCCGGCAGCGCAGGAGGCGATGAAGGCCAAGGTGCCGCAGAATATGGCCGACTGCTTCGCGCTGATCGAGCGCACGATGTTCGTCGGCCCCTTTGTCAGGGGCGACGCCTACTCGGTCGCCGATCCCTACCTCTTCACCATCGCCGGCTGGCTCGAGTCGGACGGTGTCGATCCGGCCCGGTTTCCGCGAATCCTCGACCATCGCAACAGGATGGCCGAGCGTCCGGCCGTCGCCAAGGTTCTGGCTGAAGTGCAGTCGTAGCGGCAATCGGCACGAGATCGGCGGAGCCGAAGCGTTCAAGCGGGCGTTGGTTACCTTTGGACGCAGAGATTCTCCGTCGCAGAGCGGGGCCATGGCCATCCGGGGAACGGCAGATCCGCGAGTTCGCGTTCATTCATACGGGAGAGATCCGGATGCTGGAGAGGGTCGCGCATCCAGTCGGAAGCGAGTCCTCGAACAGTCTCGGACGAGGCCCCGGGGCGCTTCAGTATTGAGAAAACCTTCAGCATGACGTCACCGTTCAGCTCGGATTGGGGTAGCGCAGTCGGTCTCGCCGGCCGCTCAACCCTTCAACCTGTTGTAGGAGCATCCGCCTCTTTGCCGAAGTTTGCAATTGAGATTGCGACGGCAGCAGTTTAGAAAAACTATATGAAAGATCTGAATTCGGTTCACCTGAACGGATTGCGCGCGGCCGAAGCGGTCGGTCGCCTCGGCTCGCTCGCCGCTGCGGCGGAGGAGCTCGGCGTCACCGCCGGCGCCGTCAGCCAGCAGATCGCCAAGACCGAGGCGCAACTCGGTCGTACGCTCTTCGAGCGCTCGCCGCGGGGGCTTGTGGTTTCGGATAGCGGGCGCGCGCTACTGACGCGATTGTCGAGCGCCTTCAGGGAACTCGCCGAGGCAGTCGCGCAGGCACGCCGCCGTGACGAATCGGTATTGACGGTGTCGGTCGCGCCGGTCTTTGCGGCGCGCTGGCTCGTCTACCGGCTGGACCGCTTCGCCGAGCATCATCCGGATATCCGGCTGAGGATCGACGCGACCACGACGCTCGCCGATCTGGAGACCTCCGATGTCGATCTCGGCATCCGCGTCGGGGCTGGACGCTGGCCCGGCGTGCGATCGGAACTGCTGCTCGAGCAGGAGGTCTTCCCGGTCTGCTCGCCGGCACTGGCCGCCGGACTTCGTGAGCCCGCGGACATTTTGAAACTGCCGGCGGTGATCGATGCTCATGCGATGTTTTCCTGGGAGCTATGGCTGAAGACCGCCGGCCTCTCCGGTGCGGCTATGACGGTGCGCCACACCTTCAACGACGCTTCCCTGGCGCTCGATGCGGCGATTGCCGGCCAGGGGGTGATGCTTGCCTGGCAGACGCTTGCCGGCTACGCGCTGCTGAGGGGGTCTCTGGTGGCGCCTTTCGGCATTCGCGCCAAGACCGGCTTCGGGCACTACTTCGTCACCTCCGTCTCACGCCGCGAAAGCAAGGGCGCAGCCGCCTTCAAGCGCTGGGTACGCGAGGAGGTCGAGGAAGGAATGCGGCAGCTCGCGGCTATGGCGGGATGAGGAGACCTTTGCTCTCCGGCCATGTGCCTTATTCCGGCTCCTTCAGCCGTTCCTCCATCATTGCCTTGAAGGCGGGGCGGGATTGGCAGCGCGCCAGCCAGGCCTTGACCTGAGGGTGCCTTTCGAAGAGGTCCGTCTGGCTCATCGTGTAGCGGAAAACCTCCGCGAGATTGAGGTCCGCGACGGTAAAGCGGTCACCCACCACGTAGTCGCGTTCGGCGAGGTGCGTTTCGAGTACGGCAAAGGCTTTCTCGAGCGAGCGGGCGCAGGCCGCGATCTCCGCCCGCCCTTCCGGCGTCTCCTCGATCCCGTTGTCATGGGCGAGTACGATCTTCACCGCATGCGGCTCGACCTCAGTCGCCGCCCACATCGTCCAGTTGCCGATCTGCCCTTCCTCCCGGATATCGGCCGGTGCCAGCGGTCCGCCATGTTTGCGGGCGAGATAAAGATTGTTGGCGAGCGACTCGGTCAGCACCAACCCGTCATCCTCGATCGCGGGTATGAGGCCCATCGGGTTTATGGCGAGGAAGCCCGGCGACTTCGTATTGAGGGGGGCATCCGCGGCCAGCGGATCGGCGACCCGGCGCGCCTGGACAACCGGCACCGACCGGAAGGGCAGGCCGAGTTCCCCCGCCATCCAGTAGTTGCGCGACGCGCGCGAACGGTAAACTCCATAGATCGTCAGCATTCCTGCCGTCCTCCGATTGTACGTTCAGCTCCTTACAGCGCTGCGCGCCCGATAGGCCGCGCAAAGGTCGCTGTAACTCCTGCATGGTTATGCAGTAGGCCATCGCCGTCCTCGGCAGAAGCCGTCGGCAATGATAGGTCGCATGAATTCTTTTGATGCGAAGTGGTTCTGCGCAACCTTTAGACGATTTTTCGCTGTGGAGTTTAGGGAAGCATAACCTCTTTTCGCTAAACCTGCGCGAGCGCCGCTCCTTCGGAGGTTTCGCTTGGCAAGAAAAACGTCCCGCAGCATCCGATATGCCGACCTGAACGCGGACGACAATGCGGAGACGCGTCGGCTGATCGATGCCGGCAGCCGCCTTGCCGAGGAGGTCGCGCGTCTCTTTCCGCCCGAGCCCGACATGGCCGACCGCCACTACTGGCTCGAAGCGATGATCAACCACGTTCCCGATTATATCTATGCGAAGGATACGGCGGGGCGCTTCCTGATCGCCAACGAGGTGACGGTTGCCGACAACGGCCTCGAAAGCCTGCGCGACCTCGTCGGCAAGACCGATTTCGATCTGCACCCGCACGAGTTCGCCCAGGCCGTCGCCGATACCGAGCGACGCGTTTTGGAAACCGGCGAACCGATCTTCGGCATCGAGGAACGCGCCATCGTGACCAAGGACCGCGATCGCTGGCTGATGACCTCGAAAGTGCCCTTGCGCAGCAAGAGCGGGAGGATCATCGGTATCGTCGGCATCTCGCGCGATATCAGCGATCGCAAGGCCGCGGAGCGCCTGCTCGAAGGTCAGGCCCGGCTGCTGGAAATGATCGCCAACGGCAAGCCCCTTGGCGAGTTCTTCCACGAGCTGGTGCTGCTGATCGAAGCGCTGCTGCCCGGGATCAAGGGCTCCATCCTGCTCCTTTCGGAGGATGGCCGGCATCTCCTGCACGGCGCTGCCCCCAGCCTCGACGCGGGCTTTTGCGCTGCCATCCATGGCCTCGAGATCGGCCCTGCGGCCGGCTCCTGCGGAACGGCCGCCTGGTGCGGCGAACAGGTGATCGTTTCCGACGTCTTCGCCGACCCGCTCTGGGAGGAATACGCGCCTCTCCTGAGGCCTTCCGGCCTCCGTTCCTGCTGGTCCACGCCCATCCTGTCGCGCGAGCGAAAGGTGCTCGGGACATTCGCGCTCTATGCGCAGGAGGTCGGAACGCCGAGCGAGCAGCAGCAGGAACTGATTGCCATGGCCGCTCATCTCGCCGGAATAGCAATCGAGCGCAAGCGGGCGGAGGACCGCATCGGTTTCATGGCCCATCACGATGCCTTGACGGGGCTGCCGAACCGCGTGCTTTTCGAGGAGCAGGTCGCCGGCATGCTCGAGGAGATCCGCGAGCGGGATCAATGGGCCGTGCTCGCCTTTCTCGACCTCGACGATTTCAAACTGATCAATGACAGCCTTGGGCACGCCACCGGTGACGAGCTCCTGAAGATCGTAGCCGGGCGCATGCGGGCCGCCGTCCGGAGATCCGATTCCGTCGTGCGCGTCGGCGGCGACGAGTTCATCATCCTCCTGAACGGCCTGCCGAAGGAGCGGGACGTCGTGCTATCGCGGCTGGAGGATATCCGCACTGCAATCGCCATGCCGGTGCAGTTGCAGGGCCGCTCTCTGCAGGTGAGCTGCAGCATGGGCGTGGCCTGCTTCCCCAACCAGGGCAAGACGGCGGGCGAACTGCTCGCCAATGCCGACATGGCCATGTACCGCGCCAAGGAGCTCGGCCGCAACAACATCCAGGTCTTCACCGAGGAGATGGCCGCCAGAGCCCATGAAAAACTCCAGTCGCAAGAGGAGCTTCGCGAGGCGCTTGCGCGGGAGGAGTTCCTGCTGCATTTCCAGCCGCAGATGAGCCTCGAGACCGGCCGCATCTTCGCTGCGGAGGCGCTGTTGCGCTGGCAGCACCCGGTGCGCGGCATCATCTCGCCTGCGGCATTCATCCCGCTCGCCGAGGAAACCGGTCTGATCGTGCCGATCGGAGATTGGGTCCTGCGCACCGCCTGCCGCCAGTTGAAGGCCTGGCAGGACGCCGGCCTGCCGCCGCTGATCGTCAGCGTCAATGTTTCCGCGCGGCAATTCCGCGAGCGCAACTGGGCAGCGCGTGTGGCGGCGGTTTTGGAGGAAACCTGCCTCGAGGCCCGTTACCTCGAACTCGAGCTCACCGAAAGTCTGATCATGCAGGACGTGCCGGGAGCGATCGCCACAATGCATGCGCTGGAGGCGATCGGCGTGCACCTTGCCATCGACGATTTCGGGACAGGCTATTCGAGCCTCAGCGCGCTCAAGCGCTTCCCGGTGCGCCGGTTGAAGATCGATCGGTCCTTCGTGACGGACATTCCGCACGATGCCGACGACATGGCGATTACTTCCGCGATCATCTCGCTTGCGCAGAAGCTCGGTCTGCGCGTCATTGCCGAGGGTGTCGAGACGGAGGCCCAGGTCGAGTTTCTGCAAAAGAGCGGCTGCGACGAGATCCAGGGCTACTTCTTCAGCCAGCCCTTGCCGGGCGAGGATTTCGAAGTGCTGCTTTCCTCTGAGCGGCGGTGATGTTCGCGAGCGGCCGTAAATGCAATCTGGTGCCACAGGGGAGCGGTTTCCGCTTGCGTCCCGTTCCGACTTGCCGATAACCATTCGAGACGGCTTCGCAACGATTCACTTTCGAAGCACCTTGATCCGGCCCTCGGAATGGAGCACGTGGACTCTTTCCGTGCAGCACAACGCGTTAGAGTTAGATGTCATCACTGCCAGCTTTGTCCCGACGTCAGTTCCTCCGCACATCCGGTTTGGCAATCGCCTCCGCCGGACTTGCGGGTTGCACCTCTTCGATGAATACGGACCGCTTCCGCGAGCAAACGATGCCGGTCTACCGCAATCCCGCGCTCGAAAGCCGCTGGACCGGCCCCCCGGGCGGGATCTTCGAGGGACCGGTGGGCGAGGGGCCGATCGGCTTGCCGCCGCAGGATGCCTATTACGCGGAGATCTACGCGGCGCGGGAGGATGGCGGCTTTCTGATCCCGGAGGTGCCCTTCAGACAGATCGATCCGCGCTTCTATCGCCAGGAAGTCGGCGATCCCTTCGGTGAGGCCCCTGGCACGATCGTCGTCGATACGGCCGACCGCTATCTCTACCTCGTGCAGCCGGGCGGGCGCGCGATGCGCTATGGCGTCGGGTTAGGCCGCGAAGGCTTCGCCTGGTCGGGCCGCGGCCTGATCCAGTGGAAGCAGAAATGGCCGAAGTGGACGCCGCCGAACGAAATGATCGCCCGGCAGCCGGTGCTGGCGAAATATTCCGCTGATAATGGCGGCATGCCGCCGGGGCTCGACAATCCGCTCGGCTCGCGCGCGCTCTACATCTTCCAGAACGGCCAGGACACGCTGTATCGCGTCCACGGGACGCCCGAATGGCAATCGATCGGCAAGGCCGTTTCTTCCGGTTGCGTCCGCATGGTCAATCAGGACGTGATCGATCTTTACGATCGCGTGCGCAACAAGGCGCCGATCCTCGTCATCTGACGCCGGACGGAAAACCGTTATGCACTGTTCCTGCAGGTGCTCTTGTCAGCTTTCGTGTCGACTACCGGCAAGCCGCTGCGTCAGCCGGTGCAGCGCGTCGCGCAACTCGCCGACCTCCTCCAGGCTGCAGCCTGATGCACTGCCGATGTCGCGCAGAATACCGAAGGCTTCGGCCTTCAGCTCCCGGCCGCCATCCGTCAGGCTGACGATCACCTGCCGCTCGTCCGCCGCATCGCGTACACGGCGGACATAGCCGGCTGCTTCCAGCCGCTTGAGCAGAGGCGAAAGGGTGCCTGAATCGAGGCCCAGCTCTTCGCCGATTCGTTTCACCGTCATGCGGTCCTGCTGCCAGAGAGTGAGCAGCACGAGATATTGCGGATAGGTCAGCCCGAAGCGGTCGAGCAACGGCTTGTAGGCGCGATTGAAGGCATGCGCCGCCGAGTAGACGGCGAAACAGAGCTGGCGTCCGAGCGCCAGCGCCTCATCGGAATCCGCGTCGAATTTTGCCGCTTTCCTCGTCATGATGTCATTGTCGCAAATTCACGCCGGCAAAGCAATTTGCAAAATTAATTTGCGCGCTATTTAATCTTGCGATATATAAATCCGGCAACCACAAGGAAGGAGACTGTCATGCCCATCCTCTATCGCACTACCGCGTCCGCGACCGGCGGCCGCGCCGGCCAGGCCAAGAGCAAGGACGGCGTTCTCGACGTGACGCTGACCGTTCCGAAGGAACTCGGAGGCGACGGCGCGCGCGGCACCAATCCCGAGCAACTCTTTGCCGCCGGTTATTCCGCCTGCTTCCTCGGTGCACTGAAATTCGTCGCCGGCAAGGAGAAGGTAAAGCTTGCGGAAGACACGACGGTGACGGGCACGGTCGGCATCGGACCCCGCGACGACGGCACAGGCTTCTTTATCGACGCGGCGCTGGAAATCTCGTCACCCGGCGTCGAAAAGGCCGTGCTGGAAGACCTCGTCCAGAAGGCGCATATCGTTTGCCCCTATAGCCATGCGACCAGGGGCAATGTCGACGTTAAGCTGACGGTGGCCTGATCGGACCGTTGCAGATTACCGAAGCCCGTCACTCCGGGCTTCGGCTTGCCCCGGCAGTTCCGCCGCAAGCAAGTGTCGGGGATCGACCGGGACGCATCACGCCTTCTTCAGAAACTCGGTACGCAGCACCAGGCCCTTGATTTTTTCGACCCGGCATTCGACCTCGTCCGGATCGTCCGTCAGGCGGATGCCCTTGACCAACGTGCCGCGCTTCAGCGTGGCGGACGTTCCCTTTACCTTCAGATCCTTGATCAGGATGACATTGTCGCCGTCCTTGAGAACGGCGCCGTTCGAATCCTTGACGTCCATGGCCGACCCTACCGCTTCAGGCTGCCGAGAATGCCGCGCACAAGGGCTCGTCCCACCTGGGTCGCAACCGTTCGTGCCACCGACTTCATCGCAGCTTCCATGATGGTCTCCCGTTTGTAGCCGGAGGATCGCGGCCGGGCCTGCTTGCCGGAGGGCGCTTCGGCCGTGTCGTCGCCGAAGCCGGGCAGGGTCCAGCGGCTGCCGCCGGAAGTATCCTCGGCCGGTTTTTCTTCAGCCTGCCGGGCAGCCTCCGCCTGTTCCGCTGCCTTGGCCGCACGTTTGGCGAGCATCTCGTAGGCTGAGTCGCGCTCGAAGTCCTCGTCATAGAGACCGCGCACCGGGCTCACGTCCACCACCTTCTGCCGCTCCGCATCTGTGAGCGGGCCCAGGCGCGACGCAGGCGGCCGGACCAGGGTTCTCTCGACGATCGACGGCGATCCCTTGCCCTCGAGCGTCGAGACCAGAGCCTCGCCGGTGCCAAGGTTGGTGATCACGTCGGCACAATTGAAGTCGGGGTTCGGGCGGAATGTGTCGGCAGCCGTCTTGACGGCCTTTTGTTCGCGCGGGGAATAGGCGCGCAGCGCGTGCTGGATGCGGTTGCCGAGCTGTGCGAGGACCGCCTCCGGTACGTCCAGCGGGTTCTGCGTGACGAAATAGACGCCGACGCCCTTAGAGCGGATCAGGCGGACGACCTGTTCGACACGCTCGACGAGAACCTTCGGCGCATCGTTGAAGAGCAGATGTGCCTCGTCGAAGAAGAACACCAGCTTCGGCTTGTCGGGATCGCCGACTTCGGGCAGCTCTTCGAACAGCTCGGACAAGAGCCACAGCAGGAAGGTCGCGTAGAGACGCGGGTTCATCATCAGCTTGTCGGCGGCAAGCACCGAAATCGCGCCGCGCCCGTCATTGGTGGTCCGCATGATGTCGGTGATCTTCAGCGCCGGCTCGCCGAAGAAATGCTCCGCACCCTGCTGTTCCAGGATCAGGAGTTCGCGCTGGATCGAGCCGACGGAGGCCTTGGAAATGAAGCCGAACTGATTGGAAAGCTCGCTCGCATTCTCGCCCATGTAATTGAGCAGCGCCTGCAGGTCCTTGAGGTCGAGCAGCGGCAGGCCGCCCTCGTCGGCGATCTTGAAAGCGATGTTCAACACGCCTTCCTGCGCGTCCGTCGCATTCATCAGCCGCGACAGAAGCAGCGGGCCCATTTCGGAGATGGTGGTGCGGACCCTGTGGCCCTTCTCGCCATAGAGATCCCAGAAGATCACC
This sequence comes from Sinorhizobium meliloti, assembly GCF_017876815.1. NCBI lineage: Bacteria > Pseudomonadati > Pseudomonadota > Alphaproteobacteria > Hyphomicrobiales > Rhizobiaceae > Ensifer > Ensifer meliloti. The sequence goes on along the minus strand of NZ_JAGIOS010000001.1, from coordinate 222,926 downwards.
GGGAATTCCTGGAAATCGTATGGGTCGAGGCCGATCTGTTCGGCGCGCTTCAGCAGGAAGTCCTTGGGCTCGCCCATCGCGCCGATACCGGAGAGGTCGCCCTTGACGTCCGCACAGAAGACCGGAACCCCCGCGTTGGAGAAACCCTCGGCCAGGATCTGCAGCGTGACGGTCTTGCCGGTCCCCGTGGCGCCGGTGATCAGCCCGTGGCGATTGCCGAACTTCAGCTCCAGATATTCGCCTTTGTTGATCGAATCGTCCGGCTTGCGGCTGGTTCCGATATAGATCTTGCCTTCCTGCAGCATGGGGGCTTCATCTCCGTCTTGTCAATTTTATCAATGAAAGCGGGTATTTCCCGCATGTCGCACAAAGTCGGTCATCGAAACATAGCGTGGATCTGTTATAGGCGGTGCGTTTGTTCCCGGCAACATGATTGCGGACGGGAACAAGGCCGGTTTGCCATCTGGCGAGCTCCGTGAAACGATGCTGCGGAGGTGGCGGATATGGTATTCGGGGTTCGTTTCGATGCCCTTGTCATCCCGGCATCGTTCATTTACCTTGACGTTAACGTCAAAATTCGATTGAGGAGATTTCCATGAGTGAACTGGTCACGCGCGTGGCGGAAAATGTCGGAATCGAGACCGCAACGGCGGAAAAGGCAGTCGGGATGATCCTCGGCTTCCTGCAGCGTGAGGCCGCCGAAGGCCCGGTCGCCCAGATGATCGAGGCGATCCCCGGTGCGCCCGAACTGGTCGCCCAGTACAATGGCGAGGGCAGCAATGGTGGCGGCCTTCTTGGCGGGCTGATGTCCGCGATCGGCGGCGGCGGCGGCGTCATGGCGCTCGGGCAGCAATTGATGAGCCAGGGTCTCGGCATGGGAGAGATCACGGCGCTCGCCAAAGAGACGATCGCATTTGCCAAGGAGAAGGCGGGCGACGAAGTCGTCGACGAGGTGGTCGCCTCCGTTCCGGGCCTCAGCCAGTTCGTTTGATGGCACCGCGATCAATGCCCCCTCTGGCCTGCCGGCCAGAGGGGCGGCCGGAATGCCTTCCCCTCACGCATCCCATTCGGGAGCAAGACCCTGCGGATTGACGATCCGCCCGTTCGGGCGGGCAAGCTCGCGGACTGCCGCCATCTCCTCCCGCGTCAGCGCGAAGTCGAATATCGCGAAATTCTCCTTGAGCCGCGCCTCCGTCGCCGTCTTCGAAAGCACGATCACGTCCTGCTGTTGCACGAGCCAGCGCAGCGCCACTTGCGCCGCCGTCTTGCCGTGGCGGCCGCCGATTTCCGTGAGTAGCGGGTCGGCAGGCACTTTGCCGTTGGCCATGGCATAGTAGGACGTGAGCGACATTCCGAGCCGCCGCGCCGTCTGGAGGACCTTGGTCTGGTCGAGATAGGGGTGATACTCGACTTGATTCGTGGCGATCGGCGCATCGCTGAGACGCGCCGCCTCTTCCATTTGCGTGGTGTTGAAATTGCTGATGCCGATATGGCGTACCTTGCCGGCATTCCGCACCTCGTTCAGCGCGCCGATCCGTTCGGCCATCGGCACGTCGCTCCCCGGCCAGTGCAGAAGCAGCAGATCGACATGGTCGGTCCTCAGCTTTCTCAGGCTCTCATCGACCGAGGCGATGAAGGCGTCGTGGCGATAGTTGTCGACCCAGACCTTCGTGGTCAGGAAGACGTCCGCCCGTGGAATGCCGGACTTTTGGATGGCCTCGCCGACTTCCGCCTCGTTGCCGTAGATCTGTGCGGTGTCGACGTGGCGGAAACCGAGCTTCAGGGCCTGCGGCAGGATGCGAAGCACCTCCGCTCCGGACATACGGAATGTGCCGAAGCCGAGCGCGGGAATATTGGCGCCGTTGGAACTGACTGCATGCATTGAGAACTCCTTCGCTGCGAGCGCCCGGCGGGGCCGAGGCGCGATCTCCTATACTTGTCCGCGCAAGGCGCGCCTTCAAGCTTGTCCGGAAAACACGGCCGCGCCTGTCCGGCGGAAAACCGCGCGCAGTTTTCCTCATCCCGCTCTAAGGCCTGTTGAGATTCATCTGGAGTCTAAGACGGTTGCTGCGAGATGGATGATGGCGCTTCTCTCGCCCTGTGCTTGTCACAGAGATCCAGCGGCGCCGCGTCGGCGGCGCGGGAAGAGGTCTTTCAGCCCAAGGACTTGGTCTGGCTGGATCCCTGTGACGAGCACAGGGATGAGGAGATCAAACAAGCCGCGGCAGGAAATCCAAATCTCAACAGGCCTTAGATCACGATGTTTTTAGGTCGGGTCGACCTAAAAACATGAACGTGATCGATTCCAATAGGGAAAACCGCACACACTTTTCCTCGCTCTAGAGATTTCTTGTCGCCACGATGAAAAGCCGAGGGAAACGCAGGAGCACGCGCCCATTTTTCATCGCCGGATAGGCCTTCCTGATCTTTTCGGCATAGGCGGCAAGGTAGCCGGCGCGTTGGGTGGTGGGCAGCGCGTCGAGATAGGGGCGTAATCCCGTGCCCTTCACCCATTCGACAATCGCGTTCGCATTCGCGAGCTGGTGATAGTAAACGGTGTGCCAGACATCGACCCGGACCTCCTTCGAGGCGAGCCTTTCGACATAGGTCGCCGGTGAAGGCAGGGACCTGCGCCGAATGGTGCGGCCGGCGAAGGCCGGGGCGAAGGCGGACTCCTCTGCCGTTTCCTCCATCAGAAGATGCGTCGGTTCATCGAGATTGTCGGGCATCTGCACCGCGAGCGTTCCGCCGGGCGCAAGCGCCAGGATGAGCCGCTCGAAAAGCGTGACGTGCTCCGGCAGCCACTGGAAGACCGCATTGGCGAAGAAGAGCGCGCTTTCCGCCGGCGGCGTCCAGGCAGCGAGGTCGCCTCTTTCGAAGCGCAGGTCCGGCAAGCGGGTGCGCGCGGCCGAAAGCATGTCATCGTCGCTGTCGATGCCGGTAAGCGGGCTGCCCGGAAATCGTGCGAGGATCAACTCGGTCGAATTTCCCGGGCCGCAGCCGAGGTCGAAGGCGGGGCCAGCGGGCAGATCGGGTACCTGCGCCAGCAAGTCGCGCGCCGGACGCGTCCGCTCGTCCTCGAACTTGGCATATTGCGCTGCCGACCAGGACATGGGCGTGGCTCCTTCATATGCCGAACTGCAAGCTTTCGAGCGAGGGGAGGATCAGCGAAGGACCATGGTCCTTGTATTCATCCGGCCCGTCGGCTCTGTTGATCCAGACCGTGCGAAAACCGAATTTCGTGGCGCCGGCGATATCCCACCGGTTCGAGGACTGGAACGAGACCGCCTGCGGGTAGAGCCGGTAGCTCGTCGTCACCAGATCGTAGACAGCCGGTGCCGTCTTGAACGCCTTGACGGCATCCACCGAGAAAACGTCGTCGATGATGATATCGAGGGCGGCGTTCTTGACGGCCGAGGCCAACATGGCCGGCGAACCGTTGGAAAGAATGGCGATACGGGCGCCGAGTTCCTTCAATCCCTTGAGGACAGCGGGAACTTCCGGATAACAGTCGAGCGCCCAATAGGCATCGAGAAGAGGCTTTTTGAGCTTGGGATCGGCGGAGGGGAAGCGCTGAAAGGCGTAGTCGAGCGATTGCTCGGTCAATTCCCAGAAGTCGACATAGGCGCCCATCAGCGAGCGCACCCAGGAATATTCGAGCTGCTTGGCGCGCCAGAGTTCCGAAAAGGCCTGGCCGTCCGGCCCGATCGCCTCGGCGTGCCGGCGTACGGCCGCATGCACGTCGAAAAGCGTGCCATAGGCGTCGAAGACATAGGCCGCGTAAGACATCGAGTTCTCCCGTCTATCCACCGTCCGGGCGGTGCGCCGGAGGTTTTCACCATATCGCGCGCGTGGCCGCCGGGCAGGGGCTTGTGGCATTGCGTCGGAGACGCTGTGCCTCAGCATTCTTTTGCGTGCATCATGTCAAAACTTTGTGCGCCGCACAATGTCTTCGTCGCCCGCCTTCGTTCAATCTTTCCAAACCTTTGCCGGGAAACGCAGCGCCTGTTTCGCAAGTTTGCCCTTGAGCCCGAGAGCCGCGTCGAAAAGGCCGAGCACGTGCCGGTTCGGCTTCGCCTCCGGGCGCAGCGCGTGAAGCGCTGCCGCAGCCTCCTCCGGTCCCATATAGCGCGCCAGAACGCCGAGGGTCAGCGCCGTCGAGCGCCCGATGCCCCTGAGGCAGTGGATCAGCAAATGTGCCTCTTCGGGCAGGCTGTCGATGAAGGCGAACGTCGCCTCGATCGCCGCCGGACGCGCAGCATCCGGGGCATCCGGGTCGATGGTGTCGCCGAAGCGGAGTTCCAGGTGCCGCTCCGGCGGCAGGTCGATCATCGAAAGCAGACGCGTCGCGGGCGCTCGGATCGAGACGAGATGCGTCGGCGCCCATAGCGCGCGATTGTGCCGCGCCTCGGTTTGCGAGCTCACGATGAGGCGCACCGGCCAATCGTTCGGATGCGCCGGATTCGTGCCGAGAACGGGCCGATAGTAGGCGTTCTCGATAGCCTGAACCGCAAGAGCCATGACGTGCCTCCTGATTCGTCTCGGGTTGCCGGCAGAATAGCAGCGCCGGCCCGCGACCGGAATCCGGGTCAGAACCGCGTGATGACACTGATGCCGAGGTCCGTCGCCCGGTCCATCGCAGCCAGTGCCGGCGCCGCCTCTTCGAGCGATATCTCACGGCCGATCAACGCCTTCGGGTTCAGCTTCCCGGCGGTGATCATCGCCAGCATGGCATCGTAACGCCAGGCCTGCATTCCGTGGCTTCCATAGATCTCGAGCTCATGGCCGATCACCTGCGCCATCGGGATCTGCGGCGTCGCTTGCTCCGCCAGCATAAGTCCGACCTGGACGTGCCGGCCGCGGCGGCGCAGATTTTTGATCGAGTTGAAGCAGGTAACGGGTGAGCCGAGCGCATCGAGCGAGACGTGGGCGCCACCTCGGGTGAGTTCCCTGACAGCTCCCGCGACGTCCTCCGTCTCGCGGCCGTTGATGGTGGCGACCGCCCCGAGCGTCCGGGCGAAGGCGAGCTTCTCCTCCGAGATGTCGATGGCGATTGGATTGGCTCCGAGTGCGGCGGCGATCATGATTGCCGAGAGGCCAACACCGCCGCAGCCGTGCACTGCCACCCACTCACCGCCCTTGACGCGGGCCTGGTCGACGACCGCACGGAAAGAGGTTGCGAAGCGGCAGCCGAGGCTCGCCGCCGTTGCGAAATCCATGGTCTCGGGCAGATGCACGAGGTTCTGCTCGGCAAAATCGATCGCCACATATTCCGCGAACGAGCCCCAGTGGGTGAAACCCGGTTGAAACTGCGCTTCGCAGACCTGGCTATTGCCGGAGCTGCATTCGAAGCAGCGGCCGCAACCGGAAACGAAGGGTACCGTCACCCGGTCGCCGATCCTGTAGCGGAGGACCCCGCGCCCGGTGGCCGCGATCGTGCCCGCCAGTTCGTGGCCCGGCACATGCGGAAGACGAATGTCCGGGTCGTGCCCCATCCAGCCGTGCCAGTCGCTGCGGCAAAGGCCGGTCGCCTCGATCTTGATGACGACCCCGTTCTCGGTCGGCGCCGGATCGGGAAGCGTCCGGATCTCCGGCATCTTCTCGAAGGCATCGTAGTACATCGCTTTCATCGGCGATCTCTCCCTTTGGGCGTTTTCATCATTCTGACACGTCGCTCGGGAGGGCGACAGAATGGACGCCATGACATTTTTTGATGTACCCATTCACCCTCATGCTGCTTTTTCCGGATAGAGCGGAAGTGCGTGAAGAAAAGAAGGAGGCACCGATGGCCGTCGATACATCCCCACGATCCACCACCTGGACCTTTGTCGACGGCGAGTGGCTTGCCGGCAACCCGCCGCTGATCGGCCCGACATCCCATGCGATGTGGCTCGGTTCGACCGTATTCGACGGCGCCCGCTGGTTCGACGGCATCGCGCCGGATCTCGACCTCCATTGCCAGCGCGTCAACCGCTCCGCCGAGGCTCTGGGTCTCAAGCCGACGATGTCGGCCGAGGAGATCGAGGGATTGGCCTGGGAAGGCGTGAAGAAGTTCGACGGCAAGACGGCGATCTATGTGAAGCCCATGTATTGGGGCGAGCACGGATCCTGGAGCGTCGTTGCGGTGGATCCTGAATCGACACGCTTCGCGCTTTGCCTTTTCGAGGCGCCGATGGGCAACGGCCATGCCGGCTCGTCGCTGACGCTCTCTCCCTTCCGCCGACCGACGCTGGAATGCATGCCGACCGATGCCAAGGCCGGCTGCCTCTATCCCAACAACGCCCGCATCCTCAACGAGGCACGTTCGCGCGGTTTCGACAATGCACTGGTGCGCGACATGCTCGGCAACATCGCGGAGACCGGCTCCTCGAATATCTTCATGGTGAAGGACGGCGTCGTCTTCACGCCGGCCGCCAACAGGACCTTCCTCGCCGGCATCACCCGCTCGCGCGTGATGGGGCTTCTCAGCGAGGCAGGCTTCGAAGTGATCGAAACCAGCTTGACCATGGCCGATTTCGAGGGGGCCGACGAAATCTTCACCTCGGGTAATTATTCCAAGGTGCTGCCCGTCACCCGCCTCGAGCAGCGCGAATTGCAGGCCGGTCCGGTCACGGCGAAGGCGCGCGATCTCTATATGGACTGGGCGCACGCGACCGAAAGGGAGTGATCTGCTCCCAGGCTAGATCACGATGTTTATAGGTCGGGTCGACCTATAAACATGAACGTGATCGATTCCAATAGGTTAGAGCGGGATGCGGGCGGAAAACCGCACACACTTTTCCTCATCCCGCTCTAGCCAACCGCTCTTCGAAGGTTACGGTTCAAGCGGACGGACGACCACATCGGCGGACGAGCGCGTGTTCGGTCCGTGATGGACGGCTTCGACATTGTTGCCGTCCGGGTCGAGGAGAAACGCGGCATAATAGCCCGGATGGTAGCTTCGCTCTCCGGGCGGTCCATTGTCGGTGCCGCCATTGGCCAGTCCGGCGTCGTAGAACCGCTGCACCGCATCGGGGCCTGAGGCCTGGAAGGCGAGGTGGACGCGGGTGCGGTAATCCTCTGCCGCGTCGACGAAGAACTCGTCGAACGCAAAGAACTCGTCGGTCTCGTAGGTCGGCTGGTGGCCAAGCGCGCCGAGCACCGCCTGATAGAACCGCTTGCTCGCCCTAAGGTCCGCGACGCGAAGATGCACGTGATCGATGAGCCGTCCCTGGTGGAATTCCATCGTTTTCTCCTGTGGCACGGTTGGGCATCATGCTCTCGATAACGTAAGATAGGACCGCAAGGCGGCGCGTCGAGACGCTTGCGCGCGCAGGCGGAAGTCACGAAAGCAATGAAAGTATTTTGCGTGGGTTAGCGAAATTTTGGCGCTGCATCGGTTGCCTCCCTGCGAGGCGGTGCCTATGTTCCGCTGACAGATTTCCCCGACGAAATCCATGCCAAGAGGAGATGCCACAATGGCTTTCGAATTGCCGAACCTTCCCTATGACTACGATGCGCTTGCGCCCTACATGTCGCGCGAAACGCTCGAATACCATCACGACAAGCACCACCTCGCTTACGTGACGAACGGCAACAAGCTCGCCGAGGAAGCCGGTCTTTCCGATCTTTCGCTGGAAGATATCGTCAAGAAGTCCTACGGCACCAATCAGCCGTTGTTCAACAATGCCGGCCAGCACTACAACCACGTTCACTTCTGGAAGTGGATGAAGAAGGGCGGCGGCGGCACCAGCCTGCCCGGCAAGCTCGACGCGGCGATCAAATCGGACCTCGGCGGCTACGACAAGTTCCGCGCCGATTTCATTGCTGCCGGCGCAGGTCAGTTCGGCTCGGGCTGGGCCTGGCTTTCCGTGAAGAACGGCAAGCTGGAAATCTCCAAGACCCCGAACGGCGAGAACCCGCTCGTCCACGGCGCAACCCCGATCCTCGGCGTCGATGTGTGGGAGCATTCCTATTACATCGACTATCGCAACGCGCGTCCGAAATACCTGGAAGCCTTCGTCGACAATCTCATCAACTGGGATTACGTCCTCGAGCTGTACGAAGCGGCTGCAAAGTAAGCGCTGCTTCTACCAGCGGAAATCGGCCCGGCGCTTGCGCCGGGCCTTTTCGTTGGGGCTCCGGCTTACCCGTCCGCCGCCTCGAGCGGCCGAACCGCATTTGTCTGCCATCCCGCAATCCACATCTGCCTCAGCCGGTTGCCTTCGCCGCGGAAATAGGCGTCGGCAGGTTCGCAGTGTTCAACGCGGTCGGCGCGGAAATTGCGGATATCCTGCCGCAATTCGCACCACGCGACCATCATCGCGTGTTCGGAATAATAGATCAGCGCAAGCGGGAGTACCGTGCGCTCGGTCGCGCGCCCAAGCTCGTCGCGATAGTCCAGCACCAGCTTCTGCTCGTCACGGATCGCCCGCCGGATCATGGCCAAGTCGGCCGCCGGCGGCGGCGAGGCGATCGTGCCCCAGGCGTGCAGCGCCTGTGACTGGAAGACCTTGCGCAGCGGTTCCGGCACGGCGCCTGTGATCTTCTGATTGACGCGCCGTGCCGCCGCCTTCAGTTCCTCGTCGCCGGTGCGTGCAAGAAGCGCAAGCGCAAGCACGATCGCCTCCGTCTCCTCGATCGAGAACATCAGCGGCGGCAGGTCAAAGCCGGGCCTCAGGATATAGCCGATGCCACGCTCGCCCTCGATCGGCACGCGCATCGCCTGCAGGGCGGCGATGTCCCGGTAGATCGAACGGGGCGTCACCTCCAGCGCGTCGGCGATTTCCGCCGCCGTCACCGGTTTACGGGCGAGCCGCAGCATCTGGATGATTTCGAAAAGACGCGACGCCTTGCGCATGAAGCGCCCTCTATCTGCTCACTCCTGACACGACCTTGTCAGTTGGAGAAAGATATAACACGCGCCAACGGGTTGAAACTAAACAATCCGCCCTTGAGATATCACGGAAATCGGATGAGCAACTGACATGACCTATGCGGAAAACCTCTGGCTCTTTTTCACCCTTCTCTTCGGCATCATCATCGTTCCCGGCATGGACATGGTTTTCGTCCTCGCGAATGCGATGACCGGCGGGCGCGCTTCCGGGCTTTCGGCAACGGCCGGTATCGTGGCAGGCGGCGTGCTGCACACGCTCTATGCGGCCCTTGGCGTCAGCGTCGTCCTGCATCTGGTGCCCCAACTCTTCAACCTGCTGCTCGCTGCCGGCGCGGCCTATATCGCCTGGATCGGTTTTTCGCTCCTGCGCAGTTCCATCACCATCAGCGGTGTCGAAGGAGGAGCACGGCTGTCGCGTTGGGCGAGTTTTCGCCAGGGTGCACTGACGAGCCTTATGAATCCCAAGGCCTATCTCTTCATGCTTGCCGTCTACCCGCAGTTCCTCAAGCCGCAGTTCGGTCCGGTGTGGTCCCAGGCGGCCGTCATGGCCGTGATGATCGCGCTGACGCAGCTTGCGGTCTATGGCGGGCTTGCACTTGCCGCCGGGCGCGGGCGTGATTTCCTCGTGGGCAGCCCCGGTGCCACGGTCACCATCGGCCGGCTCGCCGGTCTCCTCCTCGTCGTCATCGCCGTCTTCACGGTATGGCATGGCTGGAGCGGGGCTGCTTGAGACGCGGTCGATCAAGTAGAAAGATGAGTTCTATATTCATATATTTGAACTTTTGAAGACGTCGCCGCGCGGCCAGGTATGTGCGCGGCGAATTGTGCTGAATCGGCAAGCACATCAAAAAAAAGTTACTTCCGTAGAAAACCCAAAATGCCATCATGCCGGCGCTTCAACACTACGCCCCGGAAGCGGGTCAGACCGGAGAACATGATGAAGATACGAGCTCTTATGCTTGCCGCAGCCTTGGCGGGCCTGGGCGTGACCGCCGTGACGGCGGCCGACGAGCCGCAGGCGGTGCGTCAGCAGTTGATGAAAAAGGTGGGAAAGGCGACGGGCGAACTCAGCGGCATCGCCAAGGGTGAAAAGCCCTATGACGCCGAGATCGTCAAAGCATCTCTGGCGACGATCAGCGAGACGGTGAAGGTCTTCCCGAATCACTTCCCGGCCGGCTCTGAAACGGGAATGGAAACCGAAGCGAGCCAAAAAATTTGGGAGAACATGGAGGACTTCAAGGAAAAGGCCGCCAAGCTCGGCGGTGACGCTGAAAAGATCCTTGCCCAACTGCCCGCAGATCAGGCCGGTGTCGGCGCCGCACTCGGCATTCTCGGAAAGGACTGCAGCAGCTGTCACGAGACCTACCGTCTGAAGAAGAATTGACGATCAGACGGTTCTTCTAACCCGTTTTGAAGCGCGCCGGTTCGCCGGCGCGATCTCTCCGCAAGCAGGTCGAAAGCCCACCGGCCGTTGTCATCCGCATTCGTGATCTCAAGAGGAGCCCATGGGCCGGCGTGCGAGGTATCTGCTTTCTGGTCTGGTCCTGCTGGTGGTGGCGGGAGCGAGTCTCGCCTGGTGGTTGACCAAGCCGGATCGTTGGGACGCCGCCCATTGGGAGGGGCTCGGCGGGCCCGATCTCGCCAATGGCGAACAGATCTTCTGGGCAGGCGGCTGTGTCAGCTGCCACTCCGCTCCGGGCGCCAAGGACGACCAGAGGCTCGTCCTTACCGGCGGCCGTACCCTGAAGAGCCCCTTCGGCACGTTTTATCCGCCCAACATCTCCCCCGATGAAACCGTCGGCATCGGCAACTGGACGCTTGCGGAGTTCGGCGACGCCATGACGCGCGGCGTCGGAAAGGACGGCGAGCATCTCTATCCCTCCTTCCCCTACGGCTCCTATATCCGGATGACCGCCAAGGACGTGAACGACCTTTGGGGCTTCATGCAGACGCTGCCGAAGAGCAGCAACGCGACACCTCCGCACGATCTGGCGTTCCCCTATAATGTCCGCCTGGCGCTCGGAGCATGGAAGCTGCTGTATCTGAGCGATGAGCCGCGTACTCAGGTCAATACCGCCGACACCAAGCTCGCCCGCGGGCAATACCTCGTGGAGGGTCCTGGTCATTGCGGCGAATGTCACACGCCGCGCGATGCGCTTGGCGGTTTCGAGGAGGACCGGTGGCTCGCCGGCGCACCCAATCCTGAAGGCGAAGGCCGAATCCCCGACATCACGCCGTCTTCGAAAAGTATCGGGGACTGGAGTGCATCCGACATCGCCTCCTATCTCGAAACCGGCTTCACGCCGGATTTCGACACGGTCGGCGGCTCGATGGTCGAGGTTCAGAAGAACATGGCGGAGCTGCCGGCCTCCGACCGCGATGCGATCGCGGCCTACCTCAAGGCGTTGCCGGCGCTGTAACCGCAGCGACCGCGGCCCCCTTACCCGAGTTTCTGCAGGTAGCGCATGCCGGTTACCGGGCGCGGCACGAAGCGCTCGGACTCGTAGAAACGGTGCGCCTGGAAGTTTCCGGTGGCGGCACTGACCGAGAGGTAGTCGCAGCCCGCCATTTTCGCCTGCTCGCGAGCCTTGGCCACGAGGTGGCGCCCGATGCCGGTGCCGCGGTGACCGGGGCGGACGAAGAGGTGGTGCATTTCCATGCCGCGGGCACCTTCGGCCGCCCGGTATTGCGGGACGAGAATGGCATAACCGATCAACGCGCCGCCGGCTTCTGCGACCAGTGCCGTGATCCAGGGCGTGCGTCCGAAGAGATCCCGCTCGAGCTGTTCGGGGGTGATCGTCGCGGCATCGCCGTGATGGGCGGCAAGCTCGGCGACCATCTCGCGCAATTCGGCGAGATCACGTGGCTTGGCGCAACGGATCGTCACCATCGGCGCACGCGCCGACGGAACGGGCTGAAGGGTAGGGGTGACGGTCTGCAGCATTCTCGGCTCCTGATGGTTCTCTGCCGCCATCAGGTGCCGTGAAAAACAAAAGCCGCCTGATGGCGGCCTTGTTGAATATGATCAGCAGGCCGCTCCTATCGGAACAGCCAAAAATATACGCTGGAAATGGGCGCGTTCTTGATCATGCGCGTAGATTGTCCAAATCCCGGAATTTGTCAACGAGGAATTTCAATGCTCGTTTCCGCACAGCGAGTGGTCGGCGAGCGCGCGGATCACATAGCAATCGCCGATCGTGTGGTCGCCATGGCAAGCGACGATGCGCTCGAGCTCATGCTCCAGCCTTCTGAGCTGGGCGATCTTTTCCCGCACGGAGGCAAGATGCTCGGTGGCGATGCGGTCCGCCTCGCCGCAGGGGCGTTCCGGATGCTCGCTCAGTGCCAGAAGGTCCCGGATCGCCTCTATCGAAAGTCCGAGGTCGCGTGCGTGGCGGATGAAAGCGAGCGTTTCGAGCTCACGCTTTTCATAGCGGCGCTGATTGCCCTCCGAGCGCTCCGGTGCCGCGAGCAGACCCATCTGCTCGTAATAGCGGATGGTCGGGATTTTTACGCCCGTCCGCCGGGAAAGATCGCCGATCGTATACATGCGCCCCATTTCTCCAACATTGAAACTACGCACTTCCGGACGGAAAACCGTCACAGCACTTTTCGAATACTCTAGTCTCTAGAGCTTTATATGGGCAGGATCCGCCGTCGATCAAGCTTGGAAAGCGGCATCCGGGGTTCGTTCCCGTATCGAAGAGCGCACCTTCGGGCACAAGCCCGCCGCAATCGCCCTTTAGCGATTCGACCGTCGGAATCGATAGGAATAATATTCAAAATCAATAATTTAGCTATGTCTCGGCGCTTGAGCCGCACAGACGGAGGAAGACATGCCTTTGCACATAACCCGCCGAGCAATGCTGGCCGCGTCGGCCATGCTCTATCCGGCATTCGTCCTGGGAACGCCCGCGCTTGCGTCCGGTGCGGCGGAGGATGACGTGACCGAGCGGCTTCGCCAGCTTGAAGAGCGTACCGGCGGACGCCTCGGCGTCGCCGTGCTCGACACCGAGACCAACATCTCGTTCGGGCACCGGGAGACCGAGCGTTTCGCCATGTGTTCGACCTTCAAGGCGCTTGCGGCGGCTTGCGCGCTTGCCCGCGTCGATCGCGGGAAGGAAAAGCTCGACCGGCGGATCACCTTCGGCAAGGAGGTCCTGCTGCCTCACTCGCCGGTGACGGAAAAGCATGTGGGCGGCAACGGCATGACGGTCGCGGAACTCTGCGAGGCGGCGATCACCATCAGCGACAATGCCGCCGGCAACCTGCTGCTCGAAAGCTTCGGGGGCCCCCAGGGCCTAACGTCGTGGCTGCGCTCGATCGGCGACGAGACCACGCGCCTCGACCGGACGGAGCCCGACCTGAACGAAGCCAGGAAGGGCGATCCGCGCGACACCACGACACCGGGCGCCATGCTCGACACGCTCGGAAAACTGGTCCTGGGACTAGTCCTTTCGCAAGAAGGACGCAAGCGGCTCATCGATTGGCTGGTCGCGAACAAGACCGGTGATGCGCGGCTGCGGGCGGGCCTGCCCCAGGACTGGCGGATCGGAGACAAGACGGGAACGAGTATGACCGGTGCGGTTTCAGACATCGCCGTCGCCTGGCCCGAGGGCCGTGGCCCGATCCTGATCTGCGTCTATACCGGCGAGGCCAAGGCGCCGCTCGACGACCTGAACCCGGTCTTCGCGGATATCGGCAGAATCGTCGCCGACATGGCCTGAAGGCTGCGGGCGCGCTCATGCGAGCGCGCCCGTCATTCCGGTTCGTGCGTCAGGGCAGCGTATAGGCGATGACATAGTCGCCCGGCTTGGTGCCGACCGAACCGTGTCCGCCCGCGACGATCAGGACATACTGCTTCTCGCCGACCGTATAGGTCATCGGCGTCGACTGGCCGCCGGCCGGAAGCCGCGCTTCCCAGAGCTGTTCGCCCGTGGTCAGGTCGTAAGCCCGGAAGTAATCGTCGACCGCGGCACCCAGGAAAGCGAGCCCGCCCTTGGTTATCATGGGTCCGCCGATGCCCGGAACGCCCAGCTTGAAGGGCAGCGGCAGCGGCGTCATGTCGTAGACCGTGCCGTTCTTGTGCTTGTAGGCGATCTTGCCCGTTCTGAGATCGGCGCCTGCGACATAACCCCATGGCGGTGCCTGGCAGGGAATCCCGAGCGGGCCGAGGAACGGACCCATAAAGACCCCGTAAGGTGCGCCTTCATTGCGGTTGAGGCCCTGTTCGCTACCCTTTTCGCCTTCGCCCTTCGGGGCGATCTGGTCGCGCGGAACGAGCCGCGAGGTGAAGGCGAGATAGGTCGGCATCCCGAACATCACCTGGCGCTCCGGATCCACGGCGACGGAGCCCCAGTTGAAAGTCCCGAAATTGCCGGGATAGACGATCGTCCCCTCGAGGGAAGGCGGCGTGTAGCGTCCCTCGTATTTCAGCGTTCTGAATTCGATGCGGCATGCAAGCTGGTCGAACATGCTGATCCCCCACATGTCGCGCTCCATGAGCGGCGGGGGCATGAAGGTGAGACCTGAGACGGGCTGGGTGGGGGCCGTGAAATCCTCGGGGATCGCACCGCCGGGAGCGGGTACTTCCTCGATCGGGATGATCGGCTCCCCGCTTCGCCGGTCGAGCACATAGATGTCGCCCTGCTTGGTAGGCCCGACGAGTGCCGGCACGACGGTTCCGTCCTCTCTCGTGATGTCGAGAAGGGCAGGTTGGGCGGGTACGTCCATATCCCAGAGATCGTGATGCACCGTCTGCCGTACCCAGCGTACCGCGCCCGTATTGATGTCCAGGGCGACGATGGAGGAGGAGTATTTCTCCACATGCTCGCTGCGGCCCATGCCGAGCTGGTCGGGCACCTGGTTGCCCATGGGGATGTAGACGAGGCCGAGCCCTTCGTCATAGCTGAAGACGGACCAGCTGTTTGGCGAATTGGTGGTGTAGGTTTGACCCGGAGGGAGGGGCGCCGTTACGTCCGGATTCCCGCTGTCCCAATTCCAGATGAGTGCGCCGGTGTTGATGTTGAAAGCGCGGATCACGCCGGACTGTTCCGTGGTGGAATAGTTGTCGTTGACCGCCCCGCCGATGATGAGCCTGTCGCCGACGGCGACGGGCGGCGAGGTCGAATAGTAGTAGCCGGCGGGGTTGTGCTTCATGCCCTGTTCGAGATGCAGGACGCCGTTGTCGGCGAAGCTGGTGCAGACCTCGCCATTCGTCGCGTCGAGCGCGATCAGGCGGGCGTCCGATGTCGGCAGATAGACGCGCTCGGCGCAGGGGCTGCCGGGCGCTGCGGCCGGATCGGCCCAATAGGTGACGCCGCGGCAGGTCTGATGCTGGCGATCCGGGTTCATGCCGGAATTGGAATCGTATTTCCACTTCTCCTGACCGGTGGCTGCGTCGAGCGCGATCGCCCAGTTGTGCGGCGTGCAGACATAGAGCGTGTCCTTCACCTTCAGCGGCGTCACCTGATAAGTGGTTTCGCTGACGTCTTCGGGCAGCTTCACGTCTCCGGTCTGGTATTGCCACGCCACCTGCAGGTTGGCGACGTTTTCCGGACGGATCTGGTCGAGCGGGGAGTAACGTTGACCGAAGGGCGTGCGACCATATTGGTGCCATTCGCCCGGCGGTACGTTGCCCCCGAGGTTCGCGTTCGCCGCGACTTCGCCGGGCAGATCGCCGCGAATGTCATGGGGGTCCTGCGTCATCGAATAGAGGGCGACACCGACCGAGAGGAGGCTCACCAGTGCAAGCGGCCAGGCGCTTGCCCCATATTGCTCGCCGGTGGGCTGACGAAGCCGAGGGGTCGCCGGATCCATGGGGTTAGCAGCCACAGCCCGAGCAGGATGATCACGCCGCCCCGAGGCCCGAGTTGCCACCAATCGAAGCCCACCTCCCAGATCGCCCATGCGAGCGACCCGAGAACGACCAGCGCATAGACCCAAAGCGCGGCGGCGCGGCGGCGAAAGAGCAAAAACGCGGTGAGCAGAAAGCCCAAGCCGGCGATGAGATAATACGGGCTGCCGCCGAGCAGCAGGAGCCGCGTGCCGCCCCCACCGAGGGCGAGGCCGATCACGGCGAAGACGACGGCGGTCAGGACGATGACCATCAATTCGAGCTCCCGAGGTTGAGAACGTGCCGTCGGCACGACTCGTCGTGGACGGTTTTGTGAAAACTAACGCAAAACGCGTGCCTTTCAATAGCCGCAATCCGGTGAAGAGCCCCTCACCCTGACCCTCTCCCCGTGGGGCGGGGAGAGGGGACGTGCCCCTACGAAACGCCGATGATAATGGTGGCCGAGGTGCTTGCCTCGGGTCCCTTCCCCCCACAAGGGGCAGGGCTATCGCATATGAGCGATAAGAGAAGTGAGGAATTGGTCATCCCAGCCCGCCTTTTTGATTTTCCGGCGGATGGAGGCCTTGTCGGGGTGAGATCGCAAGAGGTTGAGAGCGATCTTGCGCAAGAAGGCAATGTTCTGAGGGCCGTTGTCCTTGCGGTTTCTGGCGGCGTCCTCGCGGAAGTGGACATCCAGAACCCAATGCAGTTTGTTTTCGATTTGCCAATGGGTTCTTACAACCTCGATCAGCGCGCTCGGCGACATGGTGGTGGAGAGCAGGAAGTAGCGGACATGGCTGGTCAAATGGCCGTTGGTATGACGGCTTGTGGTCTCGACGCAGCCGATGGCCTGCAGGCCCGGAAAGTTGATATCGTCGACAGCCACAACGCTGGCGCGGCGTGTCTCGGTGCGGTCATGGGCAGTCTCGGCTGCAATCTGGATGCTCTCGACGTGGTCGGCGTCCTCGATGCGGGCGAGCGCCTGGGCCAAGAGGCCGGGCTGGTTGGCCTTCAGTGCCAGAGCATAATCGCCGCCGGCAGCGAGGATGGCGCGGGCGGTGTCGGGCCGGCAATGCAGGGCATCGGCGGTGACGATAGAGCCCTCCAGTGCCAGCAGCGCGAGCGCATCGAGAGCCCCTTGCACCTCATTGCGGCCCGGCGCGAGCTTTTGGCCGATGACCAGACCGGGACCGGCAGCCCAGACATTGACGAAGTGGAGTGGCGTGGCCTTGGCGGCGCGCCGGTAGGCACCGCGCACCGCCTTGCCATCGATCGCTACCACCCCTTCGAGACCCTGCGCAAAGCTCGCCGTGAGACGGCGAAAGGCCGCGTCAAAGGCATCCGGATCGAGATGGCGGAAGACGGTGGAGAAGGTGTCATGGCTGGGAATGCCATAGGGCAGCGGCACGATTGTCTTCAGCCATTTCTTCTTGGCAACGCCGAAATCGGCCATATCGGTACAGCTTTCCGCACCGCAGACAATCGCCGCAACGGCAATGAACAGGATCGACGTCAACGGATGGCGCGCATTGCGACCGCGCGGATCGGGCAAATCTTCAAAGCAAGCGGCAAATCTACTCATCGAGACCTCCAAGTCAGCGGAGAACTCCAAGAATCGATTTGCCGCAACAAAACAACCGCTTATTTGCTAAATGCGATTCCCCTGCCGCTTGCGGGGAGAAGGTGCCGGCAGGCGGATGAGGGGCAGGTCATTCGCAACGCTTTGGAAAACAAATATTCACGTGCCGCAAAAGGTCTGCAGCACTTCCTCGCCCGGTTCGGGAGGCGCGGCATAGGCTGCGTGGCCGGGCTGGTCCTCGTAGGGTCTGGAGGTAACGTCGAGGAGCGCCTCGAAGAGCGAGAAATCCGCGTCTTCGGTTGCCGCAGCGATCGCCTGTTCCACCCGGTGGTTGCGCGGAATGAAGGCGGGATTGACGGAGCGCATCGCGGCAGCGCGTTCGGTTGCCGGCTGCGGCTCGCGTTCGAGCCGTCGGCGCCAATGCTCGAGCCAGGGTGAGAGCGCCTGCGGTTCTTCGAAGAGGCTTGCAAGCTCCGTATCCGCGGTTGCGTTTTCCGCTGAAGCCGCCAGCCGGCGGAAGGTGAGGGTGAAATCCGCTTTTCCGTTCTGCATGAGCGTCAGCAGCGACTGCACGAGATCGAGATCCTCGTCTTCATCCGTGAGCAGGCCGATCTTGCGCCGCATGCCGTCGAGCCAGTGCTTCTGGAAGATCGTTCCGTATTCGCCAAGAGCGTCGTTGGCGAGGTTCACGGCCGTGTCGGCTACGGGATCGAACAGCGTCACCAGCGTCTCGGCCAGGCGGGCGAGATTCCACTGACCGATAGCCGGCTGGTTGGCATAAGCGTAGCGGCCGAACTGATCGATCGAGCTGAACACGGTTTTCGGATCGTAATCGTCCATGAAGGCACAGGGGCCGAAATCGATGGTTTCGCCTGAAATCGTCATATTGTCGGTATTCATCACCCCATGGATGAAGCCGACATGCAGCCAGCGCGCGATCAGTGCAGCCTGGCGCGCCGCGACTGCCTTGAGGAGCGCGAGATAGGGTTTCTCATCCGTCTTCAGCTCCGGATAATGTCGGCCGATCACATAATCCGCGAGCGTCCTTATCGACTCCATGTCGCCGCGTGCCGCGAAGAACTGGAACGTGCCGACACGAATGTGGCTTGCCGCGACCCGGGTGAATACGGCACCTGGCAGGATCTGTTCGCGGTAGACGGGCTGTCCCGTGGCCGTGGCAGCCAGCGCACGGGTCGTCGGCACGCCGAGCGCATGCATCGCCTCGCTGACGATATATTCGCGCAGGACGGGCCCAAGCGCCGCCCGACCGTCGCCGCGGCGGGAGTAGGGCGTCTGGCCGGCTCCCTTGAGCTGGATGTCGCGTCGTCGCCCGCCGGCGTCGGTCACCTCTCCGAGCAGGATGGCCCGTCCGTCGCCGAGCTGCGGCACGAAGGTGCCGAACTGGTGGCCGGCATAGGCCATGGCGAGCGGTTCGGCCCCTTCGGGGACGAGATTGCCCGAAAAGATCGCCGCGCCGTCTCGTTCGAGCGCTTCGGCGTCGAGCCCAAGCTCTCCGGCAAGCGGGCGGTTGAGCTTGATCAGCCACGGTTCCGCGACCGGTGTCGGCTGCACACGGGCATAGAAATTGGCCGGCAGCCGGGCGTAGCTGTTGTCGAAGCGGAATGCGGTCATCTTTGAAATTGGCTGCGTTGGAACGGAACTCATCACGATACAGCGGCACGCCGGAAGTCGGCCGCCCTTTCGCAGCAAGTCTACACGAGCCCAGCCCTTTTCGCGAGGTTTCGGCCCCGATGCCTAAACAGGGGCCCTCGCTCATTCGTGCGAAGGGACCCTCGCGATCAGGCACTGAGTGCCGCTCGTGGCAGGCAGGCCTCACAGATCGCAGCGATGTGGCGTCTCGCTGTAACGTCAGGAACCGTCTTCCATCGCGGCTGCCATTTCCGCCAGCTTGCGTATCGTGTTGAGATTGCGCGCCGTGCCGGGTCTGAGCGCCGGAAGCTTCAGCTTCGATCGACCGGATCCATTCGGATAGTGGACATAGATTTCGCGCCCGTCGATCCGCACCTCTTCTCCATCAGGTGCCACCAGCTTGTCGAGCGCGTCGGCGGGAGGCGGCTCCGGCAGGAAGGTGATCAGCAGCAAGTTCGGCTTGGCATCGAGAAACCGCTCCGCCTTGGCCGCGATGTCGTCCAGTTGGCGGCGGCTGCGGAGCAAGACTCCCGGTGCCTTGCCCATTTTCGCCGCCAGCGCCTGTTCGAGTTTCGCCTGCACTGCGGGCTCAGGCAGGTCAGAGCGAAAGACGACGTTGCCGCTCTGGATAAAGGTCTTGGCGCCCGCGAAGCCGAGCTCGTCGCAGACGGCCTTGAGGTCCGCCATCGCCAGCTTGCCGGTGCCGCCCACATTGACGGCCCTGAGCAGTGCTACATAGACCGGCACCGGCTCCGCCCCTTACATCCTGCCTGCGACCTTGATGGCGAAGGCATATTCGAAGGCGATCTCCTCCAGCCGCTGAAAGCGGCCGGAAGCGCCGCCGTGGCCCGCGTCCATGTTGGTCTTGAGCAGGATGGGTTCGCTGCCGGTCGTCTCCTCGCGCAGCTTTGCCACCCATTTCGCCGGTTCCCAATAGGTGACGCGCGGATCGGTCAGGCCTCCGAGCGCCAGAATGGCGGGATACGGCCTGGCACCGACATTGTCGTAGGGCGAGTAGCTCGCGATGATGTCGTAGAACTCCGGGCTGTCGATCGGATTGCCCCATTCAGGCCATTCCGGGGGTGTCAGCGGCAGCGTGTCGTCCAGCATCGTGCTGAGCACGTCGACGAAGGGCACCGCGGCGATGATGCCGCGGAACTTCTCAGGCGCCATATTGGCGATGGCGCCCATCAGCATGCCTCCGGCCGAGCCGCCCTCGGCGACGATGTTCGCGTAGGAAGTGAACTTTTCCTGATTCAAATAGTCGGCGGCTGCGATGAAGTCTTTGAACGTATTGGTCTTCTTCGCCATCTTGCCGTCTTCGTACCAGTGGAACCCCTTGTCCTTGCCGCCGCGGATATGGGCGATCGCGTAGACGAAGCCGCGGTCGACGAGCGACAGGCAATTGGTGTTGAAGCTGGCGGGAATGGTGATGCCATAGGCACCGTAGCCGTAGAGCAGGCACGGGGCGGATCCGTCGAGCGGTGTGTCCTTGCGATAGAGCAGGGTGACCGGCACCTGCTCGCCATCGTGCGCCGGAGCGAAGACCCGGCGGGTCACATAGTCGTCCGGATCGTGGCCGGAGGGGACTTCCTGCGTCTTGAGCAGCGTGCGCTTGCGCGTCTGCATGTCGTAGTCGAAAAGCTGCGAAGGCGTCGTCATCGACGAATAGGAGAAACGGATGATGTCGGTGCCGTATTCGGCCGCACCGGCAAGCCCCAGAGAATAGGCCTCCTCGGCGAATGCGATGGCGTGTTCCTCGCCGGTTCGGCGGTCGCGGATGACGATTTCCGGCAGGCCGTTGCGGCGCTGCAGCCAGACCAGATGGCGGGCATAGGCCATATGGCTGAGGATCAGGGTTCCCGGCTTGTGCGGCACGACCTCGCGCCAGTTTTCCTTCTGCGGCGCTTCCACCGGCGCTTCCATGATCTTGAAATCCTTGGCGCCGTCGGCATTGGTGAGAATGTAGAAGACGTCGCCGCCCTCGGTCATGGAATATTCAAGGCCGGTTACGCGCACCGCCACGATCCTTGGCTCCGCGGCAAGGTCCCTGGTCGGGATGAGCCGGTATTCGCTCGTCTCGTGGTCATGTATGTCGATATAGATGAAATCATCGAGGAGCGAACCGCCGACGGACATGAAGAAGCCGGCATCGGGCTCCTCATAAACCAGCCGGTCTTCCGACTGCGGCGTGCCGATGACGTGGTGGAAGATCTTCGATGGCCGGTGGTTCTCGTCGAGCACGGTATAGAAGAAGCTCTTGCCGTCCGGCGCCCAGGCGCCGCCGCCACCCGTATTTTCGAGCAGGTCCTCGAGGTCCTCGCCGGTCGAAAGGTCGCGCACCTTCAGCGTGAAATATTCCGAGCCCTTGTCGTCGTACCCCCAGATTCCGCGTGAATGATCGCTCGAATGGTCAAGTCCGGCGATACGGAAATAGGTTTTTCCTTCAGCCTCCCTGTCGCCGTCGAGCAGCACCCGGCGGATCGTCTCGTCGCCCGCTGCACCCTCGCGGGGGATACGGAAATAGCGCGGATGCTCGCCGCCGGTGACGTAAGACGTCCCATAGGCAAAAGGGCCATCCTTCATCGGAACCGATGAATCGTCTTCCTTGATCCGGCCGCGCATTTCGGCAAACAGCGTCTTCTGCAGGTCCTTCGTGTCCGCCATCGCGGCGTTCATATAGGTATTCTCCGCCTCCAGATGGCGGCGGATCTCGGGATCCAGGATCGACGGATCCTTGAACATGGCCTGCCAGTTTTCGGCCCTCAACCAGGCGTAATCGTCGGTGCGGGTCATGCCGTGGCGGGTATCCGTTACCGGCTTTTTCGGGGCGACGGGCGCGGCGGGCAGGTTCTTGAATACGGACAAGGTATGTCTCCGGGATCGGTCCTGCTGCATGTCTTCTGGAATCCTACCGATTCAAGGGGAGAACACGCAGCAGATTAAAGCGCTACAGCAACCTCGCGTCTGACGAGACGTGCGGCGCCGTATGGGGGAGACAATGAGATAGAGGGCACCAGCGCGGCGATCAAGCGGAAAGGGCTGCCGAGCCGTCTAGGCGGCGAGTTTGAGGCCGATGCCCCACGGGTCGGTGAGGCTATGCGCGTCGCCCTGCCTGTCCACGGCTATTTCTAGCGCGTCGAGCTTCCGGATCGCGGCGGCGAGGGCCGCCGGCTCCCGGAAGCGGATCGTATAGTCGGCGAGACCGGTCATGTTGCCCTGACGTTTCGGCGCCCCGCGCGAATTCCAGATATTGGCCGCCACGTGGTGATGGTACTTGCCCGTCGCGAAGAAGCTGGCTCCAGGATAACGCGCCATGAGGTCGAGCCCCAGGGCATCGCGGAAAAAAGCGTCCGCCTGCGGGATATCCGAGACCTGAAGGTGAATGTGACCGATCGTGGTGCCGGCCGGCAGGCCGTCCCAGCCGTTTTTCGGCACCTCCTCGTAGAGTGCCTGCAAATCGAGCGGCAGCGTGTTCATTGCCACCATGCCGTCCGCTCCGTAGTTCCATTCCTCGCGCGGTCGATCGCGGTAGATCTCGATTCCGTTACCCTCCGGATCGGCGAGGTAGATCGCTTCGCTGACGAGGTGATCGGAGGCTCCCTGCAACTGCACCCCGCTCTCGGCGGCATGCACGAGCCAGCGTCCGAGCTCGGTGCGGTCCGGAACCAGAAATGCGTGATGGAAGAGACCGGGTGCGTTTCGCGGAGCCCTTACGGCATTGCCGTCGCTCGTCAACGTCAGGAGCGGTCTTCCGGCGACGCCGAGCGTCACGCCGCTTATGTTCGCCTCGATCGGCGACAGACCGATTATCCGCTGGTACCAGGACGAGACCGTCTCCAGGTCGCTGACGACAAGATGCGACCGATCGACATAAGCGGGCATCGCCGTCGCGTGATCGGCGGGAACGCTGGCCTGCGGCTTCGGTTGTGAGGTGTCCTTCATCCTATTCGCCTTTTCGGACAGCGGGAGGGCGACGCCCGAGACTGTGATCTGCTGCCCAATTCAATATGAGCACGTGAACAGGTTCGCGAAAGCTCTTATATTACTTGATGTTGTGTTCGATGAACGTTGACAGTCGTCACGGCCGCGCTACCTTTAACGGTGGGAGCAGAGGGGCGGTCACTTTGATCCAAGTCAAGGCCCGTACAGCCGCCACCGTTCGATGTCGGTCCGGCGCAGGACGGGGTGCGTGATGTGGTTTCCGTCTGTGACGGGAGGTGGGGCCGGATGACCGGCCAAGCTGAGGGATCAGCGTCGCATTCGGCGCGCGACGTGGTAACATAGGAAAAGGACGCAGCAGCATGTACAAGAAGATCATCGTGCCGATCGCCATGGATCAGCTGGAGCACGGCGAGTCCGTCCTTGGCATCGCCGAGAAACTGATCGATGAGGGGGGAGAGATTATTCTGCTCAACGTCGTCGAGGATCTCAACGCCTATGCACAAGGTTACATGATCGTCGATTTTCCGCTGGAGATGATCGAGGAATCGCGCAAGCACGCGGTCAAGACCCTGGAAGCGCTGAAGACCAAGCATGGCATCAACGGGCGCGTCGAAATCCGCACCGGCGGAGCTGCCGGCAGCATCAACGCCCTCGCCGAGGAAGAGAATGCCGACCTGGTGATCATCGCGTCCCACCGCCCGGGGCTGATCGATTATTTCATCGGGTCGACCGCCAGCCGTGTCGTCAGCCATTGCCCCTGCGCGGTTCTCGTCGACCGGTAATACTGGGAATAGAAGGGAGCGGTGCAGGCCGCCTGCGCCGCGATCCGAAGGAGTCACGCAATGGATAAGTATGCGCTTGACGACTTTCGCGAACAGCTTTTGCGCCGCAAACGCGAACTTCATGGCCGGCTGGTGCAGATAGAGGAAGACCTCGAGCAGCCGATGAATGCCGATGTGCCGGATCGCGTAACGGAACGGGAGAGCGACGAGGTCCTGGAAGGACTCGGATTGGCGGGCCAGGGCGAAATTCGCGCGATCGACGCTGCGCTCAACCGCATCGAAGCAGGAACCTTCGGCATTTGCGTCCGTTGCGGCGACGCCATATCCCCGGAAAGGTTGCGCGCCGTGCCGCATGCGCCGCTCTGTCAGACCTGCGCCGCCGAGATCGCGACCGGGGGGAGATAACCACCCAAAGCTCCCATCTGCTTCAGCGAAAGCCGTTTGCTGCACGCTCCCGCGCAAGGTGCGGTATTTGTTGTAATGCGTTGCAAAAGTTGATCCTTTCGCCCGATCCTGGTGCTTTGCCGTGTCGCTGCTCTGTGGCAGGATGAACCGAAACCATGGTGATCCTGTGCGGCGTTTCGAACTGTTCGAATCCGCTGTAATCGGTCATGAGGTATTTCGTTGCTGCTGCAGGCTGCAGACGGATATCGGGAGCGGAGCGGGAGGGGCCGCGTGAAGGTTGCCGGCGTCAAATGGGACTACGACCGATCGGAGATGATCGCCGACGCAATTGTCCACGGGATCGGCCTTTCGGCGGCGCTCGTCGGTGTTACCGCCCTGATCTTTTACGCCACCGTCTGGAGCACGTCCGGGCAATTGGCCGCGGCTTCGATCTATGGCGGCGGGCTCATCGCCGCCTTGTCGATTTCATTCGTCTACAACCTCTTTCCGGTCGGCCGGGCAAAGTGGTTCCTGCGTCGGCTGGACCACTCCGGGATCTTCGTGCTGATCGCTGCAACCTACACGCCTTTCCTGCAGCGCGGCTGGGATGATCCGTTCCTCTTCTCGATGCTGGTCGCCATCTGGCTTATCGCAGCCGCCGGCATCGCCATGAAGTGCCTCCTGCCCGGGCGCTTCGATCGGCTGGCGATCCTGCTTTATCTCGCAATGGGCTGGAGCGGGCTGCTCGCCGCGAAATCCCTCTTTACCGCCTTGAGCGCGACGACGCTCACCCTGATCGTCATCGGTGGCGTCATCTATTCGGTCGGGGTCATCTTCCATGTCTGGGAGCGTCTTCGCTTCCAGAACGCCATCTGGCACGGCTTCGTCGTCACGGGAGCGGCTGTGCACTATTCCGCAGTCTTGACCTGCATCAGCAGCGCCGCTGTATCTTAGATCACGATGTTTTTAGGTCGGGTCGAGCTGTCGGCGCGGATGACCTGGCTCTGGCTGGCCCAGGAAGCCTATCACCGGATTGCAATCTCTCCTCTTCCTCATCTCTGTGCTTGTCACAGAGATGAGAGCAGCGCCGCGTCTGCGGCGCGGGAAGCGTTCTTTCAGCCCAAGGACTTGGTCTGGCTGGATCCCTGTGACGAGCACAGGGATGAGGTAATCAACAGGCTGCGGCGGGTATCCCGAATCTCAACAGGCCTTAGCCAGATTCAAAGCTGCAGCTTCAGTCTGCTGCAGGCTGACATTCTTCCGACGGCCTGAGTGCCGAGGCCATGCGCGAGATGACGCCATCGAAACTGGTCAGGTTGCTCTTCCGATATTGCAGCCTGAAATAGGCGGCGCTGCCGTCGCAGAGCGCAATCGCCCGCGTATAGAAAACGTCGCTCTCGCGCGCGCCGGAAAAGCTTGCCCAGGCGGGCGTGACGCGCGAAAAGATGATTCGCCAGTCGGCCTGCTTCTCGTAGCCGATCCTTTCGGCGACGTCGGTTTCGAAGTCGCCATCCGGCGGATGAGTGCCGAACACCATGAGCGTCGCGCCATTGTCATCGGCATGAAATCTGACGCCGTCGCCGTTATCGGCCTCAAGGCCCATCTCGAATCCGGGCGGGATGTCGACCGTGTAGCCGAAGCGGGGATTGGCGTAAGGGTGCCAGTCGTCCTCGGCGACAGAGGGCGAGGCAAGCGTCACGAGGAGCAGAGATGCGATAAAGGCACGGCGCATGCGTGGCGTCCTCTCGGCTTCGTTCGACCTGCCGGTTCTTCTCAACGCACCGCGCGTTTTCTTCCTGCACGCGCGAGGGCCGTCGCAACGGCTTTGAACTGCTGCATCATCTTATCTTCAAATCGTTCCGGGTTTAAGGGCATGCGATAGACAACACGCATGCTGGAAAGTGCCGCCGGAACAGTCCCTTATGGTCAATCTTCCTCGAATGTCATCGCGGTGCCGTTGAGGCAATAGCGCAGGCCCGTCGGAGGCGGCCCGTCGGGGAAGACATGGCCGAGATGGGCGTCACAATCGGCACAGCGAATCTCCGTCCTGACCATGAGGTGCGAGCGGTCCACATATTCAGCGATCGCGTCCGGATCGACCGGGGCGAAATAACTGGGCCAGCCGCAGCCGGAATCGAACTTGGTGTCCGAGCGGAACAGCGCGCGGCCGCAACAGACGCATTTGTAGGTGCCATGCCTTTTATTGTCGAGGAAGGGGCCGGTGAAGGGACGTTCGGTGCCATGCTCGCGTGTGACGCGGTACTGCTCGGGCGTCAGCGCTGCCCGCCACTCCTCGTTCGTCTTCGTAATCTTCGGCATCCGGTTTTCGGACATGGCTGCGCTCCTTTCGATTGCAGCGAATATATAGGATGGCATCCGCTCGGGCACAAATGGGGGTCAATGCCGGGAGCTCCGCGTCCTGGACAGGATCCTGATCAGGGTCGGGGCGAAGCCGCTGCCCTCTACATAGTATAAACGTGGCATAACCTCACACCGCGGCCGATTTCCCTTGAGGCAGGCCCGCCCTTCTTCTATGTCCGGTTAAAGCTTGACTGAAAGATCAATGAGAAGGAGCGTGTCGATACGATGGATGCCGCGGCCCTGACATTCCTGGCCCTCGGTCTTCCCTTTGCCGCGGCCGCCGTCGCACCGGCCCTGACCCGGCTTCTCGGCGGGAATGCCGCCTGGCTGCTGGCGCTTGCGCCACTCGCCATCTTCATGCATCTCGCAGGTTTCATTCCGGAAGTCGCCGCTGGCGAGATCGTTACCGGCGGCTATATCTGGATACCGTCCTTCAACGTCAGCTTCTCCTGGCTGATCGACGGCCTGTCACTGACCTTCGCGCTTCTGATTTCGGGCATCGGGACACTGATCGTCCTCTATTCGGGCGGATATCTGAAGGGGCATCCCGACCAGGGCCGCTTCTTTTCGTTCATCCTGATGTTCATGGGCTCGATGCAGGGGCTCGTCGTCTCGGACAGCTTCCTGATGCTCTTCGTCTTCTGGGAGCTGACGTCGATCACTTCGTTCCTGCTGATCGGCTTCGATCACACCCGCGAGGCGGCGCGCCGCGCGGCTTTGCAGGCCCTGGTCGTGACGGGGGGAGGCGGGCTTGCCTTGCTCGCCGGGCTCCTCATCCTGTGGAACGTCAGCGGCGTCACGCAATTTTCGCTGCTCCTGTCCTTCGGCGACGAACTGAAGCAAAGCCCTTTCTATCTCGCGGCGCTGCTCCTCGTCCTCGGCGGCGCATTCACCAAGTCGGCACAGTTTCCGTTTCACTTCTGGCTGCCGAACGCCATGGAAGCGCCGACGCCCGTTTCGGCCTATCTGCACTCGGCGACGATGGTGAAGGCGGGGGTCTATCTTCTGATGCGGCTCAACCCGGTGCTCGGCGGTACGACGGAGTGGCAGGTTCTGCTGCCGCTCTTCGGCGTGACGACGCTCGTCGCCGGAGCCGCCCTGGCAGTGCGCCAGACGGACCTGAAGATGATGCTGGCCTATACGACCATGTCGTCGCTCGGTCTTCTGGTCATGCTGACGGGCCTCGGCCTGCCCTACGCCATCGAAGCCGCAGTGCTTTACTTGGTGGCGCATGCCCTGTTCAAGGGGGCGCTGTTCATGGTGGCCGGCATCATCGATCATGAAACCGGTACGCGCGATCTGACGAAGCTCGGCGGCCTGCGCAGGGCGATGCCTCTGACCTTCGCCATAGCTCTTGCGGCGGCCCTGTCGATGGGCGGCCTGCCGCCCTTTTTCGGGTTCCTTGCAAAAGAGGAAATCTACGCCGCACTCTCCGGTTTCGACCGCCGGTCCATGGTCTTCGCGGCATTGACCATCCTCGGCAACGGCCTGATGTTCGCCGTCGGCTTCGCGATCGCTCTAAAACCGTTTCTGGGCCCGAAGGTCGATACGCCGAGGCATGCCCACGAGGCACCGGTGCTCCTCTGGATCGGCCCGGCAATCCTGGCTGCGAAGGGCCTTTCCATCGCGCTGATGTCGGGCCTTGTTCATCGGTTCGTGACCTCGCCCATGGCCTCGGCCGTTGCCGGCGAACCGAGAACCGTGACGATTTCTCTCGCACCGCATATCGGCGTGCCGCTGTTGCTCTCCGTCGTGACGCTGGCGGTCGGCGTCGTTCTGTTCCTCAATCTGACGCGGCTGCGCGCAGCCATGGCGGTGATCCTTGCCGATATCGGCTGGGGACCGGATCGAGGCTTCGACCAGTTCATACGCGGCCTCGTGCGGTTTGCGGTCGCCGCGACCCGCCGATTGCAGGGCGGCCGTCTCGATAACTACATGACCGTGACCTTCCTGCTCGTCGCCGCCGTCATGCTCGCATTGCCGCTGCGCTACGGCGAATTCCCGCGCGCACCTTTCTTTCCGGGCGACGTTCCGCTGCACGAATTCGCGATCATGGCGATCGCCGTGCTTGGCCTCTTCGCCGTGGTGCTGGCCGCGGACCGGCTGACGGCGATCGTCTCGCTCGGAATTCAGGGCTTCGCCGTCGCGATGCTCTTCCTGCTTTACGGCGCTCCGGATCTCGCCTTCACCCAGTTCATGATAGAGACGCTGTCCGTCGTCGTGCTGGCACTGGTGATGACCCGGCTGCGGCTGTCTCCTTCGGATCACCGACCACTCAGGCAGAAGCTTCCCGACTTCACGATCGCGCTCGCCTGCGGAATCGGATTCGGCCTTTTCCTTCTCCGGGTTACCGGCGTGCCGTTCGATGCGACGCTGACGGACTTCTTCAACCTCTATTCGAAATCGATCGCGCACGGCGCGAACGTGGTCAACGTCATCATCGTCGACTTCCGAGGCACGGATACGCTTGGCGAAATTGCCGTCGTGCTGGTTGCGGGCCTGTCCATCCTTTCCCTCGTGCGGTTGCGGGCGGGATCGTTGAGACGCGGCGAAACGCGCGAGATCGCGGCCGCTGATGCGAACACGAAGGAGCCGGTATGAAGTCGATCATTTTTCGGACCGTTGCGCCCTTCCTCGCCGGATTGATGATGCTCTTTTCGATCTTCGTGCTGCTGCGCGGCCACAACGAGCCCGGAGGCGGCTTCATAGGCGGGTTGATCGCCGTTTCGGCGCTGGCGATCTACGGCATCGCCCATGGCGTGGAGACGGTGCGGCGGGCGATATTCTTCCATCCCATGGCTATCGCCGGCGCCGGCCTTTTCGCCGCGACCGTGGCCGGACTGGTGTCACTTTTCGCGCGGGTGCCGTTCATGACCGGGCTTTGGATATATCCCTCCTTTCTCGGCGTCGAGGTTCCGCTCTCCACCGTCATGCTGTTCGATACGGGGGTCTACCTGGTCGTCGTCGGTGCCATCAGTTCGATCGCGCTGTCGCTTGAAGAAAGAGGGGGGGCCTGATGGAGACCTGGTTTTCGCTGCTGGTCACTTTCTTCTTCACCGTCGCCATTTACTTGCTTCTGTCGAAATCCATCATCCGCGTCCTCCTGGGCGTGGCGATCCTGGGAAATGCGGTGAACCTTCTGATCTTCACCGGCGGCCGTCTGACGCGCGACGTACCGCCGGTCATAGCGGAGGGCTCCGATGTGCTTTCCGGTCCGGCGGCCAATGCCTTGCCGCAGGCGCTCATCCTGACCGCCATCGTGATTTCCTTCTCCTTCTTCGCCTTTCTCCTCGTTCTCGCCTGGCGCGCCTATGAAGACCTCGCGACAGACAACACGGACGAGATGCGTGTTGCGGAACCGGTGAACGAGCCGGCACCGCCGCTGGGATACTGACGCACCATGGCCGTTTCCACCCCCGTCCCCGTCGACCTTTCCGCAGCCCTGATGCTGGCCCCGGCGCCGGCCGTCGAATGGCTCGTCGTTCTGCCCGTCGCCTGGTGTCTGGCCGTCGGTGCGCTCCTCGTGATGCTTCGTCGCTGGGCCGGCCTCCAGCCCGCAATAGCGCTTGCGAGCCTGGCCGTGCTGGTGCTGATCGACGTGGCGCTGCTCGATCACGTCGCAAGAAATGGGCCGACGACCATGGTGATGGGTCGCTGGCTGCCGCCGTTCGGTATCGCCTTCACGGTCGACCTGACCGGTGCGCTCTTTGCCCTGGTGGCGGCCTTGGTCGCTCTTGCCGCCGGCATCTTTTCGCTGGCCGATATCAACGACAGCGGCCGGCGCTATGGTTTCTATCCGCTGCTGATGCTGCTGATGGCCGGCGTTTCGGGAGCCTTCCTCACGGGGGATATCTTCAACCTCTATGTCTGGTTCGAGGTCCTGCTGATTTCGTCCTTCGGGCTACTGGTCCTCGGCTCCGAGCGCGGGCAGATCGACGGGACGGTGAAGTACGGCTTTTTGAACCTAGTCGCAACGACGCTGTTCCTCGTCGCCACCGGCTTCCTCTACGCCGTGTTCGGCACGCTCAACATGGCCGACATCGCGCGCAAGGCCGACGAACTGCGGGTCAATGCGCCGTTGATGACTTTGGTCGGACTCTATGTTCTTGCCTTCGGCATGAAGGCGGCCGCGTTTCCTTTGAACTTCTGGCTGCCTGCTTCCTATCATACCCCTCGCGTCGTCGTGTCGGCGCTCTTTGCCGGCCTGCTCACCAAGGTCGGTATTTATGCGTTGATCCGGGTGACGGTCATGCTCTTCCCGATCGAGAGGGAGGAATTGAGCTTCGTCCTGGCGCTCGTCGGTGCGCTGACGATGATGGTCGGCGTTCTCGGCGCGCTCGCGCAAACGGATTTTCGTCGCATTCTCGGATACCTCGTCGTTTCGGGCATCGGCTCGATGCTCGCAGGCATAGCCATCGGCGGACCGGGCGGCATTGGCGGCGCGATTTTCTACGCGCTTCATTCGATGCTGGTGATGACGGGCCTTTATTTCGCCTCTGGGATCGCCATGCGCCTCGGTGCAGACAGCTCGATCGCAACGCTCGCGGGTCTTTACCGCAAGCATGCGGGGTTTGCGGCGCTGACCTTGATGCTGTGCTTCGCCGTTTCGGGCCTGCCGCCCTTTTCCGGCTTCTGGCCGAAGGTCATGCTGGTGAAGGCGGCCATCGATATCGGCGCCTGGTGGCTTGCCGCCGCGCTCCTTCTCGTCGGCTTCTTCACCATGATTGCCACCGGCCGCCTTTTCCTCCTGGCCTATTGGCGAGACAGCGCAATCCCCGAGGCGGCGGACGGCCCCGCCCGCCTGTCCGCGGCGGCCCTGGGTCCGCTTGCAGCGCTTACGCTTCTGGCGCTTGCGCTCGGCCTCTATCCCGAACCGCTGCTCGCGATGATCCAGAGCGCCGCCGCCGGTCTTGCAGAGCCGTCCGCTTACCTGAATTCAGTCTTTCCCGCAGGAGGTCCGCAATGAAATTCCTGCTGACCAACCTGGTCTTTACGCTCATCTGGGGGGCAATCAGCGCCAGCTTCACGCCCGCGAACCTCCTGCTGGGCTTCGCAGCCGGCGCCTTGTCGCTCTGGTTGATCCGGCGTGAGCTGCGCCCCGTGGCTTACCCGCTGAGACCGTTGCGGCTCCTGTTGCTCGCATCGTTGTTTTTCAAGGAGCTCGCCATTTCCGCAACGAAGGTCGCGGTTCTGGTTCTCCGCTCGAACATGGCGCTGAAGCCCGGCATTTTTGCCTATCCGCTCGCGCTCAGGAGCGACTTCGAGATAACGCTGCTCGCCAATCTGATCACACTTACGCCGGGTACGCTGTCGGTGGATGTCTCCGACGATCGCAACACCCTCTACGTCCATGCGCTCGATTGCGCCGATCCGGGAGCGCTACGGCGAGACATCGCCGGCGGCTTCGAACGTCGAATTCGGGAGGCCTTCGAACGATGACGCCCGCTGCAGTCCTGAGCGCGGCCTCCGGCGTGGCGCTCGTGCTTCTCTCGCTCGCGCTGCTGTTGACGGTGCTGCGCATCATTCGCGGGCCGACGCTTCCGGACCGGGTGCTGGGCCTCGATATGCTGGTGGCGATTGCGATCGGCCTGATCGCGGTGATCGCCGTAAGGACCGGATTCTATCTCTACATCGATATCGCGATCGCCCTCGGGCTCGTCGGCTTTCTTGCAACTGTCGCTTTCGCCCGCTTCATCCTGGCGCGCGGCCTCTCGCCGGAGCGCAGGACGCCAGGCACAACGGAGATCCCTCAGGCAAAGCCGCGCCCGAGCCAGGCCGGGCGCCGCAAACGCAAGGGAGCGCGTTGATGGCTCTACAAATCATTGCCTACGTCGTTGCGCTGATCATGGTTGTCGGCGCCTGCTTCTCGCTGCTTGCCGCGGTTGGCCTCGTCCGCTTCCCCGACCTTTACACCCGCATGCACGCGGCCTCGAAAGCCGGTACCGTCGGTTCGGGTCTGCTGCTCTTTGCGGCCGGGCTGCATTCGCTGGACGCCGCCGTCTTCGTGCGCGCACTTGCGGGATTTGTCTTCTTCGTGCTGACGGCACCGATCTCGGCCCATTTATTGGCAAAAGCCGCGCATCAAGCGGGCTACAGGATGTCAAAACGATCCGTGATAGATCAGCTTCCCCATAAGGAAGAGGCGCGCCGGCATTGACCGGCAGCATTTCTGACTCTGTATTTGAGGACAATTTTGCCGAGCGTGACAATTTTAGCAACTCGGAATAAAGTTGCTGCATGCCGTTAAATTTATGTTTGGACTTTTGGCGGATCAGTGTTAATGCAGTAAATGCAAAGTGTCGTTGTGGAAAATACTTTGAACTGAAATTCCAGCCTGAGTTGTGATGCTTGTCCGTTGCTTT
The DNA here is from genome assembly GCF_017876815.1 of Sinorhizobium meliloti. NCBI lineage: Bacteria > Pseudomonadati > Pseudomonadota > Alphaproteobacteria > Hyphomicrobiales > Rhizobiaceae > Ensifer > Ensifer meliloti. Next base: position 190,156 of record NZ_JAGIOS010000001.1, on the reverse strand, counting down.
GAGGTGTCGGCCGCTTTGGCGCCTTGGTGACGGATCTTCCCTCTCGCAATTCGAGCCTTGATGTCGCGGCAGAACCGCAGTCTCCATCGCGAGATAGCGGTCGGTTCCGAGGCGGCAAGCGCTAATCGACGGCATTTTGTACATCCTCCCCCTGAAACTCTGTTTCAGGTTTCGTCGCTGGATTCCGATAGGAGAAAGAAATGACAGAGACTTCGCTCGGTACGAGCAATGAACTCCTGGTTGAGCTTACGGCGGAGATCGTTGCCGCCTATGTAAGCAACCACGTGGTTCCGGTTGCCGAGCTGCCGACGCTCATAGCCGACGTGCATTCGGCTCTCAACAACACCACGGCTCCTGCGCCGGTGGTCGTCCCGGTGGAAAAGCCGAAGCCTGCGGTTTCGGTCCGAAAGTCGGTGCAGGACGACCAGATCACATGTCTCGAATGCGGCGGCACCTTCAAGTCGTTGAAGCGGCATCTGATGACGCACCACAACCTTTCGCCGGAAGAATACCGCGACAAGTGGGATTTGCCTGCGGATTATCCGATGGTCGCACCGGCCTACGCGGAAGCGCGCTCGCGGCTCGCCAAGGAAATGGGTCTCGGACAGCGTCGGAAGCGTCGCGGCAAGTGATCCGGGCGGCCCCACTGGGCCGTCGGGAACGCGCAAGCGAACACCTGAGTTGTGTCATAAAAGCCGGCCGGTTCAGGCCGGCTTTTTTTTCGACGTTCAGTATTTCATTGAAACACTGACACACTCTAACCCTTCGAGGCTACGCACTTCCGGACGGAAAACCGTTACGCACCTTTCCTCGAAGTGCTCTAACTCTTTGCCAGTCAGGCGGGCAGGCGCCCTTCGGCTTCGCTCTTGATACGCCGGATCATCGAGCGCAGGCCGTTCGCGCGTTGCGAGGAAAGATGTTCGATGAGGCCGATCTTGCCGAAGATGTCGAGAGCGTCGATTCTGGTAATTTCCGAAGCACGCTTACCGGAGAAGATCGCGAGGACGATCGCCACGAGGCCGCGCACGATATGCGCATCCGATTCTCCCTCGAAGGTGAGGAGCGGGTCTTCAGCATCGCCGGTCGCATGGGTCACGAGCCAGACCTGGCTGGCACAGCCTTGAACCTTATTCTCGCTCGTCCTCGAGACTTCCGGCATCTCGGGCAGGTTTTTGCCAAGTTCGATCACATAGCGGTAGCGATCTTCCCATTCGTCGAGAAATGCAAAGTCGTCGATGATCTGGTCAAGTGAAGTCATGCTATGTCCGGCTTTCGGCGCCCGCTGCGTAGCGCAGTCCGCGTGAAAGGCGACTGCTTCAACCGCCTTTCGGGCGCATCGTTATCTCACCTTCATATAGGAGACGCGGGCCGCAAAGAGAACAGGCAATCGCGTTTCCCCGCGCTGCCACGCCCGAACGATCGGTCTGCCTTCGTCGCGGCAGGAGTTACTTCCCGGAAGCCGGACCGGGATCGAGGCGGTGTTCCGGAACCGGCATACGCTTGAAGGCCGGTTCGGCCTTCTCCGTCGCCTCCGCCGAAGGGACACTTTCTGCCGGTGTGACGGTACCGGTCATGACCTTGACGTCGGGAGCGGCGGCATCGCCTTCCGCGAACTGGGTGTTGAGAAACTCATAGGCGATCCGAGCGCCTTCGCGCGCGCGATGTCCGAGGGCGACGAAAGTCTCCGCACCCTTTTCGCAGACGTCCGGCTTCTCTACGCAGATGGCGCTTATGTATTGGATGGCTTCGTTCGCGGCAGAGAAGGTGCCGCCGATCTCCATCTTCGGGCCATGCTCGAGCTTCTCGCTGCTCGACGGATCGAGAAACGGCAGCAGCACCAGCACCAGCGAGAACCAGAACGTCGCCTTAACGAGAAACCACATCTTGCGCCATCCTCTTTTGCCTTCGGCTGCGGCCGTGGTGTTTACGCTTCGAAACTAGCGCGGGAATCACAAGGCCACTTTTCCAGAAACAACGGTATTTGCTTCAAATTTTATTGAAATTCATGACTGGCATATTCGTGCAGCCGCTTTTCCCTGCATTTTAGCGATCGTCGTTAACGCTCGTGGCGGGGGTCTCGGCCTCAAGCCCCGCGTTCCCGGCGCCGGGTAGTGGCGATGCCTGCCCAAATCGTTAACGCGAACCGAAAAATCCACGAAAATCCGCTGCTTACGCACCGTTAACCACATCTGACGATGCTCGCGCGGATTGCCTCAAATCGGGAATTTTCGGCCGCCCGGGGCGCCCCCGGAGAGCGGCCGTTTATTCTTTCATTAAGTCGGGGGTGCGAGATTCGGGTCATCACGAGGCGGTCGTCCGCGACGACGCGGAACGGTCCGGAAATGCCTCGCAAGAACGACAAATTCGGCAGGGCAAGGCGTGAATTTATTGCGTGACATGGCTGGCAGATGGACATCCCTCGTGGATGAAGCGGCCGCACCTTGGCTGCCGCGCGGCGGCCTGGGCTCAGCTATTGCGCGTCACGACTTCAGACGCCTGCGTGCCGTCGCTGCCGTATCCTTGACCGCGCTGCCGATCGTCCCTCTCGCGCTGACGCTGGCATTGCCCGTATCCGCCGCCCTGCCGGCGGGAGCGGCGCTTTGGGCCTCGGCGTCCCTGTTGGCCGCGGCTGCAGCCATTGCCGGCGGCCGAGAATTCCCGACGGACGGCGAGGTGGAATTCGCGCCTGCACCGGAACTGCCCGATCTCAATGCGGCCTATGATCTCTTTGCGGGTTTGGTGACCGTCCACGATACCCGGGGCCACGTCCTGTCTGTCCACGGGCGCGATGCGAGTGAGTATCTGAAACTGATGCGCGATCCGCATGGGCGCGGCTTCATCGAGCAGATCCATGTGTCGGATCGCATCGCCTTCCTGAGAGCGATCGATTCGCTGCGCCTGGACAGCGAGCGTTCTGCCGTGGACATCCGTCTCGAACGGACGTCGGCGGATGGCCCTCAATTCGCACATATCTACTGCGAGATGACGCCGCTTCGAGACGCTGAAGGAAATCTCCTTGCGATTGTCGCCCAGTCTCGCGATGTCTCCGAAGAGGCGCGTTTGCAGGCAGAGGCGGCGGCCAAGGCAGCACATGCCGAGTCGGCCAACGATGCCAAAACGCGGTTCCTTGCCGCCGTCAGCCATGAACTGCGCACGCCGCTCAATGCCATCCTCGGCTTTTCGGACGTGCTTGCAGGCGAATATTTCGGAAAGCTCGAAAACGATCGCCAACGCGAATACGTGTCGCTGATCCATCAGTCCGGCACGCATCTTCTCTCGGTCGTCAACACGATGCTCGATATGAGCAAGATCGAAGCGGGCCGTTACGAGCTTCTCCTCGAACCGTTCCGTGTCGCCGAGGCGATCGCCGCCTGCGAGGCCATGCTGTCGCACCAGGCGCGCGAAAAAGGCGTGCGGCTGACGAGCCGCGTTACCCGTTCGGTCGGCGAAATCAATGCAGACCAGCGCGCCTTCCAGCAAATCCTCATCAATCTCATCGGCAACGCCATCAAGTTTACCGACCGCGGCGGGCTTGTCACGGTGGATGCCGCGCTGGAAGGCAACATGCTGAAGCTAACGGTCAGCGACACCGGAATCGGCATCGCCGCGGACAAGCTGCAAATGCTCGGCCAACCTTTCGTCCAGATTCAGAATGACTATACCCGCCGCTACGAGGGTACCGGTCTCGGCCTGTCGCTGGTCAAGGGACTTGCTGAACTGCATGGCGGCGACGTTTCGATCCGCAGCGCCGAAGGGGAGGGTACCGTGATCGTCGTAACCATTCCCAGCGACGCCTCCGGCGCGGCCGAAAGGCAGTGCGCGGATGCGCCCGTCACAGTGGAGTTCCCGCCGCGATTGAAGCAGCACGCAGACGGAAAGAGGGAAGCCGGAGTGCCGGCGCTGTCCGAGGCTCTCCACACCGGAGAAATTGGCAGGGAAGGGGGACATGGCGCCGCGCAAGCGAAAACAGCCTGAGCGCAAGCGGGCGGCGCGGCGCGGAGCGGGTCTTGCCTTGCGCGGACTCGCTGTCGTCGGCCGTGGCCTCGTGCTCACCGGTCGCCTGATTTCGCGTCATCCGGTGAGCGCCGGCGGGTCGGCGATCTTTGCCGTCGTCTTCAGTTTCGTCGCCGCAAACGCCATGTGGTACCAGAACGGTACTCATCCCTCGCCGCTTCTGCGTACCCGCGTGCCCCTCGTCAGTCCCGAAGTGGCCGAGCGCCTTGCGGCCGCCAAAGGCGAGCCGGTCGAGCAGCGCGATGTTACCACCTTTGTCATAGAGCGGGAGGGGGACGCGAAAGCAGGCGATGCGGCAACGGCCGGATCCAACGAACGGCACGCGTCGCTTCCGGCGCAGGACGTACCAGAAGCAGATGCGCACGGTAGCACGGTCTCGACGCTGGTTGCGGACATCCAGAAGGAACTGGCAAGGCTCGGCTTCTACGAAGGAGCGCCGGACGGCCGAAGCGGTCCGAAGACCTCGGCGGCGATCCTCCGCTTCGAAAAGCAGGCCGGCCGTATGGAGACCGGTGCGCCGAGTGCCGATCTGCTTCGGGCACTGCGCAACGCCGGCGCCTCCCCGCCGGCCGTTGCGACGCCCGCCAACCGGCCCTATTCCGACCCGAAGACTGTTCCGGCCGAGGCGGATCCGGTTGCCGCTGCCATCCGCAGCGCCGAGAAGGGCAACGCGCTCGACCCTCGCACGGAGGTTCCCGTGTCGAGCGAAATGGTGATGAACATCCAGAAGGGGCTGAGCAATCTCGCCTATGCGGATGTCGTCGTAGACGGCGTTGCCGGCGATCAGACGCGCGCAGCCATCCGTCACTTCGAAAAACACTATCGTCTTCCTCAGACCGGAGAGCCCAACCCCAAGGTTCTCAAGAAGCTTAAGGAAATCGGAGCGCTCTAACGGCCAGAGCAAGAGGAGCAGTTGCGCACCACTGGCGGTCGGTCGCTCCGTTTGCATCTCGCCGGTGGCGCGTGTATCAGCTTTGCATGCGCCTGAAGTCCCACATTTTCGTCTCCTCGCTTTTGCGGAACGCCTTTGGACGCGGCGGGTATGCGGCCGTGCTGCGCAAGGGAGCGGAGGACGCCGGCGCGATCTTCATCCGGCAGCGCGGACGATCGGGCTACGAGACGCTTTACGCGCCGGCGCCGCAGAATTTCTTCGATGAGGACGGAGATACGTCGCGCCGCTTCGAGGTGCGATTGCGGGGCGTCGAAGCCGAAGCCGTCGAACGGGCGCTTTCCTCGGAAATCCGCTTCGACCCGGACTGCTGGATCGTAGAGTTGGAACTCGACGACTGCAGCGACCTGTTCGATCTGGTCTAAGGCCTGTTGAGATTCATCTGGAGTTTATGACGGCTGCTGCGAGATGGATGATGGCGCTTCTCCTCGCCCTCATCTCTGTGCTTGTCACAGAGATGAGGGCAGCGCCGCGTCTGCGGCGCGGGAAGCGTTCTTTCAGCCGAAGGACCTGGTCTGGCTGGATCCCTGTGACGAGCACAGCATCCCATTAGAATCGATCACGTTCATGATTTTAGGTCGACCCGACCTAGCTAAAATCATCGTGATCTAGTGCTGGCCGAAGCCCCGCTTTGGTTCGACGGCCTTGCTTTGACGCGCAACCGTTTGCGCCTCGTGCCGGCGCGGGTCTGCGGCTCGATTTTCCGCAAGCAGGCTCTCATGCCGGGAGGGCTTCGCCCCATTTGCATCGGCGCGAAGCCAGGACGCCACCCGTTCGCCGCTCGCCTGCCGGTCGAGACTTCGGATCAGTGCTTCGGCGCGGTTGCCGCCGCCGATTCTTTCGGAAAGGTGGGGATAGAGCCCCTCGAGCACGCGGCTTTCCTCGTCCGCCGGGAAGGCGAGAGCTGCGAGCGTCGCGGCGAGTTGCTGGCCGGAAACATCGAGCAATATACGGTCGGTGAGTGCGCGGCTTGCTCCGAGCGAGTCTGCCAGGGCCGTGGAGAAGCGCGTCGTTTCGCCATTGCGCGCAAAACGGACGAGCAGCGCGCAATGCAGCTCGCTGATGGGTTGGATCGGCAGTGTGCCGTTCTTCTCCTGTGTTCCGACGCGCGCCAGCGCCTTGATTTCCGCGCGCAGCTTTTCTTCGCGATCGACGGCTGCGGCAGCCGTCTGCGGATCGCTCGCCACCGGGCGACTGGCGCCGTCGTGAAGCCGTGCGGGGAGGGGAGCGGACTGATGATGTTCGACGAGCACGTCGATCACCGAAGGCGAAAGGTTCTCCCGACGGGCAATGGCGTTCGCGTGGCCCGGCCCCTGTTGGCGAATGATGGAAATGAGCACGCCGTCCGAAATCGCTGTCGCACGGGCGAGGAAGGCGGCGGCGATCGAAATGGGCATGCTGCCGATCAGCAGGGCCACCGGCTCCGGCACGTGGGGGCATTGGGATAGCGCCGCCGCCGCCTGCCGGCGGGCCTCGTTGCTGGAGCCGAGGAAGAGCGGCTCGAACAGTTCGGCAAACTGCTTCATGTCGGACCGGCTTGGAATCCGAAGGCTCTCGAAGCCGGTGACGGTCGCCATCAGCACGACGTCCTTCAACCGCCCCGTCTGCGGCCGTTCCAACTCACGAAACCGGTTTGTCACGACATATCCTAAAACGCAAAGCATGACGGCATTCCGATGGTTCGGAACGACACACGTGTCTAAAACTAGATCGAAATCGTTAGCGCAGCATTAACTATGGACGTTGGGGCTTTATTCAGGCTTGCGTCATTCTGGTGACGAGCCGCCCCTGCAGCGGAAGGCCGCGTTCCTTAGCCATAAAAAGTCCACAAGCGCTCCCATTTGATCCGATCGACGGCAAACGCCGGAAGCGAGTCGGGCTGCGGCCTCTCATGTGGGAGTTGATTTGTGAAGAAAATGTTTCTGCGGGCGGCTGCCTGTGCGCTGCTGCTCATGCCCGTGGCCGCATCGGCGGCCGAAGGTTTTGCGACTGCCAATGTCAATATGCGCTCGGGACCGAGTACATATTATCCGGCTGTAACGGTCATTCCGGTCGGCGAATCGGTGGAAATCCACGGCTGCCTGTCGGAAAGCCCCTGGTGCGACGTTTCCTTCTACGGCGGGCGGGGATGGGTGGCAGGCCGGTATGTGCAGGCCGCCTATCGCAGCAGTCGGGTCTATGTGGAGCCGGAATACTATCGTCCGCTCGGCATCCCGACAGTCGTCTTCGAGTTCGACAGCTATTGGGATCGCAACTACCGCGGGCGTGATTTCTATCGCGATCGCGACCGTTGGAGGCATGACCGCGATTGGGATCGCGAGCGTGAACGCGACCGGCCCGAATGGGAACGCCGCCAGGTGCGGGAACGTCGGGACTGGGAGCATGACCGGGAGAGAGAGCGGCGCGAATGGGAACCGGAGCGCGGCAGTGACGATGACCGCTGGCGCAGGATCGAGGGGGCTGAACGGGAACAGTCGCGTCGCGAGCGCCTTTACGACGGTCAGAGAACCATCGTGGAATGCGATGCCGGCGATTTCCGCTGCGAAGAGTAGGCGCTGCGATTCGGTCGCTTCACTCCAGGGTCGGCGATCGTCGCCGGCCTTCCTGCCGCCGTTGAACTTGCGTCGTCCCTCCATGGGAACCAATCCGGCCTCGACGCGTTGAAATCGCGCAAAGGGTGATCCCGGAATGGCAAGGAGCGGAGAGATGGCGGAGAAGAATCTGGCGGCAGTCGGCGCAGAGACGGGTGCCGAAACGCGGACGTCCGGCGCACAGGCCGAATTGGAATCCCAGGTCCAGGAACTGAAGGCAGAGATCGCCCGGCTGACGGAGACCGTCTCGGCCATCGGCACCGGAGCCAAGGCGGTCGTGCAGGGGGAAGCGGAACTGATGACGCAGCGCGTCCGGGAGCGCGTTCGGGAAGAACCCATTTCGACGCTGCTGACGGTCGCCGGCGTAGCTTTCCTTTTCGGTTTGATTGCAAGGCGCTGACGGACGGACTGCCGGATTTGCAAATCCCCCAAGATTGAGGATTGCGCGAGGTTAATGCGTCGTGGTCTGGATTAACAAATGGTTAACCAGGCTGTGGCTCAATCGGCACAAGGCGGCTATTATCGCCTCGCCTCTTATGCCGAAACGGACGACATCCGGGTGACCGGAAGAAGGAGTGAGTGAGAAGGGCGCGTCTGTCCGGAAACCCGGAAAATGCGTCAGCCCGAAAACGGGCAGGGTGAAATCTGTACGGTAGTTCATCCGTCTCGTGAGACTATGGAGACGAGCATGGCAGACGTAATCAGAATGCAGGACCGGATCGTCAAACGCCCTCGACGGCGTCCTGTCGGGAAGGGCGGCGCCAAGGTGTTGTTCTTCACAGGAATCCGTTACGAAAGGCTGGACGGCCGCGGACCGCAGCCGACTGCCCCGGCTGGCCGCCAGGCCAAGAAGCAGTAAACTCGCGGGCAAAGCGCCGGCAGCGCCCGTCCGGGCGGTGCGGTCGTTCGCCGCGCAACTTCGACCACCTCGACTTCAGTCTCCCCCAATTGTCGTTACCTTCGCACTACCGCTGGAAGGGCTCGCACCTCGACTCCGCAAGGAAAGTGCGGACCAGGTCCTCGAAGCTGTCGAGAGGTGCCAGGGCTCGAAGAACCGCGTAACCTTCCTGGTCCTTCATCTCGATCATGATCGATTGCGCCAGCGCTTCGGGTGGCGACTTGCGCAGTTCGACGAGCTGGATCGGTGTCGCGACCACGAGATCGAGATCGCCATTGACGGCTGTCTGGTCGTTCATGCTGAAGACCTCGTTCGACCCGCTGTCGAAGATCGCAAGCGACCAGAAGGGTACGTCGCCGCGCCCGACGAAGCGGGCCGGAGCATCCGCCACCGAGAAGCTGCAGACGGCCGTACGCAGGAAGGGGTCGGCGTTGTTCAGGCCTGTCGGTCCCGGTTCGGCCGTCAGCGGAAAGAAGCTGTCCATTTCGAGCAGGCCGAGCACGCGCGTATAGGCATCGCGGCCGGTGAACTGGGGCAGGGCGAGTATGATCACGATATGAAGAAGCGCCGCTCCGACGAGACCGACGAGAATGGCGAAGATGATGCTACGCATGCCCGCACCCGGTCTTTACGATCTTCGGCATTGCGAGGTCGATCAGGCCGGAGGAACCTGCCGTTGGCGTGTCAAGAAGGGTCAGCACGAGCGCGAAGCTGCCCGTCCGCCGTATCGCGAGCCAGTTGTCGGGCTGGGCAGCGGGGGAAACGTGAATGACGAAACGGCTGTCCTCGGCGCGCAGGACGGTCCAGGAATTGATTGCGGAGGGCAGTTCCGCACCCGGCATCAGCGCGGTCCCGTCCGCCGCCGCCGCATAAAGGGTCCAGAACCGCGCCGGCGGCGTCATACCTGAAACGTCATAGGAGCAGGCGGCCGAGAGGCGCGCACCGGTATCGTCCGTGAGCGCGGTAAATGCCAGTCCCTCGGCACCGCCATAGAGCAATTCGCCGGCCCGGGCGCGGTGCGCCTTGGCATAGGGATCGGCGGAGACGGTCTGCGCTTCGGGAAAAGCGACCCAAGGACCGATTGCGATCGAGCCGAAACCGACCGTCGCCTTCAGCGCCCACACGGCCGTCCCGATTCCGCCGCCGAACGCGACGATGAGGGCAAGAGCGACAAGGAGGGGAACTCGAAACAAGTGGCAGCTCTATCGAATGTTGCGTCGTTTACCCTGTCGGCGCTCGTGGGGGCGCCGCTCGGCTTGTTCGCCAGAGAACGGATTTCTGACTGCAAAGTCAATTGTTTGTCGTGCCCGGCATGGTCCGCATGTTCACGCCTCGATCCGTCGGCTCGAGCACGGCCACCTTGCCGCCGGGCCTTTCGCGCGCCTTGAGCGGTTGCGCTTTCTCGAATGTGTCGCCGATCCTTTTCAACAGCCGGGTTACGTCCGCGGACAGTGATCGCGGCCGCACGAGCGGCGGCAGGGCGTTCTCGTCCGGCTTCGCAGTTTCGGCGGATCGCTCCTTCGCCGGTTTGGCGGGCGCGATTTCGATGCCCGGAATCGCGCGGTGCTCGATCCCCTGTTCGGCATAGTCCATCAGTCGTTTGAAGGTCATCGCCGGGAGAGAGCCGCCGGTCATTTCGTCGGTGGAGGTATAGTCGTCATTGCCGAACCAGACGGCCGTGGTGTAGTCGCCGGTGAAGCCGACGAACCATGCGTCGCGATAGGCCTGTGTCGTTCCGGTCTTGCCGCCGGTGACGATCCCGTTGTCGAGGGCTGCGCGTCGCGCCGTGCCGATGACCGGGATCTGCGTCAGGATGCGGTTCATCGACGAGACTGCCTGTTCGCTCAGCACCCTGCGTGGGGGCGGCGCGTCGCGCCCGAAGTCGTAGAGAATGTCGCCGTCGTAGTTGAGAATCTGACTGATGCCGTGGCGTCGCGACTGTAACCCGCCCGCCGGAAAGACCGCGTAGGCCGTCGCCTGATCGAGCACGGTCACTTCGGAGGTGCCGAGCGGCATGGTCTTGTCGGTGCGAACCGGGGTCTCGATGCCCATTCTCTTGGCGGTCTCGGCAATGATTTCTGTACCGAGCTTGTCCTTGGCGAGGCGGACCGGAATAGTGTTTATCGATCTGGCGAGCGCGTTCATCACCGTCACTCGGCCGGCATATTTGCGGCCGTAGTTCTGCGGCGACCAGCCACGCCAGGTGATCGGCGCGTCGACGACGACGGTTTCCGGTGTCATGCCCTTTTCCATCGCGGCGGCGTAGGTATAGACCTTGAAGGACGAGCCCGGCTGGCGCAGCGCGCGCGTGGCGCGGTTGAACTGGCTTTCGCCGTAGTCGCGGCCGCCGACCATCGCCCGTACCGCGCCGCCATGCTCGACCATGACGAGAGCGCCCTGCTTGACCTTGTAGCTCTCGCCATATTGCCTGAGGCCCGATTCGACCGCTTCCTCGGCTGCTTGCTGCAGCCCCATGTCGATCGTCGTGCGCACGATCAGCGAATGCTGCGCGAAGGGAGCGGCAATGCGCTGGACCTCTTCGAAGGCCCAGTCGAGGAAGAAATCCGGTGCCTTGACCTGGGCACGATCGACCACGGAGGCCGGGGTGAGGCGGGCGGCGATCACCTGTCCCTCCGTCATCAGCCCGCCCTGGACGAGATTGCTCAGGACCTCGTTGGCGCGGGCACGGGCCGCCGGCAGGTTCACATGGGGGGCATAGCGCGCCGGCGCCTTGAAGAGCCCGGCGAGCATCGCCGACTCGGCAAGATTGACGTCGGTAATCGCCTTGCCGAAATAGAATTGCGCCGCCGCTGCCGCGCCGAAGGTGCCGCCGCCCATATAGGCGCGGTCGAGATAGAGGCGGAGGATTTCCTTCTTCGACAGGTTGGATTCGAGCCAGACGGCGAGAAAGGCTTCCTTGATCTTGCGCTCGATCGTCCTCTCGTTCGAGAGGAACAGGTTCTTGGCCAGCTGCTGCGTGAGTGTCGAGCCGCCTTGAACGACCCCGCCGGCGCGAGCGTTCTCGGTCATGGCGCGTGCGAGCCCGAGAAAATCTATGCCCCAATGGTCGAAGAAGCGCCTGTCTTCCGTGGCGAGGACCGCTTTTATGAGGTGATCCGGCAGCTCGTCGATCGGGACGGAATCCTCGTGGATGATGCCCCGGTGGCCGATCTCGTTACCGTAGCGGTCAAGAAAGGTGACTGCGAAATCGCTTTGCGCCCGCCAGTTGCCCTTGGTTTCCTCGAAGGCGGGAAGGGCGAGCGCCAACATCAGCACCGAGCCCGCCGCGCCAAGCGTCATTCCCTCGCCGAGCACTTCGAAGAACGCTCTTTTCCAGCCGCGCACGCGAAACCGGCGGAAAAAGATGGTGGTGTCCTCCCACCACTCCCCGAGCCGGAATCCTGCGCTCCATACGGTCGAATCGATCCAGGAATCGATCCGAAGAAAGATGTGTCGCCTTTTCGGCCGGTTGTCCTCTTTCCTCGGTTCCTGCACGGCTTTCATGTCCCGAAGGTTCTGCCTCATGACGATATTTGCACGGGGCGGCAATCCAATCTACTTGCATATCGCGCAACCCGCCTTAAAAAACCGGCAATTTTCTGCGAAGTTTCCATGTTGGCTCGGATTTTATGAAAGTGTGACTTTATGGGCGAAATGCCTTTCTGGAAGACGAAAGGTCTCGAGGAGATGACCGGGGCGGAGTGGGAGAGCCTCTGCGATGGTTGCGGGCTCTGTTGTCTCAACAAGCTCGAGGATTGGGACAGTTCCGAGATCGCCTGGACTTCGATCCGCTGCACGCTGCTGGATGGAGAAAGCTGTCGTTGCAAGGACTATGACAATCGCCAGGCAACGGTGCCGGACTGCATTCAGTTGACGCCGAAGGCAGTGCGCGAGATCAGCTGGCTGCCGCCGACCTGCGGTTACCGTCTGGTCGCCGAGGGCAGGGATCTCTACTGGTGGCACCCGCTCGTCTCCGGCGATCCGGAGACCGTGCATGCGGCCGGCATATCCGTGCGCGGACGCACCGTCGCCGAGGACGGCATCGATATCGAAGATTATGAAGATTATCTCGTGACCTGGCCGCTAGAGGTCGGCAGGGAGCCGGCCGATTAGGGCACGGCGCAGAGTGCTGCAGCGACTTTGCGTATCCATGAAATGCGCGGCACCGTCGCCGTCAGTGACGGCCGTTCTTGGCGACGAGGCTTCTCGGCGCGACATTGCGCCATGCGGTTTCCATGGACTGGCGAACGAGTTCGTCGTCGGCACCGACGAAATAGAATGATGTCCAGCCGCGTGCGCCCCAGCCGCCGGGAACGGCGGCGCAGACGCCGGGCTCCATTTCCAGAAGCATTCGCTGCTGGTCGGGCGTGAACTTGAAAACGGCGCGACCGGCTTCCGGCAGGGTCATGAAAATCCGCTTGCCCACACGGAAATCCCGTGCACCGAAATGGGCATTTTCCTGGGTTCCCGGAAGGCTCAGGGCCAGCTTTTCGATTTCTTCGGTCAGCATGCCAGGAGAGTAGCACGGAATTGCCGATTGGCAAAAATCCCACGCTCCGAGGCCGCGTCAGCGCATCTCACTCCGCGGGAGGAACGGTCTTCTGTGCAGCCTCGCCGACCGTGCGCATTTCGCGCCACTCGTTCTCGAACCGCTCGAGCAGCGATTGCGGAATTCTGGATTGCGGTGATACCGGCGGCTTGTTGGCGAGTGTCTTCATCCGGCTCTCCTTTGGGCGAGAATGTTGGACTGGGCGGACGATTCCACAGGATAAAGACTTTGTAAATCAGCGGTTTAAAGCATTTAAACGATTAAAAAAAATTTAAATCGATTAATTTTCCAGCCGATCCACAGAAAGATGCCGGTGTCATCATCGATGCCCGCACCGAGCTGCCCGAAAGACCGGTTCGCCCGACCTCTGCAATCTGTGGTCGTTTTCCTCGGCCAGAGGTCAAGCAACCGCCGGACGCGGGTGCGCGTATCCTCAAGGCCGACATTCATTTGCCATTCAGCCTGTATCGGTTAATGATTCCGGCATAGTGCTTCCCAGTCGAAAGTGCGTTCATGTCTTCAGCATTGACCATAGCCGCGCTCGCCGCAGGCCTCGCAGGCTTTTCTCCGCCTGCCGTCAACATGCCTGCGGTTGTCGTCCGCGTGGCTGGCGATTGCAGCGCGGCCGCCGCGCAGGTGGTCGCCCAGACGGGTGGCGAGCTGCTTTCTGCCCAGCCGACCGGCGATGGGCAGTGCGTGGTGACGGTGCTCATCCCGGGCAATGGAGGGCGCCCCAAGAAAGTCACGGTGAAAGTGCCTATGTAAGCTCTTTCGGGGTACCCGAAGGCAAGGGAAGTGGACGAGAATGCGCATTCTGATCGTCGAGGACGATACCAATCTGAACAGGCAGCTGGCTGACGCTCTGAAGGAGGCCGGTTATGTCGTCGACCAGGCTTATGACGGCGAAGAGGGCCACTATCTAGGCGATGCGGAGCCCTATGATGCGGTAATTCTCGATATAGGTCTTCCGGAGATGGACGGCATCACCGTTCTCGAGAAATGGCGCGCAGACGGCAAGACCATGCCGGTGCTGATCCTGACGGCCCGCGATCGATGGAGCGACAAGGTCGCAGGCATCGATGCCGGCGCCGACGATTATGTGGCGAAGCCTTTCCACGTCGAGGAGGTGCTGGCCCGCATCCGTGCGTTGATCCGGCGGGCCGCCGGGCACGCAAGCTCCGAGATCGTCTGCGGCCCCGTCCGTCTCGACACCAAGGGCTCCAAGGCGACCGTCGCTGGCGTCGCGCTGAAGCTCACATCGCACGAGTTCCGTCTGCTTTCCTACCTCATGCACCATATGGGACAGGTGGTTTCCCGCACCGAGTTGGTCGAACACATGTATGATCAGGACTTCGATCGCGATTCCAACACGATCGAGGTTTTCATCGGCCGGCTCCGTAAGAAGATCGGCAACGATCTGATCGAAACGGTGCGCGGCCTCGGATATCGCATGCAAGCACCCGGCAATGGCCATTAGATCGCTCACGGCGCGCGTTCTGTCGGTTTCGACCGTCTGGGCCGTCGTTGCCCTCGTGGTTATCGGGGTTGTCATCTCAGCCCTTTACCGGCAGGGGTCCGAGCGCGGCTTTCAGGATCTGCTGCGCGCGCAGCTCTACAACGTCATCAACTCCATCTCCGTCGACGAGAAGGCCGCGCTCTCCGGGAGCCCGCAGCTCGGCGACCTGCGCTTTTCCCAGCCTCAGACGGGCTGGTACTGGATCGTCGAGCCGATCGGCGAATTCGACACGCCGCCGCTGATATCGACGTCGCTCGGCACGGCGAAACTGCCGATCGTCAGCGTCGACGAGGTCCCCTTCGACATCCGCTACGAGCGGTTCTACACCACCACGGATCCGTTCGGAAACGAGGTCGAGGTGGCAGAGACCGAGGTCGTTCTCGACATTCAGGGCCACGCCGCCCGCTTCCGCGTCGCCGGCAACCGCGATGTGCTCGAGGCGGATATCGACCGCTTCACGCGCAACCTCACGATCGCCCTGTCCATTTTCGGCCTTGGCGGCCTTGGCGTGAACGCGCTCACGATCCTGTTCGGCCTGAAGCCGCTCGACCAGGTACGCCGCTCGCTTGAAAAGATCCGCACGGGGGAGAGCGAGCGGCTGGATGGCGCTTTCCCGCGGGAGATCCAGCCGCTTGCCAACGAGGTGAACGCGCTGATCGACAGCAATCGGCGCATCGTCGAACGCGCGCGCATGCAGGTCGGCAATCTGGCCCATTCGCTCAAGACGCCGATCGCCGTGCTGCTCAACGAGGCGAGAGTGCTGGAGGTGCCGCACGGCGAGCTGGTCAGGGCCCAGGCGGACGCCATGCAGACACAGGTGCAATCCTATCTCAGCCGCGCCAGGATCGCCGCCCAGCGCGGGTCGGTTCTGGCGCGGACCGAAGCCCAGCCGGCACTGGAAAGAATCATGCGGGTGATGCGGCGCCTCAATCCCGACAAGCAATTCAGCCTCTCGATCAATCCGCCCGGACTGGTGCTGGCGATGGAACAGCAGGACGTCGAGGAAACGGTCGGCAACTTGCTGGAAAACGCCGCCCGTTACGCGCATGATCGGATCTCGCTGAATGTCGAGCCGGCCCCTGAAGATGCGCGCGAAAGGGAGCCGGGCCGCCAGTGGATCGTGCTCCAGATCGACGACGACGGACCGGGGCTCGACCCCGATCAGATCGCGGTGGCGATGAAGCGCGGCAAGCGGCTCGACGAGAGCAAGCCCGGAACCGGGCTCGGTCTTTCGATCGTAAGCGAGATCGTGGGTGAATATCAGGGAAGTGTGGAGCTCAGCCGTCGCGATGTTGGAGGATTGCGGGCCACGCTCGTACTGCCGGCCGCAGTCTAAGCGCCAACCGGATAGGACCGATGCGGGACGATCGTGATCCGGCGGTCACACCCGGACCTGAAAATGCCGGCGCTGACGGCAGGCGGTTGCCTCGACCCTCAGGTGGTGCAAAAAGAACTCGACTGGCGACCGACAAGAGGAATGAGTAGCGCGTATCATGAGGAATTACGCAGAAATGACGCGAGCCTTCGCTTCACGCGGTAGGATCGCGGTGGTGGCTTCGGGTGTAGCCCTCGCCGGCTGTGGCACGACCTCGTCCGGCCAAGGCGGGGCGGTTGCCGGACTCGGAGCAGCTTCCACCCGCGTTGCATCGTCCGCGACCTATATCGAAGCCCTGCAGGGTGGCGTCGTTTCGCGCCTTGGCGGCGTCGATCTCGGCAAGTCGGACCGGCAGCGGGCGCTCGAGGCCGAGTATCGCGCCCTCGAGGCCGCGCCGGGCGGGCAGCCCGTCGCCTGGCAAGGGCGGGGCGTCAGCGGCTCCGTCGTCGCTGCCGCACCCTATCAGGTCGGGTCGCAGAATTGCCGTCAATACAGCCATACGGTTACCGTCAAAAGCCAACAGACCACGGCACGCGGCGCGGCCTGCCGCAACAGCGATGGAAGCTGGACGCCGCTCACCTGAGCGGCACCGCCCTCGCATATCGCGAACCGTGTAAGGTGTTGAATCGCGGCCGGTTTGCTTTGGGCGAGCGGATTCCTCGCGCGCGGCGGCACTTCTTGCGGCGAAACGCCTCAAATATACGTCATTGCCGGTTTTCGAGTTGGAATGACATGGCCCTCATAGTATTCCCCAAACATGTTGTTCTGGATCCTCGTCGCCATTCTGACGGCGGCTGTCGCAGCCGTGCTTCTTCTGCCGCTCATGCGGGCGGCAGAGCCGTTACCGTCTCGCCATAGTCACGACATCGAAGTCTATCGCGATCAGCTCGGTGAGCTGGCGCGGGACCGGGAGGCCGGTCTGATCGGAAGCGAGGAAGCCGAGCTGGCCAGGGCCGAGATCGCCCGCCGCATGCTTTCAGCCAGTGCCGCGGATCAGGCTGTGGCGGAGCGCACGCCGAAGCGGCTTCTATCCAACCGCCTGGCGCAGGCTTTCATTTTCCTCTGTCTTCCGGCTGTCGGCCTTTGTCTCTATTTGACGACCGGGAGCCCCGGCGTGCCGGCGCAGCCGCTCGCGGCCCGCCTTGCCGACCCCGGCGACGACGTCAACATCCTGATCGCGAAGGCCGAAAACCACCTGGCCCTCAATCCTCAAGACGGCGCCGGTTGGGATCTGCTCGCGCCGATCTACATGCGCCATGGCCGCCTGGACGATGCCGTCGCCGCCTACGACCGCGCGATCCGCCTGCTCGGGCCAACCCCGGCAAGAATGGGCGGCTACGCCGAGGCTCTGGTGGCGCAGGCCGGCGGTCTGGTTACAGCCGAGGCGCAGAACGCTCTGCAAAAGGCGCTGGCCCTCGACCCCGACGATCCACGCTCCGCATTCTACCTCGCGCTCGGCCTAAAGCAGGAGGGCAAGCACGCAGAGGCGCTCGCAGCATTCCGCAAGCTTGCAGAGAGCTCACCGGCCGATGCGCCCTGGCTGTCTCTGGTGAACCAGCATATCGCGGAGCTCGCCGCCGCCCCGGCCGGCCCAGGCCCTGCCGCGCCCGGAGATCCAGCTCCCGGCGATATTGCCGCCGCAAAGGAAATGAATGCCGGCGACCGGCAGGCGATGATCCGCGGCATGGTCGACAGCCTGGCAAGCCGCCTGAAGGAGGACCCGGCCAACCTGGAGGGCTGGATGCGCCTGGTCCGTTCCTATGTGGTGCTGGACCAAAGAGACAGGGCGAAAGATGCGTTGCATGACGGACTGAGGGCCTTCCCGGCAACGGGCGAGCAGGGGAAGCAGTTGCTGGCCTTGGCCCGGGAACTGGGGATCGACGCCGGCGGAGAGGCTGAATGACACGCAAGCAGAAAAGGTTGGCGATAATCGGCGGCGGCGTGGCATTTCTGACGGCCGCGGTGCTGCTCGTCATGTTCGCCTTCAGCCAGGCGGTCGCCTATTTCTATGTTCCGGGCGATCTTGCGAAGGCCGACGTCGCGCCGGGGACGCGTATCCGCCTCGGCGGACTTGTCGAGGCGGGCTCCGTCAAGCGCGGCGAGGGCAGGACCATCACCTTCACGGTGACGGATACGCTTGCGACCGTTCCGGTGACCTATACCGGCATCCTGCCCGACCTCTTCCGAGAGGGCCAGGGCGTGGTGGCCGAGGGTGCCTTCGTCGGCGGCAGCCCGGTTTTCGTTGCGGACACCGTCCTCGCAAAGCATGATGAGACATACATGCCGAAGGATGTCGCCGACCGCCTCAAAGCGCAGGGCGTCACGCTCGGCGGGGAGGAAAACATCCGATGATCATCGAACTCGGGCACTATGCACTGGTTTTGGCGCTCGCGACCGCGATCATCCAGGGCGTCCTGCCCGTCCTGGGGGTGCGGCGCGGCGACCCTTCCTTGATGGGACTGGCAGCAAACGCGGCGCTCGTCTGCTTCCTGCTCGTCGCTTTCTCCTTCGCCGTGCTGACATTCGCCTATGTGACATCGGATTTCTCGGTCAAGAACGTCTGGGAGAACTCGCATTCCCTCAAACCGCTGATCTACAAGATCACCGGGGTCTGGGGAAACCATGAAGGCTCGATGCTTCTCTGGCTGCTCATTCTTGTCTTCTTTTCCGCGATGGTGGCGCTCTTCGGCCGCAACCTGCCGGAGACGTTGAAGGCGAACGTCCTTGCGGTGCAGGCCTGGATCGCGACCGCCTTCGCGTTCTTCGTCCTGCTGACCTCCAATCCCTTCGCGCGGCTCGTGCCGGCACCGGGCGAGGGCAGGGACCTCAACCCCGTGCTGCAGGATATCGGGCTCGCGATCCACCCGCCCTTGCTCTATCTCGGCTATGTCGGCTTTTCCGTATGCTTCTCCTTCGCGGTCGCCGCGCTCATCGAGGGGCGGATCGATGCGGCCTGGGCGCGTTGGGTGCGGCCGTGGACACTTGCCGCCTGGACTTTTCTTACCGCCGGCATCGCCATGGGCTCCTATTGGGCCTATTACGAGCTGGGCTGGGGCGGCTGGTGGTTCTGGGACCCGGTCGAAAACGCCTCCTTCATGCCTTGGCTCGCCGGAACGGCACTTCTGCACTCGGCCCTGGTCATGGAAAAGCGCGAAGCGCTAAAGATATGGACCGTGCTGCTGGCGATCATGACCTTCTCGCTGTCGCTGCTCGGCACGTTCCTGGTGCGCTCCGGCGTGCTGACATCCGTCCATGCCTTCGCCACCGACCCGACCCGCGGCGTCTTCATTCTCGCCATCCTGGTCGTCTTCATCGGCGGTGCGTTCTCGCTCTTTGCCTTCCGTGCCTCCCATCTCAAGGCCGGGGGAATATTCGCACCGGTTTCGCGTGAGGGTGCGCTCGTCGTGAACAACCTGATCCTGACGACGGCCACGGCGACGGTGCTGACCGGCACGCTGTATCCGCTGGTACTCGAAGCGCTGACCGGCGACAAAATTTCGGTCGGCGCGCCGTTCTTCAACATGACGTTCGGCCTGCTGATGCTGCCGCTCATCGCCGTCGTTCCCTTCGGCCCGCTGCTTGCCTGGAAGCGCGGCGACCTTGCCGGTGCGGCGCAGCGTCTGTTTGCGGCTGCCGCGCTCGGCCTGCTCGCCGCGGCGATCTGTTATTACGCGGTAAACGGTGGCCCGGTCCTGGCTCCTTTCGGCCTCGGCCTCGGCGTCTACCTGATTCTGGGAGCGCTCACCGATCTGGTTCTGCGCTCCGGGCTCGGCAAGGTGGCGGCGGGCGTCGCCTGGAGACGGCTTTCGGGCCTGCCGCGTTCGGCTTTCGGCACGGCGCTCGCCCATATCGGGCTCGGAATCACCCTGATCGGGATCGTCACGGTCACGGCTTTCGAAACGGAAACGGTCGTCGAGATGAAACCGGGGGCGGTGGTCGATGTCGGGCGTTACAGCCTGCGTTTCGACGGCATGCGTGAAGGGCGCGGGCCGAACTATACCGAGGATGCCGGCCATTTCACCGTCAGTCGAGGCGGCGTCGAGGTTACCGAGATCTGGTCGTCGAAACGGCTCTATTCGGCGCGGCGCATGCCGACGACCGAGGCCGGAATCCGGACCTTCGGCCTGAGCCAGCTCTATGTATCCTTGGGCGACGACATGGCGGACGGCGGCATCGTCGTCCGCATCTGGTGGAAACCGCTGATCCTATGCATCTGGGGCGGCGCGCTCGTGATGATGGCCGGCGGCGTCGTTTCGCTCAGCGACCGGCGCCTTCGCGTCGGCGCGCCGGCGCGTGCCAGAAAGGCCCTCGCCCTGGATCACGATGATTTCAGGTCGGATCGACCAAAAATCATCAACGTGATCGATTCTAAAGGTTAGAGCGGGATGCGGGCGGAAAACCGTGCACACTTTTCCTTATCCCGCTCTGGGAGCTGCCAAATGATCCGGCTGCTGATCGCCCTCTTCCTTTTGCTGGCGTCCGTTGCCCCGGGCTTCGCCGTCAATCCTGACGAGGTGCTTGCGGATCCGGCGCTCGAAGCGCGTGCCCGGGCGATCTCCGCCCAGCTCCGCTGCATGGTCTGCCAGAACCAGTCGATCGACGATTCGAACGCTGAACTCGCCAAGGATCTGCGGCTGCTCGTACGCGAGCGCCTGAAGAACGGCGATTCCGACGAAGCCGTGATTTCCTACGTCGTCTCACGCTACGGCGAATTCGTGCTCCTGAACCCTCGCCTCGAGGCCAAGACGCTCGTGCTGTGGGGCATGCCTGCCATTCTGCTCGTGGCCGGCATCATCACCCTCGTCGTGGCCGCAAGACGCCGCGGCGCAAGAGTTCCGGGCGCACCGCTTTCCGACGAGGAAAAGGAAAGGCTGGACAGGCTCCTGCGGCCCTGATCTCAAGCAGGAGGCGCCGGCGCGATTTGGGCGCATCCGTCCGCGCCTTGCAGCTCCACCGCAACATTACCAAAAATTCATCTGCCGGACAGAACTCAGTAAGGTCCCGTCCGTTACATCTGACGGCACAGGCTGTTTCCTCCAGTCACAGCCAGACGAGCGGGTTTCCGACGGTGAGGCCGTTGGATCCGACTCGGGGAAAAGGTTTCGAAGCAGCCTGCCTTGCAGGCGGGCTTCATGAAAGAGAGAAGGCAAAACGAATGTCTACGATCAAAGCTCCACGTCCCTCCTTGAAGACTGTGCTGAAGACCACGACGGTAGCCGGTCTCGCAGCCGTGCTGCTGACGACCGGCCTGCCGGCCGAAGTCGCGCAGTCCTTCGCCGAAGCCGTGAGGGTGCAGGCCCCGGCTGTGCCGAGTTTCGCCAATGTGGTCGACGCCGTTTCGCCGGCGGTCGTCTCCGTCCGCGTGCAGGCACGTGAACGCGTCAGCGACGATGAAAGCAACTTCACCTTCGATTTCGGCGGCCGCGGGTTCGAGGACCTGCCGGAAGACCATCCGCTGCGGCGTTTCTTCCGCGAATTCGCTCCGCGTGAAAATGACCGTGCCGATCGTTGGCGCGACCGCCGCGGTCCGCGTGGCGAAGGTCGTCTCCGTCCGCGGGCGCAAGGCTCCGGCTTCTTCATCACCGAAGACGGTTACCTCGTCACCAACAACCACGTCGTCTCCGACGGCTCGGCCTTCACCGTTATCATGAACGACGGAACCGAGCTCGACGCCAAGCTCGTCGGCAAGGACAGCCGGACCGACCTTGCCGTGCTCAAGGTCGATGACAAGCGCAAGTTCACCTATGTCAGCTTCGCGGACGACGAGAAGGTGCGCGTCGGCGACTGGGTGGTCGCTGTCGGCAATCCCTTCGGCCTCGGCGGCACGGTCACTGCCGGCATCATCTCCGCTCGGGGCCGCGATATCGGCTCCGGTCCCTATGACGATTATCTGCAGGTCGACGCAGCGGTGAACCGCGGCAATTCCGGTGGTCCGACCTTCAATCTTTCCGGCGAGGTGGTCGGTATCAACACGGCCATCTTTTCGCCCTCCGGCGGCAATGTCGGTATCGCCTTTGCAATCCCCGCCTCGGTCGCGAAGGATGTCGTGGACTCCCTCATCAAGGACGGCACGGTGTCGCGCGGCTGGCTTGGTGTCCAGATCCAGCCGGTGACGAAGGATATCGCCGAGTCGCTCGGCCTTTCCGAAGCGAACGGCGCCCTCGTCGTCGAGCCTCAGGCGGGCTCGCCGGGTGAAAAGGCCGGGATCAAGAACGGCGACGTCGTGACGGCACTCAACGGCGAGCCGGTCAAGGATCCGCGGGACCTCGCACGTCGCGTTGCGGCCCTGCGCCCCGGCTCCACTGCAGAGGTTACCCTGTGGCGCAGCGGCAAATCCGAAACGGTCAACCTCGAGATCGGCACGCTGCCGAGCGATGCCAAGGAACCCGCACCGGCGACCGGTGAAGCGCAGCCCGACGAAGGGCAGGCAGGCGAGGAGGCGCTGGCCGACCTCGGCCTGACGGTGACCCCGTCGGAGGACGGCAAGGGCGTCACGATCGCCTCCGTCGATCCGGATTCGGACGCCGGCGATCGCGGCCTGAAGGAAGGCGAGAAGATCGTCTCCGTCAACAATCAGGAAGTGAAATCGGCAGACGACGTTCTCAAGGTGATCAACAACGCCAAGAAGGACGGGCGCAGCAAGGCTCTGTTCCAGATCGAAGCACAGGAAGGCAGCCGCTTCGTCGCACTGCCCATCACTCAGGGCTGAGATGCCACGGACGGACTGAGTGCCGTTCCATGAGGGGGCGCCGCGACATAAAGCCATGTCGCGGCGCTTTCCTGTTTCTGGCCGGGTCGCGTGCCCGGTACGCACAGCGAACCGAATCCGGTTGAGACGAACAGAGGTCCGGGACTATGGTCACCCGCATGAAAATTCTGATTGTTGAAGACGATCTCGAGGCAGCCGCCTATCTTGCCAAGGCCTTCCGCGAGGCAGGCATTGTCTGCGACCACGCGAGTGACGGCGAGAGCGGTTTATTCATGGCGAGCGAGAACGCCTATGACGTGCTTGTCGTCGACCGCATGCTTCCCCGCCGCGACGGCCTGTCGCTGATTACGGAACTGAGGCGCAAGGACATCCACACGCCGGTGCTCATTCTCTCGGCACTCGGCCAGGTGGACGACCGCGTCACCGGCCTGCGCGCCGGCGGTGACGATTACCTGCCGAAGCCCTACGCCTTCAGCGAGCTTCTCGCCCGCGTCGAGGTACTCGGCCGGCGTAAGGGCGCACCCGAGCAGGACATGGTCTATCGCGTCGGCGATCTCGAACTCGATCGTTTGTCCCATTCCGTCCGGCGGCAGGGCAAGGAGATCCCCTTGCAGCCGCGCGAATTCCGGCTGCTCGAATATCTCATGAAGAATGCCGGACAGGTGGTGACGAGAACCATGTTGCTCGAAAACGTGTGGGACTATCATTTCGATCCCCAGACCAATGTGATCGACGTGCATGTCTCGCGCTTGCGTTCGAAGATCGAGAAGGATTTCGATCCGCCGTTGCTGAGGACGATCCGTGGCGCCGGATACATGATCAAGGACGACCGGACCACGGACGCATGAGCAGGATCAGCGTGCTGTTCAGGACGACTGCAGTCCGGCTCTCTGCGCTCTATCTGGTCCTGTTCTCCCTTTGCGCCGCCTTCCTCGTCTTCTACGTGACCGGCATGTCGGAGCGTCTCCTGCAGCAGCAGACGCGCGACTCGATCGCCGCCGAGGTAACCCAGATTGCGGATGTCTACGACCGCGCCGGGATCAACGGGCTGCTTCGCTCGCTGGAGCGTCGGGCGCGTCAGCCGGGTGCAAATCTCTATGTCATTGCGGGGCCGAACGGAGAAATCCTCGCCGGCAATGTGGCTGCGCTCCAACCTGGGCTCCTCGACGACGAGGGCTGGAAGTCGGAGCCGTTCCGCTACCGGCGCTTCACCGACGAGAGCCGTGCCGAAAGGCACGTCGCCCTTGCCCAGGTCCTGGTGCTCGACAACGGGCTGAGGATACTGGTCGGCCGCGACCTGCAGGAACCCGAGAAGTTCCGCGTGCTTGTCCGTCAGGCACTGATGGTCGCGCTCGGCATCATGGGGCTCGGGGCGCTGGTCATCTGGTTCGGCATCGGCCGCAATGCCCTGCGCCGCATCGACCGCATGTCGGAGGCGAGCACGAAGATCATGGCCGGGGACCTCTCGCAACGCTTGCCCACGAGCGGTTCCGGCGACGAGTTCGACCGTCTCTCGGAATCCCTGAACGCGATGCTCGAGCGCATCGAGAAGCTGAACGAAGGACTGAAACAGGTCTCGGACAACATAGCGCACGACCTCAAGACACCGCTGACGCGCTTGCGCAACAAGGCAGAGGCGGCGCTCGCCGATACCGAGGGGAGCAACCAGAGCGGCGCGCTCGAACAGATCATCGCCGAGTCCGATCAGTTGATTCGTACGTTCAACGCCCTTCTGATGATTTCCCGCGTCGAAGCCGGCTCCGCCGTCGCCGAGATGAGCGAAGTCGACCTGGCGCGGATCGTGGCGGATTGCGTCGAGCTCTACGAGCCGCTGGCGGAAGACAAGGAAATGCGCATCGAAGCGGAGGCGGCGCCGGGGGTGGCGATCTCCGGCAACCGCGAACTGATCAGCCAGGCGCTGGGCAACCTGATCGACAATGCGATCAAATATGCGGAAGGTGCCGAAAATCCGCTGATACGGGTTGAAATGATGAGGAGCGATCGTCACGTCGTGTTGACCGTTGCCGACCACGGGCCCGGCATTCCGGAGAATATGCGCGGAGAGGTCGTCAAGCGTTTCGTTCGCCTCGACGAAAGCCGGTCGAAGCCGGGGACGGGCCTCGGCCTCTCGCTCGTCGACGCCGTCATGGAGATGCACCGCGGCTCGCTGGAACTGTCGGCGACGGAGGAGGACGGTCGGGGCCTGGCTGTTCGCATGGTTTTCCCGGCGGTTGCGACCTGATAAACCCATGACGGGAACCGAAGGGGGGATGTGCATGGCGGAAGCGATCGAGCGGTCTTTGTCCGATATCGATGTGGTGGCGATTCGCCCGGCGAGCCAGGCGGACGCCAAGGCCGCCCTTTCGGTTCTCAAGGATGCGGCGAAAGGCAGCGACCACATTGCGAAGCTCATTGCCTCGGACGCGCCGCTCAAGGATTTTCTCGTTGCAGCCTTCGCGCTCTCGCCATTCTTGCGGGATACGGCGCGTAGCCACCCGGCGATCCTCGAAGCATTGCTGTCCGAGACGCTGCCGGCGTTTTTGAAGCGCAGGATCGAGGCCGCAAGGGTGGCCTGGCGGGGCGATGCAGCCGGGGCGGCGCTGCCGGATGCGGAGATCATGACGCGATTGAGGCGGGCGAAGCGCGAGGTCGCCTTCGCTGTCGCGCTTGCGGACCTGTCGCGGCTTTTCGGCGGCCGTGAGACGACGGGGTGGCTCAGCGATTTTGCAGAGGCGGCCGTTTCGGCGGCGATCGATCATCTGCTGCTCGGCGCGCATGAAAGCGGCAAGTTCGTGTTGAAGGACAGTTCCGCGCCGTCCACCGCCTCCGGCGTCGTCGTGCTTGGAATGGGCAAGCTTGGTGCCGGCGAGCTCAACTATTCTTCCGATATCGATCTTGTCGTCTTCTACGATCCGCAGTCGAGCATCATCACCAATCGCGACGATGCTCCGGAAACCTTCGCCCGGCTGTTGCGGCGCTTGATTCGCATCCTGCAGGAGAGAACCGGCGACGGCTATGTCTTCCGCACGGATCTGCGGCTTAGGCCAGACCCGGGCTCGACGCCACTTGCCATCCCGGTCGAGGCGGCAATGCTCTATTACGAGAGCAGGGGACAGAACTGGGAACGGGCCGCCTTCATCAAGGCGCGGCCGATCGCGGGCGATCTGGAGGCGGGCGAACGCTTCCTCAAGGAACTGACGCCCTTCGTCTTCCGCAAGTACCTCGACTATGCGGCAATTGCCGACATTCACTCGATCAAGCGGCAGATCCATGCCCACAAGGGGCACGGAGAAATCGCCGTGAAGGGACACAACATCAAGCTCGGGCGCGGCGGCATTCGGGAGATCGAGTTCTTCGTCCAGACGCAGCAGCTGATCGCAGGCGGCCGCACGCCCGCGCTGCGGCTGCGTCAAACGGAAACGATGCTGCGGATGCTCGCCGAGAGCGGCTGGATCGACGGGGCGACG
The DNA here is from genome assembly GCF_017876815.1 of Sinorhizobium meliloti. Classification (NCBI taxonomy): domain Bacteria; kingdom Pseudomonadati; phylum Pseudomonadota; class Alphaproteobacteria; order Hyphomicrobiales; family Rhizobiaceae; genus Ensifer; species Ensifer meliloti. The sequence continues at coordinate 164,088 of NZ_JAGIOS010000001.1, read as the reverse complement.
GCCGAGGAACTTATCGAGGCCTATTGGTTCCTGCGCGACGTCGAGCACCGCATCCAGATGGTGCATGACGAGCAGACCCACCTTCTTCCGGAGACCGAGCCGGAACTCAGGCGGATCGCCTATATGCTCGGCTTCGAGGATACGGCTTCCTTCTCGAATGCGCTGTCGCGCGTGCTGCGCACGGTCGAGCGGCGCTATGCGCAGCTTTTCGAGCAGGAGGCGAAGCTATCCACCGAGACCGGAAACCTGGTCTTCACCGGTCAGCAGGACGATCCGGATACGCTCGAAACGTTGAAGAAGCTCGGTTTCCAACGGCCATCCGACATAGCGAACATCATCCGCACCTGGCACTACGGGCGCTATCGGGCAACGCAGTCGGTCGAGGCGCGCGAGCGGCTGACGGAACTGACGCCGGAGCTCCTGCGCGTCTTCGGCGAAAGCAGGCGGGCCGACGAAGCGTTTCTGCGTTTCGACCACTTCCTCTCCGGTCTGCCGGCGGGGATCCAGCTCTTCTCGCTGCTCGGCAACAATCCCGGCCTCCTGTCGCTGATCGTCAATATCATGTCGTCGGCACCGCGCCTGGCGGACATCATTGCCGCCAAACCGCATGTCTTCGACGGCATGCTGGAGCCGGGGCTGCTTGCGGAGCTGCCGACCAGGGATTATCTGGCGCCGCGCATCGCGACTTTCGTCGGCGGAGGCCGGCACTACGAGGAGGTGCTGGACCGCTTGCGCATCATCGCCGCCGAGCAGCGCTTCCTGATCGGCATCCGGCTGCTCACGGGCGCGATCACCGGCCTTCAGGCGGGACGCGCTCTCACCGACCTTGCCGATCTGATCATTGCCGCCGCGCTCGATGCGGTCCTGGAGGAGGTCCGGTCGGCGCATGGACGTTTCCCCGGGGGGCGGGTCGCAATCGTCGGAATGGGCAAGCTTGGCAGCCACGAATTGACCGCCGGCTCCGATATCGACCTCATCCTGCTCTACGACTACGACGACGAAGTGCTCGAGTCCGACGGCGCCAAGCCGCTCGATCCAGTACGCTATTTTACGCGGGTCACGCAGCGGCTGATCGCCGCGCTGTCGGCGCCGACCGCCGAGGGCATCCTCTACGACGTGGACATGCGGCTGCGACCCTCCGGCAACAAGGGGCCGGTTGCCACCCGCATAACCGCCTTCGCCAAGTACCAGCGAACGGAAGCCTGGACCTGGGAGCATCTGGCGCTGACGCGGGCGCGCCGCATCTGCGGCGATGAGAGCCTCGTCGGCGAAGCGGAGGCGATCTTTGCCGAGATTCTCACTGAAAAGCGCGACATCGCGAAGATCCGCAAGGACGTCGAGGAGATGCGCGGCCTGATCGACAAGGAGAAACCGCCGAAGGACATATGGGATTTCAAACTCATTCCCGGCGGGTTGGTCGATATCGAGTTCATCGCCCAGTACCTCGCCCTGGTCGCACCGGCGAGGGGAGTAACGTCCCCTCCTGCCGGTACGCATACGCTCGAGGCGCTGAAGGCGCTCGGTGCCGGGATGATGAATGCGAACGATCTCGATACGGCCGCCGAAGCGCTCGTGCTCTTCACCGAGCTGTCGCAGCTCGTGCGCCTTTGCATCGATGGCGACTTCGACCCCAAGGAAGCGCCGGCCGGTCTTGTGGATCTCGTCTGCCGTGCCGGAGACTATCCGGATCTGACGCATCTCGAAGCCGACATTCGCCGTCTCTCGAAGGCCGTGCGCCGGATCTTCCAGGGGGTTGTTGCTGCAGCGTAAGCGGGCGTGGTCAGCCGCGGTCGGGAATCCTGACCGATATGATGGTGCCGACATTCTCTGCCGAATGGATCTTCATTGTCCCGCCGTGAAGCCGCGTCAGCGAGCGGGATATGGCGAGCCCGAGCCCGGAGCCGCCCTTGCTCTTGGCATATTGGCTCTGCACCTGCTCGAAGGGCTGGCCGATCTTCTGCAATGCGCCCTTGGGAATGCCGATGCCGGAATCGGCGATCGTCAGCGTGACGGCGCCCCTCACCTTGCGGGCCCGCAAGGAGATGCGCCCGCCTTCATTGGTGAACTTGACTGCATTGGAGAGGAGGTTGAGCAGGACCTGCTTCATCGCCCGGCGGTCGGCGAACATCGTCAGGCCGGAGGATATCTGCTGGACCACGCGGATGTTCTTTCGCTCTGCGGGAATCGTCGTGAAACGAAGGGTCTCCTCGATGAGTGGCGCGAGATCGATCCGCTCGCGCGTGATGCGCATATGGCCGGCCTCGATCTTCGACATGTCGAGTATGTCGTTGATGACGTTGAGCAGATGCTTGCCGCTCTCGAAAATGTCGCGCGAATACTCGTGGTATTTCTCCGAGCCGAGGGGGCCGAACATCTGGTCCTGCAGGATTTCCGAGAAGCCGAGAATGGCGTTCAGCGGCGTGCGCAGCTCGTGCGACATGTTGGCGAGGAATTCGGACTTTGCCCGGTTCGCGGCCTCGGCGCGCTCTTTCTCCGCCTGATAGTTCGCATTGGCGATGGAAAGTTCGGCCTTCTGCTGCTCAAGCGTTACGCGGGAGGCGGAGAGATCGCCGATGGTCGCCATCAGCCGCCGCTCGGATTCGCGCAGGCGAACTTGATGCCGCTTGAGGAGCGTGATGTCCGTACCCACCGAGACGAGCCCGCCGTCGCGCGTGCGGCGCTCATTGATCTGCAGCCAGCGTTCGTCGGCAAGCTGAACCTCGCTCGTCTGCGAGTGGTTGCTCCGGTCCGGATCGGCGATGCGCCGTTCGACGACGGGCCTTGCCGCCGCAGCATGGACGATCGTGCGTTCGGTGCCCGGCACCAGCACGTGGTCGGGCAACTGCCAGGCTTGCTGGTAATGGGTGTTGCACATCACCAGGCGATCGTGCTTGTCCCAGAGCACGAAGGCCTCCGAGGTGCACTCGATCGCGTCCGCCAGGCGCTGATCGGCCTCGGCGTAACGCTGCGCAAGCCTGTGCTGCTCGGTCACGTCCATCGCAATGCCGATCAGATGCGTCCGGCCCGACACGGTGCGGATCACCTGGGCACGCGCTCGAAGCCATACATAGTGGCCATCCGCATGGCGCATCCGGAACACCTGATCGATCTGGCGCTCGTTGCCTTTCGCGATTGCCCGAGCGACCCGGTATATGCCCCGGTCCTCAACATGCATGAGACGGGCGGCATCGCCGAACGACAGTACGCTCGCGTCGCCCTGCATGCCGAGCATCTCGTACATCGAGCGGGACCAGAAGAGGCGCCGGTTGTCGAGATCGAAATCCCAGAGGCCGCAGCGTCCGCGGGAGAGCGCCGTTTCGACGCGCAGGTTCGATTCGGCAAAGACCGCATCGGCATCGCGGGTGCGCTTTGCCTGGATGTAATAGGCATAGAGGACGACCATCAGGATCGCCGAAACACCGGCAAACAGCGTGACGTTGAGCGAAATTTCGTCGCGCCATGCCGCTTCGAATCTGGCGATCGACGTTGCCGCCAGAACGGCGCCGCCGGAATCCGGCAATTGTCGGAGCGCGATGAAATGCTCGGTGCCGTCGATCGACGCTCTTACGACGCTGGCACCCTCGCCGTAATATTGCAGCGTCGCGACCTCGGGAGCGATTGCGGAGAGCGTGCGTCCGATGAGATGGACGCCATCCTGCGTGCCGGCAAAGACGCGGCCGTCTCTGCGGACCGTCAGCAGGAAAATTCCGGCGTCCAGGATTTCCGCAGGCAGAAATTCGGTGAGCCGCCGTTCGACTTCCCAGCGGCGGCCCTCGGCGAAGAGTTCCGATCCGCCGGTCTGGAAAACACCGGCTGCTGCTGCGGCCGCGAGGCTGACCGTCCGGCGGGAGGAGGCCTCCATGCGGGCATGCTCGTCCATGATGCCCGACATGCGTGAGATCGCCACGATGAGAAGAAAAGCGATGATGAGGACCGGGATGGACCGCTTGAGCATCGGCTCGGCCATTGCGAGCTTCTGCGACGCCGGTTCGGCAAAGATCTTTGCCTGCTCGATGAACTCCCGTTCGAGGCCCGAAAAGCCCGGAAACTTGAGTCGCAACCGCCCTTCGGCTGCGCTTCCCCGTCGCGCGTCCGCCATCTTATCCAATTTGTCGTCCTCGAAAAGCGTTCCGCACTCGACAATGCCGCAAGGAACGCTTGATTCTTCTCAGTCCGAAACGTCGATCCCATCTTCAGCGGTTTCCCGGAAGCGGGCGTTCCAGTGATTCGGCGCGCCGCTCGCCCGAATCTGACTCAATGAATCACAGGGCGATTCGCCTTGTCCAGAGGCAATGGTAAAGATTTGTTAACCATATTTCATCGTTGGGAAATGATAGCCGGATTGCCGGGAGTTTATGGCGGCTGCTGCGAGATGGATTGATGCGTTGAAGTTCTGCCTCTCCTCATCCCTGTTACGAGCACAGGGATGAGGAGATCAACAAGCCGGGGACCGATGCTCGTTCAGTGCTCGTCTTTGAGCATGCGGTCAACGATGTCGCTGACATCGGCGGAAAGGTTGGAGGCACGCGCGATTTCCTCGAGCGCGCTGCGGGCGTGGCCGGCCCGGATTTTTTCGAGCGACCGCCATGAGCGCATCGACGTCAGAATACGCGCGGCAAGCTGAGGGTTGCGCGTATCGATGTCCAGGATCTGTCGGGCAAGGAAACGATAGCCTTCGCCGTCGATGCGGTTGAAGCCGGTGGCGTTCGCGAAGGCGAATGTGCCGACCAGTGAGCGAACGCGGTTCGGATTGCTGGCATTGAAGAGCGGATCCGACATCAGCGCCCGAACGCGGTCGAGCGTCGATGCTCCGGGGATCGTCGCCTGAATGGCGAACCACTTGTCGATGACGAGCGCGTTGTCGGCAAAGCGCTTCTTGAACACGGCCAGTGCGTCCGCCGTCTCCCGGGCATCCGGAAACCGGTGTGCAAGAAGCGTCAGCGCCTGGCTGAGATCGGTCATGTTGTTGGCGGAGCTAAACGCATCAGCCGCTTTGTCCGGGCTCCCGTCGGCATAGACGAGATAGGAGAGCCCGGAATTGCGCAGCGCCCGCCGTCCGGCACTGTCGGCGTCGGGCCGGAACGGGCCGGACAGCGACATCTCGTTTACCAGTCGCGCAAAGGTATCTTTGCCGGCCGTGGCGATGGCGGCCAGAATAGCCTGGCGGCCGGCGTAAATGGCATCCGGGTCGTTATTGCTGCCGATTTCGCGGCCTATGTCGGTTTCGCTCGGCAGGGACATCACTTGCGATCGGAACGCCGGCTCCAGTCGGTCGTCGCCGGCTGCGGCAAGCAGGGCATCGACGAGCGCATCGTCACAGTCAATCGGCTGGCCGGTACGCGCTTCCGCTGCCGCCTTGACGAGATTGTCGAGGGCCATCGCGTTCAGCGCCTGCCAGCGTGCGAAGAGGTCGGTCTCGTGGCGCGCGATCAGCGCACGATGCTCGGCGCTTTGCGTCAGGTGCAGATTGACGGGCGCGGAGAAGCCGCGGTTGAAGGAGGGGACCGGCTCGGATGGGATGCCGGAAAAGGTGACCGTCTGTTTGCGCTCGGTCAGGTGCAGTACGTCGCCGGTGATCTCGGCGCCGGAGACGGCCGAGGGCCTTGCCTCGCTTCCGTCCGGAAGCAGCAATCCGAAGCGGAGCGGGATATGCATCGGTGCCTTGCTGCTCTGCCCGGGCGTCGGCGGAACGGTCTGCTCCAGCGACAGCGTGTATGTCTGCCTGGCGGCGTCATAGGTGCCGGAAGCGGTGACGAGCGGCGTTCCGGCCTGATGGTACCAGAGCGAGAACTGCTTGAGGTCTCGGCCGCTCGCAGCCTCGAAGCAGGCGATGAAATCCTCGATCGTCACCGCCTGGCCGTCGTGACGCTCGAAGTAGAGGTCCATTCCCTTCTTGAAGAGGTCGCGGCCGAGGATCGTCGCGATCATCCGCGTGACCTCGGACCCCTTCTCGTAAACCGTCGTCGTGTAGAAATTGTTGATTTCGCGGTATTGCGTCGGGCGCACCGGATGGGCGAGGGGGCCGGCATCCTCGGGGAACTGCTCGGATTTCAAGTGCCGCACTTCGGCGATCCGCTTCACGGCGCGAGAACGCATGTCGGCGGAAAACTCGTGGTCGCGATAGACGGTCAGGCCTTCCTTCAGGCAGAGCTGAAACCAGTCGCGGCAGGTGATGCGGTTGCCGGTCCAGTTGTGAAAATATTCGTGGGCGATGATCGCTTCGATATTGGCATAGTCCGCATCGGTCGCTGTCTCCGGATCGGCGAGCACGTATTTGTCGTTGAAGATGTTGAGCCCCTTGTTCTCCATGGCGCCCATGTTGAAATCTGAAACGGCAACGATCATGAAGATGTCGAGATCGTATTCGCGCCCGAAGACCTCCTCATCCCATTTCATCGACCGCTTCAGCGCATCCATGGCGTAGGCGGCGCGCGGCTCCTTGCCGTGCTCGACATAGATTTTGAGGGCGACGTCGCGGCCGGAAGCGGTGGTGAAGGCGTCCTCGACGACGCCCAGATCGCCGGCAACGAGCGCGAACAGATAGCTCGGCTTCGGATGCGGATCGAACCAGGAGGCGAAGTGACGGCCGTCACCCATGTCGGCGCCGCCGAGATAGTTGCCGTTCGAAAGCAGCAGCGGTGCAGAAGCCTTGTCCGCGATGATGTTGACGGTATAGACCGCCAGCACGTCGGGACGATCCGGGAAGTAGGTGATGCGGCGGAAGCCTTCGGCTTCGCACTGGGTACAATAGACGTCGCTCGTGCGGTAGAGGCCCATCAGCTTGGTGTTCGTCTCAGGCGACAAGGCCGTCGTGACGGTGATCTCGAAGGGCGCCGCTTCCGGCAGGCCGCGAATGGTGAGCGTGTCGTCCGTCGCTTCATAGAGCGTGCCGGGGACCGCTACCTGGTCGAGCAGCAGGCCGGTCATGGTGAGCTCGTCGCCGTCGAGAACGAGCGGTGCAGAGGGGCTGACGCCTTCGCGGCGATGGAAGATCATGCGCGCCTCGACCTTCGTTTCCCTCGGGTCGAGTTCGAAAGTCAGGTCCACCCTCTCGAGTACGAAATCGGTCGGCCGGTAGTTTTCCAGATGAACGATCTGGCCAGTGTTTGTCCGCATGGTCAGTCCTGCTTGCGCTTGCTCTTTTGATTTGTAGAGGGCGCTCGTGATGGTGAAAAGCCAAGATCCGAGATTTACGCACGAATGTGGTGCCGGCGACGGTAAATCCGGCAGCAAAAACGCAGGGCCCGTCCCGCCTCTTATTGACCGAAGATTTATCGGAGCGGCACTAACAAGAACTAAATCCGCGACGATTTTTTCGGGCTTGCTAAATAAACTACAGGCGCATTTTTCTCCGGCAGCAAGCTTTGCACATGCAGGCGAAATCATCACGAAAAAACCAGGTCCATCACGAAATTTGATCCAACATGCTGCGCAAGCACGGGTAAGGTGGCGTGGTCCTTTCGCGGCCTTGCCGCCGCGTCCTCCCGTTTTTGTTGGCCTTCCGATCGGTTCGCCGATGTCAGTTTGAAAAGTTGTGTTTCATGGATGCGGACGATGCGAGCCCGATGAAGGGGATTGTGCTCAAGGTGCTCTCCGTCGTCGTCTTCGTGTGCATGTCGACCTGTATCAAGGCTGCGGGCGACGACATCCCCACCGGCCAGATCACCTTCTATCGCTCGGCTTTTGCGATGGTGCCGATCCTTGGATTTCTGGCATGCCGCGGCGCATTGCGGGACGCTTTCAGGACCACTGATATCACCGGACACCTGGTGCGCGGCTTTGTCGGCATTCTCGCCATGAGTTGCGGCTTTTACGGTCTCGTCCATCTGCCGCTGCCGGAGGCGATTGCGATCGGCTATGCCATGCCGCTGCTGGCCGTGGCTTTCGCGGCGATTTTTCTGGGCGAGATCGTGCGGCTCTATCGCTGGTCTGCGGTGTTTGTCGGGCTCGCCGGTGTGTTTATCATCACTTGGCCGCGGCTTACGCTGTTCAATGAAGGGGGCTTCGGGTCGGCCGAGGCCATGGGTGCGGTCGCCGTACTGCTTTCGGCAGCGCTCGGGGCAACGGCGATGGTACTCGTGCGCAAGCTCGTGCAGAAGGAGCGCACGCACACCATCGTCCTCTACTTCTCCCTTTCGGCCGCGGTGTTCTCGCTCGCGACACTGCCTTTCGGTTGGTCCGAGCTTTCCTGGCAGGCCTTCGTTCTCCTGACGATCGCCGGCTTTTGCGGCGGCGTCGGGCAGATCCTGCTGACGGAGAGCTATCGCCACGCGGATATGTCGACGATCGCTCCCTTCGAGTACACGTCGATCGTGCTCGGCATCGTCATCGGCTACTTCCTCTTCGGCGACGTGCCGACCGCGACCATGCTCGCCGGAACGGCGATCGTCGTAGGCGCGGGCATCTTCATCATCTACCGGGAGCATCGGCTGGGACTGGAACGCAAGGGCGCGCGCAAGCACGTGACGCCGCAGGGATAAAGGGATGTGCTACTCGGCGCGTTGCTCCCAGGCAGGAACGGTATCGTCCTCGATGAGTTCGCCTGCGTCCTGCTGCGCGAGCGGACCGGTGACGTCAGGACCGGGGGTCGGCAGTACCGTGGTCGCCTGAAAATCGGTCTTCGCCACGAGGCCGTCATGCTGCTCGCGCTGAAGGATCCGCCATGCGGCATAGCCGCTGTAGAGCGCGAAATACACGGCAAGCGCGATGAACAGTGCGACGGGGCCAAACCGGTCCATGACCGGACCGACCATCAGCGGACCGGAGATCGTGCCGAGGCCGTAGGTGATCATCAGGCCGGATGAAATCTCCACATATTCGTCGGGGCGGGCAAGGTCGTTGGCATGCGCGACGTTCAGGGCATAGATCGGGAAGAGGACCGTGCCGATGCAGGCGGCGAGTGCATAGAGAACCGGGGGACTGCTCGCAATCGAGACGGACATGGCAAGGCACGACACGACGCCGGCGATGCCGCAGGCAACCATGACGATGCGCCGGTCCATCCGGTCCGAGGCACGGCCGATCGGGACCTGCGAGATCGCGCTGCCGGCCAGAAGCGACGCGAGCAGTGTCGCTCCCTCGCCGGTCGAAAGGCCGATCTTCTGGGTGAAGACGCCGCCGAGATTGAGCCATGCGCCCGAGAGCGCACCGGCGAGAAAGCCGCCGACGACCGCGACCGGCGAGCGGCGATAGAGTGCGGGGATATCGAAATTTGCCCGTGCCGGGGGTGCAGGCATCGGTGAGGAGGAGAGGGCGGTCGGCAGCAGGGCGAGCGAGAACAGGACGCCGCAAAGGATGAACAGAGAGGTATTGCTCGGATCACCGAGCGGCACCAGGTACTGTCCGCCGATCGTGCCGACCATCGTGGTTATGAGATAGAGCGAGAAGAGCAGGCCGCGATTTTCGTTCGTCACGCGCTCGTTCAGCCAGCTCTCGATGACGAGATAGCTTCCGGCAATCGCAAAGCCCGACACGGCACGGAAGCCGATCCAGGCACGCCAATCGACGACGAGCCCGCACATCAGGATCGCGATGGACAGGAGCGTTATCAGGGCGGTGAAGACGCGGACATGGCCGACGCGCAGGACGAATTTAGGCGTGACGATGCAGGAAAGGGTGAACCCCAGCGTGTAGCCGGTCGCGAAGATCGAGATGGTGAGGGTCGACCAGCTTTCCGCCACGGAGCGTACCGGGATGACATAGCTCTGCAGCCCGAATGCGACCATCATCAGGAAGGTCGAGAGCATCAGGCTGAAAACGGAAGCGAAATTCGCCAGCATCGGCGCTCCTGGTGAGGGGATAAGGAGCGGCTTCGTTTCGGCTTCGGCCGATGAACTTCGTCACTCCGTCAAAACGGAATCGAGAGTGGCTGTAACGAAGTTCCGGGGCGCTGTCGATTGCGACAGGGAATGGTGAAATGACGCAGCGGGAAAGGCTGATGCGGGATGAGGAAAAATGTGTGCGGTTTTCCGCCCGCATCCCGCGTTCAACCAATTGGAACCGATCACATTGGTTCAGGTCGATCCGACCTGGAACCACGTGATCTAACTCGGCAGCAACCGGCTCGCCGCGCCGTCATGGACGCGCCGTCCGTCGCTGGCGATGCTCAGGCGGCTATACTCGCGAGACGCGCGGACGGCGGTGCGAATGTCGGAGATCGTGTCGACGAGAGCGCGAATGCTGTCGAGCGGCTTGGACATGATCGTTCCCTCCTGCAGTCGTTCCGACGCGGGGCGTTCAGCGCTGGATGAATTCGGCGAAGATCTGAGCCGGGCGGGTCGTCCGCGCGAGGCCGATTGCGGTCAGCTGCTCGTTGGCAGCCGAACCGAAGCTGTTGAACGGCGTGCGCGAGGAAGCACCGGCGTAGCGGAGCGTCTCGAAGCTGCTGTGAATCGGGCGATAGCGGGCAGTCATGGTTCAGTTCCTTATCCATTCCTCCCGTTGCCTTATATTGCGGTGCAGCATTGATTTTGCAATGCGTTAAAACGCCGCTCAGACATGCGCAAATCGCATGGCTTTTTTCACACCTTGTTCATGAATCCAGCAGTGGTATCAGCCGAGGCGCGACTTGAACGCCAGCAGGTCCAGCCAGGCGAAGCGTTTGTTGATCGGCGCCGCGACAAGGTCCTGCGGATGCAAGGTGGCGAGCGTCGGAATGCTGGTGCCGCCAAAGGTGAGCTCTCGCCATTCGCCGCGCAGTTGATGGATCGTTTCGCCGCCGAAGAAGAAGCGGGCGGTGAAGTTGCCGAGTAGAAGCAACTGCTTGGGTTCGGCCAGCGCGATCTGACGCTCGATGAACGGCCGGCAGATATCCGCCTCACGGGCGCTCGGAACGCGGTTGCCGGGTGGCCGCCAGGGCACGGCGTTGGCAAGAAGGACGTCCTCGCGCGAGAGGCCGATGCCGGACAGCATGCGTTCGAGCATCTCGCCGTGCCGTCCCGCAAAGGGGCGGCCGTCGCGGTCGTCATCCGCGTAGGGCATCGGACCGATGATCATGACTCCCGAGGCAGCACTGCCTTCGGCGAAGACGAGGTTGCGGGCGCTGTTCCTGAGATTGCAGCCGGCAAAGGCCTCCATGGCCGTACGCAGCTCTCCCAGCGATCGCGCGGCATCCGCGACGAACTGCGCCTCCTTGATGGCCTGCTCGTCCGGTATCGCCACCACCGGAGGGGGTGCCGGAGGCGCGGGGCGACGCTCGCGGGCGGCGGCAGGGGGAGCAGACTGCTGCGGTTCGGCTGCGGTCGCGCCGGTTTGCGGCACGGCGCGGCTTTGTGCGCGCCTGCTTTTCATCGCCTCGAATTCAGCGAGCCGATCGACCGGCTCTTCTTCGAGGAGCCACTCGACACCCGCCTCCGCATGGAAGGCGAGAAGGGCAGCGAGTTCGGAGCGGGAGAGGTCGTTGGCCGAGATCATGGGGCGAATGTAACAGATCGGTGGGGGTGGTCCACTGCACGTTCCTTAAATCTGTAGCGGCAGGGACCGCCTTCAGGCCGCCGCTGTCCAGGCCGCAATGTCGTCGCGCTCGCCGATGAGCGCCAGGCCATGGGCGATCGACAGGAGCTCGCCGCCGCTCTCGATACGCTCTTTGCCGAAGCGGTTCTCGAAGAGACGGCGAACCGCCGGCACGAAGGACGTCCCGCCGGTCAGAAACACCTTGTCGATCCCGTCCGGCGTGGTCGCAGTCGTTGAAAGGACCTCGTCAAGCGCCTCCTCGATGCGGGCGAGGTCAGGCGCAATCCAGCCTTCGAACTCGTCCCGGCGAACGGTACGGCGTGCGCGCTCTCCCAGCGGCGCAAAGGCGAATTCGGTTTCCTCCGCCTGCGAGAGCCGCATCTTGGTGGCCGAGACCGCCTGGTAGAGCGGATAGCCTTCGTCATGCTCGATGAGCTCCACGAAGGACTCCAGCTTCTCCGGCTCCAGGCTTGCCCGCACCAGCTTTTTCAATTCAGTGAAATCTCTCAACGTCTTGAAGATCGAAAGCTGATTCCAGCGGCCGAAATTCGCGTAGTAGCTCGACGGCACCTCAAGCAGCTTGTCGAAGCTCTTGAACAGACTCCCCTTTCCGATGAGCGGCGAGACGATGTTGTCGATGATCCGGAAGTCGAAATGGTCTCCCGCGATGCCGACGCCGGAATGTCCGATCGGCGTTGCCGTCAGCCGACCGGCCTGGCTCTCGAATCGGATGATCGAGTAGTCGGTAGTGCCGCCGCCGAAGTCGGCGACGAGCACCGTCGCGTCCCGATCGAGATTGCGCGCGAAATAGAAGGCGGCCGCGACCGGCTCGTACACGTAATGGACTTCGGGAAAGCCCATGCGGGTAAGCGCGCGATTGTAGCGTTCGAGGGCCAGTTTCTCGTCCGGATTGGCGCCCGCGAAATGCACGGGACGGCCGATGACGACACGCCTGAAGGTGGCCTCCCAGTTATTTCCGGCATAGTCCCTGAGCCGCGTCAGGAAGCGCTGCATCAGATCCTCGAACTCGTAGCGTTTGCCGAAGATCAGCGTGCCCTGGAAGAGCGCACTCGCAGCAAAGGTTTTGATCGATTGAAGGAAGCGGCATTCGCCCGGATTGTCGATGAACTCGCGGATTGCCGCCTGTCCTGCTTCCACTTTCAGCGGCGAGGGACCCGCATCCTTCAGGAAAGACAGGGCCGTCCGCGTCGTGTCCGATCTTCCGGTCGGGCTTTCCACGACGATGGAGCGCGTCGATGCGCCTTCGGTCTGCGCCAGTACGGAATTGGTGGTGCCGAAGTCGAGGCCTAGGGCGGATGCCATGATCGTCTCCGTCTTGTCGGTGATGCGGCTTGCGGGGTGGGGCGGGCCTCGTCGCATGCGAGCGCTGCAAAAGCAAGCTGCCGGCCGTCCAGATCCGGCCAAATCGGTTTACGTTTACGTTCAGGTAACATAGGAAACTCATGAACTCATGCGCAAATGCAGAGACAGTCTGTCGCATCCCGGCTCGACAAGGTTTACGGCATTTGTCATGACGGGATGATTTGGCCGGGAACGGAGCCGGCAGAAGACCGGCAAAACTGGAGAGTGTAATGACCGAGCAACAAGAACTCCCCGAACGCGAGAGCATGGAATTCGACGTCGTGATCGTCGGGGCGGGACCGGCGGGGCTTGCCGCGGCGATCCGGCTGAAGCAGGTCAGTCCGGAACTCTCGGTCGTGGTGCTGGAGAAGGGCGCCGAAGTGGGCGCACATATCCTCTCCGGCGCCGTGGTCGACCCGATCGGCATCGACCGGCTCTTGCCGGGCTGGCGCGACGAACCGGACCACCCGTTCAAGACGGAAGTCACCGACGATCAGTTCCTCTTTCTCGGCCCCGCAGGCTCTGTCCGCCTTCCCAATTTCCTGATGCCGCCGCTGATGAACAATCACGGCAACTACGTGGTATCGCTGGGCAATGTCTGTCGCTGGCTCGCCACCCAGGCGGAAGCGCTCGGCGTCGAGATCTATCCGGGTTTTGCCGCAACGGAAGTGCTCTACAATGACGAGGGCGCGGTGATCGGCGTTGCCACCGGCGACATGGGCATCGAGCGGAACGGCGAGCCGGGGCCGAACTTCGCCCGCGGCATGGAGCTGCTCGGCAAGTACACCCTCATCGGCGAGGGCGTGCGTGGCTCGCTCGCCAAGCAGCTGATTGCCAAATACAAGCTCGACGCGGGCTGCGACGTGCCGAAATTCGGCATCGGCCTGAAGGAGCTCTGGGAGGTGAAACCGGAAAATCATAAGCCGGGCCTCGTGCAGCATTCCTTCGGCTGGCCGCTCGGCATGAAGACCGGCGGCGGCTCCTTCCTCTATCACCTTGAGGACAATCTGGTGGCCGTCGGTTTCGTCGTCCACCTCAACTACAAGAACCCGTATCTCTATCCGTTCGAGGAATTCCAGCGCTTCAAGACGCATCCGGCGATCCGCGGCACTTTCGAGGGTGGAAAAAGGCTCTCCTACGGCGCCCGCGCCATCACCGAAGGCGGCTACCAGTCGGTGCCGAAGCTGTCTTTCCCCGGCGGGGCGCTGATCGGCTGCTCGGCCGGCTTCGTCAACGTGCCGCGCATCAAGGGCAGCCACAATGCGGTGCTGTCCGGCATTCTCGCCGCGGAGAAGCTTGCGGCGGCGATCGCCGACGGCCGCGCCAATGACGAGCCGATCGAGATCGAGCGCGGCTGGCGCGAGAGCGCTATCGGCCAGGACCTGAAGCGGGTCCGGAACGTCAAGCCGCTGTGGTCGAAATTCGGCACCGCCGTTGGGGTGGCGCTCGGCGGTCTCGACATGTGGACCAACCAGCTCTTCGGCTTTTCCTTCTTCGGGACGCTGAAGCACGGCAAGACCGATGCGCAATCGCTCGAGCCGGCCGCCAAGCACGAGAGGATCGACTATCCGAAACCGGACGGGGTGCTGACCTTCGACCGGCTCTCCTCGGTGTTCCTGTCGAACACCAATCACGAGGAGGACCAGCCGGTGCATCTGCAGGTGAAGGACTGGGACCTGCAGAAGCGCTCGGAATACGAGGTCTATGCCGGCCCATCTTCGCGCTACTGTCCGGCCGGCGTCTATGAATGGGTGGAGAAGGACGGCCAGCAGACCTTCGTCATCAACGCCCAGAACTGCGTCCACTGCAAGACCTGCGACATCAAGGACCCGAACCAGAACATCAACTGGGTGCCGCCACAAGGGGGCGAAGGGCCGGTCTATCCGAACATGTGAATGTTCGGAGAGGCAGGCCCGTACGGACTCCCGCCGGGAGAAAGGGGGCGAAGGGCCGGTCTATCCGAACATGTGAATGTCCGGAGAGGCAGGCCCGTACGGACTCCCGCCAGGAGAAAACGGGCGAAGGGCCGGTTTATCCGAACATGTGAATGTTCGGAGAGGCAGGTCGAACGCCCCCTGTCCGAACACGCAATTGCACTTCCCGAAAAGGCCGGCGAGCGATCGCCGGCCTTTTCGCATGTCCTTGTCAGTCGTCCAGCTTCCGACGTGGATGGTGGGGGTTGCCGGTAAATGAATTTAAAAAAGGGGGTTAAACCCATCAATTATTTGTGTAGTTTGACAAACGGCAGGAATGTCAGCCGCTGACGCAAATGGGAAAGTGTTTGCCGGAAAGACACGGTAGCAATGTGGGCGGCACCGGTCCGAACAGGTATCGGTTGGCCCGCGAGTTGTCGCGCCCCGGCATCGGACCGGGGCGGGTGCTTGTACCATTCACTGTCAGCAGCTGCGGTGAGGCTGGCAGTCCGCCATAGAGACACCGCCAAAACAGAGGGAGCCGAAATGAAGAAACTTCTTGCAACGACATGCCTGGCCGCCGGTCTTTTGGGACTCGGCAGCGCGGCATCGGCGGCGGAATGCGGCGATGTGACGATTGCCAACATGAACTGGCAGAGCGCCGAAGTCCTGGCGAGTGTGGACAAGTTCATTTTGACCGAAGGCTACGGCTGCAGTGCAGAGCTGGTCGTCGGGGACACGGTGCCGACCATCACGTCGATGATCGAGAAGGGCGAGCCGGACATCGCGCCGGAGGGCTGGGTCGACCTGCTGCCGGACGTGGTGAACCGCGGTCTCCAGGAAGGAAAGCTCGTCGGCGCCGCAGTCGCGCTTTCGGATGGCGCCGTCCAGGGATGGTGGGTGCCGAAATACATCGTCGATGCCAATCCCGACATCAAGACGATCGACGACGTCCTGAAGCATAAGGAACTCTTCCCCGATCCGGAGGATCCGAGCAAGGGCGCTATTTTCAACGGTCCTCAAGGGTGGGGCGGCACGGTCGTGACGACCCAGCTTTACAAGGCCTATGGCGCCGAGGCGGCGGGCTTCACGCTGGTCGACACCGGCTCGGCAGCCGGCCTCGACGGCTCGATTGCCAAGGCCTATGAGCGCAAGCAGGGCTGGGCCGGCTACTACTGGGCCCCGACGGCGCTGCTCGGCAAGTACGAGATGGTCAAGCTCGAGCACGGCGTTCCGAACGACATGGCCGAATGGAAGCGCTGCAACACGGTCGCGGATTGCCCGGATCCGAAGAAGAACGATTGGCCGAAGGACAAGGTCCAGACGCTGGTGACCAAGGAATTCGCCGACCGCGCCGGCCCGGCCATGGAATACCTCAACACCCGCGCATGGACGAACGACACGGTCAACAAGCTCATGGCCTGGATGACCGACAACCAGGCGAGCGGCGAGGAAGGCGCGAAGCACTTCCTCGAGGAAAACCCGGACCTCTGGACCAAGTGGGTTTCCCCCGAAGTTGCCGAGAAGATCAAGGCTGCCCTCTGATCGACTCTCTTCGAATGAACGGCGCGCGTAAAAGCGCGCCGTTTTTTGTTTTGGAGTGCGTAGTTTTCGAAGGATGGCGCAAGATTTCGTTCACCGCATGTCGGTTTGAGAATAAGATTGCGCAGCTTCATCGTTTACACCGCGCGTTAGCGTTAAAAGGCAGGCGGCAAAGCAATAACAACCATAAGCCGCCCAAAAGAGTGCGAAGGGGAATCGACACATGGAATGGCTGACCAAATTTCCGCACATGGACGACGATCGGCTTCGACAGTTGAAGAAGATCATCGACGAAGGGTTTCGTAGCTTCACACGCGCCTATGGCGACGCGATCGAATCGTTCTTCGACCCGCTCCAGTTCTTCCTGATCCACGCCGAACGTTTCATGACGCGAACGCCCTGGCCGATCATTCTCATACTGATCGCCGTGATCGCCTGGTTCGCCAGCCGCAACTGGAAGATCGTCGCCGGTGCCATCGGTACCCTGCTCCTCATCGGCTATCTCGACATGTGGGACGACACGATGAAGACGATCTCGATGATCTTCGTCTGTACGGTCCTGTCGATAGCGATCGGCATACCGATGGGCATCATCATGTCACGTTCCGATCGTTTCCAGAACATCGTCAATCCGGTGCTCGACGTGATGCAGACGATGCCGAGCTTCGTCTATCTCATTCCCGTCGTGATGCTTCTCGGCATCGGCAAGGTTCCGGGGCTTATCGCCGTCGTCATCTATGCGATCCCCCCGATGATCCGCCTGACCAATCTCGGCATCCGGCTGGTCGACAAGGATGTGCTGGAGGCGGCGGACGCCTTCGGCTCGTCGAACTGGCAGAAACTGAAGAACGTGCAGATGCCGCTGGCGCTGCCGACGATCATGGCCGGGATCAACCAGACCATCATGATGGCGCTTGCCATGGTCGTCATCGCCTCGATGATCGGCGTTCAGGGCCTGGGTCAGCCGGTCTTGAAGGCGATCGCCAACCAGTATTTCACGCTCGGCATCTTCAACGGCCTCGCCATCGTCGGGATCGCGATCATCTTCGACCGGGTGAGCCAGGCTTACGGGCGCCGGCTCCAGCGTCACCGTGAAATCATTCACGGATAGAAGCTCCAAAGAACTTCCCCTTCCCAACCCCTCCCACTTGTGGGGAGGGGTTGGGGAGGGGCCTTGCAGACGGCCCACATCGCGCCGGATCAGAAGCCGGCGAGCACCAGCTTGCCGCGCGTACGGCCGGTTTCGATCATCTGATGCGCCTTCCTGAGCGTTGCCGCGTCGATGGGGCCGAGCGTCTCCGTCAAGGTCGTGCGGATCTTGCCGCCATCCACCAGTTCCGCGACCCTGTTCAAGAGATTGTGCTGCTCGATCATGTCCGGGGTTCCGAACAGCGGACGCGCAAACATCATCTCCCAGTGGATCGAGACGGATTTGCGTTTGAACGGCGTGACGTCGAGGACAGCCAGGTCGTCGATCAGCGCGAAGCGTCCCTGCGGCGCGATCAGCTTGACGATCTCGTCGACATGCTTGTCGGTGTTGGTCGTTGAAAACACGAAGGCCGGCGCGCCGAGGGCGAGCTGCTCTATCTCCGCCGCAAGCGGGCGGCTGTGGTCGAGCACATGATGGGCACCGAGCTTCAAGGCCCACTCGCGCGTTTCGGCGCGTGAAGCGGTGGCGATGACGGTGACATTGGTCAAAGCGCGCAGCAACTGGATGGCGATCGAGCCGACGCCGCCGGCACCCCCGATGATCAGCACCGCATTCGCTGCACCCGGCACGGGATCATTGACCCTGAGGCGATCGAAAATCGTCTCCCAGGCGGTGATCGCCGTAAGCGGCAAGGCGCTGGCGGCTGCGAAATCGAGCGACTGCGGTTTCCGCCCGACGATCCGTTCGTCCACGAGGTGAAGCTCCGCATTCGTCCCGGGCCGGTCATGGCGCCTGCGTAGAACACTTCGTCGCCGGGTTTGAAGAGGGTAACCTTCGGGCCGACCGCCTTGACCACGCCGGCGGCATCCCAGCCAAGAACCTTCAGCTGCTCCGGCTCCGGCTGAACGCCGGCGCGCACCTTGGTGTCGACCGGGTTGACGGAAACCGCCCTGACTTCCACCAGGAGATCGCGCTCCCCCGGCGTCGGCACGGGCAGGTCCACGTCGATCAGCGCGGTCTCGTTGGCGATGGGTTGCGGTGTCTTGTAGGCGACGGCACGCATGGAATGCTCCTTTTGAAATTGAACAGGAGCTACATGGGCCCTATGCTCAAAAGGCACAAGAATGCACAAATTTGGCCTATAGTGTCGAAAAGGATACCGTATGTCCCGGCCGCGCGCGAAACTGACGAACACATTTCCGGGCTGCCCGGTGGAGTCGGCCTTGAGCTTCATCGATGGCAAATGGAAGGGCGTCATCCTCTATCACTTGATGAGCGAAGGCGTACTGCGCTTCAACGAACTGCGCAGGAGGCTGCCGAGCTTGACGCCGCGTATGCTGACCAGGCAGTTGCGTGAGCTGGAGGAGGCGGCGCTCCTGTCGCGTACGGTCTTTCCGGTCGTTCCGCCGCGTGTCGACTACGCCTTGACGGCGAGGGGAGAAAGCCTGAAACCGGTGATCATGGCCCTGAAAGCCTGGGGCGACGAGAATGTCCTCTGCGACGGCGACAGCATGACATTGAAGCCGCTCGAATCCCGCTCGCGGCCCGAACTCAAGCGCGCTTGATCGCTTCGTCGGAACCTCTCCACGCCGAAGCGGCCGGCGATATGGCTGCCCGGAATTTTCGTCGCCCGGCTATGGAAACCCCCGCGGCCGCTCTTATCTGAGAAGCTGAACGCACTCGCACGACGGAGGCAGCAGCCATTGAAAGTCAAGGCCATCTTCAATCGAGATGGGGGGACTTTTCGAACGACGGACATGGACGCCTACAGCAGGAAAGTCGAGGAGGACTTTCGGGCTGCCGGCCACGAGATTGAAATCGCCGTGGTCGGAGCGGACGAGATGCGGGATACTCTGGAGACCGCCTGCGGGCGGGGCGATCTCGATGCGATAGTCGCCGGCGGCGGCGACGGCACGATTTCGGCGGCGGCAGGCGTCGCCTGGAAAACCGGCATGCCGCTGGGCATCGTTCCCGCCGGCACGATGAATCTCGTCGCGCGCTCCCTGAAGCTGCCGCTCGATATCTGGAAGGTCCCGGAGGTGCTGGCCAATGGCCGTATCATCGATGCCGATATAGGCAGCGCCGACGGCCGTGCATTCGTGCACCAGTTCTCGATGGGCCTTCACGCCCGCATGGTACGCTATCGTCAATCCTATCGGTTCGCATCCCGACTCGGGAAGATCAGCGCCAGCACACGCGCCGCCATCGGTGTCATCTTCAATCCACCGGATTTCGAGATCGAATTCGACGCGGACGGGCACCGCGAGCGAAGGCATGTTTCGGCGATTTCGGTTTCGAACAACCATTTCGGCCACGACACGCTTATGTATGCCGAAGACCTGACGAGCGGCCACCTCGGCTTCTACACGGCGCCGCCGCTGAGCCCCGCCGGCGTGGCGAAGCTCTCTTTCGACATCCTGCGCGGAAAATTCAGGAGCAGCACGCTGATCACCGAGATGAGCGCTCTGACGGTCGACCTGCACTTTCCAAAGATGGACCGGAAGATCAACTGCGTCATCGATGGCGAACTCGTTCCGATCAGAAGCGGTCGGGTCGCGTTGCGCGTTCACCCCGGCGAACTGAAGCTGCTGGTCGGCTCGCAGGAGAGCAATGCCGGGAAAACCGTGTAACGGTTTTCCCGCGCGCTATTCCGCGACCCAGATATAGCTGAAGCCATAGCGATCCGAGCCGGTCCCGTAGAGATAGGGAAGGGCGAGGTGGCGCGGTGCCGCTGCCGCCCCCGGGACACCAAGTTCGGATAGAGCGTTCCGCAGCAGGTCGGGAACGGGCGCTTCCGGCTGTGCGTCATCGTGCCAGACCAGGAGAAGGGGTCTTCTCGACATATCGACCGGAAGGGCATTCGAGGGCCTCGGCATCGTGACCTGTGCCCGGCTGAACTGCGTTCGGAGATTTCCCGCAATCTGCTTGTCATTGGCGAGGATAAGCGCCGGCTGGCCGCCTTCCGCCTGCGCCACCGCTTCGGCAAATGCGGCGTAGGGTATATTCAGCCTCGAATAGTCGCCGAACCACGGCCGCACGACGGCTCGCGCCGATACCATCACGAGTGCACCCAGCGCGATGACGCAGACCAGCAGGAAGAAGCGCCTGAGGCTGTCTGTGAGGTCGATATTCGCCGCCTCGATCTTCAGGCAGAGATAAAGCGGAATGAGAACGAGGAAGAGGACCAGCCATTTTTCCCGTACATGGGTGGCGGCCACGCCGAGTACGACCAGCAGGACCGCAATCAGGCAAAGGGCGAGCATCCGCCCTATGATCCTGCTCCACTGGCTTTCCGCCTGCCAGATCGCGCGGAGCTTGCCGCGGAAGACGAGGCCGAATACGAGCAGCGGCCCCAGGCTGCCGCCGATGATGGCTGAGCCGAGCGAATAGACGCCGTAAAAGGCCTGAAGCAGAAGTCCCTCCGCCTCGCGCTCCCTCATCTCGTTCAAGGTCCCACCCGAGGCGAAACCGAAATTCTGCAGCATCCAGTAGGCGTGGGGCAGAACGATGAGAGTTGCTATCGCAATCGCCGGCAGAATGCGCCAGTCGAGTATCCGCGCCCGCAGCTCCCGTTCCGGCAAAACGGCGACAATCGCCGCGACCGGCACCAGGACGAAATTGTACTTCGCCATCAGGCCGATACCCACCGCGACCCCGGTGAGGAGATAGGAAAAGAGGCTGGGCCGCTTGAGCGTCCTCAGAAAGCCGTACAGAAACAACGAGACGGCGAAGAGTGCTGCAATCGTGTGCGAAAGGTCGCGCTGTGCGAGTAGAAAGACTGGGGGTAGCGTGAGAACGCCGAGCATCGCGATCGGGGGCAGACGCCGGTCGGCCAGCACGAGCCGTGCCGCAAGACCGTAGAACAGGCAACAGAGAAAAAGGAGCCCGTTCTTGAGGATGGTCATCGTCGCCAGCGAAGGTCCGATGAGCTCTGCCAGTCCATATTGCAGCCAATTGTAGAAGGGCGGCTGCGGTCCGTATCCGAGGGCGAGGAACTGAGACAGAAATGCCTGTTCCGCCTCGTCGATCTCCAGTGAGCTCGAGACGGAGACCCGCAGGATGATGCACAGCAGGAAATAGCCGGCAACCGCCAGGACGGCCGCTCCAGGCCGCCGATTGACCGCTTCAAGCATGCGGCTGCTCCCGCTCGAAAGTCTGGCGCACGATGTAACTCGTCACTTCATCGTCGCGGAAATAGGCGCGCGCCATCATCTCCGAGAGAATGCCGGTGGTGATCAGCTGGATCGACGAGAGGAACAGCATCACGCCGACGATCAGCATCGGACGGGTGCCGATGTCGTTGCCGAGGATGAACTTGTCTATCGCAAGATAGAGAAGGATCAGCACACTGAGGCCGCCGGCGGCCAGGCCAATGGAGCCGAAAAAGTGCCCGGGCCGCGCCTTGTAGCGCATGAAGAACAAGACCGCGAGCAGATCGAGGATAACCCGGAACGTGCGCGAGATACCGTATTTCGAGGTGCCGTAATGCCGCGCATGATGGGTCACCGGCATCTCCCCGATCCGGCTGCTCGGCACGACACCCGCCACCCAGGCGGGAATGAAGCGGTGCATTTCCCCCATCAGCTTCACCTGCTTGATGATGGAACCGCGGTAGATCTTCAGGCTGCAGCCATAATCGTGCAGTCTCACGCCGGTGATCTTGCCGATCAGAACGTTGGCGCACCAGGAAGGGATCTTCCTCAGAATCAGCGCATCGCGTCGGTTTTGCCTCCAGCCGACAAGGAGGTCGAGCCCGCGCTCTTCTATCGCCGCGACCATGTTGGGAATGTCCGCCGGATCGTTCTGGAGGTCGCCGTCGAGCGTCGCGATCAGCCGGCCGGAGGCCGCGTCGATTCCCGCCTGCATTGCGGCTGTCTGACCGAAATTCTTCTGGAGCTCGATGATCTTCAGTTGCAGGTCGGGGTTTGAAAGCTCCTTGCGCGCATTCGGCAGGGTCCGGTCCGTGCTGCCGTCGTCGACGAGGATGAGCTCCCATGACTTCAGGAACCCGGCCATGGCCGCCCGGATGCGCGTGACGAGCGGCCCGACGCTCTCCTCCTCGTTGAACACCGGCACGACTATGGAGAGCTCGACGCCCTCCAGGACTTCGGTCATCGGCTTCACGGGTTCTTCGATGCGATTCAAGGGGGCAGTCTCCGGTGGGCTTGCAGGTTTTCTTGCATACTTATGAGGTTATAACCAATGTCGAATCGCATTGCTGATACAGGAAAACAGTCTCGATGAATACGAACTGGGAGCGCAGCCGGCGGTCGTGGCTCGCCCGCAACCGTCTGGCACTGATTTCCGCGGCGGCAATCGCGGCTTATGCCATCTTCGTAGAGTGGGTCTGGGGCTGGCCGGTACTGCTGCGGCAATGGGCCGAGATCGGCGTCGGGCCGGTCCTCTCGGCGCTAGCGCTTCTCGTCGCCACCTATTTCATCCGCTGCTATCGGATCCACGACTACTTCCCGGGTGAAACCAGGGGCCGTTTTCTGTCTCTCTTCCGGGTGACCCAGGTTCACAATCTGCTCAACATCATGCTGCCGTTCAGAGCCGGCGAAACGAGCTTTCCCTTGCTCATGCGCAGCGAATTCGGCGTGCCGCTGGTGCGTGGCACCGCGGCGCTCTTCGTCATGCGACTTCTGGATCTGCACGCCCTGCTCACCGTCGCTGCGGTGGGCCTGGTGGCCGGGCGGGGCCAAGGGGCGATCGGCTGGGTTCTCTGGCTGATCGCTTTTCTGTCGCCTCTTGCCTTCTTTCTCATGAAGGAGAAAGCTCTCACCGTGATGCGCCGTGTCGCGCCGGCGAAGGCCGGTCCGCTCCTGGACGAGGCGGAGGCAGGTCTGCCGATCGGCATTCCCGCTTTCCTGCGGGCCTGGGCGATGACGATGCTGAACTGGGCGGTAAAGGTCGTCGTTCTCGCCTGGGTGCTCGCGATCATGGGGGTCGCGCCACTCGCCGCCTCCTTCGGCGGGGCGCTCGGTGGCGAATTGTCTTCCGTGCTGCCGGTGCACGCGCCGGCGGGTGTGGGAACCTACGCAGCGGCGATCGTCGCCGGCGCGGTTTCCTTCGGAGCGTCGGCGGATCAGGCGACGCTCGAGACGCTCGGCCGCGCCAGTGTCAATGCCCACCTCATGGTCATCGTGTCGGCGGTGGCCGGGACGATGCTGTCGCTCCTCCTGCGGCCGAAAGCGTGAAACGCTTCTGCGCGATAAGATGCTGGCTCTACTGGAACGAGGTCTCGTAGAAGCTTCTGAGCTTGCGTGAATGCAGCTTCTCGGGAGGCATTGCCGCCAGTTTCTGCAGGGCGAGGATACCGATCTTCAGATGCTGGCTCACCTGGGTCCGGTAAAAGGCGCTTGCCATGCCGGGCAGCTTCAGTTCGCCGTGCAGGGGCTTGTCGGACACGCAGAGCAACGTCCCGTAGGGGACGCGGAAGCGGAACCCGTTGGCGGCGATGGTCGCCGATTCCATGTCGAGCGCGATGGCCCGGGCCTGCGAGAGTCGTTTGACCGGCCCGCGCTGGTCGCGCAGTTCCCAGTTGCGGTTGTCGATCGTCGCGACCGTGCCCGTGCGCATGATCTGTTTGAGGTCGTAGCCCTTGTAGCCCGTCACTTCGGCGACGGCATCCTGCAAGGCAACCTGCACCTCGGCCAGTGCGGGCAGGGGAATCCAGACCGGCAGGTCGTCATCGAGCACGTGATCCTCGCGCATATAGGCATGCGCCAGCACGTAATCGCCGAGCCGCTGGCTGTTGCGCAGCCCCGCGCAATGGCCGAGCATCAGCCAGACATGCGGCCTCAACACGGCGATATGGTCGGTGATCGTCTTGGCATTGGATGGCCCGACGCCGATATTGACGAGGGTGATGCCGCCGTGCCCCTTCTTCTTCAGATGATAGGCGGGCATCTGCGGCAGACGGGCGAGCGAATAGTCGGCATCCGGCCGGTCGGCACCCGCCGGTGTGGTGATGTTGCCGGGCTCGATGAAGGCGGTGTAACCGTTGCCGCCCTCCGCCATCTGCTGGCGCGCCCAGGCGCAGAACTCGTCGACATAGAACTGATAGTTCGTGAAAAGCACGAAGTTCTGGAAGTGCCTGGCGCTGGTCGCAGTATAGTGGCTGAGGCGCGCCAGCGAATAGTCGATGCGCTGCGCCGTGAAGGGCGCGAGCGGCGACGGTTCTCCCGGTCCCGGCTCGTAGGAGCCGTTGGCGATCTCGTCGTCGGTGGTCGTAAGATCCGGCGCGTCGAAAAGGTCGCGCAACGGAATGTCGATGCTTTCGGCCGCAGACGCTTCGACATGCGCCCCTTCGCCAAAGGCGAAATGGAGGGGGATAGGTGTCGAGGATTCCGACACCGTGACGCCGACGCCGTGGTTGCGCATGAGGTGGCCGAGCTGTTCTTTCAAATAGTGCCGGAACAGTTTGGGCCGGGTGATGGTCGTCGTGTAGACGCCGGGCGCGCTGACATAGCCGAAGGAGAGCCTGGAATCGACATGTCCGAAGCTGCTCGTCTCGATGCTGACCTGCGGATAGCAGGCGCGGAAACGGGTGAGCGGCCTGCCGCTTTTTCCGAGCCCTTCGAAACCTTCGCAGAGGAAGCGGGTGTTGCGCTCGTAGAGCGCCTCCAGACAATCGACGGCCTCGGTCGGATCGTCGAAGAGCTGCGGCTCAAAGGGTTCAGGGGTGGCGACGGAGAGGACGGAGTTTGAAGAGATTCGCTTGTTCATGTCGCATTATATGCTGCACCTTTCGACAAGCAAACGACAAGAGTGTTGTTTTTTGTTCTACAGCGCCGCACGTTGTACTTCAGCGAGGCCCCGCGAGAATGATCGCACTGCCGGCGAGCGCCACGGCGGCGCCCGTCATGTCCCAGTGATCCGGCCGGACGCCTTCGGCAAGCCAGAGCCAAGAGAGCGACGCGACGATGTAGACGCCGCCATAGGCGGCATAGGTGCGGCCCGCCGCTGCCGCGTCCACCATCGTCAGCAGCCAGGCGAAAAGCGCGAGCGAAGCCATGCCGGGAATGAGCCATAAGGCGGATTTGCCAAGTCTCAGCCAGGACCAGAAGGCAAAGCATCCGGTGATTTCGGCAAGAGCAGCGAGAAAATAGATAGCGTATGCGGGCACGGTTTCAGGTCCTCCCGATCAAGAGAGAAACGGACTTTCAACCGACATGCAAGGATAGAAAGCGGGTCTCGAAATCAGCTCATCGCCTGGCGCTGAAGGGTGACGAAAAGAACGAAGCCGGCACCGTTCTTGCCGATGCCGTAGCCGGCGACTTTGCTGTAAGCGACCGCTCCGATGGGTGCGATGAGCAGGCCCGCGAGTATCAGGAGCCTGAGCGAAAGAATGGCAGAGGAGACGAGAGCGGCCATTCCACAGCTTCCTTCAGAGTTTGGCTTGGCAGTATTGCGCCGTGTGAGCGGTGCAATCCGTGAGCGAGCCGATATAGGTGTTCTGGCGGCGGCGTTCCGTGTCGGCGCCGACTGCGGCGGCAAGCGTCATCGCGAAGACGACCATGAGCAGGCTGATAATGGTGAGGCGGCGAGCGAGAATGTCCATGGTTCCGTCCGTTGAAGCGAGACACGTTCAAATCGATTGATTGTCTTTTCGCACAACCAAACTGAACTCTGGCTGAGACGTCCGTTCATCTGGCGTTCATCTAAGCAGCGCCGAAGATGTGCAGCGGTTTAGGGAGAACGATCATGCACTTAAACAAATGCGCGTCGGACTGCGGCCTTGCCGTTGAGCCGTCGTGTTCCTAAGTCTGTCCTTCCGACAAATCAGGAGAGACGCGATGACCGCTCCGATCGAGCTTTATTATTGGCCCACGCCGAACGGCTGGAAGATCACCATAATGCTGGAGGAGCTCGGCGTTCCCTACGTCGTCAAGTACATAAATATCGGCCGGGGCGATCAGTTCCAGCCGGACTTCCTGAAGATCTCGCCGAACAACCGGATGCCGGCGATCGTCGATCCGGACGGTCCGGGTGGCGAGTCCATCTCCGTATTCGAATCAGGAGCGATCCTGCAGTATCTCGGCCGCAAATACGGCAAGTTCTATCCGTCCGACGAGCGCGCCCGTGTCGACGTCGAGCAATGGCTCTTCTGGCAGGTGGGCGGACTGGGGCCGATGGCGGGGCAGGCACACCACTTCCGCCAATATGCCCCGGAAAGGATCGCCTACGGCATCGACCGCTATACCAATGAAGTGAACCGCCTCTACGGCGTGATGAACAAGAGGCTCGCCGACCGACCGTTCCTCGCTGGCGATTACTCGATCGCAGACATGGCCGCGATCGGCTGGGTGATTCCGCACGAGAATCAGGGCCAGGACCTCAACGAATTCCCGAATCTGAAGCGCTGGTTCGACGCCGTGCTTGCGCGACCGGCGGTGAAGAAGGCCATCGAGGTGGGCAAGGAGGAGCGGGCCCGCCAGAAGAGCCTCGCCGAGGACGAAGAGGCGCAGAAGGTTCTGTTCGGCCAACGCGCCCGCTGAGACGATGCCACGGACAGAACGGAGAAGCAGGAAACGAGGGCCTGCCGCATATATTCTCCCCCCTTGTGGGGGAGACGACAAGCGGCTTGACCTTCACCTATCCCAAGCGATGCCGTCGGCAGACCGCATAACTGGAAGCGAGAGCCAGCCGGTCTCTCTCCGTGCAACGGCTCCCTAGAGGTCGCGGCTGGTGCAACGCCGCCCATGTTTTAGCTGTCGAGGCTTAAAGACGCGTCCAGGTTTGCGACTTGCAAAGCACCTTCAGCACGCAGCCCCGCATCTTGAGCAGATTGCCGTCCACCGACCCTGTGCCGCTATAGGTTTTGTCGCTTTCGGGATCGGTGACCACGCCGCTATAGCTGCCGCCGGTTCCCGACAGCGAACCGACACGCTTGCCCGCGTGCTTGCCCGTCTTCAGCGTGACGCAGAAGGCCGCGCCGCAGGGGGCGATTTCCGCGGTGGAGCCGCTCGCCGTCTTCCACTTGCCGAGGATCGGTTCGGCGGCGTGGACCGGGGCGGCTGCGGCAAAGCCAAGCGCTGCTGCGACGAGCAATGTGCGAATCATGCGATCTCCTCCGAAGTCGGCAGGCCCTTCGGTCCTGCCGCGTGCTGGTTCCCTGTGGAGCGCGATCTCCTGCAGCGCCGCACGGGTTAACGGGCGAACGAAGATCACTCCGGCGCAGACAGTATATTACGCGTACGTAAAGGTAAATATCCGCGCGTTGCCTTGCAGGGCATGTTGCGCGCGGCGGCACCGTCCTTGAAAAGAGCAGCTGTTCTCATGGTTAGCGTTTAGTTGAAATCCGGACGTGAAATTTTCGTAAAATTCGAGGCGAATGCGTGCCTTTGCAGGGCCTGCAATGCTTAACGAAAACCCAAGTTTACCAAGCGTTTGGACTTTGTTTGCGTCAAATTAAGCATGGATTTTAAGCGGCCATTGAAGGCGGTCGGGCATATTCACATCCATAAGACGAGCGGCGAAACAAGCCGCCGACCAACCGGAAAGCGACACCGCAGAAGACGGGGCGATTTCCCGGAAAGCCCGCCAAGAGGCTCGATGAAACAGGGACCAGGATACTAGCTGAAGCAGGGCTCGCCCCAGACGGGCGGGCCGCTCGCTCTAACGAAGAAAAGACAGGGACAAGAAAAATGGCACTCTTTAACATTGAGATCGTTTCGGATGACGCCATCGGCGGCGGCAACCGTGCCGACGTTCTGTGCGAGATGGGCCTCGCCTATGCGACGGGCCGCGGCAGGCCCGTCGATCTGGTAGCCGCGCACAAGTGGCTGAACATCGCCGCGATCAGGGGCTCGGACCGCGCGGCCGACCTGCGGGCCGACCTTGCGGCGACGATGAGCAAGTCGGATCTCGCCGCTGCGCTGCGCGCAGCACGCGAATGGATGACGATGCACTGATGCGTGGCGGTTGCCGCCGGTTCAGGTGGCGGCCAAACTCCTGATCACCTCCGGAAGCGCGGCCGCAAGAAGATCCATTTCCGCATCGGGCGCGGTGCTGATACGGATGCAGCGGTTGAGCGGCGCGACGCCGGGCATGCGGATGAAGATCCCGTGATCGCTCATCAGCCGATCGACGATCGCCCGTGCATAGCTTGCATCCTTTCCACAATCGACAGCCACGAAATTCGTGGCTGAGGGCAGGGGGGCGAGTCCGCTATCGGCAGCTATGCGGCCGATCCTTTGCCGTGAGTTCGCGATTTTGAGCGTGACTTCCTTCAAATAGTCCTGATCGGCCAAAGCGGCGATTGCTGCTGCCACGCCGATGCGGCTCATACCGAAATGATTGCGGATCTTGTCGAAGGCCTGGGCGGTCCCCGGCGTCGACAGCGTATAGCCGATGCGCGCGCCTGCGAGGCCGTAGGCCTTCGAAAAGGTGCGCGCGCGAATGACGTTGGGTTTGTCGATAAGGCTTTCGATCGGCGGGAGCGCATCCCGCGGCGCCGTTTCGCAATAGGCTTCGTCGAGTACGAGGAGCGTCGTTTCCGGCAGGGCCTGCGCGAAGGCGACGACGCGCTCGGCGGGCCACCAGCTTCCCATCGGATTGTCGGGATTGGCCAGATAGACGAGCGGTGCATTCTCACGGCCCACGGCGGCGAGCAGTCCTTCGAGATCTTCCCGGTCGTCGGCATAGGGTACCGTGACCAGCCGCCCGCCATGGCCCGCGACATGATAGTTGAAGGTCGGATAGCCTCCGAGAGAAGTCACCACCGGCGCGCCGGCTTCCACGACGAGCCGCACGATCTGCCCGAGGAGGCCGTCGATACCCTCTCCGATGGCGATATTGGCGGGAGAGGTGCCGAGATGGCGGGCGAGCGCCTGCTTCAGGTCGTGGTTTTCGGGATCGGCATATTTCCAGGTGTCGCCGGCCGCCTGGCGGATGGCGAGCAACACGGATGGTGCCGGGCCGAAGCCGCTCTCATTGGCGCCGATGCGTGCCGCAATCTTGCGGCCGTGCTGACGCTCGAGGGCTTCCGGGCCGACAAAGGGAACGCTGGCCGGCAGGGATTGGATGAGTGGCGTGAAGCGTGAGAATGCGGACATCTTGAAAAACCGTACTCCGTTCGGAAATGCCCGCGGAACTTATCGCATAAGGATGGGAATCGGAATCGACGCAGAGAAAGAATTCCCCCGGAAGAAGTCAGTGCACTTGGCGTTGTGACGTTTCATGCGCGACGGACAAGACCTTTCCCGATTGCCCGATGCGGTCCTAGTTCTCATATGACTCGGGGGGCGCCGCGGCCCGAAGC
Source organism: Sinorhizobium meliloti (assembly GCF_017876815.1). Lineage (NCBI taxonomy): Bacteria > Pseudomonadati > Pseudomonadota > Alphaproteobacteria > Hyphomicrobiales > Rhizobiaceae > Ensifer > Ensifer meliloti. The sequence goes on along the minus strand of NZ_JAGIOS010000001.1, from coordinate 134,405 downwards.
GGATGAAAATCGGATGATTTCCTGAAATTCGACAAAAAAATCTTGCATTGGAAACGCCGTGACACTAGTCAGGCGCTAACGGAGAGGTGGCCGAGTGGTCGAAGGCGCTCCCCTGCTAAGGGAGTATACCGGAAACGGTATCGAGGGTTCGAATCCCTTCTTCTCCGCCATTTTATTTCGGCCCATTCTGTCCGACCCGGACACATGGGTAACACTTCGTCCTTAAGACATGGGTGACAACCTCGTGCCGAACGGGTTGTCGATGGTTTGCAAAGTCCTCTGCTCCAGGTCGATATACCCCAGATCATCGTGCATGAAGCTGACGAGCCAATACCCCGGATCAAGTCCGGGGCAGGCTCCGTCGACTGCTTTGATTCCAAGCTTCTGCCCGGCCAGCACGGTGCAGATGTTGATCTCCTTGCTAGATGCAGAGACGCCCGCAATTTCGTCCACATGACGGTGCTCAGGCTGCATTCTCCAACGGACGCGCGCGCTCGATCCGCTCACGTTCCTTTGGCGTATTCATCACCAGCCAAAGATCGTTGCGCCTCTGCACATTGAGCCAGAAGTCCGGGCTGTTGCCGAACACGCGGGCGAGGATCAGCGCCGTCGCCGCCGTCACGTTCCTGCGGTTGCCGCATAATTCGTTGACGTGCTTGCGCTGGACGCCCATCGCCTCGGCGAGCGCGCCCTGCGTCAATCCCATCGGCCGCATGAACTCTTCAGTCAGTATCTCGCCGACAGTCGCCGGCTTGCGCTTGGTGGTCAGCATGTTCGCCTCGCTCTCATCGGTAGCTGTGATCGTCCAGATAAATCCCGTCGGCCTCTCCGCGCGTCCCATCCCAGCGGAAGATCAGCCGCCATTGCTGGTTGACGCGGATCGAATGCAGCCCCGCCAGATTGCCGCGCAGCTTCTCGAAGTGATTGCTGGGCGGCACGCGCAAGTCTTGGTCGGTTGCGGCATCGTCAATCATCTGGAGCTTGCGGAACAACCGAGCTTCAAGATCGTACGGGATGTTACGGGAACGGACATCATCCACAAAGAAGGTCCGAAGCCAGTCGTCCCGAAAGCCTACGATCACAGGTTCACTCCAACGATGGGCATATGTACCACTCTATAACTCAAATTTCAATGGCAAATGGCTCTGCCGCCGGGTCCGAACAGTTCATCGAACGGATTCCCATTCCCGCCACCGCCGTCACGTTCCTGAGTTTGCTGCTTGATGACATGCTTGGCTGAACCCATTGCCTCGGCGAGCGCGCACTGTGTCGAGGTGCCTGCCGACTCGCGAATCCCTGCGCACTGATTCTGCCGGGAATCGGCCAGGAAGCACCTCGACCATCCGCGCGAACCGACGATCGGCGTGCCCATGGCTTCCGCAAGGACCGGTCTCGCGGAGCGCTCTTGCCCGGTTTTATCCCCCTTTCTGGCCATTTTTTGCCCCTTTCCGGAACAGATGGCCGGGAGTGACCTCGCGCTAAACCCCCGTCGCTAAAGGATTTTCTTAACGCTTTGTTAATTCCCTCGGGCCGTCTGGGGCGATTTTGTGTCGTTTCAGCAACAGGGATCAGGGAAGGGCAGGGCAAAGGAGTCGATCTGGTAAGTTGGTCGTTGCGCGCCCCACCCGGTTTTGTATTTTCAACTCCGGAAGCAAGGGCGGTTGATCGTCCGACTTCTTGAACGTTGGGGATGGGGCAGGGAACGCTGTCCTTCAGCAAAAAAAACCCAGACCCGTTTGAAACTTTTGACTGGAGGTCAGAAATGAACATCAAGAGCCTTCTTCTCGGCTCCGCTGCTGCTCTCGCAGCAGTCTCCGGCGCCCAGGCTGCCGACGCGATCGTCGCTGCCGAGCCGGAGCCCATGGAATACGTTCGCGTCTGCGACGCTTTCGGCACGGGCTACTTCTACATTCCGGGCACGGAAACCTGCCTCAAGATCGGCGGCTTCATCCGTATCCAGGGTGAATTCGGTCGTGACGAAGCTGACGATCGCTGGAACCAGGAAGACTTCGGTGGTCAGTCCACGTCGGACTGGGACATGTTCTCCCGCGCCTACATCTCGATCGACGCGAAGAGCGACACCGAATACGGCACGCTCACCGGCTTCTTCGCTGCTGAGTTCAACGCCGACAACGACACCGACGAAGGCGACAGCCTGATCGACGTCGATGAAGCCTACATCCAGCTCGGCGGCTTCAAGGCCGGCTTCTTCTACAGCTGGTGGGATAAGGGCCTGAACGGCGAAACCGACTCGCTCGGCAACGTCACCGAGTTCAACTCGCTCGCCTACATCTACGACGGCGGCACCTTCCAGGCCGGTATCTCGGTTGACGAACTCGAAGGCACGAGCACCAAGGCCAACGGCGTTGGCGTTACCGGTATCGTCTCCGCGACGCTCGGCGGCGTTGCTTTCGACTTGCTCGGCAGCTACGACACCGAGTGGGAAGAAGGCGCTGTCCGCGGCTTGCTCTCGGCAGACCTCGGCCCGGGCACCCTTCAGGTCGCCGGCATCTGGGCGTCCAACCCGAACGCTTACTGGGCTGACTCCGAGTGGACCGTTGCTGCGTCTTACCGCTTCAACGCTTCCGACAAGTTCGCGATCACCCCGGCTGCTCAGTACTGGGGTAGCCTGCAAGACTCGAACACCAGCTTCGGTAACGACGATCAGTGGCGCGTTGGTATCACGACCGACTACGACATCACGGAAGGTCTCGCTACCCGCTTCACGATCAACTACACCGATCCGGATGATGGTGACGAGTACGTCAGCGGCTTCCTCCGCCTGCGGCGTGACTTCTAATCTGACCTGACCTCGGTCAGTGGAAGGGAAGCCCGGCTTTAAGCCGGGCTTTCTCTTTTCTGGAGTATGGCTACGGGGACGGCGCGCTGCTGCCGGCGCTCATGCGCGATTACTTGAGATGACGCTCGAGTACGGGCACGCACATATCGAGGTCATGGGAGGCCAGATGCGCGTAGCGCATCGTCATCTCGAGGGTCTGGTGGCCTAGCCACATCTGAACCCGCCTGAGATCGATCCCGCCTCTGACCAGGCGCGAGGCGCAGGTATGGCGGAGAATGTGGGGAACGAGATCGTCTTCGTTGCCGAGGCCCGCATCCACTTTCGCTGCGTTCCAGACAGCACGGTATTTTTGCTGGTCGATTCTCGAAAATGGACCCGGGGACCTGTCCGCGACGCGCTTCAATGCGTCTTTTGCTCTCACCGTAAGCGGGACTGTGCGGCTGCGGCCCGATTTCGTCACCCAGAATGTCGCCCGGCCCTCGTGAATATCGTTCCATTTGAGGGCGATGGCCTCGCCCAGGCGAGCACCGGTATCCACCAGAAATATCGAGAGGTACAGATAGAGTTCCGATCGGCTGGCGATTTCGCGGAACAGCACCTCTTCTTCGTCGGCCTCCAGGAAGCGCAGGCGCCCCGCTTTCTCCTTTTGGCGTTTGAATTCCGGCAGATTGTGGATGTCCCCCATCTTGTACGCTTTCCGCAGCAACTTCCCCAGCGCCGCCATCTTCCTGTTGATGGTCGCGTTGCTGTTACCGCGCTTGCGTAGCGCACCTATGAGGCCGTCGAGCAATTCCTGCGAGAAGGCGGAGAAACGGGCACCGAGCAAGATCTCGTCGAGCTCTCCGATGAAGGCCTTCACATTGTATTTGTGCCTGCCTTCGTCCCACAGGATGTCGGCATAGCGCTGAAGCAATTCGGCAAGCGTGGTCTCCTTGACCACGCCGATCGGCCCTTGCCGGCCGAAGGTATAGTTGACCTCATACCCCGAACCCATATCCGGGAAACCGAGATCACCTACCTGTTTTTCAGCGTCCGACGTCACGTTTGCCGTTTCCTTCCCATTCTCCGTGAACGAGCCAAGAAACCACTGGCAATGAAACCAGTGCTTATAGTCAAACAATCTCAACGCCTTGGCGGCGCACTTTGCGTTGCAGTACAGCAACAGCCCGCAACCCAACTTGTGAGCTGCGGGCTTTCTTTTACCTGACTAGGTCAGATTAGAAGTCCCGCTGCAGGCGAAGGAAACCGCTGACGGAATCCGGAGCATTGCTCGGGTCTGTGTAGTTGATCGCGAAGCGGGTCGCGAGACCTTCGGTGATGTCGTAGTCGGCGGTAAGGCCGACACGCCACTGGTCCGCATCGTTGTCGAAGCGGCCGCCGAGCTTGTCGCTTTCGTTCAGGCCGCCCCAGTATTGAGCGCCGGGCGTGATCGCAAGCTTGTCGCTCACATTGAAGCGGTAGGAGGCAGCAACGGCCCACTCCGAGTCATGCCAGTATGCGTTCGAGCCGGATGCCCAGATACCGGCGACCTGGAAGGTGCCCGGACCGGCATCCGCGGAGAGCAGGGCACGGATCGCGCCTTCTTCCCATTCCGTGTCGTAGCTGCCGAGCAGGTCGAAAGTCACGCCGCCGAGCGAAGCCGATACGATGCCTTCGACCCCGACGCCGTTCGGCTTGGTCGAAGTACCCTCGAGTTCGTCGACAGCAACGCCGACCTGGAAAGTGCCGCCGTCATAGGTATAGCGGACCGAGTTGAACTCGGTGTTCTCGCCGATGGAGTCGGTTTCGCCGTTCAGGCCCTTGTCCCACCAGCTGTAGAAGAAGCCGGCCCGGAAGCCGCCGAGCTCGATGTAGGCTTCGTCGACGTCGATGTGGCTGTCGCCGCCGCCGTCCGAGGCCGAATCCGTATCGGAATTGAACTCGGAAGCGAAGAAGCCCGTGAGCGTGCCGTACTCGGTATCGCTCTTCGCGTCGAACGAGATGTAAGCGCGGGAGAACATGTCCCAATCGGACGTGCCGTCATCATCGAAGCTGGTCAGATGATTGACATTGTCACGGCCGAAGTCGCCCTGAACGCGGATATAGCCGCCGATCTTGAGGCAGGTTTCCGTGCCCGGGATGTAGAAGTAGCCCGTGCCGAAAGCATCGCAAACGCGGACGTATTCCATAGGCTCCGGCTCTGCAGCGACGATAGCGTCGGCAGCATGCGCGCCGGAGACTGCCGCCATAGCAGCAGCCGAGCCAAGAAGAAGGCTCTTGATATTCATTTCTGACCTCCAGTCAGACGTGAGAAATAATTCCTATGACTGGATAGGAGATACAAGGCCACGGGCTTACATGCCGCGGATGAATCAGGCGGTAAATGGCAGGGGATTCGGTGATGAACTGTCGGTGCCGCGCAAGAATGACGGCCCGAGCATGCGGGCGAGGGAGGCGCGCCGGCTCCTCCCTTCAGACTCACGTCTTAGGTGCGAAACTCATCAGCTATAGGGCGAATAGCACTGGCGCCTCGGGCCGTTATAGGGCTGGAACGTATTGTCCCAGGCCCGGTACGAGCGATAGCGCGAGTAGCACCATTCGACATGTGCGTTGCCGCCGCCGGAATACCGCGGAGCCGCATATCTCGGCTGGCTCAGCACGCCGCCGACGATCGCGCCGGCTGCCAGGCCGCCAAAGAATGCGCCGAGATCGTCGTCGTCATCGCGATAATAGCGGCGGTGGTGGTACCGGTTCCCGTAATAGCGATTTCCACGATAGTTATGCCTATTGCCACGCCAGCGTTCCCGCCCCATACGCGGGCAGCCAACACCCGGGCAACGCGCCCTGTCGGGAAACTGCGCCAACTGCACGTCGGCGGCCTGCGGCTTCGGAGCCGGAACGATCGGAAATGCCTCTGCGGGCGGAACGCTGCTGATGACCGTGGCCAGCGACAGGGCAACAATTGCTAAGGTCTTCATTGGCCTCACCATTTCCTCTCAGGAGAAAGTAAATCCCTTCCAGGGGAAAATGGCCGAAATCGTATTTTGTGCCGGACGCGGCCAAACGATCACGATGATGTGATCCTCTCTCGGCAGAGCTGTCGCGGGGAAACGTTGGAGTCAGGCGCGACCGTCCGGTTCGCACCCGCAGCCCGGGCTCAAGGCAAAGCGCGTCCCAACCTCAAATCCGCAACGATATCCGTATCTTGTCCCAGCCGCGACTTATAAACCTGATAGTTCTCCATCACCCGCTGGACATAGTTGCGCGTCTCCTCGAAGGGGATGCGCTCGATCCAGTCCACGACCTCGTCGATGGGCTTTCCGCGTGGATCGCCATAGCGGGCGAGCCAGTCAGGAACGCGACGCGGGCCGGCATTATAGGCGATGAAGGTGAGAATGTAGGAACCGCCGAAGCTGTCGATCTGCTCGCCGAGGTAATGGGCTCCAAGCGTCGCATTATAGCCGGCGTCGCTCGTCAGACGGTCCTTCGAGTAGGCGAGGCCATAGCGGCTGGCGACGCCCTTGGCTGTGCCGGGAAGGAGTTGCAGGAGCCCCCGGGCATTCGCCACCGAAATGGCGGCCGGATTGAAAGCACTTTCCTGGCGGGCGATGGCATAGGCGAGCGCCTTGCCGGCGCCGTCGATATCCGCGCTCGGCGGAATGACTCCGATCGGAAAGGCGAGGGCAGCCACCTCAATGCCGCGGCCGAAGGCGATCTTGCCGATCTGCAGCGAGAGTTGGTGATTGCCCGACTTCTCGGCCCGCTCCGCCAGGATCGCAAGCTCCCCGGGGCTGGTCAGTTCCTCGGCAAGCGCACGATAAAGACTTTCGGCGCGCCAGCCATGGCCGGCGGCTTCGAGCCGGCCGATCGCCTTGACGGCTTCGCGACCTTCCAGCCGGATGCGGTCTTCCTGGGTGGGTGAGGGGTAGCTCATGTCGAGCTTCGCCTGGCCGAGGCGTGCGGCGGCGAGTTGTCCATAGAAGGTCGCCGGATAGCGCGCCGCGTTGGTGAAATATTCGCGCGCGTCGCCTGGGCCGCCCGCTTCGGCCGCGCGGCCCAGCCAATACCAGGCGCGCGAGGCGGAGATCGGCCGGCTCGATGCCTCGAGAATCCTGCGAAAGTGAAGCGCCGCCGTCTCGGGTTCCTCGAGGCCGCGAAGCGCATACCAGCCCGCGTGGAATTCCGCGTCCACGAGGTCCGTAGCGCGCTTTGCCGCATGGTTGGCGGCGATGCGGTAGGCGCCGCGGAAGTCGCCGGCGTCAAGCAGACCGCGGCTGACGATACGTTGCTCGACCCACCATTCTCCGGGATTGACGAGGGCGCCGTCGTCCTTCGGCATCTGGTCGAGAAGCCGGGCTGCCTCGGCGTATTTCTGCTGCTTGCGTAAATGCTCGATGCGAATGAAGAGGTAGGAAGGCTTGCTGCGCCAGGAAGCATCGACCGCTTCGATGAGCGAGGCCGCGTTGCTGCTGCCGCGGGTCACTGCGGCCCAGGCGCGGAACAGTGATTGCGCCTTGCCGAGATCGCTGAACCGCTCGGCCTGGTCTATGCGGGTGCGGTAGAGAAGCATTTCCATCCGCTGCCTGTGGTCTTCCGTCGTCAACAGATCGGAAAACTCGGAAAGGATCTTCGTTTCAGTGTCCTTGTCCAGGGCTTCGCTCAGCCAGAATGCGCGCAGGTGCGTGGCGGCCGCCGAGCTCTGCCCCTGCGCTGCAAGTGCGCGTGCAAGGATGATCGCCCCTTCAGCCGTCTCTGGACGGGTGGTGCCGAAGGCGGCGATCACATCGGCGGCCGGAGCGTTCTCGCGGTAAAGCGCCCGTTCCGAATGGGAGCGCAGCGATTTCAGGCCCGGCCAGCCCTGGAGTTCCCGCTGCGCCGCGGCAATGTCATAGGAGGGAATGCCCTTCTGTCCGGACACCGCGATCGCCCAGGCTAGGATATGGCGGTCGAGCGTTCCTGCCGGCATGCGGTCGCGAACGGCGATCGCCTTTTCCGGTTGCCGATCGGAGAGGGCATCGAGACCGCTTTTCAGATCGGCGCCGAGGATAGTTGAGAGTTCGCCGGTTTCGAGGCTGCCGATCTTGCGGGCATCCGGCTTGCTCGTCGGTACAGGAATCCGACCCTCGGCTGCGTCGGCCGAAAACGCCAGCATCCCCGCACCGATCATGGCGGCGACCGGCAGAAAGACTGTTCCCCGCATCAAGAGCCCCGTGGTCCCCCATCCCTCGACTTCATTGCCGCTCCATTACAGCCGATCGGCCGGCGAAAACCTAGCACATTTGTCAGCTTGCTTGCCGGCCGGCGCGTGCGCGTTCCCCGAAACCCGGCGCCCATTGCGGTCTCGCTCGAGGGCGTCGATTGCGCGGAAACGAAAGCGAAATGCATCCTCTCAGCGCTTGCCGCAGACACGTCACATGATTATGGTGCGGCAGTTTTTTAACCGTCGATTGCGGCCAAAGCGTGAGCGTATTCTGCGCCCTCGGTCGTCAGGAGTTGTGCATGTTCAAGGGTTCCATTCCCGCACTCGTAACGCCGTTCACCGCCGCCGGCTCGGTTGATGCGGATAGTTTCGTCGCGCATGTGGAGTGGCAGATAAAAGAGGGCAGCCACGGCCTTGTGCCGGTGGGCACCACGGGTGAATCTCCGACGCTTTCCCACGACGAGCATAAGAAGGTCGTGGAACTGTGCGTCGAGGCGTCGGCGCGGCGCGTACCGGTCATCGCCGGTGCCGGGTCCAATAATACGATCGAAGCGATCGAGCTTGCGCAGCATGCGGAGAAGGCCGGTGCGGACGCGATCCTCGTCGTCACGCCCTATTACAACAAACCGACGCAGAAGGGTCTTTTCGCCCACTTCGCGGCGATCGCCGAAAGCGTGAAGCTGCCGATCGTGATCTATAACATTCCCGGCCGTTCCGTCGTCGACATGAGCGTCGAGACCATGGCGGCGCTGGCGAAGGCCCATCCGACGATCGTCGGCGTGAAGGATGCGACCGGCAGGATCGAGAGGGTTTCCGAGCAGCGCATGGCCTGCGGCAAGGCCTTCGTGCAGCTTTCGGGTGAGGATGCGACCGCGCTCGGCTTCAATGCCCATGGCGGCGTCGGCTGCATTTCCGTCACCGCCAATGTCGCGCCGCGCCTGTGCGCCGAGTTCCAGGAGGCCACCCTTGCCGGCAATTATGCCAAGGCCTTGGAGCTTCAGGACAAATTGATGCCGCTTCACAAGGCCATCTTCCTTGAGCCGGGCGTCTGCGGCGCCAAATATGCGTTGAACCGCCTCGGGCGAATGAGCTTTACCGTTCGTTCGCCGTTGTTGTCGGCGCTCGAGCCGGCCACGGCCTCGGCTATCGACGCGGCGCTCAGGCATGCAGGGCTGATGAACTGATGGCACCGAAAGGCAGCGAACGCACGGTCAAGAAGGTTGTCGCGGAAAATCGCAAGGCCCGCTTCAACTACGAGATCGTCGACACCTACGAGGCCGGTCTGGTCCTGACCGGCACGGAGGTCAAGTCGTTGCGCGAGGGGAAGGCCAATATCGCGGAATCATACGCGACCGACGAAGGCGGCGAGATCTGGCTCATCAATTCCTACCTGCCCGAATATCTGCAGGCCAACCGCTTCAATCACGAGACGCGCCGCCGCCGCAAATTGCTCCTGTCGAAAAGGGAAGTGAACCGTCTGCAGGGTGCGGTCAACCGCGAGGGGATGTCGCTGATACCGCTCCGGATATACTTCAATGAGCGAGGCAGGGTGAAGCTGGAACTGGCGCTCGGCAAGGGCAAGAAGCTGCACGACAAACGAGAGACCTCCAAGGAACGCGATTGGAACCGGCAAAAGAACAGGCTCCTCAAGGAGCGCGGCTGAGTCCTCGTCGATCGTTGGGGTATATTGCTCTTCATCCGGCAGACGAGATCACGATGGATCAGGTCGGTCGGCCTAAACCATGAAAGTGCTCGATTCCAAAAGGTTGGAGCGGGATGCGGGCGGAAAACCGCGCCCGTATCGGAGGACCTGCATCCCTTCCTCATTTCTGTGCTTGTCACAGAGATCCAGCAGCGCCGCGTCTGCGGCGCGGGAGGAGTTCATTCAGCCCAAGGACTTGGTCTGGCTGGATCCCTGTGACGAGCACAGGGATGAGGAAATCAAACAAACCGCGGCGGGTAGCCCAAATTCAACAGGCCTTGGTTCACGATGGTTCGGGTCGGCCTAACATCACGAACGTGATCGATTCCAAAGGATTAGAGCGGGATGCGGGCGGAAAACCGCGCCGGTATCGGAGGACTGCAATCTCTCCTCTTGCCTCATCTCTGTCCTAGTCATGAGAGCAGCGCCGCGTCTGCGGCGCGGGAAGCGCTCTTTCAGCCCAAGGACTTGGTCTGGCTGGATCCCTGGACGAGCACAGGGATGAGGTAATCAAACAAGCCCCCCGGTAGCCCGAATCTCAACGGGTCTCAGAACTTCATCTTCAGTCCGACGGATGCACGTACCGCGTAGCTGCCGCCGAAATCGGATAGACCGGTGGATGCGCGGGCTTCGCCATAGAGCGAATACTTGTCGTCTCCCCAGTTGTAGCTGCCGCCAATGCCGATTTCGCCAATCCAGTCATCGGCCTCGATGCCAAACGAGACGCCGGACACATCCGCGCGGGTATCGCCCAGGAACTCACGGTATAGATCGATGGTGCCGTAGAGGCGCGAGCTGCGACCGTCGCCTTCGGCGCCTTGCCATTGCTGCTCGCGATCGAGTGCGAGACCGATGCGGCCGCGCAGGCTATTTCCGTCATCGAGTGAAACCCGCGCCCCGTATGGGTCCACGAAGTCATCGAAGTTCACCGAGGTATTAACGAGTTGCGCCTGCGGCGTCAGGGCCCACGTGTCGCCGAGGCCGATACGATGGCCCGCCTCGATGCTGACCGCATAACCCAGCCCGTCATTCCCGTCGGCAAGCCGGCCAAGAATGTCCGAGTCGAGATCGCTGTCGAACCGGGTTAGCTGGCCCTGACCGTCCAGATAGAAGCCGTTCTGGCCATACCAGGTCAGGGTAGCGCCGAGGCCGTAGCCGCGGGTGTCGATGGAGCCGTCACCATAGAAGGAAGATACATCGGTGTTGATGCCGCCATAGTGGGCAGTCAGGCCGCCGATCAGCTCGCCCTTGCCGCTGCTATGCAGAAGTGCGTCGATGCCGGCCTGCAGCAACCAGGAACGAGAGTCGTATTCCGAAACGCGGGCGCCACTCTCCTCGGGCTCCACATGGGCACGGGTGCCGTCGATTCGAGCCCAGACGGTATTATCCTCGGCGCAGGCGGCGGTCTGATTGCCCTCGACATTCAGTGGTACGCTCCCACAGGAGCGCAAGGCAGGAACTCTCTCGCCGGAGGCACGCCGGCGCAATGTCGGGAGTTGTATGAAGCCGAGGAGGTTCCGGGCATAGGTTTCGTAGACGGGCACGCCCTGATTGTAGCTCGGGATTACCGTTTCGCCGCCTCCGGTCCCGGGGTCGACGGTTTCGCCGCCTCCGGTTCCGGGGTCGACGGTTTCGCCGCCTCCGGTCCCCGGGTCGACGGTTTCGCCGCCTCCAGTCTCCGGGTCGACGGTTTCGCCGCCTCCGGTCCCGGGGTCGACGGTTTCGCCGCCTCCGGTCCCCGGGTCGACAGTCTCACCGCCTCCGGTCCCCGGGTCGACGGTTTCGCCGCCTCCGGTCCCGGGGTCGACGGTTTCGCCGCCTCCGGTCCCCGGGTCGACGGTTTCGCCGCCTCCTGTCCCCGGGTCGACGGTTTCGCCGCCTCCGGTTCCCGGGTCGACGGTCTCACCGCCTTCGGTCTCTGGATCGACAGCCTGCTCGCCTCCGGTGTCCGGGCCGGTATCGTCTTCGGCTAACGTCGACTGAAGGAACCAGTCGTCGTTATCGACCTGCCGCAGCGCATAGGCATAGGCGCCCCGGGTAATCGCGGCCTCTCCGGTTTCCTTGATTTCGGAGTTCGCGTTGGCGAGGACGAAGGTGCCGGAGGACGCGCCTGCCACACCGACCACACGAATGCCGGCCACCGTTTGAGCGCTGGGTCCGCCGGCATTGCCTATGCTGATCGCTGTGCTGCCAGCCGTATCGCCGCCGACGGTGATGTGGTCGGTTGGAGACGCGTCGTCACCGAGATAGGTATCGATATAGACCGTGCTATTCTCCGCGCCGGTGTAGTTGCCGCCGACGGACAGAACGTCGCCGGTTCCTCCATCCTGCATGTCGACCGTGCCGGCATTGACTAAATTGCCGGAGATCGAATAGACGCCGTTGGCGATATCCTCGCCGAAGGCGATGAATTGCGAAGTACCGTCGATCGCCATGTTGCCGGCCAGCGCGAAGGCATCCGATCCGTTAAGAACGGAGCCGTTCGTCAGGAACAGGCCCGTTTCGGGCTCCGAGCCGGCTTCAAGTGCGCCGTCGAGAATGGTGACATCGGCAGCGTCCAGGGTGACGATTTCCCAATTGACGATGTTGGCGCCGTTGGCGCTCGCGGTGACGCCGCTCAAGTTCAGTCGGTCGGTCCAGCCATCGGCAGTCGAGACGTCGTCGCCGCCATCGAGATAGTGATGCGTCCCGTCGTAACTCTGCGCGGAGACGGTGGCGGTGTCGGAGCCGTTGCCGCCGAAGAAACTGGAAAGCCAGGTGCCGCCGCTCCAGGTGAAGCTGTCGTCGCCGTCAGCGGCGGTGGCTAACCTGTCGTCGCCATAGACATCGCCGTCGAGCACGCCGCCGGTGAGATTGATGATATCATTGCCGAGCCCCATGACGACATCGCCGGTGACCTTGCCGGCAAGCGTGGCGGTGGAATTCCCTCCCGTTTCGTCCGCCGCATCCAGATCGGAGTCGCCGTCGCGAATGGCGGTGCCCGAAGCAGAACCGTCGATCTCCGCAGCGGAGCCGATGGTGATCTTGCTGCCTGCGGAGCAGATGGTGTGAACGGCGGGAGCAGAGCCAGCGGTAACCTTGCCGTCCAGCGTTACTTCATTGCCGCCGCCCGGGCCCGCCAGGGCCCGCAGACCGCTCGCCTTCGCGCCGGTCGCGACCGCGCTGCTGCCGGCTGCCTGGGTGACCATGGTGTTGCCGAAGATCGAGAGAGCATACAAGGCGTGGCTCTGCGCCCCCGCAGTCGTAGCGCTGCCGCCCGCCTGCTCGATGGAAGCCAGGCCGGACCCGAAGGAGAGCGCCGCGATTGCGTAGCTGCCCTCATTGCCGCCAATCTCGCCGCCGCTGGTCATGATCGTGCCTGCCCGCTGCACGGCAGTTGCTTTTCCTGTCGAGGGCGTCGGGCCGATGTCGGTCTCTGCGATCATTCCACCCGCGCCGTCGCCGGTGGTCGTTATGCTGCCGGCTTGCATGATCACGCTGGCATCGGCATTGATGCTCGTCGGGATACTTTCATCGCCGGCGTGAGCGATCAGGCCCTCTGCATCGCGACCGGCCGTCTTCACGTTCCCGTCCACCAAGCGGGCGGTGGCCGTTCCGCCGGCGCCCTTCGCGGTCGCGATCAGGCCTTCCGCGTTATCCCCGCCGGTCGAGACGTCTCCGCCGTCCAGCGAGACGCGCGCCTCGCCCATGTTTCCCTGGCTGATGGCCGCGAGCCCGATCGCCGATGCTCCAGCCGTGGCAATGCTTCCTTTGGTGACTTCGGTAACGGCATTGCCGTCTCCTGCCTCGGCCCGAATCCCTATAGCACCCTCGCCGCGCGTCGTGATTTTGCTCTTTTCCAGAACGACCGTGCTGTCACCCGGGTCCAGATTGAAGGCTTGAGCGCCATGTGCCCTTGTGCCCGAGGTCTCGATCGCCGCCTCGTTGCGGACGAAAACCGAAGCGTTGCCCCTGCCGGACTTGCTGTCCTCGACTCTCGCCTCCATACCGATACTTAGATTTCCGCCGGTCGTTACCGTGATGTTGTCGCCGGCAACGGTCACGTCGCCGTCTCCCAGGGACGCGCTATGCTTCAGTCCGCGAACGCCTATCGACGACAGGCCATGGGTGACGATCGTTCCGTCCTTCGCCGTCACCGCGACATTGCCTATGCCGGTTTCTGTGCGGCCATAGATACCTTGAGAGTAGGATCCGAAGGTCTCGATCGTGGAATCTTCTCCCGAGAAATCGGCGATCACATCACTCTTGTTGTTTTCGTTGGCCCCGGGCTGCCAGGCGTAAATTCCCGCTGCGTTGTATCCATATGTGATGATGCTGCCGCTCAGCATCGTCGCTGAAACGAGCCCCGCACCGCGCTGCGTCACTCTCAATCCATCGGCGTACTCGCCTACCTCTCTGTCGGAGCGTGTTCCAATTCTGTCCGGCTCGCCGGTCGTCACCGTCGAGCCCTCGATCGTCACGATGAGATCGCCTTCGCTCGTGACCTTGTCCGAACGGATGTCGATCGCAGGCCGATCGCTGCCCGCATCGTCCGCCCATCTGACCGCCACGCTGTCGATCGTCGCCCTCAGTCCGGTATCAATACGATATTCGATATGGGTTCCGGGCCCCTTCGGGTAAGTGGACGTGTTGCAGGTCACAACTCCGCCAATGGCCGGGCCGCATTCGTTTATCGCATGGGCCGGGCTCACGGCGCCTGCTCCGATCGCGAGCGTAAAGCCGACCGATGCAAGGACCGGGCCTGCGGGGATCACGAAAGTTTTAGAGCCGGTGCCCCAACTCGCATACAGCGCGGTGCTACTTGCCTCTTGGCGCAAGCGAGTTCTCAACGAAAGAGTCTTCCGTTTGCGAAGGGCGGCTCTTGCGCCTCGGCTGGTGCAGGAATCACTCATCGCTCAGCTCCCACTCCGCAGCCCGAAGCTTCGGCAGCGCGGGCCATCAGTGTCTGAATCGCATATTCAGGCAATTCGGAGAGGTCTGTTCACCGAATCGTAGAATCGGCAGCAGAGATAAGACAACGCAGGTTGTCGCTTATGAGCAAATAAGGGAATCCCGCAGCTGAACCGAGCCTCATCGGCACGGCCCAGGAAACGTCTCGCAGGACTGCAATCTCTCCGCTTCCGTCATCTCTGTGCTTGTCACAGAGATGAGAGCAGCGCCGCGTCTGCGGCGCTGGGAAGATTTCTTTCAGCCCCAGGACTTGGTCTGGCTGGATCCCTGTGACGAGCACAGGGATTAGGAAAAATTAAAGCTCGACGTCGTCGGCGACCGGCTCGACAGGGCGCTGAACGCGTTCGGACGGTTCGCGGCCGATCTCTCCCCTAAGGGTCGCGAGATCGATGAAGTGGTCGGCCTGGCGGCGCAGGTCGTCAGCAATCATCGGCGGCTGCGTCGACATGGTCGAGACCACGGAAACCTTTCGCCCCTTGCGCTGCAGCGCTTCGACGAGTGTGGTGAAATCGCCGTCGCCGGAGAAAATCACCAGGTGGTCGACCGATTCGGACTGCTCCATGGCGTCGATCGCCAGCTCGATGTCCATGTTCCCCTTGATCTTGCGGCGTCCGAGGGAATCGGTGAATTCCTTGGCAGGCTTGGTCACGACCTTATAGCCATTATAGTCCAGCCAGTCGATCAGCGGGCGGATCGACGAATATTCCTGGTCCTCGATGAGTGCGGTGTAGTAGTAGGCCCTGAGCAGGTAGCCGCGCTTCTGGAAGGCCTTGAGCAGCTTGCGGTAATCGATGTCGAAGCCGAGGCTCTTCGACGCGGCGTAGAGGTTGGCGCCATCGATAAAAAGAGCGATTTTCTCGCGAGGATCGAACATCGTTACTTCCTTTTTCCGTACCCTGCACAGTGACCGGACCAACCCCGCGGAGCGTCACGCTTAAAATTGGCGGATTAAATTAAAGCTCACTTATCTGCAAATAATGTGGTCATGCCAACGCATTATTCCAACCAGGGCGCGGCGCCTATAGCTAGTTTTAGCAGTTGCTGCAGTTCGTCCACATTTTCAATCTATAATTGTTGCTGGATACGTGTTCGAAATTATCACGAAATACAGGCAGTGTCTGTGACCCGATGGCAGCGTTCCACAGACGTGGCATTTTATCATGCTCCGCGCGATGACGTGAGCCGGATGCAGGAAAAACTTGAACTTATGCTGTTTTGATTGTATCGGACGCCTAATTCCAGAAATCGGAGCTGATGGAGCCGCATGTCAGCGGACGTTCCGGTTTCGCGTTGTTAAACCTGCCGCGGCGATGCCGCCGCATCTCTTGAGTCGTAAAGGACAGGCCATGGCCCGCGTCACCGTCGAAGACTGCATCGACAAGGTCGAAAACCGTTTCGAACTCGTCCTTCTTGCCAGCCACCGCGCACGCCTGGTTTCCCAGGGTGCCCCGATTACGGTCGACCGCGACAACGACAAGAACCCGGTCGTTGCACTGCGCGAGATCGCCGATGAAACCCTGTCGCCCGGCGACCTGAAGGAAGACCTGATCCACTCGCTGCAGAAACATGTGGAAGTGGACGAGCCGGAACCCGATCCGGCGTCGCTCGTCCAGACCGAAGCAGCCCCCGCCTTCGCTGAGGCCGCCGAAGAGGAAGACCAGCCGGAAGCGTTGACCTTCGACCGCATGTCCGAAGAAGAACTGCTGGCCGGCATCGAAGGCCTCGTTCCTCCGGAAAAGAGCGACGACTACTGAGATTCGTTCCGGAACAACGTTCCGACGTGTTATCGAAGCAGTGCGCCACTCATATGATTGGCGCACTTTTTTATTTGCCTGATTTCACGGAGCCGCTAGCGGATGATGCGCCAATACGAGCTCGTTGAGCGCGTGCAGAAATACAAGCCCGACGTCAACGAGGCGCTGCTGAACAAGGCCTATGTCTACGCCATGCAGAAGCACGGGCAGCAGAAGCGGGCAAGCGGCGATCCTTACATCTCCCATCCTCTGGAAGTGGCGGCGATCCTGACCGAAATGCATCTGGACGAATCCACGATCGCCGTCGCGCTGCTGCACGACACGATCGAGGATACGACCGCGACGCGGCAGGAGATAGACGACCTCTTCGGCGAGGATATCGGCGCCTTGGTCGAAGGCCTCACCAAGATCAAGAAGCTCGACCTTGTCACCAAAAAGGCCAAGCAGGCGGAAAATCTTCGCAAGCTGCTGCTCGCCATTTCGGACGACGTCCGCGTGCTCCTGGTCAAACTTGCCGATCGCCTCCACAATATGCGCACCCTCGACCACATGTCGGCCGAAAAGCGCGCGCGCATCTCCGAGGAGACGATGGACATCTATGCGCCTCTGGCAGGGCGCATGGGCATGCAGGACATGCGCGAGGAGCTCGAGAACCTGTCCTTCCGCCACATCAACCCGGAGGCTTACGAGACCGTTACCAGACGCCTCCAGGAGCTCTCCGAGCGCAATGAGGGGCTGATCAAGAAGATCGAGGAGGAACTGAGCGAACTGCTTCAGGCCGAGGGGCTTACGGACGCACAGGTCAGAGGGCGCCAGAAGAAGCCCTATTCGGTTTTCCGCAAGATGCAGTCGAAATCGCTCTCCTTCGAGCAGCTCTCGGATGTCTGGGGCTTCCGCATCATCGTCAACGACATCCCGTCCTGCTATCGTGCGCTCGGTATCGTGCACACCCGCTGGCGTGTCGTGCCGGGACGCTTCAAGGACTACGTCTCGACCCCGAAACAGAACGACTATCAATCGATTCACACGACGATCATCGGCCCGTCGCGCCAGCGCATCGAACTGCAGATCCGCACGAAGCGCATGCATGAGATCGCCGAATACGGTATCGCGGCCCACGCACTCTACAAGGATCGCGACACCGTTTCCGGTGACCTGACGCGCACTCCGACATCGAATGCCTATTCCTGGCTGCGCCGCACGATCGAATCGCTTGCCGAGGGCGACAATCCGGAGGAGTTTCTCGAGCACACCAAACTCGAACTCTTCCAGGATCAGGTCTTCTGCTTCACGCCGAAGGGACAACTGATAGCGCTGCCGCGCGGCGCCACTCCGATCGACTTTGCCTATGCCGTGCATACGAATATCGGCGACACCTGCGTCGGGGCCAAGATCAATGGTCGCATCATGCCGCTGGTGACGCGGCTCAACAACGGCGACGAGGTCGAGATCATCCGCTCGGGCATTCAGGTGCCGCCGCCGGCCTGGGAAGAGATCGTCGTCACGGGCAAGGCGCGGGCGGCCATCCGCCGCGCGACCCGCGCCGCCATCCGCAAGCAATATGCCGGCCTCGG
Organism: Sinorhizobium meliloti; assembly: GCF_017876815.1. Lineage (NCBI taxonomy): Bacteria > Pseudomonadati > Pseudomonadota > Alphaproteobacteria > Hyphomicrobiales > Rhizobiaceae > Ensifer > Ensifer meliloti. The sequence goes on along the minus strand of NZ_JAGIOS010000001.1, from coordinate 116,446 downwards.
CTATCGCATCCTCGAGCGCACCTTCGAACGGGCGGGCAAGACCTTCTCGCGCGAGGCCTTGAAGCCGGTGCTGCATCGGCTCGGGCAGAAGGACGTGGAGGACGCCATTGCCGCGGTCGGGCGCGGCGAACTCTCCTCACTCGACGTTCTGCGCGCCGTGTTTCCCGATCATCAGGACGAGCGCGTAACCGTGAAGCCCAGCGCCGACGACGGCTGGTTCAACATGCGCAGCGCCGCGGGCATGATCTTCAAGCTGCCGGAGCGGTCGAAGGAAATGGCCGCAGCGGAGCAGGCGGAGGGGCCGGAAGCCCTGCCGATCCGCGGCCTCTCCGGCAACGCCGAGGTCCATTTCAGTCCTGCCGGCGCCGTTCCCGGCGATCGCATCGTCGGCATCATGGACAAGGACAAAGGCATCACCATCTATCCGATCCAGTCGCCGATCCTGCAGAAGTTCGACGAAGAGCCCGAGCGCTGGATCGACGTTCGTTGGGATCTCGACGAGGCGAACAACAGCCGTTTCATGGCGAGGATCGCGGTCAGCGCCTTGAACGAGCCCGGCACGCTGGCGGAGGTCGCGCAGGCCATCGCGACCACCGACGTCAATATCCGCTCGCTTTCCATGGGGCGCGTCGCCGCGGACTTCAGCGAATTGCAGTTCGATCTCGAGGTCTGGGACCTGCGCCAGCTCAACCATCTGATGGCGCAGCTCAAGGAATTGCCGAGCATATCCATGGTCAAGCGTTTGTTCGAATAGGGCGCCTGTTCGAACAGGGGGGACACTCCCGCAGAATACAGGAGGCCGGAATGGCAACCACCGTTACGATCAAGGGGCAGGTCGCGATACCGAAAGCGGTGCGCGAACTGCTTGGTATCAAGCCGGGCAGCAAGGTTGACTTCCGCCGCACCGGCAGCGGCATCGTCGAAATCAGGCGGGCCGACAGCAAACCTGTCCGCAGCCGTTTCCAGAATCTGCGCGGCCATGCCGGCGAGGGCCTCAGCACGGATGACATTATGGCGCTGACGCGTGGTGATGCGTGACGCTGGTCGACACAAACGTTCTGCTTGATCTCGTTACCGATGACGCAAGCTGGGCGGGTTGGTCGATAGACCAGTTGAAAGCGGCAAGCCTACAGGGCCCGCTTCTGATCAATGACGTGATCTATGCGGAGCTCGGCGTGCGATACGAACGCATTGAAACGCTCGATTCGTTCATAGCCGAAGCCGGCCTGGAGCTGTTGGCCCTGCCCCGTGCCGCACTGTTCCTGGCCGGCAAGGTCTTTGTTCCATTCCGTGCGCGAATTCAGGCACATTGCCTTTGAAATAAGCAGATCGTCGCATCGAGCTCGACAGTCATGCGTCTTTCGCATGGCTGCCGCCGCTTCGCGGGACTGGTGGCGGTTCGGCTGGTGAACTATCTTTCGCCTCGGGAGGTGAACGAAAGGGGTTTGCCATGTTCAAGCAGTTGAAGAAAATCACCCGTGCCCTGCACATTCCGAGCGTTGAAGAGCGCGAGACCGCCTATCTGAACGGCTCCGTCGACCGGATCGACCTGGAATACCGTCAGCGTCAGATCGACCGCGGCCTTTTCCGGAAGGGCTTCTGATCGCGAATGCGGCGCGCCGGAGAGGCGCGCCACGGCTGCCGCGCCCAGTGGTAGCCTGAGCTATGCGTTCTACGAATAGCTCTCTTGCCTTATCTGTCGGTCTGGCGCCTTACGGCGCCGCGCCTCTTGTCAGATGCGCAAAGGTCGCCGTGACGTTTTGATCTGCCGCATGACTCAGTCCGTCAAGGATTGAAGGAACCACGCAGCAGCTTGCACATGGCGTGCGTGGCGCCTATCTTGCGCCCATCGAAAGGCGGACGGTCCGTCTTGCGCCGGCGGGCGGCTTTGAATGCGAACATGACGGCATAATGTTATTCAGGCGCAGAAAACCGGTCACACTCTCCGAGAGGCTTCGCGCCTTCTTCTGGCCGCGCAAGGGGCTGACGCGCGCTCCTCGCTACATTGCCCTTCGAATTCTCCGCCTGAACTCGTCTCCGCACTCGATCGCCGTCGGGGTGGCGGCGGGTGCTGCGTCGTCATTGACGCCGTTCTTCGGCCTGCACATCGTTCTCGCCGTCCTTCTCGCGTCGGCGTTTTCCGGAAATCTGATCGCGGCCGCGATTACGACGCTGCTCGCCAATCCCATTACGATACCGGTCATCCTGACGGCTTCCTATGAGGTCGGCACGATGATTACGCAGCCGCAAGCCGCTCAGGTGATCGGCGGTCAAGAGATCATGCGGATGGTCGAACATCTCGATCTTGCAAGCCTTTGGGGTCCGGTCTTCAAGCCGATGCTCATAGGCTCGCTTCCTCTTTCAGCGGCGGGTGCCTTGATATTCTACCCGCTTGCCTTTCAGACGGCCCGCCTCTTTCAGGAGCGGCGCCGGCAGGCCCGCTCGCACAAATTCGGACATCCGACATGATCATCGGTATCGGCAGCGATCTCATCGATATCAGGCGCATCGAAAACTCGCTCCAGCGCTTCGGCGAGCGTTTCGTCAACCGGTGCTTCACCGATATCGAAATCGCCAAATCCGAAGGCCGCAAAAACCGTGCGGCCTCCTATGCCAAGCGTTTCGCCGCAAAGGAGGCGTGTTCCAAGGCACTAGGCACAGGCCTGGCTCAAGGCGTGTTCTGGAAAGATATGGGCGTCGTGAACCTGCCCGGCGGGAAGCCGACGATGCAACTGACCGGCGGCGCAGCCGCGCGCCTTCAGGAAATGCTGCCGGTCGGCCACCGCGCCGCAATCCATCTGACCATCACCGACGACTTCCCGCTTGCTCAAGCTTTCGTGATTATCGAAGCACTCCCGGTTGCCCCCGCCGAGGGAACGGTTTAGAGCACTTGCCGAAAGCCCGGCCCGCGGTCGCTTGAAGCACGGTATTCCCGCGACATATAGCATCGAGTTGCGGGGCGGCGTGCGCATGAGTTCGGGCGCAGACGAACGTTGAAGCGTTAGGCTCGGGTGCCCCGGGCAGGATGACAAGGAAGACTGAGCGTGGCAGAAAAGACAGAAGCGAAGCAGAGCGGTCTCTGGGAGAACGTCAAGGTCATTATCCAGGCGCTGCTCCTCGCCGTGGTCATCCGCACCGTCTTCTTTCAGCCCTTCACGATCCCGTCCGGCTCGATGATGCCGACGCTTCTTGTCGGCGACTACATCTTCGTCAACAAGTTCGCCTACGGCTATTCGAAATACTCGCTGCCCTTCTCGCCGGACCTTTTCAGCGGCAGGATCTTTGCGAGCGAACCGGACCGGGGCGACATCGTCGTCTTCCGGTTCCCGCCCAATCCCGACATCGACTACATCAAGCGCCTCGTCGGCCTGCCGGGCGACCGCATCCAGGTCAGGAACAGCGTTCTCTACGTCAACGACAAGCCGGTCGAACGGGTGCCGGACGGCACGTTCCGCGCGGACGACCAGTACGACACGGGCGGCGATGTTCCGGTCTATCGCGAGACGATGGACAACGGCATGACCTACGACACGCTCGACCAGTTCCCGGATTCGCGCGGCGACAACACCCGTGAATTCATCGTCCCGGAAGGTCATTATTTCATGATGGGCGACAACCGGGACAACTCCGCCGACAGCCGTTTCGACGTCGGCTTCGTGCCGGCTGAAAATCTTGTCGGCCGGGCGAGCCTGATCTTCTTCTCGCTCGGCAACGACACCTCGTTCCGGCAGATCTGGAAATGGCCGGCGAACCTGCGTTACGATCGTTTGTTCAAGGTCGTCCACTGATGAAGGGCCGCTCGTTGAACACGGAGGACCGGGCGCGGCTCGAGGCCGCGATCGGTTACCGGTTCGCCGAGAAGGAACGTCTCGACCGGGCGCTGACGCATTCGAGCGCTCGCAGCGGCCGTGCGATCAACTATCAGCGGCTCGAATTCCTGGGAGACCGGGTGCTTGGGCTCTGCGTCGCGGAACTCCTGTTCCAGACCTTCACCGATGCCAACGAAGGCGAGCTCTCGGTGCGCCTGAACCAGCTCGTCAGCGCGGAGAGCTGCGCCAAGGTGGCGGATGAGCTCTCGCTGCATGAATTCATCCGTACCGGCTCGGATGTTAAGAAGATCACGGGCAAGCACATGATGAATGTGCGCGCCGATGTGGTAGAGTCGCTGATCGCCGCGATCTATCTCGATGGCGGCCTGGATGCGGCGCGACGTTTCGTGCTCGAGCATTGGACGCATCGGGCTGCAAGCGCAGACGGCGCCAGGCGGGACGCCAAGACGGAACTGCAGGAATGGGCGCATGCCAAGTTCGGTGTCGCGCCGAAATACAGGACGGATGACCGTTCCGGCCCCGATCACGATCCGCGCTTCACCGTGACGGTGGAGGTCGACGGGATCGCGCCGGAGACGGGGGTCGATCGTTCCAAGCGTGGGGCCGAGCAGGTCGCGGCCATGAAATTGCTGGAACGCGAAGGTGTGTGGCAGAAGCGCTCTGCCGGAAATTGACGGATATCATGACGGACACTCAAAAGGATACGGCCGCCGGCGCAGTGCCGACGCGCTCGGGCTTCGTGGCGCTGATCGGGGCGACGAATGCCGGCAAGTCGACACTGGTCAATCGCCTTGTCGGGGCGAAAGTGTCGATCGTCAGCCACAAGGTGCAGACGACGCGGGCGATCATCCGCGGCATTGCAATCCACGGCAGCGCGCAGATCGTCTTCATGGACACGCCCGGCATCTTCAAGCCGCGGCGCCGGCTCGACCGCGCCATGGTCACCACGGCTTGGGGCGGAGCCAAGGACGCCGATCTGATCATGCTGCTGATCGACAGCGAGCGTGGGATCAAGGGTGACGCGGAGGCGATCCTTGAAGGCCTGAAGGAGGTACATCAGCCGAAGGTCCTCGTCCTCAACAAGGTCGATCAAGTTCGCCGCGAGGATTTGCTGAAGCTTGCGGCGGCTGCGAACGACGTGGTCGCATTCGAGCGCACCTTCATGATCTCGGCGCTGACGGGTTCCGGCTGCGAAGACGTGATGGATTATCTCGCCGAGACGCTGCCGGAAGGTCCATGGTACTATCCCGAGGATCAGATCTCCGATCTGCCGATGCGCCAGCTCGCCGCCGAGATCACCCGCGAGAAGCTCTTCCTTCGGCTGCATCAGGAGCTTCCCTATGCATCTCACGTGGAAACGGAGAAATGGGAGGAGCGCAAGGACGGTTCCGTGCGCATCGAACAGGTGATCTACGTGGAACGCGACAGCCAGAAGAAGATCGCCCTCGGCAAGGGCGGCGAGGCGATCAAGGCGATCTCGACCGCCGCGCGCAAGGAAATCTCCGAAATCCTCGAGCAGCCGGTGCACCTCTTCCTGTTCGTCAAGGTGCGTGAGAACTGGGGCGACGATCCGGAGCGCTTCCGCGAAATGGGGCTCGACTTCCCGAAGTAGCGGGAAGGAACGTCAGACGCTCTTCAACGTCACGCGGTGTTCGAGCCCCGCAGCCGATTCCTTGCGCTCGCTGTAACGGTCGGTCAGGTAAGCGGAGCAGTCACGCGTCAGAAGCGTGAATTTCACCAGCTCTTCCATGACGTCGACGACGCGATCGTAATAGCTCGACGGCTTCATGCGGCCGTTCGCATCGAATTCCTGGAACGCCTTGGCGACGGATGACTGGTTCGGAATCGTGATCATGCGCATCCAACGGCCGAGAATGCGCATCTGGTTCACCGCATTGAAGCTCTGCGAGCCTCCCGAAACCTGCATCACGGCAAGCGTCTTTCCTTGAGTCGGCCGGATGGAGCCGGTGGAAAGCGGGATCCAGTCGATCTGAGCCTTCATGATCCCGGTCATCGCGCCGTGCCGCTCCGGGCTCACCCATACCTGTCCTTCGGACCAGATCGACAATTCGCGCAGTTCCTGCACCTTGGGGTGGCTCACCGGCGCCGCGTCGGGAAGCGGCAGACCGGATGGATCGAAGACCTTCACTTCCGCGCCGAAAAATTCGAGCAGACGCCGGGCCTCCTCGGCCAAAAGGCGGCTGTAGGATACGGTCCGCAGCGACCCGTAGAGGATCAGGATGCGTGGCCTGTGGGTCGAAAAGGCCGGGCGCAGGCTGGCGCTATCCGGCAGCCGCAGCTGTTGCAGGTTCGCGGCAGGCAGGTCATGGCTCGAATCGTCGTCAGACAATGCGCTTGCCTCCGGCGTCGAGGACGGCTTCGCCGTCCTCCTTGGAAAACGGACCCTTGTGGGTGTCGGGCAGAATGTCGAGCACGACCTCGGAAGGCCGGCAAAGTCGTGTGCCGAGCGGCGCCACGACGAAGGGACGATTGATGAGAATCGGATGCTCGAGCATCGCATCGAGCAGTTCCTCGTCGCTCCGCGACGGGTCTCCGAGGCCGAGTTCGGCGAAGGGTGTGCCTTTTTCGCGGATCGCCTGGCGCACCGTCAGCCCGGCGGCGGCTATCATCGCCTCAAGCTCGGCGCGTGAAGGAGGGTTCTTCAGATATTCGACGACGGTCGGCTCGATGCCGGCATTGCGTATCATGGCCAGCGTGTTGCGCGAGGTGCCGCAAGCCGGATTATGGTAGATGGTGACGGTCATGGAGCGGTCTCCGGGGAGGTTTGACGAATGATGGGTCGGGCGGGCTGCAAGAGCCATCGCATCAGCGCGAGCGCGCAGACGGCCCCGAGCAGTTCGGCGATCACGAACCCCGGCAGGTCGCCCGGGCGGATGCCGGAAAAGGTGTTTGTGAACGACCGCGCCAGTGCCACGGCGGGATTGGCGAAGGACGTGGATGCGGTGAACCAGTAGGCGGCAGTGATGTAGAGACCCACGAGCCAGGGCACGGCCTCGCGGTGGAAACGGATGCCGGCAAGTATGGTGGCGACGAGTCCAAAGGCCGCGACTCCCTCGGAGAGCCACTGCGCCGGACCGGTGCGCACCTTCATGGACATGTCGAGCGGCGGAAGATCGAACATCAGGTGGGCGAGGGCAGTCCCGGCAATCGCGCCGGCCACTTGCGCGATGACATAGGTGGCGCAGTCCCGTCGCGTAAGTCTGCCGGAAAGGGCGAAGACAAGCGACACCGCCGGATTGAAATGCGCTCCTGACAGCGGGCCGAGAATGGTGACCAGGACGACGAGGATTGCGCCGGTGGCGATCGTGTTGGCAACGAGCGCCAGGGCGTCGTCGGCGGTAAGCGCATCGGCCATGATCCCCGACCCGACGACCGCCGCGACGAGAAGGCCGGTGCCGAGCGCTTCTGCAACACAGCGCCGTGTCAGGTCGAACTCCTGCATCAATTCTTCCGATCCGCGGCTTCGCCGTCCATTCCGCCGCCTTCGGAGCGATGGCTGCGGGATGCCGGTCTGTCCATTGGCGAACAGCATGGCGTGAGATCTGCAACGAGCGGCGCGCAAACGTCCGGATGTCCGGCGCAGCAGTCCTTGAGCAGAAAGCTCACGACGTGGCGCAATCCGTCGAGGTCGGCGCGGTAGATGATCGACCGGCTCTGCCGGCGCGTTGTCACCAGCCCTGCGCGCTGCAACTGCGCGAGGTGGGTGGACATGGTGTTGTGCGGAACGTTCAGAAGCCGCGCGATCTCCCCTGCCGGCAGTCCGTCCGGTTCATGCTTGACCAGGAACCGGAAAGCGTCGAGCCGCGTCGGCTGAGCGAGAGCGGCGAAGGCGGCGATAGTGTCAACTGTGTCCATTTGTCGAGATATATCGACATGTGGTGACCCACGCAAGAGAAAGGTTGCGCTCTTCTGCTACTGCCGATTGGCCTGATCGGTCGCTGCGCCGGGGCGCTTGCCGAGAAGGGGAGCGATTGTTTCCGCCTTGTTGGTCCATACGTAGCCGGAGAAGCCCTCGGGAACGAAGGCGAGATCATCGGTGCTGTCGATGCCGGAGGTGAAATCGCCGCCGCTGTAAGGGCCAAGCAGGATGATTTCGCTGCCGGCGGCCTGCATGCGGGCCGCGAACCGGTCGGGCCAGCCCCACAGAAACCTTGCATAATTACCGGGCACGATGATCAGCGTATCGCGACAGGCGTCCGGTACGATGCCGGTCCAGCCATAGGCGGCGTAGCGGCCAAGGCAGGCGATCGTGGATTGTCGATCATAGCCTCTGAGCCCCGGAACCAGCCGGAGCGTTTCCTGCGTCGGAGCAGTGCCGCCATAGACGCCGAACACCTGTTTGCGCCATTCCGGGTGGAACCGGAGCAGGACGGCGAGGGTCGCTCCTTCCTCCCGCCGCTCGCTCTTGAAATTGATCAGGAAGCGGCCCTCGGGCAGGGCCTTGAAAACTTCCGTCAGCGTCGGCATCTGGCCGGCCCCCTGGCCGCGGAAGGGGAAGGACTTGCCGCCGTCGGCCGTATAGCCGTAGCCGATGTCCAGTGTCTTCAGCTCGGACATCGGGGTTTCCTGGGTGACGCCGCTCCCATCCGTCCGGCAGTCGAGCGTCCAGTCGTGAAACACGGCAAACTGGCGATCCGGTGTCAGGTGGACGTCGAGCTCGACGACGTCCGCGCCGCTCTCCATCGCCGCGCGCATCGAGGCAATCGTATTTTCGAGATAGCTGTGGCGCGGCGTTTCGATGCGCTCGGCGGTGCAGGTGTCGTTGTCGAGACCTTCCGAGTGAAAAACCTGGTGGATGCCGCGATGGGCGAGGATCTTTGCATTGCCGGAGGGGGGCGGCGCCAGAAGCGACGTATTGAGAAGCCAGACGATGGCGATGACGACGACGAGCGCAACCGCTGCGATCTTCTTCATCGTGTATCCTCCTCTCGCGACGGGCTTGCCGCGACAATGTGGCGTGACGATGTTACCGGTAGGTATACGAGTGTTACAAGGGATCGGCACCGCTCTGTCACCCGGCGCATGATCGGCCGGCCACCACGAATCGCAGGTAGGCGCTCGGAAGCGGTCCTGCAACACCCGTCTCGAAAGGGGGAGAAAGATAGCCTCGATGCACCGGCCGGCCCCACGCGCACGGTCTTGCCTCGGTGCTTTCGAATTTGCTAAGCAAACAAATCTTTGAGGGGCCACAAAAAAGCCCCATTGAATAACCGCCGAACACAGCTAAGTTAATGGAAGTTCTGATGGATAGGAGCCCGATGGGCTGGCCTGACGAATTCCCGCAGCTGGTCCTTGCCTCGCTTCGCGAGGACTCGCCGGAAACCGTGAGGTCGCGCTCGAGCCGGTTTCTCGCCGCTTCCGGATGTGGCCGCGCGCTTCCAGGCACAGCTGCCGCATTTCTGCCCTGAAGCCGACCAGCCGCTCACCCGCTCCCCCGTGAAGGAACCGATGGTCCGTTTAGGTCTGAGCTGAGGTAGGATATGAATGCGGGATTGTTGAATCTACTTCGCCGGCTTGTCGAGAAAGGCAAGCTGACGGTCGTTTTCTCGTCGGGTGAAAAGGTGGTTCTGGGCGATGGCACGGGCAAGCCCGCGGCCATCCGTTTCGCTGATGCAGGAGCGGAAAAAGCCGTCCTTCACGACCCAGGGCTGAAATTCGGCGAAATGTACATGGACGGTCGCGTTCTCGTGGAGGAGGGCGATATTTTCGACGTGCTGGCCATCGTCAAGAGCAATGATCTCGACAAGGCGGCAACCTTCACCAATTCGATCGTCGCGCTGGGACACATATTTCGCCAGCAGATGAAGAGCCGGCTGCCGGTAAACCGTAACCGCTACAACGTCGCCCACCATTACGATCTGGACGGCAAGCTCTTCAATCTCTTCCTCGATGAGGACTGGCAATATTCCTGTGCCTATTTCCATCCGCCGGGTATCTCGCTCGACGAGGCGCAGCGCGCCAAGAAGCGGCACATAGCGGCAAAGCTGCTGCTCGAGCCCGGTCAGAAGGTACTGGAAGTGGGTTCCGGCTGGGGCGGCATGGCGATGTACCTCGCCGAATCGTCGGGGGTCGAAGTCACGGGCATCACGCTCAGCGAAGAGCAGTTGAAGGTCTCGCGCGAGCGTGCCGCCAGGCGCGGACTTTCCGACCGGGTGCGTTTCGAATTGCAGGACTATCGCACCATGCAGGGAAGGCAATTCGACCGCATCGTCTCCGTCGGCATGTTCGAACATGTCGGTATCGGAAATTACGGCAATTTCTTCCGCAAGATGAAGGAACTCCTGAACCCCGACGGAGTGATGCTGCTGCATTCGATCGGCCAGATCTACAAACCCTGGGCGACCAACCCATGGATCGAGAAGTATATCTTTCCCGGCGGCTACATTCCCGCCCTGTCGGAGGTATTGCCACGGGTCGAGAGCAACCGCCTGCTCGTCAAGGACATCGAGATTCTGCCGCTGCATTACGCCTGGACGCTCAGGGCCTGGCGCGAGCGGTTCCTGGCGCAGCGGGAGGAGGCGGTCAGGCTCTATGACGAGCGCTTTTTCCGCATGTGGGAGTTCTATCTCGCCGCCTCGGAAACGGCCTTTCTCTACGACAAGCACTTCGTCTTCCAGCTCCAGCTCTCGCCCTCACTCGCGACGGTGCCCGTGTCGCGCGACTATATCGCCATCAAGGAGCGCGAATTGCTGGAATTCGAAAAAACCCGCGAACGGCTGGAACTCGTCGCGGTCTGACGGGCGGGCGAAAGGCCCCTCATCCACCTGCCGGCACCTCGCCCCAAATGCGGGGCGAGGGACGTGTGGCGAGCGCCCGCTCGCTGACACGGCGGCACCGTCTCATGATCTTCTGTGGAGTTCGCCCGGGCGGCCACCGGCCTTCACTTGGCCTTGATGGTCTGCGCCAGTACGGTCCGGCCGAAACAGGAAACGGAACGATAGAATGGTCACGACCGCAAAGCCCATCGCCGCCATCATCGCCAGCGAAATCAAGGCGACCGCCGCCCAGGTCGCGGCGGCCGTCGAATTGCTGGATGGCGGGGCAACCGTGCCTTTCATCGCCCGCTACCGAAAGGAGGTCACCGGCGGCCTCGACGATACGCAACTGCGCGTCCTGTCGGAGCGGCTCACCTATCTGCGTGAGCTTGAAGCGCGGCGGGCGTCGATCGTCGATTCGATCCGCAGCCAGGGCAAGATGACCGACGAGCTCGAAGGCAAGATCGCCGGCGCGGTTACCAAGGCCGAACTCGAAGACATCTACCTGCCCTACAAGCCGAAGCGCCGCACCAAGGCGGAAATCGCGCGCGAACGTGGTCTGGGTGCACTGGCCGAAGCAATCCTTTCCGATCGATCGGTCGCGCCGGCCGAACGCGCGGCCGCTTTCCTCACCGCCGATGTGCCGGACGTCAAGACCGCACTCGACGGCGCCCGCGATATCATTGCCGAAGCCATGAGCGAGAACGCCGACCTTCTCGGGCGGTTGCGGAACCACATGCGGGAGGTAGCCTTCCTGCGCGCCCGGGTCGTGGACGGCAAGCAGGAGTCCGGCGCCAAATTCTCGGACTATTTCGACCATTCCGAGCGCTGGGCGACGGTGGCCGGGCACCGCGCATTGGCGATGCTGCGCGGCTGGAACGAAGAGGTCCTCTCGGTCGATATCGTAGTCGATCAGGAGGCGTCGCCTTCGCTGAGGCCGACCGAGCGCATGATCGCGGCGGCGTACAATGTCGGCGATCGGTTACCCGCCGACCGGTGGCTGCTGGAGGTGATCGGCTGGACGTGGCGCGTCAAACTCTCGCTCTCGCTGTCGCTGGACCTGATGCGCGAGCTGCGCGAGCGGGCCGAAGAAGAGGCCATCCGCGTCTTCGCGCGCAATCTCAAGGACCTGCTGCTCGCGGCACCGGCGGGCTCGCGCGCGACGATGGGCCTCGACCCCGGCATCCGAACCGGCGTCAAGGTCGCGGTCGTCGACGGCACCGGCAAGCTGCTCGACACCGCCACGGTCTATCCCTTTCCGCCGAAGAACGACATCCGCGGTACCCAGGCGGAGCTTGCGGCGCTCGTGCGCAAGCACAAGGTGGAACTGATCGCGATCGGCAACGGTACCGGTAGCCGTGAAACGGAGAAGCTCGTCGCAGACATGCTCGCTGCCATGCCGGCGCCGAAGCCTACCAAGGTGATCGTGTCCGAGGCGGGCGCATCGGTCTATTCCGCTTCGGAGACGGCGGCCGCCGAGTTCCCGGGCCTCGACGTTTCCCTGCGGGGCGCCGTCTCGATCGCCCGCCGGCTGCAGGACCCGCTGGCCGAGCTCGTCAAGATCGAACCGAAGTCGATCGGCGTCGGCCAGTACCAGCACGACGTCGACCAGTCGAAGCTCAGCCGCTCGCTCGATGCCGTTGTCGAGGATGCGGTGAACGCCGTTGGGGTCGATCTCAACACCGCCTCGGCGCCGCTCCTGGCGCGTGTCTCGGGGCTGGGCAAGTCCTCGGCCGAGGCAATCGTCGCGCACCGGGATGCGATGGGGGCCTTCGCCAGCCGCAAGGAACTTTTGAAAGTGCCGCGTCTCGGCGCGCGCACCTTCGAGCAGTGCGCCGGCTTCCTGCGGATACCGAACGGGTCCGAGCCGCTCGATGCGTCGGCCGTACATCCGGAGGCCTATGGCGTCGCCAAGAAGATCGTTGCAGCCTGCGGCCGGGACGTGCGCTCGCTGATGGCAGATAGCGCCGAGCTGAAAAAACTCGACCCGCGCATTTTCGTCGACGAGCGCTTCGGCCTGCCGACGGTCAAGGACATCCTGGCCGAACTCGAGAAACCGGGCCGCGATCCGCGCCCGAGCTTCAAGACGGCGACCTTTGCGGAAGGCGTGGACGACATCAAGGATCTGAAAGTCGGGATGCGGCTCGAGGGCACGGTGACCAATGTCGCAGCGTTCGGCGCCTTCGTCGATATCGGCGTGCACCAGGACGGCCTCGTCCACGTGTCGCAACTGGCCGACCGCTTCGTCAAGGATCCGCATGAGGTCGTCAAGGCGGGTGACGTCGTGCAGGTCCGCGTCACGGAGGTCGATGTCGCGCGCAAGCGCATCGGGCTTTCCATGCGCAAGGAAGGCGGCACCGATACGCCCCGCGAGGCGAGGGGGGCGGCACCGAAGGGCGGAAACCGGGGCGGGTCGGCCCGGTCGCAAACACCGCAGGAGCCGGCGCAAGGCGCGTTCGGCGCGGCGCTGATGGCGGCGATGAAGAAAAAATGAGAGCGGCCGATGGAACGGCCCGCATGGAAGGATCGTTACCCGGGCATCGATGCTGGTGTGACGGTTCAGGTTACGTTCTATAATTTAGCCAATTGAGATGTAATCCGCTTCCGTCACACTTTTCAGATGGCGACATCGCTTCGTCGCGTGAAGGTGTCGACCATCGAATGCCGGTATACGGCGGAACAGGTCAGCGGAAATCCTCTTCCGCCGGGACTTCCCGGCGAAAGGAGGTGCGTCATGGTACGCAATGTGGTCCGCGGCCTCTCTCTTGCCGTCCTTCTGACGGCGGCAGTAACGGCCTACCCCCATACGGCAGACTCACAGGCCGTTGTGAATTGCGCTGAGCGATCGCAGGTCATCGAGCTGCTTACTCGACAATATGAAGAAAAGCAGGCCGCCGTCGGGCAGATCAACCCGCAGGCGGTCATGGAACTCTATGCAGCCGACGGAGGCAGTTGGACATTGATCGTGACCGATGTTTCCGGGCGAAGCTGCGTCATTTTTGCCGGAAAAAGCTGGGAGCAGGTCGTCCAGGTCGGCCCGAAGGCCTGACCGCCAGCCTCCTGCGCGAGGCGCGCAGAGGGAAGCCCGTGCAGCTTCCCTCTGCTGGCCAATCAATGCGACGGTGCGTTGCCGGTCAGTCCGGCCTGCCGATGCTTGCATAGCGGAAGCCGTGCTTTGCGACTTCGTCCTTGCGATAGATATTGCGCAAATCGACGAGCAGGGGCGTCTTCATGGTAGACTTCAAACGGTCGAAATCCAGCGCCCGGAATTCGTTCCACTCGGTGATGATCACCAGAGCGTCCGCCTCTGCCGCCGCTTCATAGGGATCGCGCGCGCAGTCCAGCCCCTCTATCAGCTTGCGCGCGTTTTCCATTCCTTCCGGGTCGTAGCCGGTGACCCGGGCGCCTGCGTCCTGCAGCGCCTGAACGACCGCGATCGCGGGGCTGTCGCGCATGTCGTCGGTATTCGGCTTGAAGGTCAGGCCGAGGACCGCGATCTTGGACCCGCGGATATCGCCGCCGGCCGCCGCGATCACCTTGCGTCCCATCGCCCGCTTGCGGTTGTCGTTGACGGCGACCGTGGTTTCGACGAGCCGCACGGGGGTGTCGTGGTCCTGCGCGGTCTTGACCAGCGCCAATGTGTCCTTGGGGAAGCAGGAGCCGCCATATCCCGGCCCGGCATGCAGGAACTTCGACCCGATGCGGCCGTCCAGCCCGATGCCGCGGGCGACGTCCTGCACATTGGCACCGACTTTCTCGCACAGATCGGCAATCTCGTTGATGAAGGTGATCTTCATCGCCAGGAAGGCGTTGCCGGCATATTTGATCAGTTCCGAAGTGCGGCGTGTCGTGAACACGAGCGGCGACTGGTTGAGATAGAGCGGCCTATAGACTTCCGTCATCACCTCTCGCGCGCGACCGTCGCTGCCGTCGACCCCGATGACGATCCGGTCGGGCCGTTTGAAATCCTCGATCGCGGCACCTTCCCGCAGGAATTCCGGGTTGGAGACGACGGTGACGTCAGCCGCGGGATTGGTCTCGCGGATGATGCGCTCGACCTCGTCTCCGGTACCGACCGGAACCGTCGACTTGGTCACCACGACGGTGAAGCCCTGAAGGTTGGCGGCGATTTCGCGTGCAGCTGCGTAAACATAGGAAAGATCCGCATGCCCGTCACCGCGCCGTGACGGCGTTCCGACGGCAATGAAAACCACGTCGCTGGCGGCCACGGCGGTCTTGAGATCGTCGGTGAAGTTCAGGCGCCCGGACGCGACGTTGCTGGCGACGAGATGGTCCAGCCCGGGTTCGAAAATCGGAATCTGACCCTTCTTCAGCGCCGAGATCTTGCCTTCGTCCTTGTCGACGCAGACGACGTCATGGCCGAAATCCGCAAAGCACACACCGGAAACAAGGCCGACATAGCCGGCACCGATCATCGTGATTTTCATCCGCTCTTCCTTTGATTGTTCTTGGAACGCTGATCAATTAAGTTTTATCTAATAAAAGGATGTCATCGAGAAAAAAGTAAAGAAAAACCGAATTGCAATTGGGTGCGGAAGCACGCGCTTCGCACAAATATCGCTTGTTTTACCATCAGACGGTCGTGTGTGCACGGCGATAATTCTGATCATACCACTCGACGAAGCGCGCAACCCCTTCCTCGACCGAAACGGACGGCTTGAATCCGGTCAGGGCCTCGAGCAGGTCCGGCGAAGCGAAGGTGCGCGGGACGTCGCCCTGCTGCATCGGCAGCATGTTGTGGATTGCCGGACGGCCCACCGCCTTCTCGACCGTTTCGACGAAGGTCATCAATTCTACCGGCTGGCCGCCGCCGGTATTGACGACGCGGAACGGCGCATGGCGCGAAAGCGTGTCCGTGGCCTTTTCCGGTGCCACCCGGTTCTCTTCCGAAGGAGGAACATGCGACAGCCGGACGATGCTTTCGACAAGGTCGTCGATATAGGTGAAGTCCCGGCTCATCCGGCCCTCGCCATAAATGTCGATCGGCCGGCCGTTGTGTATGGCGTCGACGAATTTGAAGAGCGCCATGTCCGGCCGCCCCCAGGGGCCGTAAACGGTGAAGAAGCGGAAAGAGGTGGTCGGCACCTTGTAAAGATGCGCATAGCTGTGCGCCATCAATTCCATCGACTTCTTCGTCGCGGCATAGAGCGTCATCGGTTCGTCGGCCCGGTCCGCTTCGGCGAACGGGATCTTCTCGTTGGCGCCGTAGATCGAAGAAGTGGAGGCGAGCATCAGGTGCTTCGGTGCGATCGCCTTGGCGAGCTCAAGCATGTTCCACGACCCGACGAGGTTCGCGTCCACATAGGCTTTCGGGTTTTCGAGGCTGTAGCGGACGCCCGCCTGGGCGGCGAGGTGGATGATGACTTCCGGCTCGGCAAGCTCCGCCGCCCGGTCCAGTGCGGCCCGGTCCTCGAGCATGGCCGTCACCGCCTTGAAGCCGTTGGAGCGCTGAAGGATCGCGTGCCGGCGCTCTTTCAGCGTCACGTCGTAATAGGGCGTCATGCCGTCGAACCCGACGACGAAATGCCCCTCGTCGATCAGCCGTTTTGCAACATGAAAACCGATGAATCCTGCAGTGCCGGTGATGAGGTAACGCATGACGATTTCCCCCAGTTTGCCCCACTCGACAGTTCATACGCAGAAAGCCGGCCGATGAAAAGTCAATTCCGTCACTCGCGGGGCTCGTCGAGCTCACGTTGGAGGGCTGTCAGAACGGACATTGCGTGGCCGGCATACTGGCTGATCCAACGATCGTGAATGGCGCGGATGGGCAAGGCGTTCAGGTGGTTCCACCGCTCGCGGCCCTCGCGCCTGACGAGAACGAGATCGGCCTCCTCCAGAACCTTGAGGTGCTGCATCACCGTGCAGCGATCCAGGGTCGGGAAGCGTTCGCAGAGCATGCCCGTCGTTTGCGGTTCCTCCTTCAGCACGTCGAGCATCTGTCGGCGCAGGCCGTTCGCCAGCGCCTTGAAAACCGCATCGTCTTTCGAATCGTTTGACATGTTATGTTTTTATAACATATTATCGGCAGATACAATCGTGAGGAGGACGTCATGGCTTTCGAATTTCGAATGAATGGGAGGATTGCCCGTCCCGTCGGGCAGGTTTTCGACGCGGTGGTAAATCCGGATCAGCTCAGCCGCTATTTCGTAACGCTCGGCGGCATCAGCGGGCCGCTGGTTGCCGGCACCACCGTGACGTGGTGGGGCGAGGTTCCCATCAAGGTCGAGGCCGTGGAGCCTAACGAGCGGATCGTCTTTTGCTGGGACGCCATGACCGGTGAAGGCGAGTCTCCCTACCAGACGCGGGTTGAAATGCGCTTTCAGCCGCTCGACGACGGCGCCACCATGGTGACGATCGCCGAGAGCGGCTGGCGGGAAAACGAACAGGGGCAGAAGAGCTCCTATCTCAATTGCGAGGGCTGGTCGCAGATGCTCGCCTGCATGAAGGCCTGGGTCGAATACGGCATCAATTTGCGGGAGGGCTATTATGTGAGCGAACTCTCCGGCAAGCCCGCGCTCGAACCGCAACTGTAGGAGGGGTCTATGTCCACCGAAATCAAGGGCGGTATCAACATCGCCATGAAGGTTCCGAGCCATCAATACGAGGCGGTGATCGCCTTCTACCGGGACGTCGTCGGTCTCCCCCTTTCGACGAGAAGGCACCGGCGAAAGGCTTCGTTCTCGGCCCCAATCGTTTGTGGATAGACGAAGCGCCGCATTACAGCCAGGCAGAGATATGGCTGGAGCTCTTCACCGAAGATCACGGGGCGGCGCTCGATCGCCTCGCAGCGCACAAGGTGGTGCGCTGCGATCAGGTCGAGGAACTGGGCGAGGGCTTCCGCGGCGGATGGATCATGAACCCCGCCAATATCGTCCACCTCGTGCGCGAGCCGGATGCCTGGTAGACGTGTTAGAACGAAAGCGAACCGCTGCCGTCGGCAGCGGTCGACATCGGTGCATCCATCGGCTGGCTCATCGGCGGTTCCGCCTGGAGCACGACGACGCGCGAGCCTTCCGGAACGCGGCTGTAAAGGTCGATGATATCGGGGTTGAAAAGGCGGATGCAGCCGCTCGACACCGCCTTGCCGATCGACCAGGCCTCCGTGGTGCCGTGGATGCGGAACAGTGTGTCCCGGTTTCCCTGGTAGAGATAGAGCGCGCGCGGTCCGAGCGGATTGCGCAGGCCGGGGTCCATGCCTCCCGCGAGCGGTCCGTAGCGCTCCGGTTCGCGCGCGACCATGTCGGATGTCGGCGTCCACCGCGGCCATTCCGCCTTGCGGCCGACGCGCGCCTCGCCCTCGAACTCCAGCCCGGCCTTGCCGACACCGATGCCGTAACGAAGCGCCATGCCTCCGCCCTGCACGAGATAGAGAAAGCGATTTTCCGTGTCGATCACGACCGTACCCGGCGGCTCATGCGTGACGTAAGGAACCTGTTGCCGCAGAAAACGCGGTTCGACCTTGCTGATGTCGGTGGCGGGAAGCGGAAACTTCTCCTCGGACTTCGCCCCATACATTGCCACGAAATAAGGATCCGGCCCTTTCGGTCGGACCTGCTGGCTGTTGCTAACGCAACCCGCCAGCGCGGCGGAGAGGGCCAAAACTGCGCAAAGCTGCATCAGGCGGCTGGCGCGATTCCCGGACACACACATAGTCGAATTGTTCCTGCTGACTGTCATTCTTGAGGAGGCACGTCTAAGACCTCGGAACCCGCATTGGAAGACGTCGCAATCCGGCAAAAGCGACAATAGAATTGAGGCGCACAGCAAGTGTAGCGGAAAGGCTACAGTTTGCTTCCGCCGCACCGGACGAGGCTCGAAACAGGGGGCGTTTCTTCGCTTGCTCCGGTTTCCGCGGCGGGTGTATGCCTCTTTCATGCAATGGAGCGATGAAGCCATAATTCTCGGCATCCGGCGGCATGGCGAAAGCTCTGTCATCGCGGAGGTGATGACGCCCGGGCACGGGCGGCATCTCGGGCTCGTGCGCTCGGGCCGCTCGCGTACGATGCAGCCGGTGCTGCAGCCGGGCAATTCCGTGGAGGTGAGCTGGCGGGCGAGGCTCGACGAGCATCTCGGCGAATTCCGCGTCGAGCCGCTGCAATTGCGCGCCGCGAGCCTGATCGAGACGGCGACTTCCGTCTACGGCATTCAGGCGCTTGGCGCACTCTTGCGGCTCCTGCCGGAGCGCGACCCGCATCCCCATCTCTACGAGGCGCTCGCCGTCATCGTCGATCACCTCCAGGACCCGGCAGACGCCGGCGAATTGTTCGTGCGCTTCGAACTCGCGGTGCTGAACGATCTCGGCTTCGGCCTGGATCTTTCCCGATGTGGGGCGACGGGTGCGCGCAGCGAACTTGTCTACGTATCGCCGAAATCGGGCCGCGCGATCTGCCGCGAAGCGGGTGCCCCTTACGCCGATCGCATGCTCGCCCTTCCGGATTTCCTTTCCGGAGGAAGCAGAGCTGCCGATCACGAAAGCCTCGCCGCTGCCTTCCGTCTCACCGCCTATTTCCTCAACCGCCATGTTTACGAGCCACGGGGCGTCGATGCCGCGTCGGCCCGTGACGGGTTCGTCCATGCGACGCTGAAGGCGCTGAAGTCCGCATCGTCGGCGGCTTAACGGTTGTTTCAATCCCTGTGACGGGGCGCAGGAAGATGGGGAGGCGTGGGCGTTGCGATCGATTCCGCTTGCGGGTATGCGACCTGTCTTCTCCCCTTCCTCATCTCTGTGCTTGGCACAGAGATGAGAGCAGCGCCGCGTCTGCGGCGCGGGGAAATCTTTTCAGCTCAATGACCTGGTCTGGCTGGATCCCTGTGACGAGCACAGGGACGACCGAGCAGAGGAAAGGGCACCGCTACACCGCGACCAACGAGGCTTGCCGGAGCGCGTGCGCCAGCGCCGCGCTCCGAACTCTGAGGCTTGGTTCAGCCGATCTTGCCGCCACCCTGCCTGGTCACGGCGACGACGGCCGGGCGCACCGGCATGTCGTCGCGGAAATCCGGCCAGCGCGTCGCCGGCTTTTCGTAGGTTGCGAGACCGGCATCGCCCGGATGCTGAACCGCGAGGAAGAAGGTGTCGCTCGTCGGGTTGAAGCTCGGGCCGCACATTTCGGCGCCGACCGGCACGCGGAAGAACAGCTTCGAGGTGCCGCGGCCTTCGCCTTCGGTCTCGACGGCCCAGACCCCGTCGGTGCGTCCCGTGTCCTTTTCGTTGTTGCCGTCGGTCGAGACCCAGAGACGGCCTTCGGCATCGATGGCGCAATTGTCCGGCATGCCGAACCAGCCGTTCCTGGTCGTCGCGGTGGAGAAGGAGGCACCGACCTCGGCGACGCTCGGATCGCCGCACTTCAGCAGTACGTCCCAGCGGGATTTCGTCGAGGCGAAGTCGCCGTCCGTTTCCGAAATCTCGACGATGTGGCCGAAGGCATTCTTGGCACGCGGATTGGCGGCGTCGATCTCGTCCTCCTTGCGCTTCGTGTTGTTGGTCAGCATGACATAGACCTTGCCGGTCTTCGGGTTGGGCTGGACGTCTTCCGGCCGGTCCATCTTGGTCGCGCCGAGCGCATCGGCGGCAAGACGGGTGTCGATCAGCACGTCGGCCTGGGAGGCGAAGCCGTTCTCGGCCGTCAGCGGACCTTCGCCATGGACGAGAGGCATCCAGGTGACCGTGCCGTCCTCGTCGAACTTGGCCACGTAGAGCGTGCCTTCATCGAAGAGATCCATATTCGCGGCGCGGTCGTCAGGGTTGTAGGTGCCTTTCGTCACGAACTTGTAGACATAGTCGTAACGCTCGTCGTCGCCGCTATAGAGGACGACCCGGCCGTCCCTGTTGACGATCGACTCGCAGCCCTCGTGCTTGAAGCGTCCGATCGCGGTGCGCTTCTTCGGAACGGAGGTGGGGTTCAGCGGATCGACCTCGACCACCCAGCCGAAGCGGTTGGCTTCGTTCGGCTCCTTGGAAACGTCGAAGCGGTCGTAGAATTTCGACCATTCATACTGCCCGCCCGGCGTGCCGAGGCGTTTCATCTGCTTGAATTCCGGATGATCCTCGGCAAGCTCGCCGCCGAAATAGCCGTTGAAGTTTTCCTCGGCCATCATGTAGGTGCCCCAGGCGGTGACGCCGCCGGCACAATTGTTGATGGTGCCGAAGACCTTCCTGCCGGTCGGATCGGACGGTGTCTTGACCCGCTCGTGACCGGCCGCCGGGCCGGAAAGCTGCATTTCGGTAGTGGCCGTGATGCGGCGGTTGTACTTGCCGTCGAGGACAGGCTGCCACTTCCCGTCGACCTTGCGGATTTCGATGACCGTGCCGCCATGGGCAGCCATTTCGATATCGACCAGTTCCTTGGTGTATTCGCCGAGTACGACCTTGTCCTCTTCCTTGCCGTCCTCCGTCACCTTTTCGACACGGGCGAAGTTCGGGAACATGATCTCGGCATTGGTATATTCGTGGTTGACGACCAGCAGGCCGTGGTCCGGATTGCCCTCGAGCGGAATGAAGCCGACATAGTCGTTGTTGTAGCCGAACTGCCGGCTCTGGGCGTCGGCGGTCTGCTTGAGCGGATCGAATTCCGGACTGTCGGCGAAGACCTTGTCGCCCCAGCGCAGCAGGATGTCGGCGTCGTAGCCCTCGGCAACATGGTGGGTCTCGTCTACGCCGGCTTCGATCTCCTTGAAGTCGAAGGGCGACGCTTCACCCTCAGCCCGGGCCTCGTCCGCCGTCAGCAGGGCAAGCGGGCTGACCGTCGTGGAGATGGCAGCAACGGCCAGAGAGCCGCCGATGAACGACCGGCGCGAGAAACGGCGGTTGATGATGTCGCCCATGGTGGGATTGGCGGAACAGTTCCGGCCGGCGTCTTCCAGTTCCTCTCTGCGCTCGGTCAGCGTCTTGAATTCGGTTTCATCCGTAGGTCCGAGATATTTGTCCATGGAAATTCTCCCCATTGAGACGATCGATGCGCCCGTTGATCTTCGGGCGTCCCGGTCCCGCTTTACCAGCGAGTTCATGACAGCTCTGCGACAATTGGATGAAGAGATTGCTGCAACGGGTCGCGATGCCGGAACGCTCCCACGGCTCCGTAAGCCCGCAGATGTCAGGCGCAGGATATTTTCAGCGGCCGTTTCGCGCTAACGTTGTCCGAATCGATCTGACCATGATGATGCCGGGGGACCTGATGCTCGAGGCCATAGCTCTTCTAGCCTTCGTGATGGCGCTCGCCGCTTTCCTCGGCGGCCGCAGGTCGGCCGAGCGCCTTGACCGCGAAATCGAGAGCCTTAAGGCGGAGATCGCGCGGCTCGCGAAAGAGGGTATGGGAGAGCCGGGGCCGGACCTGGCGACCGGCCGGCCGTCGGAGGCTGGCGTTCCATCCGTTGCCGGGACGGAGGCGACAGCCGACGGCCCATGGTCCCGGGCGCGGGAAGGCGCGGGGACCTCCCATGACGAATCCGCCGCCGGCCGCGAAAGTGGGGACGGGGCAATCGACGGCCCGGTAGCGCCCTCCGCAGCGGCAGCGCGGGCCGAAAGCCTCGAGAGCCGGATCGGCGGCCGATGGCCGGTCTGGGTCGGCGGGCTGGCACTGGCGCTGGGCGGCTATTTTCTCGTGCAGTATTCGATCGAGGCCGGGCTCTTGAGCCCGGCGGTCCGCCTGACGCTTGCCGCCATTTTCGGGCTTGCGCTTGGGGTGGCCGGAGAGGTGATCCGGCGGCGCGACGTGCCTGCCATCGCCGACCGGTTCCGCAATGCGATGATTCCCGGTGTGCTGACCGCCGCCGGTGCCGTCACGCTGTTTGGCGTCGTCTATGCGGCCTATGGTATTTACGATTTCATCGGCACCGGCGCGGCCTTCGTCCTGCTGGCGCTGGTTTCGCTTGCCACCGTCGGGCTCTCGCTGCTGCACGGGCAGGCGCTCGCCGGTCTCGGCCTTCTGGCGTCGCTCCTGACACCGCTCTTCGTCTCGAGCGGAGAGCCGCGTCCCTGGGTGCTGTTCGGCTTCCTCGCCGTCGCCTGGCTCGCCACGCTCGCCGCGTCGCGCCTGCGTCGATGGAGCGTGGTGCCGACGCTTGCCAATGCGGGCCTGGGGCTCTGGGGACTTGCCTATGTAGCGCTCGCGACGCCTTTCGAAGCGCCTCCGGTCACCTTCGCGCTCCTCGTTATGATCGCGGGTGTCGCGCTGATCTGGCCCGGCCGGGCGGAGCGGACCGCGGAGCCGAGCGGGACAACGCAAATCGGTGCTGCCAGTGAGCCGGGCGCGTGGGAGAGGCTCTTCACGCCGCCTTATCTTGCCATAAGCATATCGGCGGCGATCGTCGCGACCGTTCTCGCCCTTTTGTTTATCAGCCCGGCGGTCGATGCCGCGCGTTTCCCGGTGAGCGACTTCGTGGTGATCGTCGTTGCGCTGGCGGCGGCAGGCTCCCTGCGGCCGGCGGCGATCTATGCGGCACTGCTTGCCGCCTTCGGCGCCGTCGCCGGCACCTGGAGCCTGACCGCTCTCAGTGGTGTTCTTGCCTATCTCGATCCCTCATTCGCCGGTTCGCCGCCCGAGATCGTCGTCCCCGGCCGCACTGCCATGCTGACCGCGATGACCCTGTCGGCGCTCTTCATCCTCCTCGGGGGCTTTGTGCTTGCCCGGCGGCCGGCGGGGGATCGGCAATTCGCGGCCCTTTGGGCCGGCATCGCCGCCGTGGTGCCGAATGCGCTTCTGGCCATGTCGTTCGTGATGACAGGCAGTTTCGCCTTCGACCTGCCGCATGGACTTGCCGCCTTTGCCGGCGGCATCTTCCTTCTCGGCCTTGTGGAATGGCTCTATCGCCGGAGCGCCGGGGCAGGGGATGCCGATGTCGATGGGGGGCTGCCGGCACTCGGCTCCTTCGGCCTCTTCGTCATCGGACTTCACGCCTGGACCGACGGTCTGGTGACCACCCTGGCGATCGCGCTGCTCGGGGCCGGATACAGCTTTGCGACACGCCTGCGTTCATGGCCGGTTCTCCCCTGGGGGACGGTCGCAGGCGCGGTCGTCATTCTCGCCCGAATTGCCTGGGAGCCGACGATCGTCGGGCCGGGCAATCTCGGAACGACGCCGGTGTTCAACGCGCTGCTTCCGGGTTACGGCATCCCGGCACTGTTGCTCGTCGCCTCGGCCTATCTTCTACAGGCCTGGCCGGACCTGCGTGTGCGCAACCTGCTGCAGGCGCTCGCAAGCCTCTTCGTCCTGTTGACGCTTGCAATCCTCGTACGTCATGCAATGAACCGCGGCGTGCTCGACAGCTCCGTCCCGACACTTGGCGAACAGGCGATCTACACGCTTCTCGCCATCGGCGCGTCGGGAATATTCATGACGCTCGACGGAAGATCGCCGAGCCCGGTGTTCCGTTATGGAGGCATGGCGCTCGGCGTTTTGTCCATGCTCTCCGTGCTTGGGGCGCACCTTGTCGGCCTCAATCCCTATTTCAGCGGAGAACTGCTTGGAAGCCTACCCTTCTTCGATCTGCTCCTCATCGGCTATCTGCTGCCCGCCATCGGCTATTTCGGGCTTGCCTGGTATGCGCGCGGCAGACGTCCGCTGCCCTATGTCGTGGCGCTCGCCGTCAGCGGCGCCATCCTTGCTTTCGCCTGGGCAACCTTAAGCGTTCGCCGCTTCTGGCAGGGCCAGAACGTCGCCGACTGGAAGGGGTTCCTGCAAGGTGAAACCTACACCTATTCGGTCGTGTGGCTCGTACTCGGCGTGCTGCTGCTCGTGGCCGGCTCGCGTCTCGACGCAAAGAGCATCCGGATTGCTTCAGCCGTTCTCGTCTTCGTCGCGGTGCTCAAGGTCTTCCTGGTCGACATGTCCAATCTCGAAGGCTTCCTGCGGGCGCTGTCCTTCATCGGCCTTGGGGCCGTGCTGATAGGCATCGGGCGCTTCTACCAGAAGATATTGTCGGGCAGCGCCGGCAACGCGGGTGAAGGGGCCCGCCGCGCATGACCCGGTTTTCCGGGCTGGCAGCCCCATTCGCTCCTCACGCCGAACTCGCCGGCGAACTCCTTCCGCATGCCTTTGCCGCCGATGACGGCTCGCACGATGCGTCACACCTCATCCGCGTCTGGAAGAACGCTCTTCGCATCCAGGCGGAGGAGGGCGGCGACACGCGCCGGCTCGCCGCTGCCGTGCTGCTGCATGACTGCGTTTCCGTCGAAAAGAATTCGCCGTTGCGGGCGGAAGCGTCGCGGCTGGCGGCCGAAAAGGCGTCGGCGATCCTCAATGGCCTCGGCTGGAGCGCGGCCGATATTTCATCCGTCGCGCACGCCATTCTGACCCACAGCTTTTCGGCCAATCTCGCGCCGGAAACGCTGGAGGCCAGAATTCTCCAGGACGCGGATCGCCTCGATGCGATCGGCATGGTCGGCGCCGCGCGTTGCTTCTACATCGCCGGGCGCATGAGCAGCGCCCTCTACGATCCGCTCGACCCGCTGGCAGAAAGCCGGGCGCTCGACGACAAGGCTTTCGCAATCGACCATTTCGAGACGAAGCTTTTTCGCCTCGCCGACGGTTTTCAGACTGCCGCGGGGCGGCGGCTCGCCCTTGAACGGCAGGCGCGGCTCCGCAGCGTGCTTGCCATGCTGCTGGACGAAATCTAAAAGCTTCAATCGGTTGGCGCCGACTGGTGAATCAGATTGGGAGCGGCCGGAATCATTTTCTGAACTCGGAAGATCGCCATGCACGTGACCGGCCTCAACATCCATCCCCTGAAGAGCGGCCGCGCGGTGCCGCAGACGGCCGTGACGGTCAATCTCGACGGGCTGGCCGGCGACCGGCGCTTCATGCTGGTTGCACCCGATGGGCACTTCATCACTCAACGCGATTTGCAGGCGCTGGCGCGGGTCGAGGCGGAACATGTCGATGGCGGCGTGCACCTCAGGATGAACGGCGAGGAGCTCTCCGTTCGCTTCGACCCGGATGACCGCCTCGATGTCCGGGTCTGGTCGAGCGACGTCAATGCGGCGGTCGCCGGAGGTGCTGCAAACGACGTGCTGTCCGGCTGGTTCGGCCGCCCGGTCAAGCTCGTCCACATGGACGCTGAGGCCGAGCGCTTCGTCGGCGCGGAATGGGCAGGAGCGGCAGCCCCCGTCGCATTCGCCGACGGCTTTCCGATTCTCGTCACGACGACGGGCTCGCTCGCCGATCTCAACTGCACGCTGGCCGAGAAGGGGCAGGAACCGGTCGGCATGGAGCGCTTCCGCACCAATATCCTTATCGATTGCGATGAGCCTTGGGCTGAAGATCTTTGGGAGAGCATCGTGATCGCCGGCATCGCCTTCGATCTCGTCAAGCCCTGTGCCCGTTGCATCATGACCACGCAGGATCAGACGACCGGCGAGCGCATCGGCGGCAACCCGATCCAGGGTCTTTCGGAAAAGCGCATGTCTGCCGACCGGCGCGTTCCCGGCGTGCTCTTCGGCTGGAACGCCGTGCCTAGAGGCGAGGGTATCCTGAGGCTAGGCGACGCGGTCGAGGTCGTGCGCCGTCGCGATGAGCGTTGGCCGATGAAGGTGCGTTCCGCCGGCTGAGACGCATCCGCAGGAACCTGCGCTTGCGGCCGGCGCATCAATTCCTGTGATCGCATCGTCAATTTAATTGGCTTCCCCCAAGGCGGGCGCCGCCATAGGATGGCCCCTCATCATCAGGAGCTTGCCCATGTCCGCTGTTTCTTCTGCAGTCAGCCGCCCGGTCGAGCGCAGCGGCCTGCCGTGGCTCATCATCGTCGCCGGCTCCATCATCGCCATGTTGACTTTCGGTCCGCGCTCCGCGATGGGGTTCTTCCAGCTGCCGATGCTTGCCGAGAAGGGTTGGGACCGGACGACCTTCGGCCTGGCAATGGCGTTTCAAAATCTCTGTTGGGGTCTAGGCCAACCGTTCTTCGGCGCGATCGCCGACAAGTTCGGCACATGGCGCGTGCTCGCGCTCTCCGGCCTCGTCTACGCCGCGGGACTGATCCTTATGGCCTTCGCGGATGCGCCGATATGGCTGCATATCGGCGGCGGCGTCCTGGTCGGTCTGGGCGTTGCGTCCGGTTCCTTCGGCATCGTGCTTTCCGCCTTTGCCCGCAACGTCGCGCCCGAGCAGCGCTCGCTCGCCTTCGGCATAGGCACCGCCGCCGGCTCGGCCGGCATGTTCCTCTTCGCGCCGCTGAGCCAGGGCCTCATCTCCGCCTATGGCTGGTCCGACAGTCTCGTCTATCTCGGCCTCCTGATGCTGCTCGTTCCGCTCTTTGCGATTCCGCTGCGCGGCAATGCCTCTTCCGGGCGCCAGTCGGAGGCATTGTTCAAGCAGACAGTCGGGGAAGCGCTCAAGGAAGCACTCGGGCACAAGAGCTATCTTCTGCTCGTCTCGGGTTTCTTCGTCTGCGGCTATCAGGTCGCTTTCATCACCGCGCATTTCCCGGCCTATATCGGCGATATCGGAATCGACGCCCGCTATGCGGTGATCGCGCTGGCATTGATCGGCTTCTTCAACATCATCGGCTCGTTCTCGGCCGGCATCATCGGCCAGCGTTATTCGAAACCCTATTTCCTGGCGCTGATCTATCTGGCCCGTTCAGTCGTCGTCTCGGCCTTCCTGCTGCTGCCGCAAACGCCGACCTCGGTCATCGTCTTCGCGGTCGTCATGGGCCTCCTGTGGCTCTCGACGGTGCCGCCGACCAACGGGCTGGTGGCGATCATGTTCGGAACGCGGCATCTCGGCCTGCTCGGCGGCATCGTGTTCCTGTCGCACCAGATCGGTTCATTTCTCGGCGTATGGATGGGTGGCTATCTCTATGACCATTTCGGCTCCTACGATCCGGTCTGGTGGGTGGGCGTGGCCCTCGGAGTGTTCGCGGCCATCGTGCACTGGCCGATCGAAGAGCGTGCCGTCGCCCGCCCGGCAATTGCCTGATCGATAAAATGTTGTGATGCGCCCGCGATATGCGGGCGCATCGTTTCCGTCCTGCACGCTTGAAATCTGTCACAAAACTTTCTAAATCAGTTCCGGCGGCTCAGCCGCTTTTGTTTTGACCTATTTATGCTCAGGTTGAGCATAATTAAAATTTGCCGGAAACGGCGGGAGAGGAGAGCCCGATGACCACTCTTGACCTTCGCAAGGAAGCGGCGCCCCCTCCGGCCTTCGTGAGCGCTGCGGCACGCTTCGGCGTCATCGAGAAACCGGATCTCGCCTTTACCCCGGCTGTCGCGCGCGAGACCGAGCACCTTTACGAAAAGGTAAAGGACTTCATTCCTGCGTTCGAGTGGGCGGCTTATGCGCCCTACGTTCATGCGATCAACCGGCTGAAGAAGGAACGTAACGCGGTCATCCTGGCCCACAATTATCAGACGCCGGACATCTTTCACTGCGTGGCGGACATCGTCGGCGATTCGCTCCAGCTTGCGCGCGACGCCACCAAGGTCGACGCGGAGATCATCATCCAGTGCGGCGTGCACTTCATGGCCGAGACCTCAAAGTTGCTCAATCCGGAAAAAACGGTGCTCATTCCGGATGCGAAAGCAGGTTGCTCGCTTTCGGAGTCGATCACCGGAGCGGATGTGCGGCTCCTCAGGGAACGCTATCCGGGCGTGCCGGTCGTCACCTATGTCAACACCTCGGCCGACGTGAAGGCGGAGACCGACATCTGCTGCACGTCCTCCAACGTGCTGGCGGTGGTCGAAAGCCTCGAGTCCGACACCGTGCTCTGCATCCCGGACGAGTATCTGGCGATGAACGTGGCGCGTCAGACGAACAAGAAGATCCTGACCTGGAAAGGTCATTGCGAGGTGCACGAGCGGTTCACGGCAGCCGAACTCCTGGCTTACAAGGAAGCCAATCCCGGCATCGAGATCGTCGGCCATCCGGAATGCCACCCCGACGTCATCGCCGTCTGCGATTTCTCCGGTTCGACCTCGGGCATGATCAATTACGTCAAGGACAAGCGGCCGCAGCGGGTGCTGCTGGTGACGGAATGCTCGATGGCGTCGAATATCCAGGCGGAGGTCAAGGGGGTCGATTTCGTCAAGCCGTGCAACCTGTGTCCGCACATGAAGCGCATCACGCTGCCGAAGATACTCGACAGCCTGCTTAACATGACGGAAGAGGTTCTGGTCGATCCGGCGATCGCCGACCGCGCGCGGCTGGCGGTCGAGCGCATGGTGAACCTCAAGCAGTGATCAATGCCGGGGCAAACCCCGTGCAGGCCCGTGGAGGAGTTATCGAGCCATGCTGACCGACCATTTCCGCCCGCAGTCCTTCAACGGGATCGATGACATCGTCATCGTCGGCGGCGGCCTTGCCGGGCTTTTCTGCGCGCTGAAACTGGCGCCGCGTCCCGTCACGATCCTTGCCGCCGCGCCGATCGGCTACGGCGCCTCCTCGGCCTGGGCGCAAGGCGGGATCGCCGCGGCGATGAGCAAGGGCGATACATTCGAGAAGCATGTCGCAGACACCGTCGCGGCCGGTGCCGGTATCGTCGACGAGAAGATGACGCGCATGATGGTCGCAGAGGGCCCGGCCCGCATCCACGACCTGCTCGAATTCGGGGTTCCCTTCGACCGCGACCTTGAGGGAAAGCTCCTGCTTTCGCGGGAAGCCGCGCATTCCGAGCGGCGCATCGTCCGCGTCAAGGGCGACATGGCCGGCAAGTCGATCATGGAGGCGCTGATTGCCGCGGTGCGCAATACCCCGTCGATCCGGGTGATCGAGGGCTATGTGGTCGAGGAACTGGTGCGCGAGGGCCGGTTCATCTCCGGCGTGATCGCGCGGCCGGATGCCGGCCAGTCGAAGAGCCGCGTTTCCTTCCCGGCCCGCGCCGTCGTTCTTTGCTCGGGCGGCGTCGGCCATCTCTATGCCGTCACCACCAATCCATGGGAAGCATGCGGCCAGGGCGTCGGCATGGCGGCGCGGGCGGGCGCCATCATTGCCGATCCCGAGTTCGTCCAGTTTCATCCGACCGCGATAGACATCGGCAAGGACCCGGCGCCGCTTGCGACCGAGGCGTTGCGCGGCGATGGCGCCACCCTGATCAACTCGGAAGGCCGCCGTTTCATGCTCGACATCCATCCCGATGGAGAGCTCGCGCCGCGCGATATCGTTTCGCGTGGCGTCTTTGCGGAGGTTCAAGCCGGACGCGGCGCCTTCCTCGATTGCACAAAGGCCGTCGGCAGGCATTTCCCCGAGATGTTCCCGACCGTCTACGCCTCGTGCATGGCAGCGGGCATCGATCCGGTGAGGCAGCCGATCCCCGTCACGCCTGCCGTGCACTACCACATGGGCGGCGTGCTGACGGACGGGGAAGGGCGGACCTCCATCGACGGCCTATGGGCGGCGGGCGAAGTGACATCGACCGGCGTTCACGGCGCGAACCGCCTTGCCTCGAATTCGCTGCTGGAGGCGGTCGTCTTCGCGGCGCGGATCGCGGAAAATATCAAGGGCAGCTTGCCGGCCCCGAAGCTGACCGCATGGGGCGACAATGCCGGCGAGAACGACGATCCCGTGACGGTCGAGGACAGCCCGCCTTTCAAGGTGCTGCGGCAATTGATGAGCGACTGCGTCGGGGTCGTGCGTACGCGCGAAAGCCTGACCCGCGCGATCCGGGGGATTGCGGAACTCGAGCGGACGAACAAGCGCCTGCGCTTCGCCAATATCGCTACCACGGCCAAGCTCATCGCGATCGCCGCGCTCCAGCGCACGGAAAGCCGCGGCGGTCATTTTCGGGCCGATTGCCCGGACGAGCGGCCGGAATGGCGGCGCCGGACCTACCTGACGCTCGCCCAGGCGGAGCGTCTGGCCGCGGAAGTGGCCGAGAGCGAGCCGGCATGACGGCGGCAAACGCAAAATTAGAAGCTACTCCAATCGCAGGAACGACATAATGACCGCCCTTCGCCCGGAACTACCCGCTCTCATGGTCGAGGAGCAGGTGAAAGCGGCCCTTCTGGAAGATCTCGGCCGGGCCGGTGACATCACCACCCTCTCGACGATCGGGCCGGACCGGACGGCCGCCGCGAATATGAGCGTGCGCGAAGCGGGCGTGGTTGCCGGGCTGGAACTGGCGCGAACCGCCTTCCGCCTCATCGATCCGTCGATCCGCTTCGAAGCGCTCGCTGCGGACGGCGACCGGGTGGCGCCGGGTACGACGGTCGCGCGAATTTCCGGCCGCGCCCGAGGGCTTCTTTCGGCCGAGCGGGTGGCGCTCAACTTTCTCATGCATCTCTCGGGGATTGCGACCTACACGGCGACGTTCGCCGATGAGATCGCCCATACGGGCGCCAAGGTCTGCTGCACGCGCAAGACGATCCCCGGCCTTCGCGCTCTCGAAAAATACGCCGTTCGCCTCGGCGGCGGCTCCAATCATCGTTACGGCCTCGATGACGCGGTGCTGATCAAGGATAACCACATCGCCGTTTCCGGCGGTGTTGCCGGCGCCGTCCGGGCCGCGCGGGCCTATTGCGGCCATCTCGTCAAGGTCGAGGTTGAAGTCGACGGCCTCGCACAGTTGCGCGAGGCGCTGACCGCCTCTCCGGACGTGGTCCTGCTCGACAATATGGGGCCGGAACTGCTCAGTGAGGCCGTCGCGATCAACGCGGCACATTGGGGACTGTCCGTCGCTTCCTATCCCGGCGACCTGCGCCGCACCAGGCTGGAGGCGTCGGGAAACGTGCAGATAGAAACCATTCGGGCAATCGCCGAAACGGGCGTCGACTACATCTCGACATCGAAGATCACGATGGCCGCACCGACGCTCGACATCGGTCTGGACGTGTCGATTTAGCCCAATTTGCCGGATTGTCTGCAACTCAGCCGCGTTTTTGCGGAACGACCCCGGCAGCCGCGCGTTGTCTCCTATCGACCCGCGAGTGAGAGGGAGAACTCCGATGATGAGAACGATGATTGCGATCGCCTGTGCGGCAGGAATGGCGGGTGCCGCTTCGGCACAACAGTCCTCGCAGACGGCGACGGCCGAGTTCGTGGGCAAGGACGGCACGGACATCGGCCGGGCCACTTTGACGGCAGGCGGCAAGGGCGTGCTGATCGAGATGGAGATAAGCGGCCTGCCGAAGGATACCTGGGTGGCTTTTCACGCTCACGAAATGGGGCG
Source organism: Sinorhizobium meliloti (assembly GCF_017876815.1). Classification (NCBI taxonomy): domain Bacteria; kingdom Pseudomonadati; phylum Pseudomonadota; class Alphaproteobacteria; order Hyphomicrobiales; family Rhizobiaceae; genus Ensifer; species Ensifer meliloti. The sequence continues at coordinate 84,723 of NZ_JAGIOS010000001.1, read as the reverse complement.
CTGCGATCCCAAGGACGGGTTCGAGTCGGCGGGAAAGCATTTTGCCGGCGAAGATGAGAATGCCGAGCACGGCTTCCTCGCTTCCAATGGCCCGCATGCCGGCGACATGCCGAACCAGTATGTCGGTGCCGATGGAACCTTGCGCGCCCAGGTCTTCAACAGCTTCGTGTCCCTCGACGACAGGGCTACCGCCCTTCGCGGCCGGGCCCTGGTGATCCATGTGCATTCGGACGACAATCGCAGCCAGCCCTCCGGCGATGCCGGCGACCGGCTGGCCTGCGCGGTGGTGAAGTAGTGCATGTCGCCAGTACGTTTCTGTGCGCGTCCGAGCCACCTTGGGGGCCGCACGAACGAGGAACGTATTGGCGGGCTGTTTCGGGTAAGCAGGCCAGCTGGCTTGGCTGGCGTTGAGCCGCAACGAACCCAAAACATTTCGTCCCAACTGTCGCTGCCAAGTCATTGCCGCCAACCACACGCTAAAACGCGGCAAAGCAAAAACCTCGCCGCGTTTCCGTTCTGTCATTATCGAAGGTTAGCGGCCGCCAAACCCTCCAGCTCCAGGGCCGGGAGAGCCGCCGCCACCATAGTCTCCCATGGGGTTATAGCCGCGGTAATCTGGCGCTCCGTTGCCAACGGAGCTCCCTACGGCGTAACCAGCGAGCCCACCTATTACGCCGCCGACACGGCTGCCCATCGGTCCACCATAAGCGGAGCCGATCGTTCCTCCAACAACTACCCCTATTGCACTACCAACACGCCCCGCACTGGGATTGTTGTTGCCTGACCCGCCTGACCCACCTGAACTTCCCATCGCAGTTCTCCAATCCAGTAACGTTTCTACCTCTGATAGGTCGCAATCCATTCAAACGTTAGCAAAATGCAGTACGACCAAATAAATCACGTAGTTGATTATGGCATAGATGAGAAGGGTAACCCATTTTGGCGGAGACAACCCTGCAATTTCTATAATATAATCCACGATTGTCATCGACAAAAACACAATAATGGCGGCAATTATAGGGTATAATCTCGTCTAGATCCCCGATAGCAGAGCTATAGCGTCGCCTATCTCAGCATAAAGACGCTGATGGTCACTAAACAATATATTGTGCTTTTTGGTTGAGGAGTCAAATTGATTCTGGTATCAGGGATAATTGCGGGAGACGATCTTCGAGTGTGGTGGGGGATACTTACGAAGTGGTGGATAATCTCCGATTAGCACCTCTTTCGTGGTTCACGCGCACCACATTTTTCTACACACCATTAATGATCGAACTCATGATCGTAGCGATTGTGATGCGGTTGCTTGGCTTGGTACAGCCTTTTGTCTTTCAGGCTGTCATTGATCGGGTCCTGCCGTTCCAGCGGGAAGCAACACTGCTGCTGATCGTAGTTGTTCTCGGCGTTACCGCGATCTTGTCCGCTATTCTGGACGCGCTGGCGGCCTATCTCGGAAACCACATGGGCAATCGGCTGACGTTGGATCTCGCCGGCCGAATCTTCCGGCATGTCCTTCATCTGCCGTTGAGGCAACTTCAATGTTGGCGGGTGGGGGAAACGCTAACCCGCATTTCCGAAATCGACACGGTCAAAGCATTCCTAACAGGAACCGTTTCCAGCATTTTGGTCGATTTGCTGTTCGCGATTATCTACGTCGCTGCTCTGATAACCATCAGCCCTATGCTGACGCTTATCGTTTTGATCGTTCTGCCTCTGCAAGTAATCGCGTTCGGTGTCATTGGGCCGCTGACACGACGACGCATGCAGAGGGCTTTTTTGGACTATTCCAGGCACCAGTCTCGTCTCGTGGAGACGTTGGCTAACGTAGTCACCGTCAAGGCGCTTGGATGCGAGGCGGTACAATCGGAGCGGCTTAACCGTACATTGGCAGATAGTCTCCTTGCCGGTTTTGAAGTAACCAAGCTCCATATTGTCAATGGCTTTACCGGCGGACTTTTAGGCAACGTTTCGGTTATATCGATCGTCTTTTTCGGATCTCATCTCGTCTTGCGAAATGAGATCACGCTCGGGCAGCTGATTGCATTTCACCTGCTGGCCGACAAGGTGGCTGGGCCGATCCTCTCCCTGTCGGCAGTGTGGGAACAATGGCAGGCACTTCGGATCGCTCGGCTGAGGTTAGGCGATTTATTGAATGCCGCAGCAGAAACCGATATTTCCAAGCCGCCGCTCCCCGTGTCCGGCCGGCTGAGTCTCCACTTGGAGGCCGTATCGTTTTGCTATCTACCCGAGCAACCTGTTATCCTTGACCTCACTCTGGAGATATCCCCGGACCGCCCAACGGTGATTACCGGCCCATCGGGCTGTGGCAAGTCTACTCTCGCCAAGCTTATCAGCGGCATTTACAGGCCGGATTGCGGAGTGGTTGAGGCGAACGGACATAAACTCACTGACTACGATGAACGCAGCGTGCGGCAAGCGATTGCGTATCTTCCGCAGGAGCCGGAACTATTTTCGGGTTCCGTTCAGGACAACATTCTCTTGGGCAACGCCGCCGCAACGGATCAGGAAATCCGTTCGGCTTTGGTCGAAAGCGGTTGCGATTTGTTTATTGGGGAGCTGCCAAATGGCATACTCACGGACGTTGGCGAACGTGGCGCTTACCTTTCTGGTGGTCAGCGCCAGCGCATTGCACTTGCACGGGCCCTTGTGTCGCCATCCCGTGCACTGATCCTCGACGAACCCACCAGCGCGCTTGATTCCGCATCTGCTGACATCGTCATTGCTGCGATTAAGCGGCACGCCGTCAAGAGCACCGTGATTATTGTCACTCACAATCCCGAGCTGTTTGGCAGTGACGTGAACATGGTCAACATTGCTCAATTGCAGCGCCCCAGCGATAGTTCCAGGCAGACTTAGTATGAAGGAAGCCGTCATCGAGAGGCCAGTCTCGCCAACCGTGCGCTTAACCACTTGGGTTCTGATTTCGGGTCTGGTCGCGATTTTCGTTGGAGGCTATTGGCTCAAGATCGAAATAGTGGCCCGAGGTCAAGGCAAGGTTATTCCAGTCAGCAGGGTTCAGCTCGTTCAGCCACAGACCAACGGGAGGATCATACGCATCCTGGTCACAGAGGGGCAGCCGGTGAAGGCTGGTGACTTGTTAGTCGGCATGGATACCGTCTCGGTTGAGAGCCAGATCAAGCTCAGGCTGACCGAGGTTCGTCGCCAACGTCGCGGGGCGACGGTTGCCCGAGTAATCATTGCGGCGCTGACAAATGTTGCAGTCGCAAACGATGATGTGCTTGCGGCAGGCAGAGCTGCCTTCGAAAGGGAGCGGCATGACCTGGAGGTTATCGACGGAGCGGAGGCACTTATAGAGGCTGTGCTAACGTCTCTTCGAGATCAGGTTGCGCGGATCAATGCGCAACTTGATCGTGTCGAACAATCGCGAATAACCCAGCAGGCGCGACTGCAGAAAGCTCGGTCTGATCTGGATATTTCCTCCAGGAAATTTTTGTCAGCCGGCAAGTTGAAGGACAAGGGAGCCATCAGCGAAGTAGACTACTTCGAGCGATTGCGTGAGCAAAGAGCACGCGAACTGGAGGTGCTCATCTCCGAGAGCGAATTGAATATCCTTGCAGCGGAAGCGAACGCGTTGGCTAGACAGCGGCAGAGCATCATTTCGACCGCAGTCGAGAACTATCAGAAACAACTGAACGAGGCGAGCACGTCCCTTGCAGGGCTGGAAGCGGAACTGAGCGCGGCTAGGAACCAACTGGCCTTGCTCGCGATTCGCGCACCAGCAGATGGCAAGGTCGAGAACCTCACGGTATTTACCATCGGCGGTTTCGTGGAAGCAGGTTCAACACTCATGTCCATCGTACCTTCCGGCGATGGCATGGAGATTGAAGCTTTCTTCGACAACCGTGACATCGGCTTTCTTGAAAAAGGGCAAGAGGCATTTGTGAAGTTTGACGCCTTTCCGGCCGAACGTTTCGGTATTGTTCGCGGTCGGGTGACTAGAGTTGGTGCGGATGCGCGCGGCGACATCGTCCCAGGGAAATGGGTCTACGCAATCCACCTTGTACTCGACCAAGAGACAATTGGGATAGGCGGGCGCGACATAGGGTTCTCGCCCGGCATGACTGCGACGATCGATGTGATAACGGGTGAACGGCGGCTCATTAGTTACTTCTTCGAGCCAATAATCAAGGCAATTCAAGACGGATTAGGGGAACGTTGACGGAGAAGACAAAGGAGGTTCGCCTAGATTTTTTTGAAGCGCTCGGAATGGTCACTGCGCTCATGATGGATTGCGACTACAAACACTGGTTCGTTGCGGACATAAGTCGTAACATCATACCTGCGCTTCAAGCCGGTCAGTGCAAAGTGTACTTCGACGAAGAAGGGCGACCGAACGCATTCGTTACCTGGGCACTTGTTGACAACGACGACCATGAAGCACTGCTCCGCGAAGGATGCAATCCCCCACCGGGCAAGTGGGCTTCGGGGAACCATCTCTGGTTCATCGATATCGTCGCTCCCGTCGGGAATATACTTCCGCGGATCAAGCGGGATCTCCATCAAAACTATTTCGCCGATCACAACAAGGCTTATGCGATCAGGAGAAAAGCTGACGGTGCCATTAGACGAGTGCAGGTTTGGAAAAACCCTTTGGTTACCCGACCAACCCGCTCTTTCCGCATTGGAGCCGATATCGAAACTCATGATGATTGAGCCAATCCGCGAATGAGCAGCATAGCGGCGTAAGAGAAGCAGCCATTACCAAGTGCCGCTGCTCTCGCTTACGGCTACGCCACTTATAGCGGCAGTTGATGCCGTCGACGGTAAGCCCGCGCTGCAGACCCGTCACAACTGCCGTTTGCGCGTATGCCAGCGACGCGGCAGCGTCAGCGCCCGCCGACCTTGAGGCCGGGCGCGGGACGCTCGTCAAGGATCTGGCGGCGGAAGCGGAAGAGTGCGGCCGGACGGCCCCCGGTCGATGCCAGGGTCTCCCCCGTCGGCTCGACGAGCTCCGCTCCTTCGACGAGGCGGCGGAAGTTCTGCTTGTGAAGATGGCGCCCTGAGATTGCCTCGACGGTTGCCTGCAGGTCGGTGAGGGTGAACGCCGGCGGCATCAGCTCGAAGACCACCGGCCGGTATTTGAGTTTGCCGCGCAGTCTCGCGACGGCGGTAGCGACGATCCGGCGGTGGTCGTGGCGCATCGCCAGCCCTGCAGCCGGGCTCTCCGGATCGCGGCAATGGCCGTCGATCACGGCCTCGCGCACCAGTCCCGCCTCGTAGAGCAGTTCGTAGCGCTCCAGCACGCGTTCTTCGTCCCAGGGAAAGTCGTCAAGGCCGAAGGCGAGGCGTATCCGTGAACGACGCTGTGCCGAGGCCGACTTTTCGTCTCCGGACTCCCATCGGGCAAGCGCGGGCAGGATGCTCTGGTCGAGTATCGCGGGGCGTCCGAGACGCCAGTCTTCCCAGGGCAGATAGCCGTACCAGTCGCGCCAATGGGCGCCCGCTTCGGCCAGCCTCTCGTTGTTCTCGGCGTCGGTGCGCGTCAGCGCCAGATAGCCGACGGACACCATGTGCTTGCCTTCCTCGCCGGGCAGACGCTGGCGCCCACGGTCGCCGAAGGTGTAGAGCTGCTCGATATAGCCGAGCTTGAGCGCCGTACGCTTCTCGACGCGCGCCCGCAGGCTCGCCTCGAAAGTACGGTGGCGGGCCGGATCGAAGGGGCCGAAGGGCAGGCTGTCGCGAGCGTCGCCGTCCGCCTCGCTGACGGCGAGGATGCGCGGGCTGCGGCTGACGACCGCGACGATCACGGCATTGAGCCCGATCTCGACCGTGACCGGCTGCGCTTCACCCGGCATGTTGCACGTCTTGCAGGGGCAGGACGAAAGGCGCATTGCCGTCGGCATCCGCGCCGCGGCCGATGGCTCGCACCGCGGCGACGAGCGCACCCTTGCGCGACAACGCCCGGTCGCCGATTTCCACGAGCCGCGCATTCGGCGTCGCAAAGGGCGAGGCGGCGCGGAGGCGCTTGGCGAGCGCGTGGTCGTCCTGGTCCGGTTCGACGGCGAGTGCGGCGATCAGCGCGGCCGCAGGCGAGCGGGAGACGCCCATCCAGCAATGTATGAGCATCGGCCGCGTCCGGTCCCATTTGCGGGCGAAATCGATGATCCGATGAACGTGTTCTTCCTGCGGCGCAATCAGGCCGCCCGTACCGGCGAAGCTGATGTCGTTGACGCCGATCGTCAGATGCTTCGCATGGTCGATGACGGCCGGGCGATGAAAATTCTGGCCCTTCGCAAGCAGGCTCAGCATTTCGCGGCAGCCGTGCCGGACGGCCATTTCCGCGATGCGCTGAAGCGGCGAGACGACGATTGCCGTCATGGTCACGCCTCCTGCCTCGCCTTGGCGCGTTCGGACTCCAACGCATTGAAGCGCGTGGCGAAGAGGCGCTGCGCCTCGACCGCGGGCAGGGGATCGATCAGCAACATCTCGCGGGTGATGCCGCGCGGCTGGCCGAAGAACTTGCGGGCCTCCTCTGCGGAAAAGCCGGCAAGTTCCGTCGCTTCGAAATAGGCGGCGATACGGTCGGCCTTCTTGATCCGCTCCTTGAGTTCCCTGGGCGTGTGTGCCGGAAGCCCGAAGCGCAGGTGGACAGCATTCTCCAGGCGCTTCTCCACGGTCTTGTAGCCGCCGCCGACGACGGCCTTGAACGGCGAGATCATGTCGCCGATGACGTATTCCGGCGCGTCGTGAAGCAGGGCCATCAGGCAATCCTGGGCGTCGCAGCGATTGGTGCGACGGAAAATCTCCTCGACAACGAGACTGTGCTGGGCAACGGAGAAGGCGTGGTCGCCGGAAGTCTGCCCGTTCCAACGCGCCACGCGGGCAAGTCCGTGGGCGATGTCGGAAAGCTCGACGTCGAGCGGTGAGGGGTCGAGAAGATCGAGCCGCCGCCCGGAAAGCATACGCTGCCACGCACGCGCACTCATCATGCGCTCGCCTCTCCTGCCTCGCTCGAAAAGGCAAGCCCCGTCCAGGCGGGCAGCGTCAGGGTAAGGCGCACGTCGCCTGCAAGAATGGCCTCACTCTTGGCGATCGCTTCGCCCGCCTTGTCGATCCTGACGATGGCCAGGCCGTCCCGATCCAGTACGGTGCCGAGAGAACCGATCGGCCGCCCGTCGACGGAAATGTTCGTTCCGCTCGGCGGCAGCGTCGCCGCGCCGGCGACGATGACGAGGCGGCGTCTCGCGGTGCCGCGGTGCTGCATTCGCGAAACGACCTCCTGCCCGACATAGCAGCCCTTGCGGAAGGATAGGCCGCCGTTCAGGTCCATGAGCACGTCATGCGGAAAGGCGTCCTGCAGGTCGTAGTCGCGGCCGGCAACGGCGATGCCCGCCGCGATTCTCAGCCGGTCAAGGTCGGCGATGCCCGCTTCCGCTGCAGGCACGTCGCGATAGAGGCGGAAAACGGATACGCCCGCCTTCTCGAACCGATGATCGCGATAGCTCTCGGCAGGCGCGTCTTCTCCGAACACGACCGTGACCGGCGCCGGCGAATTGAGCGACAGGTCCACTGCCGATCGCAGCTTGTACATCGTCAGGCGCTTGACGAGCGCCTCGGCCTGATCCTCCGTCGTCTCCAGGCGCAACGCTTCGCCGTCGCGGGAGATCAGGAAATCGAAAAGGATCTTGCCCTGCGGCGTCAGCAGCGCACCGGGCCTGACCTCGTCCGCGGTCAGCGCGGCGATGTCCGTCGTGATCAGCGTCTGAAGAAGGGTCTCCGCGTCTTTTCCGGAGACGCGGATGATTGCGCGGTCGTCGAGGCAAACCATTGGCATATGTCGAGTCCTATTCTCTATCCTGAAGAGGTAGGATGTCTGCCGGGGAAGGGCAAGCATGCCCGAGCGGGATCCGCCGGCATTCCGTCTCTCCGGCACGAGACGCGCTCAATCTCCCGCGACGAAGAACTTCCACTTTCCATCCGGCGTGATGCCGACGCGGTAGAAATTATAGGTGCCGAACTCCTCCATCCCGGCGAAGTCGCCGGCGGTCACCAGTCGGAAGAGGTCGACCTTTTCCGGGGCGGTCAGCGACGAGAGCGGCTTCTCGGCGAAATAGGGCCAGACATAGGCCTCCTCGGGAGTACCCTTGTCCGCAAGCACGAAGCCCGTCGACATGACATCGAGGAGGATGGCCAGAATTTCGATGCCGTCCTGGTCGCCGGAAAGACTTTTGAGTGCGGCAATCGGGTCGTCTTCCCCGGCGGTGGCGGTAACTTGGGTCTGGGTGGGGCCCTTGCCGAGCAGAGGGCGCAACCGCTCGATGTCACCCGAAGCCGCCGCCTCGACGATCAGTTCGCGCATGCGTGCCACCGGCACCGGGATCTTCGAGACATCCGTCAGCACCTCGACAGGCTCCACCACGTCCGGCGCGGCAATCTCATCGTCCTTCAACTCGACGGCCGTCCTGTCGACGAGAGGGTCGGGCATTGGAATTTCAAGGGGGGTCCGTTCTTCCGGCGCGGCCTCTTCGGCCTCATCGCCTGGGGCTGCGTTCTGCTCGCCGGCAATGGGAGCAGGGGCGCCCTGAAACTCACTGAGAGCCAGCACGGGCGTGGCAGTCATAGTCGCACCCGCCAGCAGCACAACAAGACCAACCGGGAGGGCCCGGTTTGCAGGGTTCCGGTTCATCGGGCAGTCCTGATGTTACTGAATCGTCCGCTCTGGCGAGAATTCTCCGGCGAGCATGCGCTCGCGAAGCGAATTAAGCATTGCCTCGGCACCTTCTTCGCCATGAAGCCGGACGGTTTCGCGCATGGCAAGCGCAATCGCCGCATCGGCGATGATTTCGGGCTCGATGCCGTCGGCCATGCCATCCGCCCAAGCCTCGTTCTGGTGCTCGAGCGCCGCCTGCATCTTCTCGTGGACGATCATGTCGTCGATGTCTGTCAGGCTTGGTTCCATCATTCGTTCCATGCGGCTTCCAATACGTGCACGTGGCTAACCTAGCGCCTATCCGCTGAACCGCAACTGAACGGGCAGACAGGCCGGTTACTTCTTATCACTCTCTTAACAAACTTAGCAGCCTTTTCCCGAAACGACACGGGGTCAGGGAAAAAGAGGTTAATATCTGCCTAATTTCCAAAGCGGGCGACGATTTCAGAAGCGAGTGTTGCACCTTCGGCACGGTAGCGTTCTTCCGCGAGCGTCGCGGGCTCCGTACACCTGGTATAGACCGAGGCGAAGGTCCGATAGCCCCGGTTGAAAGCGGCGGTTATGCGCTCGCGCCGTTTCGGCTCTCCGGCCGCCTCCTTGTCGATCAGTTCCTGCGTGGAGCGGCGCCAGCCGTCCTCGGACTGGTCTAGACAGAGATTGCGCAGATAATGCACCGAGCCGAGAATTTCGGCGAGGCGGATCAACCGCTGGTCGTAGGGAGTCGGCTTTTCCTCCTGCGCCGGGGAGGGAGAGGGAGCGGTCGTCTGCGGGGCAGGCTGCTTTTCCTGAGCCGCCGCGCCCGCGGCGGTCGCGAGGAGGATGCCTGTCAGCAACAGTCTGGACGGGAGTCGCGTATCGATCATGAACCCCTCAAATCGGAACTGACGCCGGTCGCTGACCCGGGAACACGCCTTGGCCGGCCGGCCGTCAGCTTCTCCACGCAGTCGCGCACGCTTTCCGGAATGGGCAAGGTGAAGATCTCCTCCGGTGTGAACCAGCCAACGCCGGCGGCATCATCGCAGGCGATCGCGACCAAATCAGGATCGGCTTCGACGGTGAAGACCGAGAGCAGGAAGTGACGCTCCTGCGGGCCTATAGCGGGCAGGTCATAGATTTCGAAGAGCACGGGATCGCGGGCGCTGATGCCGGTTTCCTCGGCGAGTTCGCGCAATGCCGTTTGCGCAGGCGTCTCGCCGGGCTCCGCCCTGCCGCCGGGAAAAGCGTACATGTCTGCTGACGGCGGGTTGGCCCGCCGGACAAGAAGATAGCGGCCGTTCCGTTCGAGAATGGCGGAGGAGGCGCGCTCGGGTTGTTTGGTCATCATGGAATCGAAAATCACCTCGGTCGTTGACCCATACTACGTGAAGTGCCACATCGATGTCATGTGCGGACGTTTTGCGCTTACGGCCACGCCGGAGGAATTGCTGGAACTGTTTGGCCTGCTTGAGGCGGAGGGATTTCCTGCGCGCTTCAACATCGCGCCGACGCAGCCGATAATCGTGATCGTGGCCTCCGATCGGCCGGAGCCGGGCAGCAACCTGCCGGAGCGCAAGGCCGTGCTCGTCCGTTGGGGCTTCACCCCAGGCTGGGTCAAGGACCCGAGCAAGTTTCCGCTGCTCATCAACGCTCGGGCCGAAACCGCGATCGGCAAGGCCGCCTTCCGCGCCGCAATGCGCCATCGCCGTGTACTGGTGCCGGCGTCCGGTTTCTACGAATGGCGCCGCCCCGTGAAGGGCAGCCGGGAGGCCTCGCAAGCCTTTTGGGTCCGGCCGAAAAAGGGCGGGATCGTGGCCTTCGCCGGGCTCATGGAGACATGGTCTTCCGCCGACGGTTCGGAGGTCGACACCGCGGCGATCCTTACGACCGATGCGAACCGCGCCGTCAGTCACATCCATGACCGCATGCCGGTCGTGATCCAGCCCGAAGACTTTTCCCGTTGGCTCGACTGCAAGAGCCAGGAACCCCGCGAGGTGGCCGACCTCATGGTCCCGGCGGCGGAGGATTATTTCGAAGCAATCCCCGTTTCGGACAAGGTCAACAAGGTCGGCAACACCGGCCCTGAGCTCCAGGACGAGGTCGCGCCCATAGCGCCGATCCCGAAGAGGGGGCGCTCTGACGATCGGGACGACGGCGGGCAGATGTCGCTGTTTTGAGCCAAGGACCGCCCCTCATCCGGCCTGCCGGCCACCTTCTCCCCGCAAGCGGGGCGAAGGGGACTCGCGGCCCCGCTCTGCCCTCAGCCGCTCAAGAGTGAGCGGTGAAGCCGAGGCTTGTCCCTTCTCCCCCTCAGAACGGGGAGAAGGTCGCGGCAGCGGGATGAGGGGCTGCCCAGATCGGAACTAAGCCGAACGCTTCGCGATCTTCTTGTCCGCCGGTTTCGCCCTGACTTGCAGCGCGGCTGCGAGGACGGCCTTCAGGCCAAGCGGGCGGTATTTCGTCAGCAGATCGGACGGCGGCGGCTTGCGTTCGGCAATTTTGGCGGCCTTCATTGCATGTCTTCCTTGGTGTTTTCCCTATTGGGAACATTAGCCCTCGTGAATTTTCAACGAAAACCATGTCCCTGTTGTTCCTCGGGAAACAGGACCTGATGCAGTATCCGGCTGCATTCGCGAATCTCCTTCCCCTCCGATGATTTCCAGATAAGCCAAATCGTGACAAATCCATGGCCGTCATGGTTGCAGATTGACGACTTTCGCTTGCACGTGGCTCGCCTCTTGACCGGCGCCGGGCGACGCGCGATAAGGGTCGCCATGAAAACGGTTATCTGCATTATTTGCCGGAACATTATTCGCTAGCGATCCGCTGGCCTGGCCGTTTTCGTCTCCATAAATCCAAGATGACAAACGCGCGGGGCCACCCGGCGACTATATTGCGACGGCTGCATGCAGACTTGGAGATCTGGGATGGGCGGAATGCCGATTTTGAAGCTGTACAACACGCTGACGCGGGAAAAGGCCGATTTTCGGCCGATCGACCCTCAAAACGTCCGCATGTATGTCTGCGGCCCGACGGTCTACGACTACGCCCATATCGGCAATGCACGGCCGATCATCGTCTTCGACGTCCTGTTCCGGCTGCTTCGTCACGTCTATGGCGCGGATCACGTCACCTATGCCCGCAACATCACCGATGTGGACGACAAGATCAACGCGCGGGCATTGCGCGACTATCCCGGGCTGCCGCTGAACGAGGCGATCCGTCATGTGACCGAGAAGACCGAGACGCAATTCCTCGAAGATGCGACTGTGCTCGGTTGCCTGGATCCCACCGTGCAACCGCGCGCGACCGAAAACATCGCCGGGATGATCGAGATCATCGAAAAGCTGATCGCCAAGGGCCATGCCTACGAGGCCGAGGGGGAAGTCCTCTTCGATACGCGGTCGATGGACGATTACGGCCAGCTCTCCAAGCGCAATCTCGACGAGCAGCAGGCCGGTGCCCGCGTCGCCGTCGAAGCGCACAAGAAAAACCCGGGCGATTTCGTGCTCTGGAAGCTCTCCGCCGAGCACGAGCCGGGCTGGGATAGCCCCTGGGGTCGCGGGCGACCCGGCTGGCACATCGAATGCTCGGCGATGAGCGGGCGCTATCTCGGCGACGTCTTCGACATCCACGGCGGCGGCATCGACCTGATTTTCCCGCATCACGAGAACGAGATCGCCCAGTCGCGTTGCGCCCACGGCACCGAGGTGATGGCGAATGTCTGGATGCACAACGGCTTCCTGCAGGTCGAAGGCCGCAAGATGTCGAAGTCCGAGGGCAATTTTATCACCATCTACGAGCTTCTTCACACGGAAAAATTCGGCGGCCGCAAATGGCCGGGCGAGGTGCTTCGGCTGGCGATGCTGATGACCCATTACCGCGAACCGATCGACTTCTCGATCAAGCGGCTGGAGGAGGCCGAGCATCTGCTGTCGAAATGGCCGGTTTACGGCGACGCTGCAGGCGAGGCGGACCCGGCCGTCGTCACCGCCCTCGCGGACGACCTCAATACCGTGGCCGCCATTCAGGCGCTGCATGCGCTGGCGCAAAAGGCTTCCGCCGACTCGCGCCATCTCGGGACCTTCGCCGCGAGCGCGGCGCTTCTCGGCGTGGTGCCGAAGGAGGTCGAACTCGACGAGGCGGTCGTTCACGAGATCGACGGCCGTGTACGTGAGCGCCTGGAGCTTCTGAAGGCCAAGAACTACGCGGAGGCCGACGGCATCCGTGCCGATCTCCTGGCCAGAGGCATCCAGCTCAAGGACGGCAAGGATCCCGAGACCGGCGAAAGAGTGACCACCTGGGAGGTGAAGCGGTCTCAGGTCTAGTTTTAAGGATGATGGCGCTGCCGGCACGCCGGAGGAAAGAGGAGGGCGATATGGCTGACGAGATCAATACGGGCGGATGCCAGTGTGGTGCGGTCCGTTTCCGCGTCGAGGGCAAACTCGGCGATGCTTCCGTCTGCCATTGCCGCATGTGTCAGAAGGCGAGCGGCAATTTCTACCTGCCGCTCGTTTCCGTACGCGGCGCGAAGCTCGTATGGACCCGCGGCGAGCGCAAGCGCTTCCGGTCCTCGAATGTGGTCTGGCGCGGCTTCTGCGGCGACTGCGGAACACCGCTGACCTACGAGGCGCCGGATGGCATGGCGCTCGCGATCGCTGCATTCGACAGGCCGGAAGGCATCGCGCCGACCATCCAATGGGGCGTCGAAGGGAAACTGCCCTATGTCGATCACGTATCCAAGCTGCCCGGCGAAGAGACCATGGCCGACCCCGAGGCTGTCTCGTTTCTTGCCGATCTCGTTTCCTATCAGCACCCCGACCACGACACCGAAACCTGGCCACCGGAGGAAAGAGGATGAACACTGCCGTCAGGACTGGAGGCTGCCAGTGCGGGGCCGTCCGCTTCCGCATCCGCGGAGAGCTCGGGCGCCCCTCGATCTGCCATTGCCGCATGTGCCAGAAGCAGTTCGGCTCTTTCTTCTCCGCCTTGGTGACGGCGCCGAAGGACGGGGTCGAGTGGACCCGTGACGAGCCGAGCTACTTTCAGTCATCAGTTAATATCGATCGCGGCTTCTGCCCGAAATGCGGCACGCCGCTGACCTATCGGCATCCCGGCGGCCTCGAAATCGCCATCGGCGCCTTCGACGACCGCTCCGATCTCGCGCCGAAAATCCAAGTCAATTACCAGTCCCGGCTTCCCTGGGTCGAATCGATCTTCGAGCAGCCGGTTCACGACGATCCCGACTATTACGGGCGGCAGGAGCAGATCATCTCGTTTCAGGATCCGGACCATGAGACGGAGCAGTGGCCTCCGGGCGGAGTCTGGGCACGATGATCGGACGCATCTTCACCGGCGGTTGCCAGTGCGGCGCGGTGCGCTACCGCGCCGAGGGCACGCTGGGCGATCCGCATATCTGTCATTGCCGCATGTGCCAGAAAGCGGCGGGCAACTACTTTCTGCCGCTCGCCAATATCGCGCGCGAAGGCTTCCGCATCACGCGCGGCCAGCCCGCCTGGTACCGTTCGTCCGATCTCGTGCGCCGCGGCTTTTGCCGCGATTGCGGGACGCCGCTCTTCTACGACATGCCGGATGCGAGCTTCCTGAACATCGCGCTCGGTTCGCTCGACGATCCGGATGACGTCCAGCCGGTCTACCAGTCCGGCGTCGAGTCGCGGATGTTCTGGTTTTCGCATCTGCCGCAGCTCCCCGAAAAAGAGACGGACGACGGCAGCGAAGCGGCTGCCGAGCGCCATCTCATAGTCCTGGAATCCAACCGCCAGCATCCCGACTACGACACGGTGCACTGGCCGCCCGAGGAAGATCTATCGTGAGTTCTCCATTGCGTACCCTCTATCCCGAGATCGAGCCCTATGCATCCGGGCACCTCGATGTCGGCGACGGCCATTCGATTTATTGGGAACGGGTGGGCACGCCCGGCGCCAAGCCGGCGGTCTTCCTCCACGGCGGCCCGGGCGGTACGATTTCGCCGAACCACCGCCGGCTCTTCGATCCGTCGCTCTACGATGTGATGCTGTTCGACCAGCGCGGCTGCGGCAGGTCGACGCCGCATGCAGAGATAGAGGCCAACACGACCTGGCACCTCGTGGCCGATATCGAACGGCTGCGGGAATTTGCCGGGGTCGGCAAGTGGCTCGTCTTTGGCGGCTCCTGGGGCTCGACGCTGGCGTTGGCCTATGCCGAGACCTATCCTGAGCGGGTAACCGAGCTCGTCGTCAGGGGCATTTACACCCTGACCAAGGCCGAGCTCGACTGGTACTATCAGTTCGGCGTCTCGGAAATGTTCCCCGAAAAGTGGGAACGCTTCGTCGCGCCGATCCCGCCGGAAGAACGCCACGAGATGATGCGGGCCTATCACCGCCGCCTGACAAGCGAGGACCGTGCGACGCGGCTTGCGGCGGCCAGGGCCTGGAGCATCTGGGAGGGGGAGACGATCACCCTTCTGCCGGAGCCGGCCACCAGTACGCCCTTCGAGGAAGACGAATTCGCTCATGCGTTCGCCCGCATCGAAAACCATTTCTTCGTCAATACCGGCTGGCTGGAAGAGGGGCAATTGCTGCGCGATGCCCACAAGCTCCACGGAATTCCGGGGGTCATCGTGCACGGCCGCTACGACATGCCGTGCCCGGCGAAATATGCCTGGCAGTTGCACAAGGCCTGGCCGCAAGCCGAATTCCACCTCATCGAGGGGGCGGGGCATGCCTATTCGGAGCCGGGCATTCTCGACCGGCTCATCCGGGCGACCGATAAATGCGCCGGCAAGGCCGAATAGGGCGGGTAGGAAGACCCGCAAACGATCAGTGATCTGTACGTTGGAAATCGAGACATGACCAGGGAACGCATCTATCTCTTCGACACGACGCTTCGGGACGGGCAGCAGACGCCCGGCATCGACTTTTCCGTCGAGGACAAGATCGCGATTGCGTCGCTGCTTGATCAATTCGGCATGGATTATGTCGAGGGCGGATATCCCGGCGCCAATCCCACGGATACGGAGTTCTTCAAGTGCCGGCGCACCGACAAGGCCTCCTTCGTCGCCTTCGGCATGACCAAGCGCGCCGGCGTCTCCGCCTCCAACGACCCGGGCCTGAGCGCGCTGCTGAGCGCCAAGAGCGATGCGATCTGTCTTGTCGCCAAGAGCTGGGATTATCATGTCGAGGTGGCGCTCGGCTGTACGAACGAGGAAAATCTCGACAATATCCGCGCTTCCGTGGAGGCGGTCGTGGCTTCCGGCCGCGAGGCGATGGTCGATTGCGAGCATTTCTTCGACGGCTACAAGGCGAACTCCGCCTATGCGCTCGCCTGCGCGAAAACGGCTTTCGAGGCCGGCGCGCGCTGGGTCGTGCTTTGCGACACGAATGGCGGCACGCAGCCTCCCGAGATCCGCGAGATCGTCTCGGCCGTGATTGCGGAGGGAGTGCCCGGTGCAAATCTCGGCATCCATGCGCATAATGATACGGGGCAGGCGGTGGCCAACTCGCTGGCTGCGGTGGAAGCCGGCGTTCGTCAGATCCAGGGCACGCTCAACGGCATCGGCGAACGCTGCGGCAATGCCAATCTCGTGACGCTGATTGCGACGCTTGCCCTGAAGGAAACCTATTCGAGCCGTTTCGAGACGGGAATCGATGCCGAGAGGCTCCAGGAACTGACCAAGCTCGCCCATGCCTTCGACGAGTTGCTCAACCGCTCTCCGGATCCCCAGGCCCCCTATGTCGGCGCTTCGGCTTTTGCCACCAAGGCCGGCATTCACGCCTCCGCGTTGCTCAAGGATCCGAGGACCTACGAGCATGTCGCGCCGGAAAGCGTCGGCAACCTGCGCAAGGTCATGGTCTCCGATCAGGGAGGCAAGGCCAACTTCATCAATGCTCTCAAGCGGCGCGGCATCACGGTCTCCAAGGACGATCCGCGGCTCGACAAGCTGATCTCGATCGTCAAGGAACGCGAGGCGACGGGCTATGCCTATGAAGGTGCGGATGCGAGCTTCGCGCTGCTCGCGAGCCGCATTCTCGGCACCGTGCCCGATTTTTTCCGGGTGGAGAGCTTCCGGGTGATGGTCGAGCGCCGCTTCGACGCGAACGGCAAGCTGAAGACGGTATCGGAGGCCGTGGTCAGGGTGATCGTCGACGGCGAAACGATGATGTCGGTCGCCGAGGGGCATGGCCCGGTCAACGCGCTCGACCTCGCGCTTCGCAAGGATCTCGGCAAGTACCAGTCCGAGATCGCCGATCTGGAACTTGCCGATTACAAGGTGCGCATCCTCAACGGCGGCACCGAGGCCGTCACCCGCGTCCTGATCGAATCGACGGACCGCTCAGGGGCGCGCTGGTGGACGGTCGGCGTATCCGACAACATCATCGACGCCTCATTTCAGGCATTGATGGACAGTATCGTCTACAAGCTGCTCAAAAACCGCGATCAGGTCGGATCGATCGCGGCCGAGTAGTTTGGATCACGATGATGTTGGGTTGCGCGGGATATCCAGCTCCGTCCGCATCAACGCCGTTCATCCATCGGTTCACGGAAATGAATTGGTGCATCACCGTCCGTTGGAGTAGGACGCAGGAGGACTGACGGCAATTGCTCCCGAGAGGGTTGGCCGTCGATTGCGACCGGAGCGCTTCCCGCTTAGCTCCGGTGGAATTTCAGGATCAAAATCATGGCTGAGCCGAACGCGAATTTGCCCGCAGAGAATGTCGATTCCCCGAAAGGTTTCGCCTTCGCGCTGGCAGCCTACCTGTTGTGGGGTTTCCTGCCTTTCTTCATGAAGGCGGTTTCGCATATCCCTGCGGCCGAAGTCGTGGCGCATCGTATCGTCTGGTCGGTGCCGCTCGCAGGCCTCGTGCTCGTGTGGCTCGGCCGCACGCAGGACGTGAAGGTTGCGCTGCGCTCTCCACGCGTGCTGATGATGGCCACGGTCACGGCGGCTCTCATCACGATCAACTGGGGCATCTATGTCTGGGCGATCGGCGCGGGCCGGGCGATCGAGACGGCGCTCGGCTACTATATCAACCCTCTGTTCTCCATCTTCCTCGGTGCGCTGCTGCTGAAGGAGAGGCCAAATCCGGCGCAGATGGTGGCGATCGGCCTCGCCGCGCTCGCCGTGGGCGTGCTTGCCTTCGACGCGGGCGGTCTTCCCTGGGTTTCGATCGGGCTGTGCTTTTCCTGGGGTTTCTACGCGTTCTTCCGGAAGACGCTGCCGGTCGGGCCGAACCAGGGCTTCTTCCTCGAAGTCCTGCTGCTCAGCATCCCGGCTGCGGGCTATGTCATCTGGCTCGAGGCGACGGGGCAGGGCCACTTCCTCGGCGACTCCAACATGACGGATGTCCTGCTTCTCCTCGCCTGCGGGATCGTCACCGCCGTGCCGCTGATGATCTATGCCAATGGCGCGAAGCTGCTCCGGCTTTCGACGATCGGGATCATGCAATACATCGCTCCGACGATGATCTTCCTGATCGCCGTCTTCGTTTTCCACGAACCCTTTGGAACGGCAAAACTCGTCGCCTTCGCCCTGATCTGGGCCGCGCTCTTCATCTATTCGGGAGCGATGCTTGCGGAGAGCAGGGCGCGGCGAGCGGCTCAACCGACGCCGGCCGAATGATCGGCAGAGTTTGAAGTTAGAGCGGGATGCGGGCGGAAAACCGCACACACTGTTCCTCATCCCGCACTAGATCAGAGCCTGGAGATGATCTCGGCTTCGCCCTCGCGCCCGTTGGCGCGAACCGAGGCAAGGATGCCGGGGACGATGTCTTCCGCCCGGTCGATCACCAGCGGCTGCACGAGATGCGCCGTGTGGACGAATCCCTGGTCGCGCATGTGGTCGATCAGCTCCAGCATCGGATCCCAGAAGCCGTTGACATTGCCGAAGACCATCGGCTTCCTGTGGCGGCCGAGCTGCGCCCAGGTCATGATTTCGACGATCTCCTCGAGCGTGCCGATCCCGCCCGGAAGGGCGACGAAGGCGTCGGCGCGCTCGAACATCTTGTGCTTGCGCTCATGCATGTCGGCGGTAACGATCAGTTCGTTCAGCTGGCCCAGCGAGTGACGCGTCGCTTCCTTGTCCATCAGGAATTCCGGAATGATGCCGGTGACGTGTCCGCCGGATGAAAGCACGCCGCTTGCCACGGCGCCCATGATCCCGCGCGTGCCGCCGCCATAGACGAGGCGCAGGCCATGATCGGCGATCGATTTGCCGAGGGTGCGGCCGGCCTGGATGTGGGCGTCGTCACGCCCGGGCTGAGAACCGCAATAAACGCAAACGGATAGAATCGGCGTGGTTTCCTTGTTCATGGTCCCACCAGAGATTGCAGTGCAGCACGGGTCAAGGAAAATGGACGAAAAATCTCCGGCTGTCGAGCGCCGGAATCATAGTGAGCGCTTGTATAGAACTATAAGAAACGTTAGCAATTTCAGTAATACATTGAAGAATTCGGACAGTGTGCTGCGGTTGCGCTATAATGCACCTGGCGCCGCAGCGCCGGCCGGTGGGGCATGCGGGGAGCATAAAGGCGCTCCGCCCTGTGGAGAGTGGCATGATTAAGAATAAGGCCAGCTGGGTGGCCCTTGGCGTCCTGGCAATCGCGACCGCATTGATGATCTTTGTGGTTCAGCCGAATCTGCGTGACAGCGACAAAGGGGCGGTGGCCCAATCCGACGCAGGCGAGCAGCCCGGCCAAACGGCGGCGGCAACGAAGACCGATCCGTCCGCCCTGCAAGGCAACGCAGCGCAACAGGCGACGGCGGCCTCCGGCGGCAATGCGGCCGCATCCGACCCGGTGGCGAACTGGACGGTTCCGGGGTTTGACGTCCTGCGCGTCGAACCGGACGGCTCGACGGTCGTCGCGGGCAGAGCCCAGCCCGGCACGAAGCTCGAGATCCTGAGCGGCGACACGGTCGTCGGCACCGCCAATGTCGGCGCGGGCGGCGATTTTGCCGCCGTCTTCGACAAGCCGCTCTCGGCAGGCGACCACCAACTGACGCTCAGAAGCGTCGGCTCAGGCGGACACAGCAAGACGTCGGAGGAGGTTGCGACTGTTTCGGTTCCTAAGGATTCGAGCGGGCAGCTGCTGGCAATGGTATCCAAGGCCGGCAAGGCGAGCCGGCTGATCACGACGCCGGAAGCTGAGCCGAAGCCGATGCAGGCAGCCGCCGAGCCGGGCACGGTACCGGCCGGCGAGCCCGGCGGGGCTTCCGTTTCTCCCGCCTCTCCGGCAACCATTCCCGGGCTGCAGGTGACGGCGGTCGAGATCGAAGGCGGCATGATGTATGTCGCAGGCAACGCCAAGCCCGGCGCCCTTGTCCGCATTTACGCGGACGACAAGCTGCTGGGTGAGGTGAAAGCCGACGACAAGGGACATTTTGTCGTCGACGGCTTGATCGAGCTCTCGGTCGGCAGCCATATCATCCGCGCCGATATGATGAACGAAGATGCGAGCAAGGTGGCGATGCGTGCCTCCGTGCCCTTCGACCGGCCGGCAGGTGCGCAGGTTGCCGCCATCGCCGGTTCGACGCTTGCAGCACCCACGACGGGTCTCGACCGTTTGAAGGCGGAAGCGGGCAAGGCACTGACCCTCTTGAAAGCGCTTTTTGCCGACGGGAAGCAGCCTTCCATGGAGCAACTCGCCGCGGCCCGCTCGGCAACCGAATTCGCCCTCCAGTCGCTGGCCGAATTCAAGCCGGCCGACGGCTCCGATGCCGATTTGGCGGCGGCCGCCGCTGAAGCGTCCAAGGCGGCGACAACGGCGCTGGACGCGCTCAAGGCTGCGCCGCAGGACCCGTCAAGCGTCGCAGCGGCGGTGGAGAAGGTCGATGGCGCTCTTGGGTCCGCATTGACGCGCCAGAATGTCGGCACCTCGGTGGCATCCGCCGAGCCCTTGGCGGTGCAGGCGAATGATGCCTCGAAGCAGCCGGAGCCTTCGGCAGCGGGCGAGACAAACGCAACCGTGGTCGAACAGGCGGCGGCGCCGGCTTCGGATGCGGCGAAGGAACAGCCGGCCACCATCGAGCAGGCACCGCTCAAGGAAAGCAAGACGTCAGTGATCATCCGCCGCGGTGATACGCTGTGGCAAATCTCGCGCCGCGTCTACGGTGCCGGTCTGCGCTACACCACGATCTACCTTGCGAACCGCGAGCAGATCGAAAATCCCGACCTGATCCGTCCGGGCCAGGTCTTCGGGGTTCCGGACGAGGCGCTTTCCGAGGAGGAATCGCGGGAAGTCCACCGCAAGCATATGCGGCACTGAGTTTCGCCCTTCTTTTGCCGGCGCCTCCATTGCGTCGGCGGGAAGCCGGGCCTATCTGTCAGGAAAAGCGGCGTCTTCCTTAAAAGGCGCCGCTTTTCATTGAAGCTGGTGTGGGACGATGACGCGCTAGAGAACAACGTGATCTCGGCTGCGGTTCGCCTGCGGTCTTCGTCAACAAAAATGAAGCGGACAGAGACGTGGCGCAGAAGAAGACGGTTTCCGCCGACAGTGCCAATCCGATCGAAACCATAGCGAATCTGTGGCCATACATGTGGCCGGCCGATCGGATCGATCTGAAACTGAGAGTGGTCTGGGCGACGGTGATCCTGGTAATCGCCAAGGCGGTGCTCGTTCTCGTCCCTTATTTCTTCAAATGGGCGACGGATGCGCTCAACAACAAGCCCGACGCGCTCGGTTTCCTGCCGCAGTTCCTGACCGGCGCCGTGATGCTGGTGCTCGCCTATAACCTCGCCCGTTTGCTGCAGGCCGGCCTGAACCAGTTGCGCGACGCGCTTTTCGCCAGTGTTGGCCAGCATGCCGTCAGGCAGCTTGCCTACAAGACCTTCGTTCACATGCACCAGCTCTCGCTGCGCTTCCATCTCGAGCGGCGCACGGGCGGGCTTTCGCGCATCATCGAGCGCGGCACCAAGGGCATCGAGACGATCGTCCGCTTCACGATCCTCAACAGCGTACCGACGCTCATCGAGTTCCTGCTGACGGCGGTGATCTTCTGGTGGGGCTACGGCTTCACCTATCTCCTGGTGACCGCTGTCACGGTATGGCTCTACATCTGGTTCACGGTACGTGCGAGCGACTGGCGCATCGCCATTCGGCGCTCGATGAACGACAGCGACACCGATGCGAACACCAAGGCGATCGATTCGCTGCTCAACTTCGAGACCGTCAAATATTTCGGCAACGAGGAGATGGAGGCGAAGCGCTTCGACAAGTCGATGGAGCGCTACGAGCGGGCCGCGACGCAGGTCTGGACGTCGCTCGGCTGGCTGAACTTCGGCCAGGCGCTGATTTTCGGTGCCGGCACGGCGGTGATGATGACGATATCGGCGCTCGCCGTGCAGCGCGGCGAGCAGACGATCGGCGATTTCGTGTTCATCAACGCGATGCTGATCCAGCTCGCGATCCCGCTGAACTTCATCGGTTTCGTCTATCGCGAAATCCGCCAGGGCCTTACCGATATCGAACATATGTTCGATCTGCTCGATGTTCGGGCGGAGGTCGTCGACCGGCCGAATGCGAAGGAGCTCAAGATCGAGCGAGGCGCAATCGCCTTCAAGAACGTCCAATTCGCCTACGATCCGGCACGGCCGATCCTGAAAGGGATCAGCTTCGAGGTGCCCGCCGGAAAGACGGTTGCAGTCGTCGGCCCCTCAGGAGCCGGCAAGTCGACATTGTCGCGGCTGCTCTACCGCTTTTACGATGTCCAGGAAGGATCGATCACCATCGACGGTCAGGACGTGCGTGACGTCACCCAGAAGAGCCTCCGCTCCGTAATCGGCATGGTGCCGCAGGACACGGTGCTCTTCAACGATACGATCGCCTACAACATCCGCTACGGCCGGGTGACCGCGAGCGATGCGGAGGTCGAGGCAGCCGCCGAGGCGGCGCAGATCGCCGATTTCATCCGCGACCTGCCGGAAGGCTTCCGCGCCATGGTGGGCGAGCGCGGGCTGAAGCTTTCGGGCGGCGAGAAACAGCGCGTCGCGATCGCGCGAACCATCCTGAAGGCGCCGCCGATCCTGATCCTCGACGAGGCGACTTCGGCGCTGGACACGAAGACGGAACAGGAAATCCAGGCTGCGCTGGATATCGTGTCGCGCAATCGCACCACCCTCGTCATCGCCCATCGCCTGTCGACGGTCATCAACGCCGACGAGATCATCGTCCTGAAGGACGGCGTGATCGCCGAACGCGGCACCCATGGCGAACTTATCGACCGCGGCGGACTTTATGCTTCCATGTGGAGCCGCCAGCGCGAGGCAACGCAGGCCGAGGAACAGTTGAAGCGCGTGCGTGAGAGCGACGATCTCGGCATCGTCGACCGGGGAATGCCGGCGCTCTGACCACAGCGAGGTTGCCGCGAGTCCTCTGTCTCCGGGTCTTCGACATTGCCGGGCTGTCTGATTCGCGCTAGTTCACGTCGCAAAGCAAATATGGAGAGTAGAGTTCATGAGTTTGATCGACACAGTGCGCAACACGCTCGTACCGGTCCACAGGGAAGGCTACCGCTTCATTGCGATTTTCTTTGTCGTTTCGCTGGCGCTTGGCTTCCTCTGGGAGCCGCTGATGTGGATCGGCTTCGTTCTGACCGCCTGGTGCGCCTATTTCTTCCGCGATCCGGAGCGCATGACGCCGATCGACGACGATCTCGTCATCAGCCCGGCGGACGGCACCGTATCGTCGGTCGCCACCGTGATGCCGCCTGAGGAACTGGGCCTCGGCTCGGAGCCGATGCTGCGCATTTCGGTCTTCATGAATGTCTTCAACTGCCACGTGAACCGTGCGCCGATGGGCGGCACGGTACGCCGAATCGCCTACCGTGCCGGCAAGTTCGTGAATGCCGAGCTGGACAAGGCGAGCCAGGAAAACGAGCGCAACGGCCTCGTCATCGAGACGAAACACGGGCAGATCGGCGTGGTCCAGATCGCCGGTCTCGTCGCCCGCCGCATCCTCTGCTGGACGCGCGAGAGCGCGTCGCTCGAGGCGGGCGAGCGTTTCGGCCTCATCCGCTTCGGCTCGCGTCTCGACGTGTTCCTGCCTGCCGGTGCGGAACCGCGCGTAACGGTCGGTCAGACGGCCACGGGCGGCGAGACGGTGCTCGCCGAATTCGGATCGGCGAAGGGCCCGGTCATCAGCCGGCGCGCGTGAGGACAGGTCATGGAAGAGCCCCGCCACGAACAATCCGCAGGAATCCCGGAAGCCGCTGAGCACGTGGGCGCCACCGGCACGCACGACAAGGCCCGGGGGCCCCGGTTGCGGGAGATTCCGCTCCGGCTGATGGTCCCGAACATGATCACGGTCCTGGCGATCTGCGCCGGCCTCTCGGGCGTCCGGCTGGCATTCGAGAATCGATTCGAGCTCGCGGTTGCGATGGTGCTCCTTGCCGCTTTCCTCGATGGCATCGACGGGCGCATCGCGCGTCTCCTAAAGGCGACCTCGAGTTTCGGGGTCCAGATGGACTCGCTTGCCGACATCATCAATTTCGGGGTCGCGCCCGCCCTCGTCCTCTACGTGTTTCTGCTCGATCAGGCGCGTTCCCTCGGCTGGATTGCGGCCCTGATCTACGCCATTGCCGTCGGTCTGAGGCTGGCGCGCTTCAACGTCATGGCGGAGCGCCAGGTCAAGGCGTCCTGGCAGTCGGAATATTTCGTCGGCGTTCCGGCGCCGGCCGGTGCGATGCTGGTTCTGCTGCCCGTCTATCTTGGCCTGCTCGGTCTTGCGCCGGAAAGGACCTTTGCGCTGATCGCGTCGGTCTATACCGTCCTGATCGCCTTCCTTATGGTCAGCCGTCTTCCTGTCTGGTCCGGCAAGTCGGAGAACCGCGTCCGCCGGGATCTGGTCCTTCCCGTCATCCTGGTCGTCGTCTTCTACGTTGCGACGCTGATGACCTATACCTGGGAGACGATGGTCGTGACTGCGGTGGCCTATCTGGTGAGCCTGCCCTTCGGCGCCCGTTCCTGGCAGCGCAAATACGGCGACTGGCCGGGCGGTCACGGGAACGATGGTTTGCCGGGTGATAGCGAATAGGGCGAATGCCCCTCATCCCGCTGCCGCGACCTTCTCCCCGTCAGAACGCTACGGCAGGCACATATCTCTTGCGCGCCGGTGCGGCGGATACTGCTCATGAATGGGATCCCTCGGGAACCCAACCGCCTCAACCCCGCTCGGTCGGGATTGCCCCTCAACCGGCTGCCGCCACCTTCTCCCCGCAGGCGGGGAGAAGGGATATGCCGCGCCCGCTCGCTCCCTCGGGCGGGCGGTGAATGCGGGGTTCAGTTGGCGCCGCTTGTCCCTTCTCCCCGCCTGCGCAGGGCTGTCCGGGGAAAATTCATGCATAGCGGAAGACCATTTGGTTTGGGATGGTCCGGGGTTTTGGTCGGCTTGGATTGACCTGCGGCGGCTTGTGGATTTCGGCGATGCTTTTGCGCTGGAACAGGCACTGGGTGACGAGGTCGGTGAAGCGCAGGATCGGTAGAGGGACGCGGGCGAGGCGGGCGGCGATGCGCAACAGTGCATAGGCGATCATCGCCGCGAAGATCTGCAGGCGGATGGCGTTGTCGTTGTTGCCGAGGAACTTGCGGATCTTGAGGTGCTGTTTGATCCAGCGGAACAGAAGCTCGATCTGCCAGCGATCCTTATAGAGCTGGCCGATCTCGACGGCGGAGCGCTCGAGGTCGTTGGTCAGAAGCGTGATCGTATCGCCGTCCTGGCGCTTGACGATTACCCGGCGCAAGCCGATCGGCAGCTTGGAATCGCCCTTGCTGGCGAGGCTGACCTGGCTGTCTTCGAGGACCAGGAAGCCATCGCCTTGAGGTTGCTCAACGGGGCGTTCAGCGACCAAAGCCAGTCCCATGTTGGTCTTCGGC
This sequence comes from Sinorhizobium meliloti, assembly GCF_017876815.1. Lineage (NCBI taxonomy): Bacteria > Pseudomonadati > Pseudomonadota > Alphaproteobacteria > Hyphomicrobiales > Rhizobiaceae > Ensifer > Ensifer meliloti. The sequence goes on along the minus strand of NZ_JAGIOS010000001.1, from coordinate 59,191 downwards.
CGGGTGACGAAACTGGCGCCGGCTTCGGCGATCGCCGTCCACCAGCCGTAATGGCAGTAGCCCTTGTCGAAGACATAGGTTGCGCCCTTTTCGATGGTGATCGTGCGGCCGATCTGGGCGTCGTTGACGTTGGCGTCGGTGATGTCGAGGATGCCTGGACAATCGGCCTTGGGATCATAGACGACATGCAGCTTCATGCCGCGGATGCGGCCGTTCGACTTGGCCCAATCGTACAGCTTACCCAGCGGTATCGGGGTCGAATCGATCAGCCGCAGCATCTTGGTGCCCTCCCGGCGCGTCTGCCGGTCGAGCTGACCGGCCAGAAGCGCGAAGGTCTCGGCGAAGACGGCGACCGGGCGGCGGCGGTTGGCGTCCGACAGCGTCGAGCGCATCAGCCGGCCACTGCCGAGATGGTAATGATGCTGACTGTTGGCGTTGAAGCTCGCCTCCAACCCGCGCAGGCTGGTCGTGGCGCTCAACTGGGCATAGATCAGTGCCACCAGATGATCCCAGCTGGTAAAGCACTTGTCGTAGGCATCCCCGGCATGACGACCCACAATCGCCTGAAAGCTGCGGCGATCAATCGCTTTCAGCAGCTGGGCGAAAATGCTAGGGGTGAACCGCATGCTCCGTCTCCTTTTCTGAGTCTCGACAACCAGAAAATAGACGGAAAAACGCCGTCTGACGGGGCATGCGCCTGCGACATTTCGATTCACCCGGAACTTTCCCCGGACAGCCCTGCCGCCTGCGGGGAGAAGGTGCCGGCAGGCGGATGAGGGGCGGGTGACCGCTAATGCCAATGTTAGCGCATACGGGTTTGATCCCAAGGACCCATCCGCAAGCCTCGCCACTGCTGGAAATACAGATGCCGCCACTCCGGAGTAAATCCGCGAAGGGCTGGACAACAAGAGATATGTGCATGCCGTAGCGTTGTGACGGGGAGAAGGGACAAGCTGCTGGATGGCCATTTCCTCTTGAGCGCCCGAGAAGCGGTGCATCACCGCGAGTCCCCTTCGCCCCGCTTGCGGGGAGAAGGTGGCCGGCAGGCCGGATGAGGGGGAGGTGCCGCCAGCCTATTCCGGCATGCGGTAGTCGACGATCTTCTTTTCCCGAACGATGAAGAGCTTCCCCGTCTCGGTCTGCTCGCGGCCGAGCAGCGGCAACAGCGCCTGAGCCACCTCGGAGGGATGCGGCAGGGTCTCCGGATCTTCGCCGGGCACGGCCTGCGCCCGCATGGCGGTGCGCGTGGCGCCCGGATCGACGCTGAGGATGCGCAGCGGCAGGCGCTGTGTCTCGTAGGCCCAGGTGCGTGCCAGCGCCTCGACCGCAGCCTTGGAGGCGGAGTAGGGCCCCCAGAAGGGCTTGCACTTGTGCGCAGCGCTCGAGGAGAGGATGAGGGCGCGGCCGGCATCCGAACGGACGAGCAACGGCTCGAGCGACCGGATCAGGCGCCAGGTCGCGGTGACATTGATCGCCATCACCTTTTCGAAGACCTTGGCTTCCACATGGCCGATCGGCGAGATCGTGCCGAGGACGCCCGCATTGGCGACCATGATGTCGAGCTTGCCCCAGCGCTCGTTTATGGCGCCGCCGAGCTTGTCGATGGCGGCCATGTCCGAGAGATCGAAGGGGACGAGCGTTGCCGAACCGCCGAAAGCCTTGATCGCGTCGTCCAGTTCTTCGAGACCGCCGAGGGTGCGGGCGCAGGCGACGACGTGGGCGCCGGCCTTGGCGAGTTCAAGAGCAGTGAAGTAGCCGATCCCGCGCGATGCGCCGGTGACGACGGCGATCCGGTCTTTCAGATTGGGCGTCATGTTGTTGTTCGTTATCCGTTGCTGGCGAGAACCGAGAGTTTGCGAACGTTGCTCGCTGCCCCCTGGTCGAGAAGGCGGGTCGGGTAGTCCCCGGTGAAATAGTGATCGGTGAACTGCGGCGCCTGCGGGTCGCGCTTCTCGCCGCCGACGGCACGATAAAGCCCGTCGATCGAGAGGAATTCGAGAGAATCGGCGCCGATGAAGCGACACATCGAGGCGAGGTCGGCATGCTGGTTGGCGAGCAGCTTGTCACGGTCGGGCGTGTCGATGCCGTAGAAATCCGGGTGGAAGATCATCGGGCTCGCGACGCGCACATGCACCTCGCGGGCGCCTGCCTCGCGCATCATCTGGACGATCTTGACCGAAGTGGTGCCGCGGACGATGGAATCGTCGACGAGCACGACGCGCTTGCCGGCGATCATCGCCCGGTTCGCAGAATGCTTGAGCTTGACGCCGAAGGCGCGAATCTGCTGCGTCGGCTCGATGAAGGTCCGCCCGACATAGTGATTGCGGATGATGCCGAGCTCGAAGGGGATGCCGCTTTCCTGCGCATAGCCGATTGCAGCCGGCGTACCGCCGTCCGGAACGGGCACCACGACATCCGCCTCGACGGGGGCCTCGATGGCGAGGTTCTTGCCCATGTTCTTGCGGGCGACGTAGACGTTGCGGCCGCCGACGACCGAATCCGGCCGGGCGAAATAGACGTACTCGAAAAGGCAAAGGCGTTCCGGCAGCGGATTCTGCGGCTTGCGGGCATCGATGGTGATCGACCCGTCCGGCTGAATTTCGCAGATGACGATTTCACCGTTCTCGATATCGCGAACGAATTTGGCGCCGATGATATCCAGCGCGCAGGTCTCCGAGCAGAAGATCGGCTTGCCGTCGAGTTCGCCCATGACGAGCGGGCGAATGCCGTTCGGGTCGCGGGCGGCGATCAGCTTGGTGCGGGTCAGAGCCAGCATCGAATAGCCGCCTTCGACCTGGGCGATAGCGTCGGCGAAGCGATCGCTGGAAGAGACGTGTTTCGACCGCGCGATCAGGTGCAGCACGACTTCGGTGTCGGATGTCGACTGACAGATGGCACCGTCTGCGATGATCTGGCGCCGCAGCGTCAGGCCGTTCGTGAAGTTGCCGTTGTGCGCGATTGCGATTCCGCCTTCCTGCAGCTCGGCAAACAGCGGCTGGACGTTGCGCAGGACCGTCTCACCGGTGGTGGAATAGCGTACATGGCCGATCGACATCGAACCGGGCAGCTTCGCGAGCGTCGTGGGATCGGTATAGTGGTCGCCGACGAGACCCATCCGGCGCTCCGAATAGAACTGCCGCCCGTCGAAGGTGACGATACCGGCGGCTTCCTGCCCTCGATGCTGGAGAGCGTGCAGGCCGAGCGCCGTCAGCGCGGCGGCGTCCGGATGGCCGAGAATGCCGAAAACGCCGCACTCCTCATGGAGGGTGTCGCCGTCGAGTTCGTCATGGATTTCGCTGGATCTGAGATCGGTCATCGCAATTCGCCTTTGCTACGTGCCGGTGCGCATATCGTGATCGGGCCGCCAGTCTTCAAGCGATCTTACCCGAAAACACTGACAAGCGTCATTCCAAATGGATAAAGCCCGCACAGCGGGCTTTATTGCAAACTTTCCTGTCGATCTCAGCCGTTCGTCGCCGGTGCTTCCTCGCCGGGCGCCTGTTCCGTCTGAGCCGGCGGCGTCTCGCTTTCGCCTTCGCCGGTCGTATCCTTGCCGCGCAAGCGGTCGAGAATGGTGGCGTCGGCCTCTTCCGGCAGGAGCGCTACCAACTGATTGCCGAGATTGTCGAGCAGCGGTTTCGACTTCGCGTGGGTCACCCAGACGGGCTGCTGCTGCGGCGCCACGAGCCAGTTGAAGAACAGCATGGCGACGACGACGAGCAGAATGCCGCGAGCGGCCCCGAACAGGAAGCCGAGCGTGCGGTCGAGCGCGCCGATGCGGCTGTCGATGATGAAGTCGGCCACCCGCATCGTGATGAAGGAGATGATGATCAGTGCAATCAGGAAGATCACGGCCGCCGAGCCGATCATCGCGACCGTTCCGCTGGTCGTGTACTGGCTGGCGTAGGGCAGAAGATGCGGATAGAGGAAATAGGCCGCGGCGGCTGCGCCGACCCAGCTCGCCACCGACAGAACCTCGCGCGAGAAGCCGCGAACCATCGCGAGGACGGCTGAAAACAGCGCGACGCCGAGAACGATACCGTCGAGAATTGTGATGGGCATGTTGTCCTTACTCCGACTCCACCGCCAGGCGGCACATCCCGTTGATGCTCCAGGGCGCGGCTATTCCGTCAGTCCTCGTCATTCGTCTGTTGCAGGGCACGCCGCGATCCCGCGATACGCGCCACCAGATCCGGCAGGCTTTCCATCTCGCTCCAGCGGCCGTTGCCGTTCTTCGGCAACTCGGTCGATGCAGATGGCAGGACTGCCTGGGAGAAACCGAGTTTCTCGGCTTCCTTGAGACGTTGGGCGGTATGCGCAACCGGCCGGACTGCACCCGACAAGCTGACTTCGCCGAAATAGACGCAATCGGGCGGCAGGGCAAGCCCGGCAAGCGACGAAACCAGTGCGGAAGCCACAGCGAGATCGGCCGCCGGTTCGGAAATGCGATAGCCACCCGCGACATTGAGGTAGACGTCGTGCTGGCCGAGGCGAATGCCGCAATGGGCTTCCAGCACGGCGAGGATCATCGAAAGGCGGGCCGAGTCCCAGCCGACCACGGCGCGGCGCGGCGTTCCGAGCGATGTCGGCGCGACCAGCGCCTGTACCTCGACAAGCACGGGGCGCGTGCCTTCCATGCCGGCGAAAACCGCTGCACCCGGCGATTTCGCATTGCGTTCGCCGAGAAACAGCTCCGACGGGTTGGCGACCTCGCGCAGGCCCTTGTCGGACATTTCGAAAACGCCGATCTCGTCGGTCGGTCCGAAACGGTTCTTCACCGTCCTGAGGATGCGGTAATGATGGCCGCGGTCGCCCTCGAAATAAAGGACGGCGTCGACCATGTGCTCGACGACGCGGGGGCCGGCGATCTGGCCCTCCTTTGTCACGTGGCCGACCAGCACGACCGCCGTGCCCGTCTGCTTGGCGAAGCGGATCATCGCCTGCACACCGGTGCGCACCTGCGTCACCGTGCCGGGCGCGGAGTCGACGATGTCGCTCCAAAGCGTCTGGATGGAATCGATGATGACGAGGTCCGGGCGCTTGCCCTCGGAAAGCGTCGCGAGAATATCTTCGACATTCGTCTCGGCGGCAAGGAGCACGTCGCTGTCGGCGGCGCCGAGCCGCTGAGCACGCAGGCGGACCTGGGCGATCGCTTCTTCGCCCGAGACATAGATCACCCGGTGCTTCCGGCGTGCAAGCGCCGCGGCCGCCTGCATCAGCACGGTCGACTTGCCGATGCCCGGATCTCCGCCGACGAGCAGTGCGGATCCGCGAACGAAGCCGCCGCCGGTCACGCGATCGAGTTCCGAAATGCCGGTCTGGATGCGCGGCGCGTCTTCGATCTCTCCGGACAGCGTCGTAAGTGCGACGGGACGCCCCTTCTTCGGCGTGCGCATGGGACCGCCGCCGATCCCCGCCGTGGGATTATCCTCGATGATCGTGTTCCACTCGCCGCAGCCGTCGCACTTGCCCACCCAGCGGGAATGGACTGTGCCGCAATTCTGGCAGACGAACTGGGTGCGGGCTTTCGCCATAGATGTCGGCTTTCGGATGTTTGCGGGCAGATGGCGGAATTGCCGCCGCCCGAGAATCACTCTTGGCGGTCACATAATGCCGCGAAATCCTGTTTGAAAGGACGATATTCCTTTGCGCCTTGTTCAAGCGCCTCCGACATAGGTCCGATGATAGCGCCGGCCGAGGCTCGTCAGCAGCTCGTAGCCGATGGTACCGCCGGCGCGCGCGACGTCGTCGATGACGACATTGCGCCCGAAGACCTCGATATAATCGCCGGCACGTACGGCCGCTTCCGGCAGGTCCGTGACATCGAACAGGCTCAGATCCATCGTCACCCGACCGACATGCGGCACCTTCATACCATGCAGGAAACCGAAGGCGCCCGAGGGCATCGCCTGTCTGAGGGTGACGCCGCCGCCCGAAACCGAACGGTGGTAGCCGTCGGCATAGCCGATCGCGACCGTCGCAATGCGGCTGTCGCGGCCGAAGCGGACCGAGGCGCCGTAGCTTGCCGTTCCGCCGGATGGAACCGTCCTGACCTGCACGATGCGCGCTTCGGCGGTGACGACCGCTTTCATCGGATTGACCGCGCCATTTACCGCCTCGCCGCCATAGACCGCGATGCCGGGCCGGGTGAGGTCGAAGTGGTAGTCCGCACCGAGGAACACGCCGCCGGAATTTGCAAGGCTCGCCGGCACGCCCTCGAAGGCGGCGGTCACCTCGCGGAAACGCTGAAGCTGATAGCGGTTCATCGGGTGTCCGGGATCGTCGGCGCAGGCCAGATGGCTCATGACGAGGACCGGCGAGAAACTCGCAGGCCGCGCAGGGTCGTGGGCGAGGGCAAGCGCCTCCTCAGGCGACAGGCCGAGCCGGTTCATGCCCGTGTCGACGTGGAGAACGCAGGGGTGGTCGCCCCGTTCGGAAAGCGCTGCCATGAAGACCGCCAGCTGCTCTTCCGAGTTGATGATCGGCACGAGATCGTTCTCGAAGAAGAGCTCCTCGTTGCCGGGCCACATTCCCGCGAGAATGTAGATTCGCCCATCCGGAACAAGCGGGCGAAGATCGGCCCCTTCTTCGACACTGGCCACGAAGAAATCGCGCGCGCCGGCGGCATAGAGAGCCGGAGCGGCATGCACGACGCCGAGACCGTAGGCATCGGCCTTCAGAACGGCGGCGGCGCGGGCTTTTCCGGACCGCTCGTTCATCGCCCGCCAATTGTCGGCGAGCGCGGTGAGGTCGACGGTGAGCCTGCTGGAGGCGGAAAGAAACTCGGGGCTTTGCATACCGAAAACTCTGCGTGGGCGATATCGGCAGCAATACATCCAAGTGCCCCGCGCCGCAAACGGCCGACGCAATGCTCTGGCCGAAAGCACTTTCATGCAAGACGAGGCTCTCCTCGCCCGATAAGATCGTCCGATGGAAACGATCTCACAGGAAAAGGCCATCGAGGCCATGCCGCTCGAGGGAGCCGAGCGGACCCGTTTCTGGCGCGACCCGCGCTTCAAGGGCATGGAGTGCCTGAGCGCGACCTTCATCACGCATGAATTCGCACCGCACGCGCACGACACGTTCAGCATAGGTGCGATCGAAGCGGGTTCCCAGATCAGCACGATCAAGGGGGAACGATCGCAGACGGGCCCGGGAGATCTCTATCTCATCAATCCGGATGAAATCCACGACGGGCATCCGGGTCACGAAGGCTACCGCTACCGGATGGTCTATCCACCCACGGACCTGCTGGTCGAGATACTCGAGGATGTGACCGGCCGCTCCTTCAAGGGAACGCCGTCCTTCTCGCGGCTGCTTCTCACCGATAGAGAGCTTGCGCTCGGCTTTCATCGTGCGCACCGTGCATTGGAAGGCAAGGTCGGTACCCTGGAAGCGGACGAAAGCATGTTCGGGTTCCTGGCCAGGCTCTTCGAGCGCCACGGCAACGCTATCATCGTCCCCCTGCAGACGCGCGAGAGCTCAGCCGTGCACCGGGCACGCGATTATCTTGTTGAAAACTACACGCACGATATCGGGCTGGAGGAGCTTGCGAAGCTGGCGGGCCTCAGCCGCGCCCATCTGATCCGCGCCTTCCGAAAGGAATTCCACATCACCCCGCATGCTTTTCTCACCGACAAGCGGGTGCGGGAAGCAAAGGCGCTCCTGCGCAGAGGTTGGTCTGCGGCGGACACCGCCTATCACTGCGGTTTCGCCGATCAGGCGCATTTCAGCCGCCATTTCAAGGCTCGAACCGGCGTCACGCCGGGTGCCTATCGCTCAGCCTGATCACTTTCGTTCAAGACGGCGGTCTTCTGCCTGGTTACTTCCTGGGCACTTCCAGGAAAAGCGTGTGACGGTTTTCCGTCCGGAAGCGCGTAGTTTCAGAAGGTTAGTGTTGCAAGTACGGGAGATCCCAGGCGTGAAGAAGTCGCGGGCAGTCGAGGAATTCTGGGGAGGTTTCAGGGCGATGGCACCGCTCATCGTGGCGGTGATGCCGATCGGGCTCGTTTTCGGGGCCGTTGCCGCGACCAAGGGCCTGTCGAGCCTCGAAGTCGTGATGATGAGCGCGCTGGTCTTCGCCGGCGGTTCGCAATTCGTTGCGCTCGACATCTGGACTCATCCCGCCTCCTGGGCCGCTCTCGGATTTTCGGCGCTGCTCGTCAATATCCGTCATCTTCTGATGAGCGCATCGATCGGCACGAAGATGCCGGCCTTCTCGGGGCCGGCGAGATATGCCGCGATGCTTCTCCTTGCCGACGAGATCTGGGCCATGGCCGAGGTCCGGGCAGGTGAGTCGCGTCTCACGCCTGCCTGGTATGCGGGCCTTGCGGTGCCGTTCTATCTGGCCTGGGTGCTTGCCGGTCTTGCCGGCTCGCTCGCCGGCGCATTCCTCGGAGACCCGAAAGCGCTCGGTCTCGATTTTGCGTTTCCCGCGGTCTTCATCGTCCTGGTCATGGGCTTCTGGAAGGGACGTGAAACCGGCGCGATTCTCGCTGCGAGCGCCGCGGCCGCGGTCCTCGCACGCCAGTTCCTCCCCGGCGTCTGGTACATCGCAGCCGGTTCGGCGGCGGGCGTCGTTGCGGCGCTTTTCACCGGTGAACGTCAGGAAGCCCGCGCATGACGCTCGATCCGCACACGTTTCTTGCGATCGCCGCGATGGCCGTTGCGACGGTGCTGACCCGGCTCGGCGGTCTTGTCCTCATCCGTTTCGTGACGATAGGTCCGAAGCAGAAGCGGGCGCTGGAGGCGATCCCGCCGGCCGTATTGATGGCCGTCATCGCGCCGACGGCGTTGGTCACCGGGCCGGCCGAAACGCTCGCGGCCCTCGCCACAGCGCTTGTCGCCACGAGGCTGCCGCTGCTCGCGGCCGTGGCGGCCGGCGTGATTGTCGTGGCGGTTGCGAGGGTGTTCGTGGGGTAGAGAGGCGTCGCTGCGCCTTGAGAAAATGCCCCTCACCCTAACCCTCTCCCCGCAAGCGGGGCGAGGGGACCTGTTTGCATGCGGCTTGCCCCTTCTCCCCGCCTGCGGGGAGAAGGTCGCGGCAGCGGGATGAGGGGCCGCAATCAGCCTGTCAATGCTCGTACTGCGTGAACGACGGATCGGCGAGATCCGAGAAGCGCGTGAATTCCGACTGGAAGGCGAGCTTGACGGTGCCGGTCGGTCCGTGGCGCTGCTTGGCGATGATCACGTCGGCCGTGCCCTTCACCTTCTCCATCTGCATCTTCCACTCTTCGTATTTCGGATCGAATTCGTCGCGCGGTTCCATGTTCTTCACGTAATATTCCTCGCGGAACACGAAGAGGACGACGTCGGCGTCCTGTTCGATCGAGCCCGATTCACGCAGGTCGGAGAGCTGCGGCCGCTTGTCCTCGCGGCTTTCCACCGCGCGCGAGAGCTGCGAAAGCGCGATGATCGGCACGTTCAGCTCCTTGCCGAGCGCCTTGAGGCCGGTGGTGATCTCGGTGATTTCCTGTACTCGATTTTCGCCGGACTTCTTCGAACCGGTCATGAGCTGGATGTAGTCGACCACGAGCACGTCGAGGCCGCGCTGCCGCTTCAATCGGCGAGCGCGCGCGGCAAGCTGGGCGATCGAGATACCGCCGGTCTGGTCGATATAAAGCGGCACTTTCTGCATCATCTGGGAGCAGGCGACGAGCTTCTCGAAATCCGCCTCCGAAATATCACCGCGGCGGATCTTCGAGGAGGAGACCTCGGTCTGCTCGGAGATGATACGGGTGGCGAGCTGTTCGGACGACATTTCGAGCGAATAGAAGCCGACCACGCCGCCGTTCTTGGCCTTGAAGGAGCCGTCGGGCTGTACTTCCGGCTCGTAGGCGGCGGCGATGTTGTAGGCGATGTTCGTCGCGAGCGAGGTCTTGCCCATGCCCGGACGGCCGGCGAGGATGATCAGGTCCGATCGCTGGAGTCCGCCCATCTTCCCGTCAAGGGAATGGATGCCGGTGGAAATGCCGGAGAGATGACCGTCCCGCTCGAACGCCTGTCCGGCCATGTCGATCGCGAGCGCTACCGCGTCATTGAACGATTGGAAGCCGCCATCGTAGCGCCCTGTTTCGGCGAGTTCGAACAGCCGCCGTTCGGCGTCCTCGATCTGGCTCTGCGGCGGCATGTCGAGCGGTGCGTCGTAGGCGATGTTCACCATGTCTTCACCGATGGTGATCAGCGACCGGCGGAGCGCCAGGTCGTAGATCGCGCGGCCGTAATCCTCCGCATTGATGATGGACACTGCTTCGGCGGCAAGGCGCGCGAGATATTGTGCAACCGTCAGGTCGCCGACCTTCTCGTCGGCCTTGAGGAAGGTCTTGACCGTCACCGGGTTGGCAGTCTTGCCCATGCGGATGATTTCGCCGGCGATCTCGAAGATCCTGCGATGCAACGGCTCATAAAGGTGTACGGGTTTCAGGAAATCCGAGACGCGATAGAAGGCGTCGTTATTGACGAGAATGGCGCCGAGCAGGGCCTGCTCCGCTTCCAGATTGTTCGGCGCCTCGCGATAATGCTGTTCCGCCTGATCCTTGGCCAAAGGGGCGAGCTTTCGCGCTGCGTCGTTCATCGTTTTCCGTTTCCGCTTATGATCCCGTGAGGCACCCGGTTTGCTGACTGTTGCGCGCCGCGTCTAGTGCAGGCACGCAACAGTGGCGTGCCATACAACCCGGCCTGTCGCCTTTGCCCGTTGTTCGACTGATCCACAGGGGGACAAGGGAGAAGTTGTAAAAAAATACATTCTCACGCGATGCTGGTTGACGCCGCGGCCATGGGTAAAACTACCTGATTCGCATCCCCGCGTCCTCGATCGGCATCTTGAAAAATGCCCATGGCCGGATTAAATAGTGTCCAGATAGTTAGCATGCTAGTAATATGGAAAAGATACTAAATGCCGAAGCCAAACGACAATCGTGAACTGTTCGACGCACTTGCGACCGTCAACCGCAAACTGCGCTCGGTGTTCGACGCGCGGGTGAAGGAGCGCGGCCTGACGCTGCCGCGTGCGCGGATGCTGTTCGCGCTCGCCAGGAAAGAAGGTCTCAATCAACGCGAGTTGGCCGAAGAGCTCGATATCGAGACGCCGACGATCGTTCGGCTTCTCGACGGCATGGAAAAGCAGGGATTCATCGAGCGCCGGGTCGAGCTTTCCGACCGGCGTGCGAAGCAGATCCACATGACGGACGTCGGCCGCTCCGTGGCGGATGAGATCCAGAAGCTCGCGAGCGACATCCGCGAAGAGGTTCTGGGCGGGCTGCAGCCGCAGGAAATCGCCGTCGCGCTGAAGGTCGTCTGCAAGATCGCGACGAACATCCAGTCGATCGGTCGGAGTGGCGACCGATGAATGCCGTTGCCGCTCCCGGCTCGATGCGTATCGGCAAATCGGCTCTCTATATCGCCGGCTCCGCTCTCCTCTTTCTGACACAGGGGCTCGGTATGAATCTCGCGTCGGCCAATCTTGCGCAGGTCCAGGGGTCGCTTTCGGCCACGTCGGTGGAGGCGGCCTGGCTTGCCGCTGCCTACATGGCGCCGAATGTCAGCCTTTCGGCCGCTCTCGTGAAGATCCGCGCCCAGTATGGTCTTCGCCGCTTCGCAGAGATCGGCATCGTCGGATTCGTCATCGCTTCACTGATGAACGTCTTCGTCTCGGACCTTCATTCGGCGGTCGTCGTCCGCTTCATCAGCGGCATTGCGGCCGCGCCGATGTCGACCCTCGGCTTTCTCTATATGCTGGAAGCCTTTCCACCGGCGCGAAAGCTGACGGTGGCCCTCGCACTCGCCCTGACATGCACGACCTTGGCCGCTCCGATGACGCGGCTGATCTCGCCTGAGCTCATCGAGATCGGACAATGGCACGGGCTGTACACGCTCGAGATGGCGCTCGCGCTGATCGCGTTGCCGATCATCTATCTGCTGCCCCTGACGCCGGTGCCTCATGCCAAGGTCATTCAGCGTGCCGACATTCTCAGCTACCTGCTGCTCGCCGTCGGCTTCGGCTGCGTTGCCGTCGTCCTCGTGATGGGCAGGCTCTATTGGTGGTTCGAGGCACCCTGGCTCGGCATGCTGCTCGCCCTGTCGGTCGTGACCCTCACGGCCGTCGTACTGATCGAGCTCAATCGCGAGCAGCCCTTGATCGACATACGCTGGTTGGCCTCGCGCGAGATCGTGCATTTTGCCGCCGTGCTGTTGATCTTCCGCCTCGTCGCCTCGGAACAGTCGGCGATCGCCACCAACTTCTATCAATTGCTCGGGCTGCAGTACGATCAGCTCGCGACACTTTACTGGATCATTCTGGCCTCATCGCTGGGGGGCGGTCTGCTCTGTGCGGCGCTGATGAAGCCGGGGCACGCGGACGCCGTCCACGTGGTCGCCCTCGGCATGCTCGCCGCCGGCGCCTATATGGACAGCCATGCGACGAGCCTCACGCGTCCGGAGCAGATGTATGTGAGCCAGGCGCTGGTCGCCGCCGGCACGGCCCTTTTCCTGCCGCCGGCCATGGCCCGCGGTTTCACGGCGGCACTCGCGAAAGGCCCCAGCTACATCCTGAGCTTCATCGTCGTCTTTCTCTTCACCCAAAGCATCGGCGGCCTGATGGGCTCGGCCGCCTTCGGAACCTTCGTGACACTGCGGGAAAAGTTTCACGCCAACATTCTGGCCGAGCAGATCGTTCTGAGCAATCCTCTGGTCGCGCAGCGCATCGGGCAGTTGTCGGGCGCCTACGCCAAGGCAATCGTCGACAGGGCGTTGCTGAACGGGGAGGGCGTGGCCCTGCTCGGACAGACGATCACCCGCGAGGCCAACATCCTCGCCTACAACGATGCCTTCCTGTTGGCGGCGATCATAGCGCTTTTCGCGCTCGCGGTGCTGCTCATCCAAATCGCAGTCAAACAGCTCGCCAGGCACGATCCCGACATCGTACCGGCGGCCACATCTTGAACAATGAAGTCGTTATCATGCTGAAAAATTTCCGCTCTCCCACCACGCTTATCGTTCTTCTTGCCGGCCTCGCCGGTCTTTCGCTCGTCCTCTACGCCTGGCGTCTGCCGCCCTTCGCGAGCTCCGTCGAAACCACGGAGAACGCCTATGTCCGCGGCTATGTCACGACCATCAGCCCGCAACTTTCCGGCTATGTCGCGGAGGTGCCGGTGCGCGACTACGAGGAGGTAAGGGCTGGTCAGCTCCTCGTCAGGATCGATGACCGGATTTACGTCCAGAAGCTTGCGCAGGCAAAAGCGACACTCGCGACACAAAGGTCGGCGTTGGCGAACTCGTTCGAACAGGAGCTGTCGGCAAAGGCCGGAATCGCTGCGAGCGAGGCCCAGCTCGACGGGGCCAAAGCGGCTCTGGCAACGGCGAGAGCCACCTGGGACCGCATTCGTCCGCTCGCCGACAAAGGTGTCGCGACGCGGAGCGACGCCGACCAGGCCCGGGCGGCCTTCGAGCAGGCGGACGCGGGCGTCAAGCAGGCGATCGCCAATCTCGAGGTTTCGCGCCAGTCGCTTGCGACGACGCTCGGCGCCCGCGCCGGCCTCGAGGGTTCGGTAGCCGGCGCCGAGGCGGCCGTGGAGCTCGCCGAGATCGACCTCGACAACACCAGGATCGTTGCGCCGCGTGCCGGCAGGCTCGGCGAGATCGGCGCCCGTGTCGGACAATATGTCACCGCCGGCACGCAGCTGCTTTCGGTCGTGCCGCACGAGGTCTGGATCGTCGCCAACTTCAAGGAGACGCAGCTTGACGGAATGAGGGTTGGTCAGCCCGTCACCATTTCGGTAGACGCCTTGAACCGGCAGGTGCTGAGAGGCCACATCGAGCGCTTCTCTCCCGCTGCCGGATCGGAATTCAGCATCATCCGGCCGGATAACGCCACCGGCAATTTCACCAAGGTGGCGCAACGTCTCGGCGTGCGCATCGCCGTCGACCCCGAACAGCCGATGGCCGATCGCCTTGCTCCCGGGCTCTCTGTCGTGGTGAGGGTCGACAAGGCGGGCGAACCGCAGGCGGCAATCGCGTCCGCCGGATAGAGCTCTAAGAAGTTGAGACGCGGGATGCGGGCGGAAAACCGCGCACACTTTTCCTCATCCCGCTCTACAGCGCCGCGCGTCTTATCAGACGCGCAAAGGTCGCTGTAGCACTTTGATCTGCTGCATGTTTTTGTCCTTTAATCGGATCCGATTAAAGGACACATGCAGTAGGATCCGCGAGGATTTGCCCGCAAACAAAAAGCCCGGATCCGATCCGGGCTTCTTTCCTTGAAGTCCGCTCGGGTCTTATTCTTCTTCGGACTCGAGCTCGGCTTCCGGGTTGAAGAAGTCTTCCGGCTTCAGCGCGTCTTCGTCCACGCCGTAGATGGCGTCGGCCGAGGTCAGGCTTTCGCCCTTGGCCTGGCGCTCGGCTTCTTCGGCCGAACGGGCAACGTTGATTTCAATCGCCACGTCGACTTCCCCGTGCAGGTGCAGCGTGACCTTGTGCAGGCCGATAGCCTTGATCGGCTGGTTGAGGTCGACCTGGTTCCGGTTGATGTTGAAGCCTTCGGCAGCCAGCGTCTCGACGATGTCGCGGGCGGCAACCGAGCCGTAAAGCTGACCGGTCTCGCCAGCGGAACGGACGATGATGAAGGACTTGCCGTCAAGCGAATCGGCGACCTTCTGGGCTTCCGACTTGCGCTCGAGGTTACGGGCTTCGAGCGTCGAGCGCTCGGATTCGAAACGCGCCTTGTTGGCGGCATTGGCGCGGAGCGCCTTGCCGAGCGGCAGCAGGTAGTTGCGCGCGAAGCCGTCGCGAACCTTTACGGTTTCGCCCATCTGACCGAGCTTGGCGATGCGTTCGAGGAGAATGACTTCCATTTTGATTTCCTTTCAGTTTTGTTTTGTTTCGTTGGTCAGTTTTTTCCCGTGGGCGTGAGTGCGATGGCGCGGCGCGTATCGATCAGGCCGGACAGGAGGAAGAAGAAAGCCGGAATCGTGAAGACGAATACCGACAGGTATGCGATCCACAGCACGGGAAGCCGCCAGGACTTGCCGCGCGTGCGAAAATGGAAGGAGGCGAAGCCCGAGAGCAGGAAGCCGGCGCCGAAGGTGCCGCAGACGAGCGCACCTATCACAGCCGGCGCACCGCCGAAGAAGGTGAGGGCCAGGCCGCCGAGAAAAACGAAGATGGCGTTGCGGTGCATCCTGAGCGACGAGGGAACGTCCTCCCGCGGCCGAAGCGCCTTGCCGGATAGCTGTACGATGCGGGTCGCGAGGTAGTAGGCGGCGAACAGCATCAATACCCAGATCGCACCCTGCACGAGCGGCAGCGCCAGCGTGAATATCGACTTGAGCTGAGCGATCGCCGCGGCATCCGGATTGTAGAGCGGTTCCTGCGCCTTCACCGCCTCGATCACCATGTCGACCATGATGTCGGAGACGCTCGAGTCGTACCCGACAATGTAGCCGACGATGACCATGCCGACCGTCACCAGTCCGGCAAGATGCACGAGGATGTCGGAGAGCGGATACCAGGCGAGTGAACCCTCGGGACCGCCGAGTTCGGAAGCCGGGCGCGCAAGATTGGAGAGGTGGCTGAGCCAGCCGGCCGGGACGAGCGTCACGACGACGATCAGCAGTGCGAAATAGGGTGACACGAGCGCCACTGCTGCCCCGCCCGCGACCACGATGGCAGCGATGGCGGCGGCGTTTCCCCAACCGAGACCCGCAATCAGGATCGGCAGCGCGGAGGCGGCGTAGAGAACGATCGCAAGAGACGACTGCGTATTCGCGCCCATCGACAAGAGGGCGGCGGTAATGCCGGCGAGAACGCCGGTCAGCAGCGATGTCCTGTTCCAGGTCTTCACGTTCGCTGTCCTGCTTGAGAGGCAGTTAGGGGCGACCATCCGGCCATTGCCCCAACATGGGATTTGTGCGCCGTTCCGGCGCGTTTCCGATCCGCGCCCACCGCGGAAGGGAGGAATCGAGGCACCCTTGAGAGAGCGCCTCGATCGAAGCTGGTTTCCGTCGAGTCAGCCGATCGACGGAGCGCCGGCCGCCTTACGATACGATGTAGGGCAGCAGGCCGAGGAAGCGGGCGCGCTTGATCGCTTGGGCGAGTTCGCGCTGCTTCTTCTGGGAAACGGCCGTGATGCGCGAGGGCACGATCTTGCCGCGCTCGGAAATGTAGCGCTGCAGGAGACGGACGTCCTTGTAGTCGATCCGCGGAGCGTTTGCACCCGAGAAGGGGCAGGTCTTGCGGCGACGGTGGAACGGACGGCGTACCGGAGCGGAAGAAACTTCAGCCATTGTCTTTATCTCCTAAAGCTTCTTGTTAAGCGCGGTCTTCGCGCGGGCGGCGCGGACGGTCATCGCGATCGCCACGGTCCGGACGCGGACCACGGTCGCCAAACCCACCACGGTCCGGACGGTCGCCGTCGCGGCGCGGGCGATCGTCGCGGTCGCGCTTCTGCATCATCGCGGACGGGCCTTCCTCGTGCTTGCCGACGGCGATCGTCATGTAGCGCAGGACGTCTTCGTTGATGCGCATCTGACGCTCGACTTCGTGCACGGCCGGTGCCGGGGCATCGATGTCCATGAGGACGTAGTGAGCCTTGCGGTTCTTCTTGATGCGGTAGGTGAGGGACTTCAGGCCCCAGTTTTCGACCCGACCGACCTTGCCGCCGTTCGCTTCGATTACACCCTTGTACTGCTCGACGAGAGCGTCGACCTGCTGCGGCGTGATGTCCTGCCGAGCGAGGAATACGTGTTCATAAAGAGCCATTGTGGCTTGCCTTTCTTGCGTTAATCAGCCCGGACCTCGGCGGCTAAGCCTCAACGACTGTTCTTAAAGGCTATGAGAGCCGGCAAGAAAGTGTTGTATCGAGACGGTCGAGAGCGGAGACACGGGAGGCCGGAATGCCTTTACATTCCTCGCGGCTTCCGAATGGAAACCGGCCCTCCGTTCAGCCACCAGCCAGAAGACCGGGCGTTTCGAACAGCGCGCTTATACGGGTTTTCTGCCGAAATGCAAGCCGCCTCGTCGGATTGGTGTCCGGGCTGCGCTCAGCCGGAACAAAAGCGCCCTTGCGCTGTTGAGTGGGCTTCCACCCATCCGGGAGAAGAAAATGGCCCCCTTCGATCCGAAGATGCAGGAATGCATCGAGAATTGTCTTGCCTGTTATCGCGTCTGCCTTTCGACGGCGATGACTCATTGCCTCGAAGCCGGCGGCGAGCATACCAAGCCGCCGCACTTCCGGCTGATGATGGCCTGCGCGGAGATTTGCAGGGACGCGGCGCATTTCATGCTGCTTGGCACGCCGCACCACAAGCACCTGTGCGGCGAGTGCGCCGAGATCTGCGCGGAATGCGCGGACGATTGCGAGCGCATCGGCGACATGGGCGATTGCGTCGACGCCTGCAGGCGGTGTGCCGAGAGCTGCCGCCAGATGGCGGCATGAAGCCGCCGCTCCGGCGCGAGAGTGTTTCAGATCGGCGCCGGATAGAGCCGATGCAGGCGCCGGATGCCGTTCATCACGTCCTGGGAAAGAGTGACGTCGGCGGCGCCGAGGTCGTTCTTCAGCTGCTCGATCGACGTGGCGCCGATGATGGCCGAGGCCATGAAGGGGCGCGTGAGACAGAAGGCGATTGCCATCTGGGCCGGGTCAAGACCGTGTTCGCGGGCGAGTGCGGCATAGGCGGCCACGGCGGGCTCCTGATGCGGCGTGTAGCGGCCGCCGAGGTCGCCGTTGATCGACAGGCGGGATCCGGCCGGCCTGGCACCGTCCAGATATTTTCCGCTCAAGAGCCCGGCCGCCAACGGCGAATAGGCGAGCAGGCCGATATCTTCGTGGTGCGACACTTCCGCGAGGTCGAGATCGTAGCTGCGGTAGAGCAGATTGTACTCGTTCTGAATCGTCGCGACGCGCGGGAAGCCGTATCTGTTGGCGAGGTCGATCATCTTCATCGCGCCCCAGGCCGTATCGTTCGAAAGGCCGACAGCGCGGATTTTGCCCGCTTTGACGAGTTCGCCGAGCTTGTCCAGAATGGCCTTGAGATCAGCCGCAACCTCCTCCTTGTTCTGGTGGGAGGGGTCATAGGACCAGGCGTTTCTGAAGTGGTAATGACCGCGGTTGGGCCAGTGCAGCTGATAAAGGTCGATATAGTCGGTCCTGAGCCGCGCGAGGCTCGCATCGACCGCCTCGCCGATTCCTTCCGGGGTGACCGGGCCGCCATTGCGGATGTAGGCACGGCCGGAGCCGGCGACCTTGGTTGCAACCACCACGTCGTCGCGTCGGCCGCGCGCGGCCAGCCAATCGCCGATGATGCGTTCGGTGTTGCCGTAGGTCTCCGCTGAAAGCGGCGTGGTCGGATAGAGTTCGGCGGTATCGATGAAGTTGACGCCGCGGTCGAAAGCATAATCAAGCTGTTCGTGGGCTTCGGCCGGCGTGTTCTGCGAGCCCCACGTCATCGTTCCGAGGCAGATGGACGAAACCTTGATGCCGGTGCGGCCGAGTTTGTTGTAGCGCATGACGTTCCTTGTGGAGCGGGTTCGCGCCATGGGAGGAAGGCGCTCCGCCTTGGAAATGACGGTTGGCCGCAGCCCGGGAAGTTCCGGAACGACGCGGCGGCAAAGCGGGGCAAACTTAAGCCTTGATTGGCGAAGATCAAGGGCAAAAGACCGCAAGCAACCGGTCAAGCGCGGCTTCCGCGCTTGACTTGCTGTTCAGGAATGTGAATGGAGAGGAAAATACGCGGCGGCAGCAGGGTCCGGGCGGTTCATCTGCACCTGCTCGCGCAATTGAAACGATCCCGGCTATTTGGTTGCTCCGAGCCAGCCGCGATCCAGGGAAGGGGCACTCTTGATGAGCATCGCATTCACGTTCCCCGGCCAGGGCAGCCAGGCCGTGGGCATGGGCAAGGATCTGGCCGAAGCATTTCCGGAGGCCGCGGCTGTCTTTGCCGAGGTCGACGACGCGCTCAGCGAAAAGCTTTCCGACATCATGTGGAACGGGCCTGAGGAGACGTTGACGCTGACGGCGAATGCGCAACCGGCGCTGATGGCAGTGTCCATGGCGGTAATCCGCGTGCTAGAAGCCAAGGGCCTCGACCTCAAGAGCAAGGTTTCCTTCGTCGCGGGCCACTCGCTCGGGGAGTATTCGGCGCTCTGTGCCGCCGGTACGTTCTCGCTCGCCGACACGGCGCGTCTTCTGCGCATTCGCGGCAATGCGATGCAGGCGGCCGTCCCCGTCGGCAAGGGCGCGATGGCGGCGATCATCGGTCTGGAGCATGACGATGTCGAAGCGGTCTGCCGTGACGCATCATCGTTCGGCTCGTGCCAGATCGCCAACGACAACGGCGGCGGCCAGCTGGTGATCTCGGGCGAGAAGCCTGCTGTGGAGAAGGCCGCGGCCCTCGCTTCGGAAAAGGGTGCCAAGCGCGCGCTTATGCTGCCCGTGTCCGCCCCCTTCCATTCCGCCTTGATGACGCCGGCCGCCGAGGCCATGCGCAAGGCGCTCGCGACGGTCGAGAAGCGCGATCCCGTGGTTCCGGTCGTCGCGAACGTGCTTGCTGCGCCGGTAAGCGATGCGGGCGAGATCGCGCGCCTGCTTGTCGAGCAGGTGACCGGGCAGGTGCGCTGGCGCGAGACGGTCGAGTGGTTTGCGGCCCATGAAGTTACGACGCTTTACGAGATCGGCTCGGGCAAGGTCCTGACGGGACTTGCCCGGAGGATCGACAAGACCGTCACGGGCATCGCCGTCAATTCGCCCGCCGATATCGATGCGGCGCTTGCCGTCCTCTTGGCCTGAGCGCCCTACTATAAGGAGAAATCCATGTTCGATCTTTCAGGCCGCAAGGCTCTCGTTACCGGCGCTTCCGGTGGTATCGGCGAGGAAATCGCCCGCATGCTGCATGCCCAGGGCGCCGTCGTCGGACTCCATGGTACCCGCGTCGAGAAGCTCGAAACGCTTGCCAACACCCTCGGCGAGCGGGTTCAGATATTCCCGGCAAACCTCTCCGATCGCGCGGAAGTCAAGGCGCTCGGAGAGAAGGCGGAAGCCGATCTCGGCGGCGTCGATATCCTCGTCAACAACGCCGGCATTACCAAGGACGGGCTCTTCGTCCGCATGAGCGACGAGGACTGGGACAACGTCATCGAAGTCAATCTCACGGCCGTCTTCCGGCTGACGCGCGAGCTCACGCATCCGATGATGCGCCGTCGCTTCGGCCGCATCGTCAACATAACCTCGGTCGTCGGTGTCACCGGCAATCCGGGGCAGGCGAATTACTGCGCCTCGAAGGCGGGCATGATCGGCTTCTCCAAGTCGCTTGCACAGGAAATCGCCACCCGCAACGTCACGGTCAACTGCGTCGCCCCGGGCTTCATCGAAAGCGCGATGACGGGCAAGCTGAACGACAAGCAGAAGGAAGGGATCATGTCTGCGATCCCGATGCGGCGGATGGGAAGCGGAGCGGAAGTCGCCTCCGCCGTGGCCTATCTCGCTTCTAACGAAGCGGGATATGTCACCGGTCAGACGATCCACGTCAACGGCGGCATGGCGATGATCTGACGAGGCGATGGAGTGCGCGGCTCCTTGGGCTTCGGCCTGTGCCGCGACCTCCGATCAGCCTCTTCGTTTGTTTGTGCCAAATGCCTGAAATTCAATGTTGACCAAGGGAATAACGGGCATTTTCGCCCTTTGCGGCAGGCATAAACCGTGTTAATCGGGCCATGACTGCGCGCAGTCGACCGTTCCGGCCAGGTGTCCGGCAGCTCTTGCTGCCCTGGGTTTCCGCGGTTTCGGTTGGATGGATTGCCCGTTGGACCAACTTGGTCTATCAGGCGTGATAGAGTGCCGGTGCCGGTAACAGCGCCGTAGAGAAACATAAGGTCGAGGAACTCCGACATGAGCGATATCGCAGAACGCGTGAAGAAAATTGTTATTGATCATCTTGGCGTCGACGCCGAAAAGGTCAGCGAAGGCGCAAGCTTCATCGATGACCTCGGCGCGGACTCGCTCGACACCGTCGAACTGGTCATGGCATTCGAAGAGGAATTCGGTGTCGAAATCCCGGACGACGCAGCAGATTCGATCCTCACCGTTGGCGACGCCGTCAAGTTCATCGAGAAAGCCCAGGCCTGACCTTTTGGCTTGAGTCATTGGCGGGCCGCACTCGCGGCCCGTTCAGCCCTGGGGCAGTGGGCTGGCCCGCATGCACTGCGGGTTGCGATCGGCAAAGCGTCCCGCCTTTCCCTCTGGTCGTCACTACTGCATGTATCCTGATAGGAGTCCGTCCAGGGACAAGAACATGCAAGGAACCATAAGGTCACAGCGACCTTTGCGCGTCTTCACGACGCTGTAATGAGATTTGCAATGCATGCGCGGGTCGCGATCGTCGCGTGGTCCGGTCCGGCGGTTGAATTGAACAGTCAGGGTGGGTCACGGGTATGAGACGTGTCGTTATCACCGGTACCGGCATGGTATCTCCTCTGGGTTGCGGAACCGAAGTCAGCTGGGCGCGTCTTCTGGCCGGCGACAACGCGGCCCGCAAGGTCACCGAGTTCGAGGTCGAGGACCTTCCCGCCAAGATTGCCTGCCGCATTCCCTTCGGCGATGGCAGCGACGGCACGTTCAATGCCGACGACTGGATGGAGCCCAAGGAACAGCGCAAGGTCGATCCTTTCATCGTCTATGCGATGGCCGCTGCCGACATGGCGCTGGCGGATGCCGGCTGGAAACCCGAAAGCGACGAAGACCAGATTTCGACCGGCGTCCTGATCGGCTCCGGCATCGGCGGGCTGGAAGGTATCGTCGATGCGGGTTACACCCTGCGCGACAAGGGCCCGCGGCGTATTTCCCCGTTCTTCATTCCCGGCCGGCTGATCAATCTCGCAGCCGGTCAGGTTTCCATCCGCCACAAGCTGCGGGGTCCCAACCATTCCGTCGTGACGGCCTGCTCGACCGGCGCGCATGCGATCGGCGACGCCAGCCGGCTGATCGCGCTCGGGGATGCGGACGTGATGGTGGCCGGTGGTACGGAATCTCCGATCTGCCGGATATCGCTCGCAGGATTCGCCGCCTGCAAGGCGCTCTCGACACAGCACAACGACAATCCCGAGAAGGCCTCGCGGCCCTATGACGCCGATCGTGACGGCTTCGTCATGGGCGAGGGTGCGGGCATCGTCGTTCTGGAAGAACTGGAGCACGCAAGGGCGCGCGGTGCCAAGATCTACGCAGAAGTGATCGGTTACGGCCTGTCCGGCGACGCCTTCCACATCACTGCTCCGTCCGAAGACGGCGAAGGCGCTTACCGCTGCATGCAGATGGCGCTGAAGCGCGCGGGCGTCACGGCTGCGGACATCGACTATATCAACGCTCACGGAACATCGACGATGGCCGACACGATCGAGCTCGGCGCGGTCGAACGGCTGGTCGGCGACAGCGCGTCGAGGATCTCCATGTCCTCGACGAAGTCGGCCATCGGACATTTGCTCGGCGCAGCCGGCGCGGTCGAAGCCATCTTCTCGGCGCTCGCAATTCGCGACAATATAGCCCCGCCGACGCTCAACCTGGACAACCCTTCCGTCGAGACGAAGATCGATCTCGTGCCGCATGTCGCGCGCAAGCGCGAGATCAATGTGGCCCTGTCGAACTCGTTCGGTTTCGGCGGCACCAACGCGTCGTTGATTCTGCGCCGTTACACCGGCCATTGATCCCTCGGGCGGGCGTGTTGCGAAACGGGTTGCCAAGGTAAGCGGAATTCGGGCACATCTTCCGATCTGCATCGACCCGCGATCCCGCTTTTTGCCGCAATGCTCACTACAAGCTGTCGCTGGAGTGGCGACGACTCGGGGACGCCGCCAAGGGGCATGTTCGCGCAAGCCACATCTGGTAATTGTAGGATATTCATCGCTGGGCAGGCCGCTCCTTCACCGGAGCCGCAGAGGCCGCCGTAACATTCACTGGTCGCCGGTCTAATCCGAAATTCGCACCGGCGGCGGTTTGATAAGGTTGCGAATTTCGGAATCGGGACAATCGTGAGCGACTCAAACGATAACAGCGCGGTGCAATTCGGCCGCAATGAAACCGGGAGCAACGGGCCGATCATTCCGAAGTCGGCCAACGAAGCGCTGCGTCCCGAAAGAGTTCCCCATCCGCCGAAGCGTTCGCGCAAGGCCCGCAGCCAGGTCGTCATCTTTCTCAACTTCGTCATGACCGTGGTCGTCTTCGTGGCGCTCGCGGCCGCCGGGGCCGTCTATTACGCGATGCACGAATATGAAAAGCCGGGGCCGCTGGAGGCGAACAAGAATTTCATCGTTCGCAGCGGCGCGGGCATCAGCGAAATCGCCAGCAACCTGGAGCGCAACGAGATCATTACCGACAGCCGCGTATTCCGGTTCGTTTCGGAAGCCTATCTGAGCAATGACACGCTCAAGGCCGGCGAGTATGAAATCAAGGCGCATGCATCGATGCAGGAGATCATGGAGCTTCTGAAGTCCGGCAAGTCGATCCTCTACTCCGTTTCGCTGCCGGAGGGTTTGACCGTGAAGCAGATGTTCCACAGGCTTGCCGACGACCCGGTTCTTGTCGGCGATCTGCCGGCGGAGCTGCCGCCCGAAGGCTCCCTCAAGCCGGACACCTACAAGTTCACCCGGGGAACCGACCGTAACGAGATCGTCAAGCAGATGACCGCTGCCCAGAAGGCGCTGGTGCAGCAGATCTGGGAGAAGCGGGATCCGGACCTTCCCGTATCGACCATAGAGGAATTCGTAACTCTTGCGTCGATCGTGGAGAAGGAGACCGGCCGCGCGGACGAGCGACCGAGGGTCGCTTCGGTGTTCATCAATCGCCTGGAAAAAGGCATGAGGCTGCAGTCGGATCCGACGATCATCTACGGTATCTTCGGCGGCGACGGCAAACCCGCCGACCGGGCAATCCTGAGGTCCGACCTCGACAAGCAGACGCCGTACAACACCTATCTCATCAAAGGCCTGCCGCCGACGCCGATCGCAAATCCGGGCCGGGCAGCGCTCGAAGCCGTCGCCAATCCGTCGCGCACGCCCGAGCTCTACTTCGTCGCCGACGGCACCGGTGGGCATGTCTTCGCGGAGACGCTCGACGAGCACAATGCCAATGTGCGGCGCTGGCGCAAGCTCGAGGCGGAGAGGGCGGCGGAGGCGGCCAAGGCCACCGAGGCTGCACAGGATGCCGTCACGCAGACCGGGACCCAGCAATAATACATGTCGCCAAAAACCGCGCAGCGGTTTGGTATAACGACGTGCACGAAAGCAAAACCTGAGGCGCGTCGCATACATTGATGCGGCGCGCCTCAGCCTCATGTGGACGGACTCGCCGCCGCGCGGATATTCCTTGCGGAGTTCGGCGCTGTCGCCATAGTGCTTCCCTCAATGACAATGTCGTGCCTCCGCTCGGAGGTGCAGAGATCGTTGTGCTTTATCGAATCACTGCCAACGGAGGAAACGATGCCGCTCCAATCGATGACCGGCTTTGCCAGGAAAGAGGGGAGCAGCGGACGCTATCGCTGGGCTTGGGAACTCCGTTCGGTCAACGGCAAAGGTCTCGACATGCGGCTTCGCCTGCCGCCGGGACTTGAACGTATCGAGCCCGACTGCCGACGCCTCGCCTCGCAGTATTTCTCGCGAGGGAACTTGCAGGTCGGCCTTTCGCTGAGCGGTACTGAAGCTTCGACGGAGGCAGTTCTCAACGAGGAAGCGCTCGCCGCCGTCCTGAAGCTTCGCGAACGATTGGGCGATGTCATCGATCCGGCGCCGCTCAAACTCGATACGTTGCTTTCCATTCGCGGCATTGTCGACTTCCGCGAGCCGGAGGAGAGCGAGAACGAGCGCGCGGAACGCGACGCGGAGATACTCGCCGGCCTGGAAGGCGCGCTCGCCGATCTGCGGACGATGCGG
Organism: Sinorhizobium meliloti; assembly: GCF_017876815.1. Classification (NCBI taxonomy): domain Bacteria; kingdom Pseudomonadati; phylum Pseudomonadota; class Alphaproteobacteria; order Hyphomicrobiales; family Rhizobiaceae; genus Ensifer; species Ensifer meliloti. Next base: position 34,288 of record NZ_JAGIOS010000001.1, on the reverse strand, counting down.
GAAGAAGAGGGCAAGGCGCTCGGGCAGGTGTTGCTAGCCCAGGTGGATCGCATCGAGAAACTGACCGCGGTAGTCGAAAACGATCCGTCCCGCAGCCCGCAGGCGATCGCCGACAGGCTGGCGCAGCAGGTTTCGGTCATCATGGCCAACGCGTCCGGCATCGATCGCGAAAGGCTGCATGCAGAGGTCGCGCTGCTTGCGACGAAGGCCGATCTTCGGGAGGAACTCGACCGGCTGGGCTCGCATATTGCGGCTGCCCGCGACCTCCTGACAAAGGGCGGGCCGGTCGGACGCAAGCTCGATTTCCTTGCACAGGAATTTAACCGCGAATCGAATACCATCTGTTCGAAATCGAATGCCGCCGCCGTGTCTGCCGCCGGTATCGAATTGAAGGTCGTGATCGACCAGTTCCGCGAACAGGTTCAGAATCTGGAGTAGGATATGAAACCGGCGACCGTTTCGCCCATCAAGATCGCTCGCCGCGGGCTGATGCTCGTCATTTCATCGCCCTCGGGTGCGGGGAAGTCTACGATCGCGCGCAACCTGCTCGAAGCCGATCCGGACTTGAGCATTTCAGTGAGCGTGACGACGCGTTCGCGGCGGCCGAGCGAGATCGAGGGGCGGCACTATTTTTTCAAGTCGATCCGAGAGTTCGAGGCGCTGAGGGCAACGGACTCGCTGCTGGAATGGGCCGAAGTGCACGGCAATTACTACGGCACGCCGCGTGACGCCGTCGAAAAGGCGATGGGCGAAGGGCGGGACATGCTCTTCGACATCGATTGGCAGGGCGCCCAGCAGCTGCAGGAAAAAATGGCGGGCGACGTGGTATCGATCTTCATCCTGCCGCCGTCCATGGCGGAGCTGCAGTCGCGGCTCCACCGGCGCGCCGAGGATAGTGAAGAGGTCATCGCGACCCGGCTCGCCAATTCGCGCGCCGAAATCGAGCACTGGCGCGAATACGATTACATCGTGGTCAACGACGATCTCGACCGGGCCTTCTCCTCCGTCAGGGCGATCGTCGAAGCCGAGCGCCTTCGCCGCGACCGGCGCCCCGGCCTCTTCGAATTCGTCAACGGACTGCTGACGGAAAATCCTCTCTGAGCGCGCCGCTTATCCCTTCGCCCCTCGCGGGGAGAAGGTGCCGGCAGGCGGATGGAGAGGCCTTGGACGTGCGCCGAGGTGCGGCCCCTCATCCCGCTGCCGCGACCTTCTCCGCCGGGCGTTCGCTCGACAAGGCGGACGACAATGAATTCGTGTTGCTCGAAGTCGGCGAATTCCTGAAGGCCGAATAGAGCGCGGTCCCCTCGAAACGTCCTATAAGCCGGGCTTGCTTTCCCGCAGCAGACATGGGTGTAACGCCCGCTCCTCCTACCCTCATTCCTGTGCCTGTCACAGGAATCCAGCCAGCCCAAGTCCTTGGGCTGGAAAGGCTTTTCCGCACCGCAGACGCGGCGCTGCTGGATCTCTGTGACAAGCACAGAGATGAGGGCGAGGGTGGGTTAAGCGTCCGGCTCTACAGACAATTGGCCAATCGGCAAAATTCTTCGACGGTCAAGGTTTCCGCGCGGCGTTGCGGATCGATGCCCGCCTTTGCAAGCAGCGCCTCGCCACCGAGGGGCTTCAGGCTCTGGCGGAGCATCTTGCGCCGTTGGCCGAAGGCTGCCTGGGTGACCTTCTCGAGAACCGCGGGCGAGCAGGGAATTGGAGCCTCGACAGGCTCGAGATGGACGACCGTCGATGTCACCTTGGGCGGCGGTGTGAAGGCCTGTGGCGGCACGTCGAATGCCAGACGCGCCTTTGTCCGCCAGCCGCAGAGGACGCCGAGCCTGCCATAGTGATCGTCATCGGCGCCGGCGACGATCCTGAGGCCGACCTCGCGCTGGAACATCAGCGTCATCGATTGCCAGAAGGGTGGCCAGAGCCCCGGCAGCAGCCAGTTGACGAGAAGCTGTGTGCCGACATTGTAGGGAAGATTGGCGATGATGCGCACCGGTCCGTCGGCAAGCGCTTCGAAGTCCACCTTCAGTGCGTCGTCCTCGATGATGTCGAGCCGCCCCGGATAATGGGCGCCGATCTCGGCGAGTGCCGGCAGGCAGCGCGAATCGCGCTCGATCGCGACGACCTTCTTTGCCCCAAGAGCGAGGATCGCCCGTGTAAGGCCGCCGGGACCCGGACCGACTTCGATCACTGTCACGTCCTCCAGCGGACCGGCGGTGCGCGCGATCTTCTGGGTAAGGTTGAGATCGAGGAGGAAATTCTGGCCGAGCGCCTTCTTCGCGTCGAGACCGTGCCGCTGGATGACGTCGCGTAGCGGCGGCAGACCGTCGAGAGCCGCCATCAGCGCTTCGTCCCGCCGGCATTGCGGGCAAGTTCTGCTGCAAGCCGCAAGGCCGCAAGAAGGCTTTCCTCGCGCGCGATCCCTTTCCCGGCCAGGCTGAAGGCGGTCCCGTGATCCGGCGAGGTTCTGATGAAGGGCAGGCCCAGCGTGACATTGACGCTGTCATCGAAACCGAGCGCCTTGGCCGGTATCAATGCCTGATCGTGATACATGCAGATGGCGACGTCGTAGGTCTCTCTCGCGCGATCGTGGAACATGGTGTCCGCCGGCAAGGGTCCGACGACGTCCAGCCCCTCGGCGCGCAGGCGATCGATGACCGGCCGGATGACGGCATCGTCCTCGCGGCCGAGCGCGCCGCCTTCGCCCGCATGCGGATTGAGACCGGCAATCGCCAGGCGCGGCGCCGGCAGGCCGAAGCGGCTCCTGAGGTCGGCCGCGGTGATCGTGCAGGTCTCGTAGATCAGATCCGGCGTCAGCGCGGCTGGAACGTCCTTGAGCGGGATATGGATCGTGACCGGGACCGCGCGCAGCTTCGGTCCTGCCAGCATCATCACCGGCAGGGCGGCAACCCCCGTTGCGCGCGCAGCGAGGTCCGCGAGATATTCGGTGTGGCCCGGAAAGCGGAACCCCGCCTCGTAGAGCACTGCCTTGGAAATCGGATTGGTGGCGAGGGCGGACGCTTCTCCCGCCAGCACGAGCCGGACGGCGGTGTCGATCGCATCGGTCACGGCGGAAGCATTTGCCGCATCGGGATTACCGGGAATCACGGGGGCAGGGGAGCGGACCGGCCAAACGGGCAGCGCCTGCCGGAAAGCGGCGACGGCCCCGGGACAATCGGTCTCGCATATCGGCACGGTCTGGCCCAGGAGCTTGGCGCGGGCGGCAAGCACCGCCGGATCGCCTACATAGAGAAACGGCGGCGTCGGCCGATCGGCCCGCTTCGCCCATACGGAAAGGGTGATATCCGGACCGATCCCGGCCGGATCGCCCATGGTCAGGGCGACCGGCCCGATGCTCGTCTCGCTCATGCTGGCTCGTTATTTGTTGACGATCTGCGCCTTCGAGCGCAGTTCTTCAAGATATTTGGCGCTGTTCGGGTCTTCCCCCTCGGACTTCTTCTTGCCGAGGTCCTCGGCACGGAAGACGATCTCGGCGGCGGCGTCGTCGTTGACCTGACGCTTCTTGCAGATTGCCAGATATTCGACGCCTTTCTCGGTAACCCGCGTACCCGTGGTCATGCCGTCGCCGGCTTTTTCGACGAGCGGCTTCCAGTCTTCGGGCAGTTGCTGTGCAAGAATTCGGCCGAGGCTGCGGATCGAGACGTCGCGGTAGTTCGCCGCGAAGGCCTTTGAGGTATCGCAGCCTGGAAACTGCGAGCGCGAGGCATTGGCTTCGGCCTGCCGCTTCGCCGTGATGGCGCCGCGCTTCGATTCGGGAATGACGAAGATGACCTGCTGCAGGAAATATTCCGTCGTGACCGGCTTGTTGCCGCCGCCCTGCATCATGCGCTTGACGAGGTCGCCGCCGGAAAGGCGGCTGGCGCTGCCGTAGCGGAAGTTGACGACGCGCGGCCAGCTCATCTGGACTGCGATATACTGCTTGAAATGGTCGACCCCGACGCCGGCCTGGTCAAGAATCTTGCCGAGCTGCTCCGGCGAAAGCTTGTTACCGGCGGCGAAACGCGCAAAGGCGGCATCGACCTCGTCGGTGCTGACGGACTGCTGAACGCGCGCGATCTCGGCGCGCTTCAGTACCTCGTCGACGAGCTGCTGCTTGGCTTCGGCTGCGCCGCCGCTTTGCCGCTGAAGCTTCAGGAAGGCGACCCGCTTGGCGACGTCGCCGGAGGTGATCACGGTGCTGTTGACGACCACCTCGACCGTGCTCGCCGCCATTGCCGTGGTAACCGTACCCGCTGCGACACTCAGCGCACCCGCCAGTGCAACCGCCGAAAGCAACCTCACGATCGCGTTTTTCCCGCCCATCATCATTCCCCTGCTCGTTCTGCCTCCCGTTGCCGGCGGCTTCAGTTGCCACACTGCCGACTTCGCTACGGCGAGCTCTGCGCGTCACGCAAGACGCGCGGCGCCGTAGGTGTCAATGTGAGGCAAATGCATAATACATGCGGCCAAACAATGACAAGACCGCATGATCGATGCGGTAAGGGCGGGTCAGGGCCACTTTAGAAGTAGTCCAGCTCGTCAAATCTCGTGTCGCCGACATAGACGTCACCGAGCGTGCGGAAGCTGATGCGGGCGCCGATCGACCAGTCGTTCGCAAGCGAACTGTCGGTATCCCGCTCCTGCTTGTAGACGATCGAGAACAGCGTGTCCTGGTCGTCATAGGTGATGCCGAGGCCGTTGCGGGAGACGACGCCCGCGTCGATGTCGTAGGTCACCGCGCCGAATACCGACCAATATTCGTGGAACCGGTAGGCGGCAGCGGTCTGGATTTCGTCCTGATCGAACGGCGAGCCATAGGTCGGCTGCGCTTCGATCCGCGTATAGGTGAGAGCGGCCTGCCAGTTCAGCCCGAGATAGCCGACCGTGGCATCGGCCCGGCGCAGCGAGAAGTCGCTTTCGTCCAGCCGTCCGGAGAGGCTCGCCATCAGACCGGACGGGGCGTCGATACCCAGCATGGCGACATAGTCGGAACTGTCGGTTTCGAGGCCCGAATCCGCCCCGGCCTTGACGAGATCGTCCGTCGCGAAGGAGTTCAGGCCGCCAAGCTGAAACGACTGGCCGGCAATGGCGCGCAGGCCGTAGCCGCTGTCGAAGCTTCCGGTATACCGCAGACCGATATTCGCGCGTGTACCGCCCTCGATGCGATCGTAACCGGAGAATTTGTCGCGATCGAAGAGGTTGGTCGCGTCGAAGACGAAACTCTGCGCGTCTTCGTTCGGCAGTCCGCCCGCATATTGCTCGTCCGGGCGCGCATATAGCTGGCCGATCGGTTCGAGAACATGGGTGCTCGTCTCTCCAGCGAAGAGGATCGGATAGCGCGCCTCGAGTCCGGCGGTCAACATTCTGCGCGTCTCGGCATCGCTGCTGGTGAAGTTGCCGGTATAACCGACCGGGTCATCCACATTCATGCCGAGGGCATCGCCCCGTGCCGCGAGCAGCGGTGTCAGCACAAGCCCGCCGGGCGCAATGAATGTCCGCTTCCATTCGAGCTCGCCGGTGAGCCTGTGCGAGGTACCCTCGAGCCCACGGAAGCGCTCGACGCCCAGCACATTCACCCTGTCGAGGCGGTTGCGCTTGATGTTGGTCAGGTTGAAATCGGCGTTGAGTTCGCCGCCCAGGATCGGCTCCGGTGCAGTGTAGGAATAGTCGAGGACTTGCGCGACTGGCTGCTTGTTTTCGTCGATGCTGTCCGGGTCGGCATCCTGAATGTCGAAATAGAAGGCCCGCAGGTCGAAATAATTGCGTTTGCCGAGGCCGGTCAGATAGGCCTGGTTCACATAGGTCGTGCCGTCGAAGGTCGACAGATCGTAGGTCTTGGCGAAGTTGTTGTCCGACTGGACGAGGACGTTCCAGCCGAAACTCCAGCGGGGATTGATCTCGAATTTGCCCCGCGAGGCGATCATGCCGCGATTGGTTTCCAGCGCGTCGACGGTGCCCGGCGTGAACTGCTCCCTGTCCAACTGGCTGATGCCGGCGACGTTCAGCGTATGCAGGCCGTTGTGGAATTGCTGCCGGAACTCACCCTCGAGGAGGAAGCCCTGGCGGGTCAGTCCGGTGCCGGTGATCGTCGCGTCCATATGGGGCGAGATCGCCCAGTAATAGGGTACTCCCACGCCGGCGCCGAGCTTTTGCGTGTAGCGGAACTGCGGGAAAAGGACACCGCTCTTGCGCTTGACCGTATGGTCCGGGATTTCCATCACCGGAATGTAGGCGATCGGCTTGCCGAAGAGTTCGAAATAGGCGTGCTCGAGCCGAATGGTACGGGTGCGTCCGTTCTGAATGATGCGCTGGGCCTTGATGTGCCACAGAGAGCGATGTTCCGGCTTGGTGTTGCACGGAGTGCATGCGGTGTAGACGGCCTTGTTGAGGATGAATTCCTCGCCATTGCGCCTTTCGCCGGTCTCCGCCGCCAGGCGCGTCAGATCGGTCGTTTCGATCCTGAGGGCCTGGACGAAGCCGTTGCCGAAGTCGTCGGTGACGTCCATCCTGTCGGCATAGACGATGTTGCCGCCCGGCTCGATGAGCTGGATGTCGCCGGTCGCGAGGATACGACCGGATTTCTGGTCGTAATCTACCTGCCGGGCGACCATCTTGTAGCCGCCGTATTCGATCTGGACATTGCCGCGCACGGTCACCTTTTCCGTGTCGCGATTGTAGACAAGCTCATTGGCGGTCAGCAGCAGCTTGGCGTCGGCAGGGATATTCGGCTGCAGATCGTCGATTCGCGCCGCTGCATCCTGCGCCTTGGCTGGCGCATTCATTCCGATGGCAAGCATATGCAGCGCCACGCCTGCAAGCAGGGCAGCGTTGGTAAGCTTCATGCGTTTGCGGTTGCCTGCCGCCACTAGCCATCCTCCTGATGCAGTAGAATCGTCGAGCCCAGCGCCATTGCTACAACGACCGGCAGCCAGGCTGCAACGAACGGAGGCACAATGCCGCTGCTCCCGAATGCTTTGACAAGCACGGTGACGACATAAAGCACGAAGCCCGACAGGATTCCACCGAGAATCACCGACCGAGATTGATTGAACCGGCTAAATTTTAACGAGACGCAGGCGGCGATCAGCGTCATCGCGACGAGGAGCAGCGGCAGCGACATGAGAGAGTGAAATTGCGTTTCCAGGCCGTTGGTGGAAAAGCCGAAGGACCGCGCCACTTCGATTTTCCGCGGAAGGTCGAAAAACTGAATGGAATCAGCCTTTGCCAGACGTTCCTGGACGAAATCCGGCTTCAGATTGGTGCGAAGCTGTGCCGTTTCCATACGACGCGGCAGGCGCCCGACTTCCGTCTCGACGACGCCGTTAAGAAGCCAGTAACCATCTTCGAGTTTCGCCGACTTCGCATCCTGCCGGAGCGTGATTGCGCCCTGTGGATCGAAGTGGATAACGGTCACGTTGATCAGCTCGGTGCCGCCGTTCTGGACGGAGCGTGCGCCGATGATCGTGTCGGTGCCGTCGTAGATCTGCCGGAGCCAGGGAATCGAGTTCGCGGCAGCCGAACGGGTGGAGCCCCACTCCGCTTCGAGCGCTTCCGCCTTCTTGGTTCCCCAGGCGGCAAGCGGGTTGATCACGACCACGGCAAGCACGCCGAAGAGCAGGGCGCCGACGACGAACGGACGCAGGAATTGCCAGACGGAAATGCCCGCCGCCCGGGTTACGACGAGTTCATAGCGCCGGTTAAGGGAGATCAATGCAGCCATCGCCGCGAAGAGCGCAACGAAGGGAACCGTTTGCTGCAGGATCGTCGGAATGCGGAACGTGGTCATCAGTAGCGCGCCCGACACCGTGTAATGTGGCAGGTTCGACATGCGGCTGGTCAGTTCGCTGAAGTCGATGATGAAGATCAGCGCGAAAATTCCGACGAGGAACCAAAACGTAGTGCGTGCATAGCGCTTGAAGAAATAGCGTCCGAGCGTGTTGAAAATCATGAGGGCTGCTCCCCGTCGGCACCCGCCGGCCGCACCAGCCGAAGCCTGACCATGAGGTCCGTGAGCTTTTCCTGCCAGGTCATGGGGATGTCGAGGCGCCGGTTGCTGGCAAGCTGCTGTATGGCAAGCGCTCCCGTCACCAGCGGGACCAGATACATGAGCGGCACGAACCATACCGAATCTTCGGCGCTGTTGGCCGCGTAGAACGTCATCCACCGGATGACCAGAGCCGCTCCAAGGGCGCTGACCATCGGGTGCACCCGTGCTTCGCGGTGCGACCGGGCATCGCTGCTGACCACAAGTGCAATGAGGCCGAAGAGCAACGGAAAGGTCCATTCGGTGAAGCGCCGGTGCAGCTCCGCCGTAAAGGCGAGCGGAGCTCGCTTGTAGGCTTCGTCGTCGGGATCGGGATCAAGCAGATAGAAGAGATCGCGATCCTTGGCGCGGATATTGGCCTCCCCCGCCATCCTGGTCAGGTCCGTCAGATCGAAGGCATAGGAGTCGAACTTGATGATGGAAACGTCGCCGTCCGGCAGTTTGCGGTGGACCTCCCCATCCTTCATCACCAGCGCGGAGCGTTCCTCGTCGACGGCCCCCTCGCGCGCATAATAGACGAGCTCGAAATTCGGATCACGCGCATCGGCGACGAAGATGCCTTGCAGTACGCCGCCGCTTCGGCGGGCGCCGACCTGCACGTAAAGCCCGTCGGTAATCTTGCGGAATGCGTTCTCCTGGACGACGGAGGCGAGCAGGTCCGCATGGGCCGTCGCGATCATCTTGCGTACGGCAACGCGCGAATAAGGCTCGACGAAATTGTCGATGGCGAAGGAGAGGACGCTCAGTCCTGCCGCGAGGAACATCACCGGCCGGATGATGGACATGCGCGAACTGCCGGCGGCACTGAGCACCGTAAGCTCCGAATCGGTGTTCATCGCGCTCAGCGTCTGCGTCACGCCGATCACGAGGGCAAAGGGCAGAATGATCGGCACGACCGACGGCAGAATCAGCGTCGCGAGCTTCAGGAAGGCGATGATCGACTGACCGCTGTCGGTAACGAGGTTCACATTGGTGAGCGCCTGCGTGGTCCACACGATGCCCATCAACGGCAGGAGCGTCGCCAGGAACATGATCGTGGCGCGCCGGAATATGTAGCGTTCGATGAGCTTCATAGCCGTATCCGGTCCAAGGTCCTGCTCAAATTCGTATGCCGTTCGGTTGCGGACGAGTGTGCAATTTCTTGCCGGCCGATGTAACCGTCTTCGTCCCCGTGCCGCGAATCGGAATCTGCGACAACAGGGAAAATATAAGCCGAAGAACTTCGGTTAACCGCATGTAAACATGTGCGAGCATCTTGCCAAGCGCCTGAAAAGCGAGAAGGGTGCGCCCCACAGCTTCGATCACCGCCGACGTCGCGAATGTCGGTCACTGTAGCCGTCCGGTAACAGGCCGGGCGCCACCGTCAGAAAGTGCCTGGAGTCCTGCATGCCGATGAAGTTCGAATTTTCTTTCAGCAAATCCCACCGCCCGGCCGGCGGCGCCGCGGTTCTCCTGCAGGTTGCAGGAGCCAAGGAAGCAGCCGGGGCGGCTGTCGTCGATCCGGAGGGCGTCCTGGCGAAGGCGGCGAAGATCGGGAAGTTCACGGGCAAGGCGCTCTCGACCCTCGACGTCATTGCGCCGCACGGCTCGCCGGCCGATCGGATTGTCTTGCTCGGCCTCGGGGACGCGGGCGGCGTCGGCGATCACGACTGGCTGAAGGCCGGTGGCGCCGCGGCTGCGAAATTGCGGTCTGCCGAAAAGATCACGGTTTTCCTGGATGCGCCGGGGCTCGAAGTCACCGGCAAGGCAGCCGCGGATTTCGCCCTTGGCATGGAAATGAACGCCTACGGCTTCGAGAGCTACAAGACCCGGAAATCGGATGACGAACCGAAGGCGGCGCAGAAGCCGGTGAAGGTCACCATCGTCACCGGCACGGTGATCGCAGCGAAAAAGGCCTTTATGACTGCCCAGGCGGTCGGTGAAGGCGTGTTTCTGGCGCGCGATCTCGTCAACGAGCCCGCCAACGTACTGGGCCCCGTGGAGTTCGCGGCGCGCGCGAAGGAACTGGAAAGACTCGGCGTCGACGTCGAGATCCTGACCGAGCGGGAGATGAAGAAGCTCGGCATGGGCGCACTCCTCGGCGTAGCGCAAGGCTCGTCCCGTCCGCCGCGGCTGGTCGTCATGCAATGGAAGGGCGGAAAGGCCAAGGAAAAGCCGGTCGCCTTCATCGGCAAGGGGGTCGTCTTCGACACCGGCGGCATTTCGATCAAGCCCGCTTCCGGCATGGAGGAAATGAAGGGCGATATGGGCGGGGCGGCGGCAGTGACCGGCCTGATGCATGTCCTTGCCGCGCGGAAGGCGGCCGTCAATGCCATTGGGATCATCGGGCTCGTGGAGAACATGCCGGACGGAAGTGCCCAGCGGCCTGGCGACATCGTGACGTCTATGTCCGGGCAGACGATCGAGGTGATCAACACCGACGCCGAAGGCAGGCTCGTCCTCGGCGATGCCCTCTGGTACTGCAATGACCGATTTAAGCCGCAGCTGATGATCGATCTCGCAACGCTGACCGGCGCGATCATGGTGGCGCTCAGCAATCATTACGCCGGGCTGTTCTCGAACGACGACCGGCTGGCCGAGCAGTTGCTCGCCGCCGGTTTGGCGACGCAAGAGCGACTGTGGCGGATGCCGCTCGGCAAGGAATACGACAAGATGATCGACAGCAAGTTCGCCGACATGAAGAACACCGGCGGCCGGCACGGCGGCTCGGTCACCGCGGCTCAGTTCCTGAAGCGCTTCGTCAAGGACACGCCCTGGGCGCATCTCGACATCGCCGGCACCGCCATGGGTTCGCCGACCGACGAGATCAACCAGTCCTGGGGGTCCGGCTTCGGCGTTCGTCTCCTCGACCAGCTGGTGCGCGCGAACTACGAATCGTGACCGTTCGCCCGAGATCGGAATGACCGAGATCCTTTTTTACCACCTGACGGAATCGAAGCTCGAAGACGCCCTGCCGCCGCTGCTCGACAAGAGCATAGAGCGCGGCTGGCGGGTGGTCGTGCAGACGATAGACGCCGAAAGGCGCGATGCGCTGGATACGCATCTATGGGTCTATCGGGACGACAGCTTCCTGCCGCACGGTACGGACGCCGGCGAGTTCGCGGCGGTGCAACCGATTCTCGTCGTTGCCGATGACGGCAACCGGAATGCCGCGACTGTGCGCTTTGTCGTCGACGGCGCCGAGCCGCCGCCGGTTTCCGAATATGAGCGGGTTGTTTTCATGTTCGACGGCTACGACCAGCAACAGCTCGAGGCGGCGCGCGATCAGTGGAAGCGGCTCAAGGGCGAGGGGCACAATCTCACCTATTGGCAGCAGAACCGTGACGGAAGGTGGGAAAAGAAGGCGTGATCGGTCGAGTATCGATGGCCTGTGACAGACCCCTCCCCAACCCCTCCCCACAAGGGGCAGGGGAATCGCATATAGCGAATAAGTGGTTGTTTTGTTGCGGCAAATCGATTCATGAAGTCCTCCGCTGCCTTGGAGGTCTCGATGAGTAGATTTGCCGCTTGCTTTGAAGATTTGCCAGATCCGCGCGGTCGCAATGCGCGCCATCCGTTGACGTCGATCCTGTTCATTGCCGTTGCGGCGATTGTCTGCGGTGCGGAAAGCTGTACCGATATGGCCGATTTCGGGTGTCGCCAAGAAAAAATGGCTGAAGACAATCGTGCCGCTGCCCTATGGCATTCCCAGCCATGACACCTTCTCCACAGTCTTCCGCCATCTCGATCCGGATGCCTTTGACGCGGCCTTTCGCCGTCTCACGGCGAGCTTTGCGCAGGGTCTCGAAGGGGTGGTAGCGATCGATGGCAAGGCGGTGCGCGGTGCCTACCGGCGCGCCGCCAAGGCCACGCCACTCCACTTCGTCAATGTCTGGGCTGCCGGTCCCGGTCTGGTCATCGGCCAAAAGCTCGCGCCGGGCCGCAATGAGGTGCAAGGGGCTCTCGATGCGCTCGCGCTGCTGGCACTGGAGGGCTCTATCGTCACCGCCGATGCCCTGCATTGCCGGCCCGACACCGCCCGCGCCATCCTCGCTGCCGGCGGCGATTATGCTCTGGCACTGAAGGCCAACCAGCCCGGCCTCTTGGCCCAGGCGCTCGCCCGCATCGAGGACGCCGGCCACGTCGAGAGCATCCAGATTGCAGCCGAGACTGCCCATGACCGCATCGAGACACGCCGCGCCAGCGTTGTGGCTGCCGGCGATATCAACTTTCCGGGCCTGCAGGCCATCGGCTGCGTCGAGACCACAAGCCGTCATACCAACGGCCATTTGACCAGCCATGTCCGCTACTTCCTGCTCTCAACCACCATGTCGCCGAGCGCGCTGATCGAGGTTGTAAGAACCCATTGGCAAATCGAAAACAACCTGCATTGGGTTCTGGATGTCCACTTCCGCGAGGACGCCGCCAGAAACCGCAAGGACAACGGCCCGCAGAACATTGCGTTCTTGCGCAAGATCGCTCTCAACCTCTTGCGATCGCACCCCGACAAGGCCTCCATCCGCCGGAAAATTAAAAAGGCGGGCTGGGATGACGAATTCCTCACTTCTCTTATCGCTCATATGCGATAGCCCTGCCCCGGGAGGGGTTGGGGAGGGGTCAAAGCCCCTTTCCATCAGTCGTGAAACGCCTCGACGAATTTGCGTCGGCCGAGCATGAAGGCGTCGGCCACGTGCCGGAGCGGCGCCAGGTCGACGTCCGATCTGCCGGCCTTGATGATCTCGGCGAAACGCCGATAGAGCATGGGGTATTCCTGCTCGGGCTCCTCGTGGACGATCTTGCCGTCTATCGCGAGTTTGGCGCCGCCTTCGGAGAGGACCATTCCGCCCGCGTCGGTTTCAGCGACGATGTCCCAGCTCTGCTTGCCCGTCTGACGCCAATCGAACTCGGCAGCGACATCGAGCTTTTCGGCATCGCTGAAGGCGATCGTGGCGGCGATCGGCGCGTCCCGGTTCTCGGGAAATTCCAGCGTCGCGGAGGTGATGAAGACCGGCCGGGGCAGGATGTGGGTCATGATCGAGAGTGCATTGATGCCCGGGTCGAAGACACCGAGCCCCCCGGCTGCCCAGATCCACTCCTGGTTCGGATGCCAGTGGCGGACATCTTCCTTCCAGATGATCCGGACGTTGCGAATCGCGGCCGACGCCAGAAACGCCTTTGCGGCTTCGACTGCCGGCGCATAGCGCGAGTGCCAGCTCGCGAAAAGCGAAACGCCTTTCTCCTCCGCCAGCGCCTCCAGGTCCGCGACCTCGCTCAAGGTCGCGCCCGGCGGCTTTTCGAGGAAGACATGCTTGCCCGCGGCAAGTGCGGTACGCGCCGCCTCGTAGCGGTATTGCGGCGGCATGCAGAGCGAAACCGCCTCGACCGCCGGCACGGCGTCGATCATGGCCTCTATCGACTTGAAATTGTCGATGCCGTCCACCGTTCCGTGGCGGCTTGCGGCTGCGATCAGGCGGTAGTCCGCGTTCTTCGCAAGCGCCGGCAGATGTTGGTCGCGCACGATCTTGCCGACGCCAACGATGGCAATGTTGATTGGGGACATGGTGTCTTCCGCCCTGATTAGTATGATTTATTCCGGACCCTTTTAGCAGATTGGGAAATACCGACAAGCCGGCTTCCCGTTGCAAAAATTAGCCTAGCCGCTTGGGTGGACAAGATGGAACGCAAATCTATCTTGTCCGTCTTCTTGCCTCTCGAGGGGGGTTCTTCGGAGCGAAGTCAGGATTTCAGAATGCCACATATTCGTCTTGCGACACGGGCCGAGCTCGACACGATCATCGACTGGGCCGCCAGGGAGGGATGGAATCCCGGTATTGACGATGGCAACGCTTTCTGGGCCGCCGATCCCGAAGGCTACTGGGTCGCGGTCGAGGAAGAGCGACTTGCCGCTGCCATTTCGCTCGTGCGCTATGGCAGCGGTTACGCATTTCTCGGCTTTTTCATCGCCGATGAGGAGTACCGGGGCAGGGGCATCGGCCTCGATCTCTGGAAGTGGGCAGTTGCAAGGGCCGAGGGGCGGACCATCGGCCTCGACGGGGTCGTGGGCCAGCAGGAAAACTATCGGAAGTCGGGTTTCGGCTGGTCGCATGCGAACATCCGCTACGGCGGCGTGGTGAACGTGACCGAGCCGCCCGGCACCGAGCTTGTCGACGTGGCGCCGGTGCATGCGGCGTCACTGATCGATTATGACATGAGGTTCAATCCAACGCGGCGCGAGGCATTTCTGCGCGAATGGACCAAGCAGTTGCAGACGCGCAGAAGCGTGGTCCTGCTGCGTGACGGGGCAATCGCCGGTTACGGAACGATCCGCAAGTGCCGCGAAGGCTACAAGATCGGTCCGCTGCTCGCCGACAGCGAGACCGGTGCCGATCTCCTGTTTCGCAAGCTCGCAACCGGCACCGGCGGGGAACGGATCTATTTGGACGTCCCCGAGCCGAATGCGTCGGCACGGGCACTTTGCACGCGCTACAACATGAAGCCGGTTTTCGAGACCGCCCGCATGTATCGCGGACCGGCGCCCGATCTGCCGCTTGCGCGCATTTACGGGATTACGACCTTCGAACTCGGCTGAAAACAGGTTCGCCGATCGGCTACCCCGCCATCGCTTCCTCGTATTCCGCCGACAGTTCCAGCCATTGCTCTTCCGCAGCCGCAAGCTTTTCGACGGCATCGGCGCGCTCCTTGGCGCGTTGAGCCGCTTTTGCCGGGGCCTTCTCGTAAAGGGCCGGGTCTGCAAGCTCGGCATCAAGTGCCTGAATCACTTTCTCCAGTTTGCCCGTCAAGGACTCGATCTCATTGATCCTTTTCCTGAGCGGTGCCAGTGAGGCTCGCCTGTCCGCATTGGCCTTTCGCTGGTCTGCCTTGGAAAGCGCCTCATCAGATCCGTTCACCCTGGGCTTGTCGTCCTTCGGCTTCGGCCCGCCGACGATCAGCCCGCGATAGTCCTCGAGGTCACCGTCGTAGTTCGCGACGGTTCCGTCGCGCACCAGCCACAGCCGGTCGGCCGTCGCTTCGATCAGGTGGCGATCGTGGGAGATGAGGATGACCGCGCCGGAGAAATCGTTGAGGGCGGCGATCAGTGCGTTGCGGCTGTCGATGTCCAGATGGTTGGTGGGCTCGTCCAGGATAAGCAGACTTGGAGCCTCGAAGGCGGCAAGGCCCATGAGAAGCCGCGCCTTTTCGCCACCGGAGAGATCCTTGGCTGCGGTGTCCATCTTCTCGGTCGCAAGCCCCATCTGCGCCACGCGGGAGCGCACCTTCGCTTCCGGCGCTTCCGGCATGCGGCGGCGGACGTGCTCCACGGCGCTCTGCGTCGGCACGAGATCGTCGAGCTGGTGCTGGGCGAAGAAGCCCACCTTCAGTCCCGGGGCGATCCGCACCTCGCCGCTTTCCGCGCGGAGGCGTCCGGCGATGAACTTCGCAAAGGTGGATTTGCCGTTACCGTTGGACCCGAGCAGCGCGATCCGGTCGTCCGCATCGATGCGCAGATTGAGCCTCTTCAGGATAGGCTTGCCCGGTTCGTAGCCGACCGCGCCTCCCTGGATGGCGACGATCGGTGAGGCCACCTGCTTCTCCGGATCCGGGAAGGTGAAGCCCTGGACGTGGTCTTCGATGACGGCTGCCACGGTGCCCATCCGCTCCAATGCCTTGATGCGGCTCTGGGCCTGACGGGCCTTGGAAGCCTTGGCCTTGAAACGATCGATGAAGCTCTGCAGATGCTTGCGGGCCGCCTCGTTCTTGGCCTTCGCCTTCATCTGCAGTTCGTCCGCTTCCGCCTTCTGCCGCTCGAACTGATCGTAGGAGCCGCGGTAGAAGGTGAGCTTCTTCTGGTCGAGGTGAACGATCGCGTTCACCGCGGTGTTCAGGAGGTCGCGATCGTGGCTAATGATGATCACGGTGTGCGGATAACGGCGGATATAGTCCTCGAGCCACAGCGTTCCTTCGAGGTCGAGATAGTTGGTAGGCTCGTCCAGGAGCAGCAGATCGGGCTCGGAAAAAAGGACCGCGGCAAGCGCCACGCGCATGCGCCAGCCACCGGAAAAGGAGGAGGCGGGACGTTTCTGCGCCTCGTGGTCGAAGCCGAGACCGGCGAGAATGCTTGCCGCGCGCGCTTCCGCCGAATGGGCGCCGATGTCGGCGAGCCGCGTCTGGATCTCGGCGATCCTGTGCGGATCGACCGCCGTTTCCGACTCCGCGATGAGCGCCGTGCGTTCCCTGTCGGCCTTGAGCACGATTTCGATCAGAGGTTCTTCCGTCCCCGGCGCTTCCTGTGCGACCTGTCCGATCCGCGCGTTCTTCGGCAAGGAAACACTGCCGGCTTCCGCCGCAAGCTCGCCGGTGATGACCCGGAACAGAGTCGACTTGCCGGCGCCGTTGCGTCCGACGAGCCCGGCCTTCGTGCCCGCCGGAAGCGTCACGGAAGCGTTATCGATGAGCAGACGGCCCGCAATGCGGGCGGAGAGGCCGGATATCTGGATCATCCGGGCCTTTTGCCCGGACTTTTTCGGGAAGGCAAGAGGCTCGCGCCACTGCTGCCGCGATCGCTCGAATAAGGATGCCGAGGGCATTTTCAAGTGAGGATTGTTATGGATTCATGGACAACGTGTTCCGATAATCAATACTTCCCATCCTCATGATGAGGCCCCACATCTTCGAACGGAGAGCACGAGAATGCTCTTCTGACCCTTTGATCGGACCGGGCGCCATCGGCGAGGCCACCGCGTCCGGAATGGTGCCGATCAAAACGGTCGCGACGAAACCTTCGTTCAAGCGAACGACCGATCAGGAGTGATGATCATGAGGAACGCAACCCATACTGCTCTCGCCGCCACCCTCGTTGCCACAGCCGTTCTTGGCGGTGCATCCGCAGCCTTTGCCGGCGGCAGCTATTATCAGGGTGTCAGCGACAAGCCGCTCTACACCGAACGCGCAGCGCGAGCCGGTGACCAGACGGCCGTTCGCCGTGCTGACGGCTCCCTCGACCGTACGTCCACCGGTTCCGTCGGCTATGCTCCGCAGCCGAAGGTCGTTTCCGGCGGTGAAGGCGAATACTACCAGGGCCTCAGCCGCTAAGCCGCAGCTGACGAGTCACGGAGCAGGCGCGGCCTCCCACGCGCCTCTTTGCTCCGCCCGAACGAAAGGCCCGGTTTCCCCGAACCGGGCCTTTCGTGCCCCGGATGGCCTTTTGAAACGGCGTACTCCCGTGCGAAAATCGGTTTCGCACAAAGTCCTGTATTCGCTTCGGCTTTATACTTGACGATCAAAGTCAGCAATAATATGCCGCCTTGCTAAAATGGAGGTGGTTTTGGGCGGCTCAGGCGAACTTTCGGTGTCTCCGTTCGGTGTTGCAAGTCTGGCTGCGCGGGGCGACCGGCCGGCGCTGCTTTTGCGCGGCGGGCGGATCGTGAGTTACCGCGAACTTGCCGAGCGCATCGACCGGCTCGCTTCTCGGTGGCGCGGCGATCGCGGACTGGTCACAATCGAGGCCGACCTTTCCGAACACGCTGTCGTCGCTTATCTCGCGGCACTCGAGGCGGGCCACGCGGTCGCCCTGTGCGGCACCGCTTCCATGCTCCGGGACCGCGAGGTCTTCAGACCGGAATATTGCTACCGCCGCTTTGACGGCCGTTGGCGCATGGAGCGGCTGGAGGGAGACGCGATCGCGCCGCATCCCGAACTTGCCGTCCTGCTCTCGACGTCCGGCAGCACCGGGCATGGAAAATGGGTGCGGCTGTCGCACATGAATATCCAGTCCAATGCACGATCGATCGCGGAATATCTCGGCTTGACGGCAGCGGACCGAGGCTGCCTCATCCTGCCGCTCCACTATTCCTACGGGCTTTCCGTCCTTAACGCCCACCTCGCCGTGGGCGCGAGCGTCTATATGCCGGGCTGTTCCATCCTCGACGAGGGCTTCCTCGATGAACTTGCGCAAAGCGCCAGCTCCAATTTCGCTGGCGTCCCTTATTCCTACGACCTTCTGGAAAAGGCTGGGTTCCGGGCGCGGGATTTTCCGGCGCTGCGCTTCATGACTGTTGCCGGCGGACGTTTGGCGCCGGAACTCGTGCGCCGCTACAATGAGCATCTCTCCGCGCGCAATGCGCGCCTTTTCGTGATGTACGGCCAGACAGAGGCAACGGCTCGCATGGCCTATATGCCGCCGGACCGTCTCCGGGGCAGGGAAGACCGGATTGGCATTGCGATCCCGGGCGGGAGCCTGACGATCGAGGATAACGATGGAAGGATAATCTCCAGCGCCGATCAGCCCGGCGAGCTTGTCTATCGCGGGCCGAATGTGATGATGGGCTACGCGTCGTCACGCGCCGATCTCGCGCGGGGGGCCGAGTTGTCGGAATTGCGGACCGGCGATCTGGCCGTAAGAGACGCGGACGGCGTCTTCCGGATCGTCGGACGAACAAAGCGGATATCGAAGATTGCCGGCCTGCGAATCGGTCACGACGCTCTGGAGGCGGCACTGGAGCAGCACGGCGTCGCCGCCGCCGTCGTCGGCAACGACACCGAAATCCACGCCTACTATGTGGGAAGCGGCGATCCGGATGAAGTTCGCCGCCTGCTCGTCGAGGCGAGTGGCTTGACCTTGATGCATGTAGGGGCTTCCCGCCTGGACAAGTTGCCGCGATTGACATCCGGCAAGATCGATTACCCGGCCCTTCGCATGCGGCCGGCCGCGGCGACGTGCGGCAGTTCGGAAGAGGGGGACGTCGAGGCGCTTTTTGCCCAGCTCTTCTATCCGAAGAAGGTTCGACCGGAGGACAGCTTTCTATCGCTTGGTGGCGATTCGCTCCGTTTCGTCCAGCTTTCGATCGGCCTTGAGAAGAGGCTCGGAGAACTGCCGGAGGGCTGGGAAAAAATGCCGGTCGGCGCACTCGCCGCCCATAACGGCCGCGAGCGCAAGAGCCGCCGGATCGGTGCGGATTTCCTGATCCGGGCGCTGGCGATCCTGCTGGTCGTTGTCCACCACGAGACGCTTTGGCCGATTCCGGGGGGATCGGCCGCCATGGTCATTCTCGCCGGCTTCGGTCTTGCGCGATTCCAGAGCGGAGCACTGCTCTCCGGCGCGATAGACAAGCTGCTGCGGCCGCTCGCCCAGATACTCGTCCCCTACTATCTGATCGTGGCGGGCTACGCGCTCGCCTGGGGCGACGTGCCCTGGGCTTCGGTCTTTCTCGTCGGGAATTTCGGCATCGCAGATCCCGGGCTCCACGGCATGGTGCCCTATCTCTACTGGTTCATCGAAGCCTATTGTCAGATGCTGCTGGTGTTTGGCGCACTGTTTGCCGTTCCGTTCGTCCGGCGCGCCGCGGCCAAGAGACCCCTTGCCGTGGGCATGGCGCTGTTCGCCGCGGCCTTCGCTGCGCGGATGGCGTTTCCGCTTCTCATCGATATCGGCAACCGCCAGATATTCACCCTTCCATGGATCTTCTACATGGCGGTGCTCGGCTGGTGTGCGGCAATTGCCGAAACGTGGAAAGAGCGCTCGATGGTGATGCTGGCAGGGACAGGCGTATTCCTGTTCCTCGGGCTCTATGAGGGCGTCTGGATCGGGACGAAAGTCAAATATCTGCTGCAGATCGCCGTTCTGGCCGCGCTGCTCTTCCTGCCGCGCATTCGCATGCCGCAATGGGGTAGGCGGCTGATCCTGCCGCTTTCCGCAGCGGGCTTCCACATCTACATCCTGCACCGTTTCGTGCCGGAGTTGCTGTTGCTGCCGATCCGGCCGTTGCTCTCGCCGTTCGCCTTTGCCCTCTGCTCCATCCTGGGCGGCATCGCGCTCGGGATTGCCGCCTGGCTCGGACAGCGTCGCCTCATCGCGTGGCTCGCCGGGACCCGAGACAGGCGCATCTCGCTTGCCCCGGTGGGCCGGCTCGAGCCTGGACTCGCCTCAGTCGGCCCACTTCTTGCCCTCGGTCCGCAGGAAGGAAACCAGGTCCAGCGTCAGTGAGGGGTGCTTAAGCGCGGTCAAGGTCGCATGCGCCTGGCCACGATGATGGGTCTGATGGTTGAAGAAGTGAGCGAGCGTCCGTGCGAGCCGTTCCGTGACCTCGACCGGATTGGTGAGCGGAGAATAGGTGAAGTGCCCCGCAAGACGCTCCTCGTCGAGGCTGTCGATCCAGGCGATGATTCGCTCGTCCTCGGCCACCCGCGCCGCCGTCAGACCGTTGAGATCTTCGTGCAGGATGGCGTCGAGCCGCGACGGCGCCTCGCCCTCTTTCGTAAACCGCTTCATCCAGATCCGGTCCGCCACGAGGATATGGTTCAGCGTCCCGTGCAGCGAGCCGAAGAACGCTCCCTTGTCTTCCCGGTATTCCGAATCCGATAGTTCCGAGACGGCGGCGTAGACACGCCGGTTCGCCCAGCGATTGTAATCGGCAAACATCCGGTAATGGTCGAGCATCGGCAATCTCCTTGTGTGGTCGGCAACCTATCGCGAATTCGTATTCCGGTGGCAAATGCCACTCATGAAATTTAATGATTGATCCGCAAGCGATGCTCCCCTTATGTCGCCCGGTAGCGAAGTACAGGAGCCTGAATGACCCGCAAACTCTACGCACTCTCCGGAACCGACACGAGCCGCCCCTTTTCGCCGCATGTGTGGAAGACGAAGCTGTCGCTCGCCCACAAGGGCCTAACCTTCGACATCGCGCCGGTCGGCTTCACCGAGATTCCGAGGCTGGAGCAGGGGGCGACCAAGATCGTTCCGCTGCTGCGCGACGGAGAGAAGCTCGTCAGCGACAGCTTCGATATCGCTCTCTATCTCGAAGAGGCCTATCCCGATCGTCCGCCCCTGTTGTCCGGCGAAGGCGGCAAGGCCATGGCGCGCTTCGTCGAGGGCTGGTCGCAAACGACATTGCATCCGGCGATCGGGCGTATCGCGATCATGGACATTCATGACAGCCTCGACCCGATCGACCGGGCTTATTTCCGGGCGAGCCGCGAGGAGCGCTTCGGAAGGCCGCTGGAGGCGGTCGCCGAGGCCGGGCGAGGAGACCTCGAAACCTTCTCGGCGAAGCTCGAACCGATCCGCCACATGCTGAAGTTTCAGCCGTTCCTCGGCGGCGACAGGCCGCTCTTTGCCGATTATATCGTCTTCGGCGCGCTGCAATGGGCACGCATCGTTTCGCCACATCGCCTGCTTGCCGCAGGCGACGTCGTCACCGACTGGTTCGAGCGTTGCCTTGACCTTCACGATGGCCTGGGCCGCAGCGTGACAGCAGCGTGAAACTACGGCACGAGGGGGCGAATCATCGCCGCGCCCCCTTGTTTTGCGCGGAATTGGCGGCTAATGAACCGCCACTTCTCAAGAGCAAGGGAAATTGAGCCAATGGCGATTGAACGTAC
Organism: Sinorhizobium meliloti; assembly: GCF_017876815.1. Classification (NCBI taxonomy): domain Bacteria; kingdom Pseudomonadati; phylum Pseudomonadota; class Alphaproteobacteria; order Hyphomicrobiales; family Rhizobiaceae; genus Ensifer; species Ensifer meliloti. Next base: position 12,891 of record NZ_JAGIOS010000001.1, on the reverse strand, counting down.
CTTTTCGATGATCAAGCCGGATGCGACGAAGCGCAATCTGACCGGCGCCATCACCAAGATGCTGGAGGATGCCGGGCTTCGCGTCGTCGCCTCGAAGCGCGTCTGGATGAGCCGCCGCGAAGCCGAAGGCTTCTATGCCGTGCACAAGGAGCGCCCGTTCTTCGGCGAGCTCGTCGAATTCATGTCCTCGGGTCCGACCGTGGTTCAGGTTCTCGAAGGCGAAAACGCCATTGCCAAGAACCGTGAAGTCATGGGCGCTACCAACCCGGCCAACGCTGCCGAGGGCACGATCCGCAAGGTCCACGCTCTTTCGATCGGCGAAAACTCGGTTCACGGTTCCGATGCCCCGGAAACGGCTGCCGAGGAAATCGCCTACTGGTTCTCCGGCACCGAGATCGTCGGCTAATCGGTAAACCAGCAAAGTGATTTTCAAGCCGGGGCGGCGACGCTCCGGCTTTTTACGTCGGACAGGTGGCGGTCTCGAAGCGCGCCGGCGCCTTGCCGTCCTTGAAGACCTCCGGGTTCTTGTCGTAGGCCGGACCTTCGACAAGGGGCTTCGCCGGCATCACGTCCTGATCGATGTCCGAAACGACAGTCGTCTCCAGCCTCTGAAGCGATGTCCCGTCCGGTCCTTTGACCTCGATGGTCACGGCATAGGGTCTCTGCTTCTTCACGCAGGTGATGTCCGGACTTTCCAGCACCACCTTGTTCAGCTTCGGGAAAAGCTTCCGTTCAAGCGTCAGCGGATTGCCGCCGGCAGGGTTTTCGAAGGTTGCGACGACAGTGCTTCCATCCGGAACCGGCTCCGTCTTGTTGAGTGTGACCATATAGGTCGCATAGGCCAGCCGATAGTTGAACACGAACATCTTGCCGGTCAGTTCGAGCGGATCCCTGCCGCTTTCGCGTTGACAGCCGGCAGCGACCGCTGCGGCGAGCAGAGCGGATATCATGGCGCTCTTCATGGCTTCGGTTCCTCCCTGCTGCGGCGATAATGGCGCCTGGCCTTCGTCCGGTTGCCGCAAACCGCCATGTCGCACCACGTCCTGCTCCGGTTGCGGCTGCGGTCGAGAAACAGCCACGCGCAGTTGGGGCAGATTTTCAGGCGTTCCCTCTCCGGTCCGGCAATGAGGCCAAGTGCCGAATGCGCCGTGGCCACATCGAGCGGCGTGCCTTTGCGCGTGTCTGCGGGTTGACGCAGGACGGTGGCGATCGCCTCGAGCAGGTCGGCCAGGAGATCCGGCCGGTCCTCAGTCCTCACCAGGGCGCGGAAATGGCGGTCCGTCGCCTCGCGCAATCCGATGAATGCATTTCGGCGCTCTGATTTTGCCGGGACGAGCGTGCCGAAACGGTTCCGTTCGGCGCCGTAGAGATTTGCGGCCTCGGCGAAGGTGTCGATCGCGGCCGGGTCGTCGAAGCGATCGATCCTGCGCTCCGCATCGAAGCGCATGACCACGGAATTGGCGACGTCCAGTGCGAGCGCGCCGCCGGAGAATCGATGTGCGGTCCAGGTGAAGCTCATGCGAAAATCCTAACTGGTAAAAGCCATTTTACCAGTTATAGTACGCTTGTCACCACGCGGATGTGCCATGGCCTATTTTCTGCAGCAGATCGCCAATGCCGTACCCGTGGCCGCGCTTTATGCGGCGCTCGCCTTCGGATACGCGATCGCCTTTGCTGTCACACGGCGGGCGGACCTGACCTATGGCGCGCTCTTCGCCTTTGCCGGGCAAATCTTCGTGCTCTTCGCGGATGTCGGCTGGAACCGGCTGTGGCTGGTACTGCCGGCGGCGCTCGGGCTCGGGGCGACAGCGGCGCTCGCATTCGGGCTAGGTGCCGGTCTTATTGCCGGCCGCTACGTCATGCGGCCCCTGGCTTTTTCCTCCGCCAATGCCGTGGTCGTCGCCTCGCTCGGAAGCCTGCTGGTGCTGATGGAAACGGCCCGGCTCGCCTCCGACACCAGAAGCCTCTGGCTGCCGCCCTTCCTGAACGACGTGGTGGTGTTCTGGCCGAACCCTGCCTTTCCGGTCGCGCTGACGGTCGTGCAGCTCGTCAACACCGCGCTCATGATGGCCCTTGTCGCCGGCGGCCATTGGCTGTTGACCCGTTCCTATGCAGGCCGCTACTGGCGCGCCGTTTCCGAGGATCGCAAGGCCGCCGCGCTTTGCGGCATCGATCCGGGAGCGGTCTATATCGCCGCCTATGGCGTGGCGTCGCTGATCGCTGCGTTCTGCGGGATTCTCGCTGCTTCCTATTACGGCAACATGGATTTCGGCACCGGGCTGACCTTCGGGGTCAAGGTCCTGTTCATCGCCGCCATCGGCGGGCAGACTTCGCCGTTATTCGCGGCACTGGGCGCAGCCGGCATCGGCCTCATGGAGACGGTGTGGAGCGCCTATGGACCCATCCTCTGGCGGGACTTCGCCATATTCGGCTTTCTGGTGATCGTGCTCGTGGTCACGCGCCGGGAAAAGATCATTCCCTGATCAGAGCGGGAAGAGGAAAAGTGTGCGCGGTTTTCCGCCCGCATCGCGCGTCTCAACTTCTTGGAATCTATCACGCTCATGTTTTTAGGTCGACCCGACCTAAAAACATCGTGATTCAGGCGGCGTGAGAGATCAGCGGCGCGTCCAGCGATCGCGTGCCGCGTCGTCCGCATCCTTCGCGCTGACCCAATCGCCTGCGCTGCCGTCGGCGTGATGTTCCTTCTTCCAGAAGGGGGCCGAGGTCTTCAGGAAATCCATGATGAAATTCGCGCCATCGAATGCCGCCTGCCGGTGCGGCGAGGCGGTCACCACCAGGACGATATTCGCTCCCGGCTCCATGCGGCCGAAGCGATGGATGGCGGTTGCAGCCTGCAGGCCGAAGCGCTCGACCGCTTCGTGGCATATCCGTTCGATCTCCGCCTCTGCCATGCCGGGATAATGCTCGAGCTCGAGCGCACTGAGGGCTCCGGCCTCGTCCCGGCACAGCCCCGAAAACGTGACCACCGCACCGATGTCAGTCCGCGCACGGCAAAGCGCCGAGACTTCGGCGGCGATGTCGAAGTCGTCGCGCTGGACGCGCACGGTGACGGGGGCGGCCATGGCTTCAGCCGCCCGTCATCGGCGGGAAGAGGGCGATCTCTCGGGCGCCGGCGATCGGCTCGCCGTGCTCCACATGTTCCTGGTTGATCGCCGCGCGGATGACGTTCGCGTGCTCGAAAACCGCGGCATATTCCTCACCGCGGGTCTTCAGATGGCCCAGCAGGTCGGCGATCGTGACGACATTCTCCGGCAGGTCCAGTGTTTCTTCAGGCCTGCCGATGCGCTCGCGAACCCAGGAGAAATAGACGAGGTTTACCGTGCTCATTCGTTGACCACATGTTTCAGGCCGGCGCGGAAATAGTCGTAGCCGGTATAGAGTGTGATGGCCGCGGCGATCCACAGCAGCAGGATACCGGCTTCCGTCACATAGGGCACGATCTTGTCGCCGGCGGGACCGGCGAGCAGGAAGGCGATCGCGACCATCTGGATCGTCGTCTTCCATTTGGCAACCCGCGTCACCGGAACGCTGACCTTGAGGGCTGCAAGATATTCGCGGAGGCCGGAAACCAGTATCTCGCGGCAGAGGATGATGATGGCAGCCCAGATCGACCAGCCGGCGATCGTTCCGTCGGCGGCCACGAGCAGCAGGATCGAGGCGACCAGCAGCTTGTCCGCGATCGGGTCGAGCATGCGGCCGATATTCGAGGTCTGCTTCCATATGCGGGCGAGATAGCCGTCGAAGAAGTCCGTGATCGAAGCCGCGACAAAGAGGATGAGCGCGGTCCAGCGCGCAAAATCCGAGCTGTGAAGCCGGCCTTCGATGAAGAAGCAGAAGACGATCAGCGGCACGATGAGGATGCGGAAATAGGTCAGCAGATTTGGGATGCTATAGGCTATGGGCGTTGGCATGGATTCGGTTTCTCTGGACACGACAGTCCTCATTTCCCGCCATCTGGGGTCTCGGCGCGATCGATTCTAGTGGTCGAAGCGGGATGCGGGCGGAAACGCCGAACGCCTTTCCTCATCCCCTCCGGGTTCAGCTGTACAGAATGACTTTGCGACCATAAGGTCAACAGATCATTGCGTGACGCCTGTCATATTTGGCGGATTTCGCCTGAACGCAGGCTGAACCGCGCCGCCCCGTCATTTGGCGGCGTCTTCGTGGAAATGCTCGTAGACGATACGGGCGACCGTTTCGGAAATGCCGTTTACCGACATCAGGTCGTTGATGCCGGCGCGGGAGACGGCTTTGGCGGTTCCGAAATGGGTGAGGAGCGCGCGTTTGCGCGTCGGGCCGATTCCGGCGATCTCGTCGAGCGGATTCTTGACCATTTCCTTTTTCCGGCGAGCCCGGTGCGAGCCGATCGCGAAACGGTGCGCTTCGTCGCGCAGACGCTGGATGAAGTAGAGGACGGGGTCGCGCGGCGGCAGAGTGAAGCTTTCCCGGCCTTCGGCGAAGAAACGCTCGCGCCCGGCGTCGCGGTCGACGCCCTTGGCGACGCCGATCGCCGTCACGCAGTCCTCAATGCCGAGTTCCTTGAGAATCGTACGAACTGCCGTCATCTGGCCCTGGCCGCCATCGATCAGGATGACGTCGGGCCACGCGGGGAAACCGGCATCCTCACCCGGCTCTGCGGACCGATCCGGCTTGCCCTCTTCTTTCAGGAGGCGGGAGAAGCGCCGCGTCATGACCTCGCGCATCATGCCGAAATCGTCGCCCGGCGTGATGTCGGTCGATTTTATGTTGAACTTTCGGTACTGGCCTTTGACGAAGCCCTCCGGGCCGGCGACGACCATGCCGCCCACCGCATTGGTGCCCATAATATGCGAGTTGTCGTAGATCTCGATGCGGCGCGGCACGTAAGGGAGTTGGAAGGTTGCGGCAAAGCCTTCGAGCAGGCGCCCCTGCGAAGCCGTTTCGGCGAGCTTGCGGCCATGCGCCTCGCGGGCGTTTGCGAGCGCATGCTCGACGAGATCCTTCTTCTCTCCGCGCTGCGGCACGAGGATCGAGACCTTGTAGCCGGATTTCTCGCTGAGCGCCTGTGCAAGCAGTTCCTGTTCCTCGACGGGGGCGCAGAGCAGGACCTGCCGCGGACAGGGCTTGTCGTCATAGAACTGCGCAAGAAACGCGCTGAGCACCTCGGCAGGGGGAATCGAAGGATCGGCTTTCGGAAAATAGGCGCGATTGCCCCAGTTCTGCCCCGTCCGGAAGAAAAACACCTGGATGCAGGAGATGCCGCCTTCGTGATGGATGGCGAAGACGTCCGCTTCCTCGACGCCGGCCGGATTGATGCCCTGGTGGCTCTGGACGTGGCTCAGCGCGGCCAGCCGGTCGCGGTAAAGCGCGGCACGCTCGAAATCGAGGTTCTCCGAAGCCTCGGCCATGGCGGAGGCAATGGTCGCCTTCACCGCCTGGCTCTTGCCGGAGAGAAAATCCTTGGCTTCGCTGACCAGTTCCGCGTAATCCGCATCGCTGACCTCGTTCGTGCACGGCGCGGAACAACGCTTGATCTGATAGAGCAGACAGGGGCGCGTGCGTGTTTCGAAGACACTGTCGGTGCAGGTTCTGAGAAGAAAGGCGCGCTGCAGCGAGTTGATCGTGCGTCCGACTGCTCCGGCCGAGGCGAAGGGGCCGAAATAGTCGCCCTTGCGGCTGCGCGCCCCACGATGCTTGTAGAGCGCCGGCGCACGCGTATCGCCGGTGACGACGATATAGGGGAAGGACTTGTCGTCGCGCAGAAGCACGTTGAAGCGCGGGCGCAGGCGCTTGATGAGGTTTGCTTCGAGCAGCAGCGCCTCGATCTCCGTCCGCGTCGTCACGAATTCCATATGCGCAGTCTCGCGGACCATGCGCGCGATGCGGTTCGAGTGGCCTCGCCCCTGCGCATAGTTGCTCACCCGCTTCTTCAGGCTGCGGGCCTTGCCGACATAGAGCACGTCGCCGGCCTCGTTGAGCATCCGGTAGACGCCGGGCCCGTTCGGCAGGCGCTTGACGAAGGCCTGGATGAGTTCGGCTCCCTTGAGGCCCGCCGCTTCCGGCAGGCTCTCCGCCCATCCTATTGCCGGCGCCGGCCGTTCGGCCTCGGTCACTTCAACCAGATCGTCTTCGTCGTCGGTCTCCGTGGCGTCGTAAAGGATGCCGCCATCGGTGGGCGTCTGCCCGTTCATTCCACTATCTCCCGAATATCCGGCGTCTCCCAGGCAAGGTGCTGGCCGCCGTCGAGTGCAATCATCTGTCCGGTAACCGACGGCGTGTCGAAAAGGAAGCGGATCGCACGTCCGAATTCCTCGAGCGCCGGACCGCGCCTGAGGATGAGCGCCTCGACCTGGGCCTCGAAATCACGCGGATCCTGTCGCTCGTTGGGCAGCGTCGGCCCGGGTCCGATGCCGTTGACGCGAATGTCGGGGGCGAGCGCCTGGGCCATCGTCTGGGTTGCCGTCCACAGCGCCGATTTGGACAACATATAGGAATAAAAGCGCGGATTTGGAGACCAGACGCGCTGATCGATGACATTGACGATCAGACCGGAGACGTCGGCCGGCCGCTGCAGCGCAAAATCGCGGGCGAGCAGGGAGGGGGCTTTGACATGCAGCGCGAAGTGCCGCTCCCAGACCGCTTCGTCGAACTCGGCGAGGCTGTCCTTGTTGAATACCGAGGCATTGTTGACGAGGAGATCCAGCGGACCGAGCAAGGCCGTTGCCTCCGCGACGAGCCCGGAGGCGGCGCCGACCTCGGTAAGATCGGCCCTGAGCGCGACCGCCCTCGCGCCGGTCTTTCCAAGCTTCCCGGCGAGCGCCTCCGCTTCTGCGAACGATCCGTTCGCGTGAATGGCGAGCGCGAAACCGTGCGCCGCCAGATCCTCGACTATTGCCCTGCCGATGCGTCGGGCGCCGCCGGTAACGAGCGCCGCCTTGAGTGTCCTTTTCAACGTTTCGTCCCGTTCTTCGAATCCTGATGCCGAGTGGCAGAAGATATAGGCTGGAAACGCTCGCCGGAACTCTCGCCGGACGATTCATTTCTGAAAAATTAACGCGGAAGCCGTAATTTGCATCAGTTTGTATTGCTATAGTATATCTTTCGTTAATATTGAATCGTGGTTAATAAAGTACCTGTGTCTGCGCTGCAACATCGCATTTCAGTCGCGTTGCCGCCACTAAAATTTCACATTTTGGCTCTTGAGATTCCTCATTTCCTGATCAATTTCGGGTCAACCGGGCGGGTTAATTGCAGATGTCCGGTGTTCCGCTGAGAAACAACTAAAACGGAACGCCGGTTCGAAAGGAGAATAGTATGCGTACGCTCACCACCACCCTCATGGCCTCGGCCATGGCCCTCGTTGCCTTCCAGGCCGCCCACGCCGCTGACGTGGTCGACGAAGTTCCGGCTGCTCCGGCTGCCGAATATACCGAACCGGCAGTGCGCAACTGGTCCGGCGCCTATGTCGGCGGCACCATCGACTGGCACCATGGCGAGGCCGATGCGACCGGCAACAATAAGTCGGTCGGTTTCGGTGGCGGTCTCTATGGCGGCTACAACGTTCAGGACGGTCAGATGGTTTATGGCGGTGAGGCCGACGTAAACTACACCGGCAACGACTCCCGCTCCAGCGGCCGCCGCGTCAAGCAGGGTGTCAACGGCTCGGTCCGCGGTCGCGTCGGTGTCGACCTGAACCCGGTTCTCGTCTACGGCACGGCCGGTGTCGCACTCGGCAATGCCAAGCTTTCGACTCCGGCAGGCTCCGACGACAAGACCCTTGTCGGTTGGACCGCAGGCGTCGGCGCCGAAACCTTCGTCACCGACAACATCACTGCGCGTGCCGAATACCGCTACACGGATTACGGCTCCAAGGACTTCCGCGCCGGCGGTTCGACGATCTCGTCCGGTTACGACGAGCACAGCGTCAAACTCGGTATGGGCGTCAAGTTCTGATCCGCATCAACAGTGCGAAAAGGCCGGGGCGACCCGGCCTTTTTGTATTGTGGGCTGCTTTACGTGCCCCTCATCCGCCTGCCGGCACCTTCTCCCCGCAAGCGGGGCGAAGGGGCGAAGGGGCTAAGCGGCAAGCGCCAGGCCTGTTTCGCCGTTGAATTCGGGGCAAGGCGGGGCTGCGTGTCCCTTCTCCCCGCCTGCGGGGAGAAGGTCGCGGCAGCGGGATGAGGGGCACGCGCAAAAGCTCAAGCCTTGAACTTCGAATAATCCGGGAAGTGCTTCTCGAATTTGGCAGGCCAGTTCTTCAGCTTGGGCCGGCCCTTCTGCCATTCGCCGGCGAAGCGCAGTTCGATGTAGCGCAGCGTGGCGGCGAGCGCGAAGTGACCGGCATTGAGCTTGCTGCCGGTCTTGGGCAGGTTCGCTTCGAGGTGGTCGAGCCCCCGTTCCACCTTGTCCCATTGCCGGTCGATCCAGGGCTGGTGCACCTTTTCAGGCGGATGGAAGCGTTTCTCGTAGACGATAGCGAGCAGGCTGTCGCAAATGCCGTCGCAAAGCGCCTCGAAGATCTCGATCCGGGTACGCTTTTCGTGATTCTTCGGATAGAGCTTGCCCCCGGTTTCACGATCGATGAAATGCATGATCGCCCGGCTGTCGTAGATTGCCAGGCCGTCCGCGGTTATCAGCGTCGGAATCTTGCCCAGCGGGTTGTTGTCGATCAGCTGCGGCGGATTGGAATTGGTTTCCGTGAGAACGCTTTCCGCCGCGATTCCGGCATGATGAGCCGCCATGCGGACCTTGTTCGAATAGGGGGAGGCGGGCGAGTAGAGTATCTTCATCCGATGTCTTTCCATCATGGTGCTGGAGGCAGCGAGACGGTGTCTCGTCTGCAGGCCTGTCGGTCGACTTGAGGACAAGCCCTGAATTTCAGTTCCTTGTCGAAGCAGATCCTGATTTCTTCGAGTAGCCTGCCTTCGCAGGTAACAGCGATCGACTCGCTCGTCATCCCGGAATTTTTCTTCTCGAAGGCCGCTTCGATCGCCTGGACGGAGAGGCTCTCCGCGCCGTCCGCAGTCGTCAATTCCGGAGGAATGGTGAGCCTCTCATGCGCGGCGCGCGTGACCGCGAAATAATCCCTCTGGCTGAGGCCAGAACAGGTGCCGTGCTTGCGCCACTGGTGGCCGATAAGGCCCATAGAGGGGATGAGGTCGAAATATTGCCGTCCGAGCGATTCGGGCACGCGGTCCGAGTGCCGCGTCCGGCAATATTCCGGATAGCCGTTTTCGTTCTGCGGCCAGAGTCCGTGTACGATCAGGCCATGTCCGCTGCCGGTTTCGCACTGATCGGACTTGCCTTTGGGATCGTTGGCGTCGCACCAGGTCGGCGACCAGGAGAGGGAAAGCACATAGAAGTCGAAGCCCGTGCCGACGGGCGCAGGCGCGATTGACGCACTTCTCGCCAAATCTTTCGAGGGGTTCGGGGCAGTCTGGCTGCCGTCTTCACCGCCACAGCCGACAAGCGTACCAAGGACGACGATTGCCGGCAGCAGCCAGAAACGCGTCGCGTTCGATCGAATTCGTGAGATGCGCTTCAGCTTTTTGTACTCAAGCATGTCGTTGTCCCAAAGCCGCTGCGCACTTTTGGGCGACATGCGTCAGGTGCTGATCACCGAAGCGAAGCGCAGTTGGCGCCGTAGACATACCATGGGTCGAGGCCGCCGACGCAGAACTCGATATTGGACCCGACGCCGGCAAAACCCCATGGTCTCTCGATCAGATACCACATCGGGCGCCGAACGCCGTCCGTCATCACCGCGGTCGCGTAGCAATATTCGCGTTCCACCAGATGGGTGTAATCGCGCGGTTCGAAGCGGCTCTGACCCATTTCGCGGATCTCGGCGATGGCGATGTTGGCGCGCAGGTAGTTCGCCGCCTTGTAGTCGAAGCGTCGGGTGATGAAGCCGAGGACGGAGGGGTTGCCGCAAACGCCGACGTCGTAGGTGTGCCGGGCGACGGGAACTTCCGCAAAGTCTGCGGCGGCCACGCTGCTGGCCATGCCGGCAACGAGGGAAAGCGAGGTGAGAAGCATTGCGGCAAGCTTGCAAGTCATGGCTACCTCCCTGAGTCGTCGTAAGAGATTGAAGCCACAGAACCTTATCCGTCAAGGCCCTCGATTGAGCGGCGCCTCGCCGCGCAGCCAGAAGCAACGTCCCGAAGCGAAACGATCCTGGGCGAGTTGTGTCTTCAGGTAGGGTAGGAGAATGTCGAGTTCGCCTTTCAACGTGAAGGGCGGGTTGACGATGACGAGGCCCGATCCCGCGAGCCCCGGGGTAACGCGATCGCTGCGCACCGACAGTTCGGCGCAAAGCATCTTCGGGATTTCCAAAGCCTTGAGCGACTCGTGAAAATCCCTGATCGGCGCGCCCTTCTTCAGCGGATACCAGAGGCAGTAGATGCCGCCGGTGAACCGGCGGTATGCCTTGGCAAGCCCATCCACCAGCCGCTCATACTCGCCTTCGGCTTCGAACGGAGGATCGACGAGAACGAGCCCTCGCTTTTCCTTCGGCGGCAGATGTGCGCCCAGCGCCAGCCAGCCGTCGAGCCGGGTGATGCGGCTCTGGAAATCGCCTTCGAAGAGCCGGTGCAGCGCCTCGTGATCCTCCGGATGAAGTTCCATGGCCGACAGCCGGTCCTGCGGACGAAGCAACATGCGGGCGAGCTTCGGCGACCCCGGATAATGCATGAGGCCGCCTTCGGGATTGAGGTCGCGAACGGCGGAAAGATATGGTTCGAGAATGGCGGCGACCGGCGCGGGAAGCTCGGCCTCGATCAGCCTTCCGATGCCCTCGCGCCATTCGCCGGTCTTCTGCGCTTCCTCGCTCGAAAGGTCGTAAACGCCGATCCCCGCATGGGTGTCCAGCACGCGGAAGGCCTTGTCCTTCTGCTTCAGATAGGTGACGAGCCGCGCCAGCACCGCGTGCTTCAGGACATCGGCGAAGTTGCCCGCGTGGTAGATGTGCCGGTAGTTCATAAGCGTTACCGATGGCCGCGATCAATTGTTTCGATGAATGGCGAATGGGGCTTTGAGCGTCCCTGGCCATGCCATATAGAAAAGCCATGAACGTTGCGACCCCTATCAGACAAGAAAAGACAATCGGCCATTCGGTCTGTCCGCATGACTGTCCCTCGGCTTGTGCGCTGGAGGTCGACCTCACCGCCGAGGGCCGGATCGGGCGCGTACGCGGCGCGGCGGAAAACACCTACACCGCCGGGGTCATCTGCGCCAAGGTCGCCCGCTATGCGGAGCGTATCTATCATCCCGGCCGCTTGATGGTGCCGCAACGCCGGGTCGGTGCGAAGGGCGAGGGGCGTTGGCAGGAGATTTCCTGGGAGACGGCCCTCGACGAGATCGCCGACCAGTTCGTCAAGGCCGAACAGAGACACGGCTCGGAGGCGGTCTGGCCCTATTTCTATGCCGGGACCATGGGGCAGGTGCAGCGCGACTCCATCGAGCGGCTGCGCCACGCCAAGCGTTATTCCGGCTTCTTCGGGTCGATCTGCACCAACATGGCCTGGACCGGCTACACCATGGGGACCGGTACCCTGCGCGGACCGGACCCAAGGGAGATGGCCAAGTCCGATTGCGTGGTGATCTGGGGCACCAATGCGGTGGCGACGCAGGTCAACGTCATGACCCACGCGGTCAAGGCGCGAAAGGAGCGCGGCGCCAAGATCGTCGTCATCGACGTCTACGACAATCCGACGATCAAGCAGGCCGATATGGGGCTGGTCCTGAAGCCCGGCACCGACGCGGCGCTCGCCTGCGCCGTCATGCACGTCGCCTTCCGCGACGGTCATGCGGGCCGCGCCTACATGGCTGAATTCGCCGACGATCCCGCGGGACTCGAAGCGCATCTGAAGACGCGCGGACCGGAATGGGCCTCCGCGATCACCGGGCTTTCGGTGGAGGAGATCGAAGCTTTCGCGAGACTCGTCGGAACGACGCCGCGGACCTATTTCCGTCTCGGCTACGGCTTCACCCGCCAGCGCAACGGTTCCGTCGCGATCCATGCCGCAGCCTCCGTTGCCACGGTGCTCGGCTCCTGGAAACATGAGGGCGGCGGCGCCTTCCATTCGAACAACGACATTTTCCGGCTGGACAAGCGCGAACTCGTCGGCAGCGCCTTTCACGATCCGGATGTGCGCATGCTCGACCAGTCGCAGATCGGCCGCGTTCTGACCGGAGATGCCGAAGCGCTTCGCCATCGCGGCCCCGTGACGGCACTGCTCATCCAGAACACCAATCCGGTCAATGTCGCACCGGAGCAGCGGCTGGTGAAGCGCGGCTTCCTGCGCGACGACGTCTTCGTCGCCGTGCACGAGCAATTCATGACGGACACCGCGCAGCTCGCGGATATCGTCCTGCCGGCCACCATGTTCCTCGAGCACGACGATCTTTATCGCGGTGGCGGCCACCAGCATATCCTGCTCGGGCCGAAAGTCGTCGAGCCGCCGCCGACCGTGCGCACCAATCTTTTCGTCATCGAAGAGCTGGCAAAGCGTCTCGGCGTTGCAGACTGTCCCGGCTTCCGCCTGACGGAACGGCAGCATATCGACCAATTGCTCGCCAATTACGGCATCGGCTACGACGAGATGAAAGAGCGGAAATGGCTCGATTGCCAACCGGCTTTCGACGAGGCGCATTTCCTCAACGGTTTCGGGCATCCGGACGGCAGGTTCCGGTTCAAGGCGGATTGGACGGGTACGCCCGCGCCGAACCGGCCACCGAAGGCGATGGGGGCTCAGGGGCCACACGGTCAGCTTCCCGAGTTTCCCGATCACGTCGACCTCATCGAGGTGGCCGACGAGCGGCATCCGTTCCGGCTGGCCACGTCGCCGGCGCGTTCCTTCCTCAATTCCACCTTCGCCGAAACCCCGTCCT